>JAJPII010000003.1 GCA_021324825.1 Spartobacteria bacterium | reverse complement strand
CGAGATAGTTGGTGAGGTGGCTGAGTGGTCGAAAGCAGCGCTTTGCTAAAGCGCCGTACTCCAAAAGGGTACCGAGGGTTCGAATCCCTCCCTCACCGTGTTTATCCTCTTAGACCATTGAGGATGAGGCAAGTGGCTCATCCTCAAGGCGTTACGGCTGTCATTTTGTGCCGCGTTTTGCTGCACAACCCGGCATGGGGGCCTTGCGCGCAACGAAGTTCGCCTCACTCACCCCCATCGCCCGGCACACTTCCACCGCCTTCTCGCCCCATTCCACGCGCCGCAGGGCATGCGCGATTTCTTCCTTGCTCTGTCTCTTTCTCTTCATCGGTTTTTGCCTCCTTTGCAAAACCCCGTCGTGCCCGCGGCCACGTACCGCCATCTTTTTGGATGACTTTTTTAACGGCGGCATTTACAATCGCCCTTCCTCCCCCCTTTTATGTCTTGCGTCCTCGGTATCGATTACGGAACGAACAGCGTCCGCGCCCTCATCGTCCGCTGTTCCAATGGTCAAGAACTTGGCACGGGCGTCTTCGATTACCCCAGCGGCGCCCATGGCATCCTGCTCGATGCGAATGACCATAACCTGGCGCGGCAGAGCCCGGCGGACCATTTGGAGGGGCTGGAGAAGAGCGTGCTCGCGGCGCTGGCCCAGGCCCGCAAACAGCCGGGGTTTTCGCCGGAGGAGATCATCGGGATCGGCGTGGATACCACCGGTTCCAGCCCGCTGCCGGTGGATCGCCATAACCAGCCGCTCGCTTTTGACCCGAAGTGGAAGGGGCGTCTCGCGGCCCAATGTTGGCTTTGGAAGGACCACACCAGTTTCGAGGAGGCGCGGGCGATAACCCGGCTGGCGGCGGAACACCGGCCGCACTATATAGCGAAGTGCGGCCAGACTTATTCCTCGGAGTGGTTTTGGTCGAAGATATGGCATTGTCTGAAGACGGAGCCGGAGGTTTTCGACGCGGCCTATAGCTGGGTCGAGATTTCGGATTTCATTCCTTCGGTGCTCGCGGGGGTGGCCGATCCGCTGGAGATAAAGCGGGGCGTCTGCGCGGCGGGACACAAGGCGCTTTATTCGGACGAATGGGGCGGTTTGCCGGACAAGGAGTTCCTGGCGCTTCTTGACCCGAAGCTGGCGCCGTTGCGCGACCGGCTTTACGCAAAGGCGCACGATGCCGGCGAGGCGGCGGGCAAGCTTTGCCCGAGTTGGGCCGCGAAGCTCGGCCTGCGCGAAGGCATTCCCGTCGCCATCGGCGAGTTCGACGTGCATTACGGGGCGATCGGGTGCGGCATCCAGGAGGGCGTTCTCGTGAAGGCGATCGGCACTTCCACTTGCGATTGCGCGGTGGTTTCCTCCGCGAAGAAGCCCGCGGATATTCCCGGCATTTGCGGCATCGTCGAAGGCGCCATCCTGCCGGGTTTTCACGGGATCGAGGCGGGGCAGTCGGCGGTCGGCGATATTTTCAAGTGGTTCGTCGAAGGCGTGTGCAAGGGCGACGCGGCGCTGCACGGGCAGTTGACGCAGGAGGCCGCCGCTTTGAAGCCGGGGCAGAGCGGGTTGCTCGCCCTCGACTGGAATAACGGGAATCGCACGATCCTGGTCGATCCCCAGCTCACCGGGCTTTTGCTCGGCCAGACTCTTTACACCACGCGGGCGGAAATCTACCGGGCGTTGATCGAGGCGACGGCTTTCGGCGCGCGGGTCATCATCGAGCGGCTTGAGGAGTATGGCGTGCCGATGGAGCGGGTTGTCTGCTGCGGCGGCATCGCGGAGAAGAACGCGCTGCTCATGCAAATTTACGCGGATGTGACCGGGCGCACGATGCAGGTGGCCGGTTCCAGCCAGACGTGCGCGCTCGGCTCGGCCATCAGCGCGGCGGTGCTCAACGGCAAGGCCGGCGGCGGATACGACACCTTCGACGAAGCGCGCGTGAGGATGACCAAGCTCAAAGAGGTGACCTATACGCCCAACGCGGAGAACCACGAAGTCTACAACCAGCTCTTCAAGCTCTACCGCACGGTGCACGACGCTTTCGGCGGCGTGACGCGGACGGCTGATCTCTCCCGGGTGATGAAAGACCTCATGGCCCTGAAACAGCGCGGCTAAAATTTTTTCCATGAAAAACCTCCCATCCCCTGAAATCTGGTTCTATACCGGCTCGCAACATCTGTACGGCGAAGGCCCGCTCAAGCAGGTCTCCGCCAATTCGCGGAAGATCGTCGATGAACTCAACGCGACAAAACGGTTGCCGCTGAAGATCGTCTGCAAGCCGATCCTCACCCGGCCCGAGGAAATCCGCGCGGCCTGTCTGGAAGCCAACGCGGCGCCGGATTGCGGCGGCGTGATTTTTTGGATGCATACGTTTTCGCCGTCGAAAATGTGGATCGGCGGGCTCTCCGTGCTGCGCCAGCCGGTGCTGCACCTCGCCACGCAGTTCAATCGCGACCTGCCGTGGGCGGACATCGACATGGATTTCATGAACCTGAACCAGGCCGCGCACGGCGATCGCGAGCACGGTTACATCCACACCCGGCTGCGGCTCGGGCGGAAGGTGGTCGTCGGCCATTGGAGCGATTCGGAAGTGCAGGACCGCATAGCCGTCTGGATGCGGGTGGCGCGCGCCTGGGCCGATTGGCAGGGCGGAAAGTTCGTCCGTTTCGGCGACAACATGCGCTACGTCGCGGTGACGGAAGGCGACAAGGTTTCCGCAGAGGCGAAGTTCGGCTTTGGCGTCAACACGCACGGCATCGGCGATCTCGCGCAGGCGATGAATGAGGTGAGCGAGAGCGCCATCGCGAAGCTCTGCGCCGAATACGAAGAGCTGTACAGCGTGGTGGACAGCCTGCGCAAAGGCGGCGCGCGCCACGACTCGCTACGCTATAACGCCCGCCAGGAACTGGGGATGCGCGCGTTTTTGGAGAATGGAAAGTTCCTCGGCTTCACCGACACGTTCGAGGACTTGCACGGCCTGACGCAACTGCCCGGCCTCGCCGCCCAACGCCTGATGGCGGATGGATACGGCTTCGCCGGAGAGGGCGATTGGAAAACCTGCGCGCTCGTCCGCGCGATGAAGGTGATGGACGCCGACATGCCCGGCGGCACGTCGTTCATGGAGGATTACACCTATGAGTTGAACCCCGAGGGCCATCTCGTGCTCGGCTCCCATATGCTCGAAGTTTGCCCGTCCATCGCTGCGGGCAAGCCGGCTGTGGAGATTCACCCGCTCGGCATCGGAGGCAAGGACGACCCGGTGCGTTTGGTGTTCGATGCGCACGCGGGCGCCGCGATCAACGTCGCCATCATGGATCTCGGCAACCGCTTCCGCCTGCTTGTCAACGAAGTGGACGCCATCAAGCCGCCGCATCCGCTGCCCAAGCTGCCGGTAGCGCGCGCCGTCTGGAAGTGCAAGCCGGACTTGAAAACCGCGGTCGCCTCGTGGATTTACGCCGGCGGCACGCACCACACCGGGTTCAGCTATTCCGTGACGTCCGAACACATCGAAGACCTCGCGGAGATCGCCGGGGTCGAAGTCGCGATCATCGACGCGGATACGACCGTGCGCGACTTCAAGCAAACGCTCCGCAACAACGAACTCTATTACCACATCGCGCCCGGCCTGGGCAGGTTATGAGCAGCTATACCCACATTAAAGAAGAATGCCACGAGGCGAACCTCGCCTTGCCGCGATTGAAGCTGGCGGACCTCACCTTTGGCAACGTCAGCGTCTTTGATCCGGCGCTGGGCGTATTCGGCATCAAGCCGAGCGGGGTCGACTATTCAAAGCTGACCCCGGATGACATCGTCATCCTCGACCTCGAAGGAAAGCAAGTCGAAGGCGGCCTGCGTTATTCCTCCGACACGCCCACCCACCGGTGTTTGTATCGGGCGTTCAATGGGGTGCGCGCCGTCGTTCACACGCATTCGCGCAACGCCGTCGCCTTCGCGCAAGCCGGGAAAGGCATTCCCTGCCTCGGCACCACCCACGCCGATTTCTTCTACGGCGAAGTCCCCGTCACCCGCCCCATGACTCCCGGCGAGATCGCCTCCTCCTACGAATGGGAAACGGGCAACGTCATCGTCGAACGATTCAAGGAACTCGATCCTCTCCAAATCCCCGCTGTGGTGGTTCATGGGCACGGCCCCTTCGCCTGGGGACCGGGAGGGGCGAAAGCGGTCGAGAACGCCTTCGCACTGGAGATCGTCGCGGAGATGGCGAGGAAAGCCCTGCAACTGAATCCCGGCGCGCCGCCCATTTCCCGCGCCCTGCTCGACAAACACTTCCTCCGCAAGCACGGCGCCACCGCCTACTACGGGCAATCATCGTCTTTGTAGCCGCGAGCGAACGTTGGCGGCAGGCATGACGGGAAGGCGCCGCCATGCCGCTTGTTTCTTCGACCTTTCAGCCGCCCGCCTACCTGCGCAATGGACACGTCCAAACGCTGGTTTCGGCGCTCGCATCGCACAGGGTGAACACCCCGCTGGAGCCTGAGCGCCTGGAACTGGAAGACGGCGATTTTCTGGAGATGCATTGGCTGCGCAAGGGCCGGAATCGTGTTGCGATCCTCTCCCACGGATTGGAGGGATGCGCCGAGGACGGTTACATCCGCGGGATGGCGGCCGCGCTGGACGGTGCGGGCTGGGACGCGCTGGCATGGAGCTTCCGCGGCTGCGGCAAAGAGCCGAACAGGCTGTTGCGCTTCTACCATAGCGGGGAAACGGGCGATCTCGGGCGGGTGATCCGGCATGCGGCGGCAACGTATTCGCGCATCGTCCTCGTCGGCTTCAGCCTCGGAGGAAACCTGATTCTCAAATACCTCGGCGAAGGGAAGCCGCATCCAGCCGTCGCGGGCGCGGCGGCGATTTCAGCCCCGGTGGACCTCGCCGCGAGCGCCAGGGTTCTCGATCGGCGGCGGGGAAACCGGCTCTACCTACGGCGCTTCATCAAAACGCTGGTCGCCAAAGTCGAGGCCAAGGCGGTGCTCTTTCCGGATCAGATTGACGTGAGCGGGAGCCGAGCGATCCGCACCTTCGAGGAATTCGACGGGCGCTACACCGCGCCGCTGCACGGGTTTCGCGATGCGGACGACTACTGGAAACAATCCAGCGCGCGCCAATATCTGCCCGCGATCACGGCGTCCACGCTCCTTCTCAACGCGCTCGACGACCCCTTCCTTGCGCCGGAATGTTTTCCTTTTGAAGAGGCGACCCGGAGCCGCTGGCTGTTTCTTGAAACCCCCGCCTTCGGCGGCCACCTCGGGTTCATCGATCTGGCCCATGGATTCCGGCCATGGTACGAGCGGCGCGTTGTCGAGTTTCTGGATCAAACGAGATAATGGCGTGCGAATTTCCATCCCGCAAAGACGCCGACCATGCTCCCCGCGGAACTGATGACAAACGCAGTCATGACGCCAAATTGCTCCCCCAACCACCAGCCGACCATTCCTCCGACGTTGATCCCAATAAAGACGCAGAACTTCACGGGTGTTCATCGGAAGCACATTTGGCGCCGATTCAAACCGGCGAACAGGCTATATTTCAGTCTAGCCCCAGTCTAGCCCCATTGCTTTCCGATTTGATCGAGAGCCGCCTTTTGCAGGTCGTCCGGTGTCATGACGACCCTGAATTCGACATCGGCGTTAAACGTGAGAAACCACGGTTCGGCGAGTGAGGGAACTTTCGAGGGGTCGGCTAAATCGACAATGAGGACCGCCCCGCGCCGGCCATGCAGTTCGGTGAAGTATGTTGCTTCCGGCTTTATCTCATCGAGGATGCGTTCGAGCTTCGTCGCGACGGTGCCGTCTCTTACCGAAGCATTAAATTGTTCGTGAGGTATTGAGACATTGAGGAGGATTCGCATAGAGGGCGACTTTTCCTGAGCGCCCCCGTGAAGTCAAGAGCCGCCATGGGGGCGGAACTGACAATCCTGTGACGGGCAGGCGGAGTTTTGAGTTTTGAAGAGTTGCAACAACACCGTGCATGGGCAAACATCAAAAAAATATTGATATCGAGACGGCGTTGCGGCCCGGTAGTCAAGCGTCCCCGTAGTTCAACGGATAGAACGGAGGTTTCCTAAACCTTAGATGTGGGTTCGATTCCCGCCGGGGACATTATGCGGTTGCAGATCCTGGACTTGGCCTCAAGGGGATATGTCGCCGCCCTTGCCGTTGAGGATCGGCTCGCCCGCGTCGCCGGGTTTAAACGGCGTGGTGAGCGGGTCTATCGCTTGCAGCCTAATACGTGTCGCCGAAGACGCGGATGGAAGGATCGGCGGTGAAGCCGTCGAGGATGGGCCCTGGAGCCGCCTCTTGCACTTGTCCGAGCAGGCTCGCGGAGGCGGCTAGCAGGACGCAGGCTCCAACGAAGTCGGCAAGGCTCACGGCATTTTCAGCACGTCGAGGCCGAAGATGCGGCTGGCGGCGCTGCGGGGCTGGGATTGGAAACGGATGGTGACGGCGTCTTTTTTCTCTATGAGGGCGGCGGGGATCGGGTATTCGACGTCGAAGAATTTGCCCGGCTGGGCGCGGTTGAGCTTCTGGGTCGCGACGGGCTTGCCGTCAACGAGTATGTCGAGCGCGCCGCCGGCGTCGTCGCCCGAGTAGGTGCAGCGCAGCGCCTGCGGAATGCCGGGGAGGACTTTCATTCGCGCTTCGATGTAGCCGCCGGGCCGGAGATCGCGGAATTTGTGGTCGCGGTAATCGCCGATCATCGAGCGGTCGTTGGAGTTCACGTTGTGGTCGACTTCGGGCTGCTGTTCGCCGAATGCCAGTTCGTCCACGATGCGGGCTTCATCCCGCTGCCGGCGCGCTTTTTCGGCCTGGAGGACGGCCTGGCGGTCCTGCCATTCCTGTTGTGTCAGGATATCCCAATAGACGTTGTAGTGTTCGTAGAAGAGCGTGTTGAGCGGGCGCAGCGTCACGTCGGCGGGGCGCCCGATACCCTCGCTGTGGAATGCGATGTCCTGGCCGGGCAGGCGTTTCAACGCGGCGGCGAGTCCTGCGTTGTCTTCTCCGGCGCGCACGAGGATGGGCGCGTCGGCGGGGAAGGCGTGGAAGTTGTCCCACTGGTCTTTCGCGTAGGGGAAGGTGGCGGTCTCTTTCACGGGGCCGAGGTCGGCCGCGAGGACGAGCGGGCCGTAGAGGAAGGCGATCTTGTTCGGGTTGCCTTCCAGCTTTTCGATGTGCAGGCTCATGGGGATGGTCACGCGCAGGGTATCGCCTTTTGCCCAGACGCGTTTTATCTCGGCGTATTGGCCAGGCTGCGATTTTGTTTCGAGCGGCCGTCCGTTTAGCTGGAGGCCGGGCGCGCCGGCCGCCCAGGCGGGACAACGCACTAGGAGGGTGAGCGGTGTTTCGGGCGCGGATTGGATCGTTAGTTCGGTGGTGTCGTCGTTCGGGTAGTTCGTGCGTTGTTCCAGCACGAGGCCCTTTTCCTTCCAGGTCAGGACGGAGGGGATGAACAGGTTTATATAGAGAGAATCGGGGCCGTGGAAGTAGATCGCCTCGCCGTATTTTGTGTGGTTTTCCATCCCCGTGCCCTGGCAGCACCAGAACGAATTTGTGGGCGTGCTGAAGGTTTTGAAAAGACCGGGTTCCAGGGAGATGAAATAGGTGAACATCCCTTCCTTTGGCTCTTGCGAGCCGAGGATCTGGTTGTAAAGCGCGCGCTCGTAGTAATCCGCGCGCTCGACGGCGGGCTGCCATTCGAAGAGGTGCTCGGTGAGCTTGAGCATGTTGTAGGCGTTGCAAGTCTCGGCGGTGGCGGGGCCGAGGTGTTCCGCGGCTTTGCCAAGGGGGAAGAAAAACTCGCCGTAGCTGTTGCCGCCGATGACCCATGAGCGGTTATGCACCACGGTGTCCCAGAAGAACTCCGCGATTTTCCTGTCGTCGGGGTTTCCCGTCGCTTCGTACGCGCGCGCCTCTCCGATGATTTTCGGGATTTGCGTGTTCGCGTGCTTGCCGGTGAGGTCGTCCCTGCCCGCGAGGAGCGGATCAAAAATCGCGTGGTGGTAAAACCGGCGGGAGGCGTCGAGGTACCGCCGTTCGCCCGTCAGCGCATAGATCTGGACGAGCGTGTCGAGCATGCCGCCATGCTCGACCTGAAGCATCGTTTCGACCTGCCGGGGTGTGAGGCCTTTGGTGATATCATCGACCCAGTCGGCGAGTTTCAGCGCCACGTCCCTGGCCTGCGCGCTGCCGCCAAGAACCCAGGCGTCCACGAGGCCGGCCAGCACCTTGTGCTGCGTGTACCACGGCACCCACGAGTTCCTGAAGTTCACGATTCCCTTCTTCAGGTCGCGCAGGCTCGCCAGCTCTCTCGGCGGCAGCGCGCCGATGTAGCCGTCCCCGTAAGCTTTCTGGCATTCGGCCATTTCCGAGACGATGTAGTCGATACGGTCCCGGAACCGTTTGTCGCCGGTGGCGGCGTATTGCTGGGAGATCGCGGTAAGATAATGGCCGAGGGTGTGTCCGGCGATGCCTTTCGATTCCCAGCCGCCGTAGATTTCCCCTTTCGGTTTCAAGCCGGCGTAGAGGCGGGTGTTGTGGAGCAGGCGGTCGGCGTCCAGGCTCAGCAGATATTTCGCGTTGCGCTCCATGTTTTCCTTGAAGCGGCTGTCGAGAAGCCGGACATCCCCCAGCGGGAATGTTTCGACCGCTTTTTGAACCGGGGCGGCAAGCGCCGGCGCGGCCAGGAGAATAGCGAGGAGGGTTCTAATCACGCGCGGCGCGCGCCGGAGATGGATTTTTGCAGCACGATGAAAAGCAGGAGCAGCACTCCGATCGCGATTTTCGTCCACCAGGTGTTCAGATTTCCCTGAAATGTTATGAGCGTCTGGATGAGCCCGAGAATGAGCACGCCCATCAACGTGCCCGGCACGAAGCCGACGCCGCCGGTGAGCAGCGTCCCGCCGATGACCACGGCGGCAATCGCATCGAGCTCCAGGCCGACGAACGACGCGGGGTTGCCCGATTGCATGTAAAAGGTGGAAACACAGCCGGCCAGCGCGGAGAAGAACCCAGCGAGGGCGTAGATGCCGATCTTTGTGGAGCCGACCGGCACGCCCATGAGCAGCGCGGAGTTTTCGCTCGAACCTATGGAGTAAACATTGCGCCCAAACCGCGTGTAGATGCAGATGTAAGTCGCCACGATCACCACTGCGATGAAGCAAATCGCGGTGAACGGAATCGCTATCCGCGGCGCGAGCGGGATGGCAAGCTGGCGGATGGTTTGCTGATAGAAACGGTGTTTGATGGCAAGCGATTCCGCGCGCACCACGAACGCCAGCCCCCGCATCAGGAACATCCCGCCCAATGTCACGAGAAACGGCGGCAGATCGAAAAACCGGATGAGGCTTCCCTGCGCGGCGCCGAACACCGTCCCGACGACCAGCGCCAGCGCGATGGCGACCATCGGCGGCATCCCGCCGGAAATCAACGAGGCGATCAGGATTCCGATGAACGCGATAACCGCGCCGACGGAGAGGTCGATGCCGCCGGACAAAATCACAAACGTCCCTCCGACCGCGGCGATGCCGAGAAAAGCGTTATCGCCAAAAAGATTCACGACCACACGCAGCGAGCCGAAGTTCGGATACAGCAGGCAGCCGAGGACATAGAGCGCGATCATCACGAGCGCCGTCGCCGCGAGCGGGATGTATTTCGGATTGATTCTCTTCATGAACCGGCCTTCGCGTTTGCGGTCGGGGCCGCCGGGCTCTTGCGCGGAAGGAACCGCGTAAAGCAGCGGCGGGCTTTTTCGCTTTGCAAGAGGCAGACCGCGATGACGACCAGCGCCTTGGGCACCGGCGCTATGTCGGCGCTCACGTTGCGCGCATACATCGTCGTGGTGAGCGTCTGGATCAAAAATGCGCCCACGATGGAGCCGAGCAGGTAGAAGCGCCCGCCGGTCAGCGCCGTGCCGCCGATGACGACGGCGAGGATCGCATCCAGTTCCGCGTAAAGCCCGGCGTGGTTGGCGTCCGCGCTTTTGATGTCCGAAGCGGCGACCAGGCCGGCCAGCCCCGCGCAGAAGCCGGCAAACACGTAGGCGGTGAACTTCACGAAGCGCGCGTTCACGCCGGCGTAGCGGCTGGCCACGTCGTTGTCGCCCACCGACTCGATGAAAAGCCCCAGCGCCGTGGCGCGCGTGAGCGCATACGTGGCGGCGAGCAGCACGAGCACGAGCGTGCATGCGAAAGGCAGGCCGAGAAAATAGCCGTTCGCGATGTAGACCAGCGCGGGATTGGTGAAGTTGATGATCTGCCCCTCGGTGATGAGTTGGGCGATGCCGCGTCCGGCCACCATCAAAATCAACGTCGCGACAATCGGCTGGATGCCGATGCCCGCGACCAGCAGCCCGTTCCACGCGCCCAGGCCGAGGGAAACAACGAGCGCGAGGAGCATCGCGACGCCGGCGGATTGCTGGTGCACGGCGGCGGCCTGCGCGAGCACGGCTCCCGCGACCGCCATCACCGCGCCGACGGAGAGGTCGACGCCGCCCGTGGCGATGACAAGCGTCATGCCGAGCGCGACCAGCATCACCGTCCCGCCGTGTTTCAGGATGTCGATGCGCGTGCCGTAGAGGTGCCCTTCGCGCAATTCGAGGTTAAAAAATCCGGGTGTAAACAGTTGGTTAAACAACAGCAAAAGCGTCAGCGCCAGCAGCGGCCAGAAAATGCGCTGCCGCCGGGCGAAAAAGAGCAACGCAGCGAGGACCGCCCAAAACAGGATATTCGCCGCGTTAAGCATGGAGAACGTCCTTCGACTCCGCCGTCGGCGCCGCGATTTGGCTCATGATGGCGTGCTCGCTTATCGCTTCGCCCGCGAGTTCGCCGACTTTCTTGCGGTCGCGCAGGATCACCACGCGCTGGCTTGTCCGCACGACCTCCTCCAGTTCGGAGCTGATGAAAAGGATGGCCAGCCCGTCGCGGCGCAACTCGGTGATGAGTTTCTCGATCTCCGCTTTCGCGCCGACGTCGATGCCGCGCGTCGGCTCGTCGAGAATGATCAGCCGCGGCTCCGTCGCCAGCCAGCGCCCGAGCAGGACTTTTTGCTGATTGCCGCCGCTCAGGTTTTTGATGAGTTGCTCGGGGCCGGGCGTCTTGACGCGCAGGGCCTTGATGAAGCGATCCGCTAGTTCGTCCTGTTTTGCGCGCGAGAGCTTCGCCCACGCGCCGCGGCTGGCCTGGAGCGCCAGCACGATGTTCTCGCGGATGGACAGGTTCGGGATGATGCCGTCCACCTTCCGATCCTCGGCGGTGAACGCGATGCGACGGCGGATCGCGGCGCGCGGCGAGGAAATCGTCACGCGCTCGCCGTCCAGGAACATTTCCCCGGAGTCGGGCTTGTCCACGCCGAAAATGATCCGCGCGGTCTCGGTGCGGCCCGAGCCGAGCAGGCCCGCCAGCCCGACGACTTCGCCGGGGCGGATGCTCAAATCCAGCGGCGCGATGGAGCCTTTGCGGCCGAAGTTTTTCACTTCAAGAAACGGCTCTCCCTCCCGGATGCTCTGCACACCGGGATGCTGACTCTCCATCGCCGCGACTTCCTTCGCGTCCTTGCCGATCATGCGCGCCACCAGTTCCAGGCGGGGCAGTTCCGCGGTCGGGTATTCGCCGACGAGCTCGCCGTTGCGCAGCACGGTTATGCGGTTGGTGACGGAATAGACCTGGTCCATGAAATGGGTGACGAAGACGATGCCCATGCCGTCGTCGCGCAATTTGCGGATGACCTTGAAGAGCTCGCCCACCTCGCGTTCGTCGAGGCTGGAGGTCGGTTCGTCGAGGATGAGCAGCTTCGCGGAAACATCCATGGCGCGCGCGAGCGCCACCATTTGCTGGATGGCGATCGAGCAGGCGGATAGCTGCCGGGAAGGGTCGAGATCAAGCTCCAGCCGAGCCAGCGCCTGCTTCGCGCGCCGCGTGATCGCCCCCCAGCGTATGTTGCCGAACACCGTGGGCTGCCGCCCGAGGCAGATGTTTTCCGCGACCGAGAGGTCGGGGATGAGGTTGACCTCCTGATACACCGTGCTGATGCCGCACGCCTCCGCCTCGCGCGGGCTGCGCGGGAAGATCGTCTTGCCCTCCAGCCGCGTGTCGCCCGCGTCGCGCTCGTAAACGCCCGTCAGCACTTTGATCAGCGTGCTTTTGCCCGCGCCGTTTTCTCCCATCAGCGCGTGGATCTCGCCCCGGCGCACCGTGAAATCCACGCCCGCCAGCGCGCGCACGCCGGGAAAGCCTTTCGACAGCCCCCGCACCTCGAGCAGTGAATCGCTCATTTCGCCGCGCGCCCCGTGGTTGACTAGTACTTGCGGTTGGGCAGTTCCGCCGCGGCTTTCGATTGATCGAACACGCCTTCCTGCACGACGATCCGCTTCGGCACGTCCTTTTTCCCGATAATTCCTTCGACGGCGTCAAAAAGCTGCGGGCCGATCATGGGATTGCATTCCACGGTGCAGTTGAGTTTGCCCGCGGCCATCGCCTCGAACGCCCCCTTAACGCCGTCGATCGAAACAATCGTGATGTCCACGCCCGGCTTCAGGCCCGCCTCTTCCATCGCCTGGATCGCCCCGAGCGCCATGTCGTCGTTGTGCGCGAAAAGCACGGTGATCTGTTTCGCATCCGGCGCTTTCAAAAAGGATTCCATGACTTCCTTGCCTTTCGCCCGCGTGAAGTCGCCGCTCTGGGACTTGATGATTTTCATGTCGGGATATTTCGCGATGGCTTCCTCGAATCCCTTTTTGCGGTCCACCGCCGGCGCCGAGCCGGGCGTGCCGACCAGTTCCGCGATCTGCGCCTTGCCGCCGGTCTTTTCCGCGAGCCATTTCCCGGCCCGCCGTCCTTCCTCGACGAAATCCGAACCGATGAACGTCGCGTAAAGCGACGGGTCGCTCACGTCCACCGCGCGGTCGGTGAGGATGACCGGGATGCCCGCTTGCTTGATCTCCTGCAACACCGGTTCCCAGCCCGTCTCGACCACGGGCGAAAACGCGATCACGTCCACATTCTGCGCGATGAAGGAGCGCAGCGCCTTGATCTGGTTTTCCTGTTTCTGCTGCGCGTCGGAAAAGATGAGCTTTATCCCGCGCTTCTGCGCCTCGTCCTTTATGGATTGCGTATTCGCCGTCCGCCACGCGCTCTCGGCGCCGATCTGCGAAAACCCGACGGTCGCCGATTTCGCGCCTCCCGGAGCCGCGGTCTCGCCGCCTCCTTCCTTTTTTCCACAGCCGGAAAGTGCGAGAAGAAGCGTGGCGCCGAGGACGATGAATTTTTTCATGGATGGGAAGGGAGGATTTGGTTGCTGGAGCGGGACGGGGAAACGCCGGCGGCGTCAGGCAGTGAGTTGGTTCATGACGAATTGCGCGCCGGGGGGCGTTCGGTCGACCAAATTTGTCGCATTGATTCTGAAAAAGAGCCATAGTTCAAATCCACATGAATCTTTGTGAAACACACATCGTCGGCCGGAACACGCGCGAATGGATCGTGGCCGGCGACGAGCATAAGGTGCTGCTGCGGCATCATATTTCCGCCGCGGGGCTATCGGACGCCGCGCCGCCGTACCGCATGCTGCGGCTGAAACCCGCGCATCTCCACATCCTCGTTTGCACCGGCGGGGGAGGCGAAGTCCTCCTGGGCGGGGAATGGAAGCGCTGCGGTCCGCGGCAGGCTTACGTTTCGCCCCCCGGTTCGTTGATGGGCTTCCACGCCGTGCCGCGAAAGCGGTGGACGTTCGCCTGGATTTGCTATCTGCAGCCGGCCGCCGCGCGCCTGTTCCCGCAGCGCGACTCCGTTCTGTGCGAAACCGAATCCACCCTTTTCGAGACGGCCATTCGCGGCCTTCATCTCGAGGGCCGGGGCCGCGGGAATGAAACCGTGGCGGCCGCCTGGATGCACCTATTGCATACGGCCTGCCTGCGGTTGCTGAAGCCCCCGGCCAGGGAGCGCCGGCTTCAATGGCTGTGGCATGAAGTCGAGGAAAACCCGGACCATCCCTGGTCCATGGGTCAACTCGCGGCGCGGGCGGGGATGAGCGCCGAGCATCTGCGCCGCCTCTCGTGGGCTGAAACCGGCCATAGCCCCATGAGACACGTCGCCTCGCTTCGCCTGCAAAAGGCCGCGCACCTGCTGGAAACCTCGCGGCTCAAGATCGCGACCGTCGCGGAGGCGGTCGGGTATAGGGACGCCTTCGCATTCAGCACCGCTTTCAAGCGGCATCTTGGCTGCTGCCCGTCGCTCTATTCCTCGCGTCAGGATTGACCTGCGCCGGAAGACACCGGGCGATTAACCGTGGATGATCAACTGAATCTCCTCCGGCAGGCCGGCGGAGACTTTTTCCACCACGTTGCCTTTCAGGAGCTTCGTCATCGAGAGCCGGTGCGAGGCGCCCAGCATGAGGTAGTCGATGCCGAGCGTGGCGGAAAGGTCCAGGATGGTCGTGGCCGGGTCGTCGCTGACGGCGTAGACCGGGACGACGTTGATGTCGCGCTCCTGGCCGATCTGGATCATCAGCGACATGATCGCGGCGGCGTGCGGTTCATCCTGCCACCTGCTGCGGACGCGCGTGACGGGCGCGGCGGGGGCGTAGATGGCGAGTTCCTTCACGTAGAGGACGCAGAGCATGGCTTTGCGCAACTGGGCTTCATCCAGCGCGAACCGGAGGACGGGCGTGACGCCCCGCGCGGCGACCATGATTTTCTGGCCTTCGCGAAATTCGGGCCGGAGCAGGGAGATGGCTTCGGCGTTATACATCTTCGCGACTTCGCGCGTGACGGTGACGGTGGTGAGGCCCTGGATTTTCTGCGTGTAAGCCCGCAGGCCGATGCCGACTCCGAGGACGCAAAGGACGAAGAAGAGGGCGTCGGGTTTGGTGCGGGCCAGGGTTATCTCGACGGCGAAGAGGACGGCGAAGGTGATGCCGAACAGGAGGCGGTCGTACCACGTGAAGGAGATGGCGCGGTTGAATGTGCAGGAGCCGAGGTTGACCGTGATGGCGCCGACGACTCCTATGGCATAGAGGCCGGCGAGGGCCTCGAAGTCCGCGGAAGCAAGCAGCACGACGATGGGGAGCAGCATGGCGATGAGCAGCGGGATGAGCGGCACGCCGTGGCTGTTGAGTTTCTTGAACTGGCGCGGCATCTCCTCGTCGCGGGCCATCATGTAGAGGAGGCCGATCATGGCGACGATGGCGGTGTTGGCGGCGCTCAGGAGCAGCAGGAAGAAGACGATGCCGACCACCCAGCCGAATGCGTGTCCAAACGCGGGCGAGATGGTCATCGCGCCAAACTCTTCGGCGATGTAACGGAGCATGTCGTCGGTGCGGTGGGCCATCTGCGGTTGCAGCGTCTTTGGCAGCGAAAGCATGGCCCAGCCGAGGATGGCGGTGCCCCCGACGACTTCGACGGCCACCGGCCAGATGGCTTTCCGGGCTTCACGCCCGACCTGCGGATTTTCCGGCGTGGAGCCGGGGTCGAGCTTCATGACGCCCGTCAGGTTCGCTATGGCTTCCACGCCGCTGAGCGCGAGGATCGTGCCCACGAACTGCACCCAGACGTGGCCGAAATTCTGATGCATCGGCTGGAGATGGGCGAAGGTGAGGTGCGGGATGCTGATGAGGATGAGCGCCACCACGACGAGGACGGTGGGCGCCGAGAGCGCGACCGCGACGCCGCCGCTATGTTTGGGCCCGTACCAGTTCACGGCCGACATGAAGACCAGGACGCCGACGGTTGAAAGAACGATGTGCTGTTTTAAAAAGGGGATGTTGAAATAACTAAGCGCCGACCAGCCGCTCAATGCCGCCGTGACAGTCAGGTCCGCGACGAGCAGCAGCGCGCCGATGACCGCCAGCAGCCTCCCCTGCGCCCGCGCGGCGGAATAGACGCCCCCGCCGTCCGGAAAATACGCGCAGATGACGCCGTAATTTATTCCGACCAGCAACGTGAGGCCGCACACCGCGAGGATGATCGGCATCGAGGAGAAGCCCGCGACCGCGAAGGCGAGACCGAGAACATACGCCTTGCTGGTGCCCCAATCGCCATAGAGGAGCGCGGCGGCGCGCGCCCAGCCGACATTCCGGGGGCGATGCCCTTCCCCTATCCCAATGCTCACAAACGGCCCTTGTTTGTCACGATTGGTGGGAAGCCTTAAGGAACTTTGCAGCCGCCGTCAACAGCGATTTCCAGCCGCACTTTTCTGATAATGTCGCGTTTTACACTACACCAACCGGGGCTGTACATTTCGACGCAACGCGAGATCGCGCCAGATGTAATAGTTTTTATTACAACAATATAAGTTCGCCTAGCGTCAAGGGGATTCCTAATGCCGGCTGGCATACCCCTTGCTAGGTGCCGCCCCGTGTTTGAATCGCGGGAGATTTCGCGAGGAAGACCTACCAACCAAAAAAACCATGCTACAGCTTCGCCAAATCTTAGCGCCTAAATGCAATGGCGCGAAGTCCCCCGAGGCGCCGCTGCTCAAACAAAGATACCATGATTAATAAGTTCATCGATAAGCTTAAGGACCCCGCGCAACGCAAGTTGTTCGGCGCGATCCTCGGCGGGAAGATGCTCGGCCTCATCCTAGCCGCACTCCTAATGTACGGCCTCTCGGTCTATATCGGCTCCGGCTCCAAGGCGCATGCCCAAACGCCCGCGCCTTCGCCCGCCGCTTCCGCGGTCGCGGCGTCGCCGGCGCCATCGGCTGCTCCTTCGCCCGCGGCCAGTCCGGCGCCGGCAGCCCCGGCGCCCGTCGTCATCGCGGCGGTGCCGGCGGATTCGCCTTACGTGAACCCCATCAATACGATGTGGGTGCTCGTGACGGCGTTCCTGGTGTTCTTCATGCAGGCCGGATTCATGTTCCTGGAAGCGGGCTTCTCGCGCACCCGGGAGTCGGTCAACGTCATGCTCGAAGGCATCGTTGACACCAGCCTCTGCGGCATCCTCTTCTATTGCTGGGGCTTTGCCTGGATGTTCGGCGCCGGCAACGGCCTCGTCGGCAACCAGTACTACTGCTTGCAGAATATCCCGGACACCTACGGCTCGACCGGCGTCGCGACCATCGCGATCTTCCTGTTCCAGTTCGCCTTCGCGGACACCTGTTCGACTATCACCTCGGGCGCAATGGTGGGCCGCACCGGCTTCTGGGGCGATCTCTGGTACAGCATCGGGGTCAGCGGTTTCATCTATCCGTTCTTCGGCCACTGGGCCTGGGGGCCGGATGGCTGGCTGAACGCCATCCCGTTCTGGAAAGCCGCGCCGTTCCATGACTTCGCGGGTTCCACGATCGTCCACACCATCGGCGGCACCATCGCGCTCGCGGGCGCCATCGCCCTCGGCCCGAGGCTCGGACGCAAGTTCAAGCGCGACGGCGGCGGGCCCATGCCCGGCCACAACATGCTCATCGCCGCGGTGGGCGCCATCATCCTCTGGTTCGGCTGGTACGGGTTCAACCCGGGCAGCACGCTCTCGGCGATGGATTACCTCGGCGTCGCCCGCGTCGCCACCAACACGACGCTCGCGGCTTGCGCCGGCGGTCTCATGGCGATGTTCTTCGTCTATCCGCGCTCCAAGAAATGGGATTGCGGCATGTGTCTTAACGGCCTCCTGGCCGGGCTGGTGGCCATCACCTGCCCGTGCTACTGGGTTTCGGGGTTCGGCTCCATCGTGATCGGCGCGGTCGCCGGCATCGTGGTCGTCCTGGGCACGGACCTGCTGGAGTTCCTGCGCATCGACGATCCTTGCGGCGCCTGGCCCGTCCACGGCGCGGCGGGAATGTGGGGCACCTATAGCCTGGGGCTGTTCGCCACGGGCCAATACGGAGCGCCCACGCCGACAGGCGCGGACAACTCCGCGGCCTCGGTCGTCAAGGGTCTCTTCTACGGCGGCGGCACGGACCAGCTTGTCGCCCAGATAATCGGGAACACAGCCATCTTTCTCGGTGTGTTCATCGTTTCCCTGATCCTCATGTATGCGGTGAAAGCCACCGGCACCCTGCGGGTGTCGAAGGAAGGCGAGATCGAGGGTCTGGACATCCACGAACACGGCGGCGAGGCCTATCCCGAGATGGTCACTTCCGTACGATCCTAACCATGGGCGGGGGAGAGGCGTGTCATGCGCCTCTCCTCCGGCGCCAGTTCCAAAAAAGGACACCATTATGAAAAAAATAGAGGCTATAATCAAACCCTTCAAGGTGGACGCGGTTAAAGACGCGTTGATCGAGATCGGCATCGAAGGAATGACCACCCTGGAGGTCAAAGGATTCGGCAGGCAAAAGGGCCACACCGAAGTCTATCGCGGCAGCGAATACACGGTGGACTTCGTCCCCAAGACGATGTTCATCGTCGTGGTGGCGGAGGACCAGCTCGACGCCGCCCTAAAAGCCATCGTCACAACGTCCAAGACCGGCTCCATAGGGGACGGCAAGGTCTTCATATCGACCATCGACGAAGTGATCCGCATCCGAACAGAGGAGAGCGGCGGCAAGGCGATCTAGCAGCTAACCTATAACCTATAACCTATAACCTATAACCTATAACGCGCGCGGGCGCGGCGGAGCGCAAAACTCCGCCGTCGCCCGCGTGTTGTTTTTCAGAGTTGCTTGCGGAGCGCGAGCGGTCGGTAGGGCCGCATCCACGTCTCGAAATCCGGGTTGCTCCGCAGCTTCAATATCCGCCCGCTGGGGCCGCGCTCGGCCAGGAAATGCGGGCAGGACGGCGCTTTCACCCGGCGGTCGAAATGCGCGGTGCTTACCCCGAGCCGCGACCGGAATTCCCCCGGCGTCTCCCAATGGAAATCGCCCGCCCGCAAGACGCTGTAGCCGTTTTCCCGCAGGAGATCGATGGCTGCGTTCACCTTCTCGTCGTCGGCTGTCATTGGCTAGGAAGCGTTCTCCTGGATGAAGAGGTCCCATGCGGTGACCGGGATGCGCCAATGCTCGCGCCGGGTCTTCTTCAGGCCGTTGGCGATGTTGACCGCGCGCAGCCGGCCTTCGGTTATCAGGTTGATGACATGCTGCTCGGTTACGTGGAGCGCTTGAGCCACCTCGCGCACATAGAGAACGGTGCGTCCGGGCCAGAGGCGGTCGGAACGGACGCCGCGGAGGGCCGCTTCCTCCTTGTACGCCGGAGGCGCTTTGGAATGTTCCCGCGTCACAGCCCGAGCTCCTCCAGGATGAGGCGCAGTGTGCCGGAATAACACCCGCGGTTGATCGCGAGGGAGACGGCCGTGCGTGATCGCCCGATTTTCCGCGCCATCTCCGCCACCGTGAGCTCCCGGGTGAGAAGGGCGCGCTTGATGAGCATGCGGCGCTTTCGTAAATTGGGTTGAAGAAGTTGGTGAGGCATAGATGATCTGTCTCGTGGCGTCATGATGTTGTAAATCCAACATTATGTCAACATTAAACTGTCGTATTTCCTGAAACCGAGCGCCCGCATTCCTGAGCGTCGCCGTTAGTAATCGTCGTCGTTGTAGAGGCGGCTGTGCCAGCCGCCTGGAGCGAGGGGCCACGCAAAAAGTGATCAGAGATGCGGATCCTGGGGTTAGGCAGCCCCCTGTCGGGTAATCCTTACAAATAATGTTGACTTTACGGCACGTATCGTGTCTGTTGCCAATTAACGACCGTTAAGCGTTGGAAAATGCAAACAATGCCAGCACCATCTGTCAGCAGTTCCGCCGCGAAGCTCCGCGCCCTCAGGAAGAGGTTTGCCATGACGCAGAGTCAGCTAGCCTCCATTCTCAAGATAAACCGCAGCTACCTCTCGGAGCTCGAAAATGGCCTGGAGCCTTCCGATCGGTTGAAGGAGCGCATCGAGGAACTGGAGGCCAACGGCGTCAGCCAGGTCGCCGCCGAAGAACGGTCCCTCGCGCCCCGCCTGCTCGCCTGGCGCAGGCGCGCGGAGTTGACGCCCGAACAGGCGGCCTGCGCATTGCGGATCGCCGTGCCTCGTTACCAGGAATATGAGGGGGGGGGGAAGGCGACGCTCTTTTTCGCCGAGAAATTCGGCGTATTGGAGCACGAATCCCCCACGGTGATCCAGGAGCTCACCGCGGAGCTGCCGTGCGGGGTTGTGCGGGATGGTGCGCGTGGGGACGGCGCGGCGGAGCGCCAGGTGTTAGTTGATCTGGGGGAGGACGCCGTGCAGATGCATTGGATACCGCTCATCTCGTGGGCGCAGGCGGGTAGGTCGCTGGAAGCCGATTTCTGCGATGTTGTGAACTGGGAGCAAAAAGTGGCCACGTCGGTCAAGGATCCGCACGCCATAGCAGTGCGCATCCGGGGCGATTCGATGGAGCCGAAGATATCCGACGGCGACACCGTCACGCTTTTGTGCAGCGTCAAGGCCCAGAATGGCGACGTCGTCGTCGCGCGGCTGAAGACCGGCGGCGTCCTCTGCAAGCTCTTTCACTTAAAGGGCAGGGATGGCCGGATGTTCGTGCTGACCAGCTTTAATCCCGCGTACCCTCCCACCGAGCACGTGGAGGATGATTTCCACTGGATGTATCCCGTTCATTCCGTGAACAAGACCCTGCGGAGGTGACCCTGGAGGGGTGTCATGCACCTTTCGCCCGCTCCTGAAATGCAATTTCTCGCTATGGAGCCAACGGAGGCAATGGGGGCTTAGGTTATTGGCCCGGCTCGTGCGAAGCTTTTTCTCGCACATGACAGCAACATTACGTCATCTCGCAGATTTCCTCCGCGGCAAGAAGACTTACCTGGTCTCCGCGGCAACACTAGTTTACGGCGCCGGCATTGTCCAGGGTTTCTGGCGGCGCCAACCCGGCGTTGACTTCCTGCTAATGGGCGGCGGACTAGCTTCCGTCCGCGCGGCCGTTGGCAATGTCGCGGGCAACAATAAAGGAGCTTCATGATATTCGGCGAATCTTCCTTTCCCACTCCTTCCGGCGTTCCGGCCGAGCGGCGCAGGACGCGCAGCAGATGCCCGCACTGCCGCAGAAGGATATCCGCCCGCATCGACCGGCTGCGCGCTTCGACGCCGAAGCCGCCCGTTCCCCCCGGTTTCAAATAATTCAAATGGACGAACCTATTCTATTAAAAGGCGACGGCTCCTGGCCGTGGACGGCATGGGTTGAAGGAGATGACATTCTCGTGCGGGGAGTCGCGACGGCGTTCGGCGGGGACAACGATCCCGAGGATGACGGCTCGACCGCGAGCGGTGTGAATACGAAGGGCAATCCCGGTTTGCTGGGCTGCGCGCTGCCGATGCGCGATGACGCGCTCCACGCGTTGCGCGGTTCGCCCATTCCGCGCATGCCGTTCGGGCTGCATCCCGACGGGACGAATAATCCGGAAGGCGCGCATGTGACCGTCGTGTTCGAAGGGGGAGTTGTTCACGGCCCGTTCCCCGTGATCGATCTCGGCCCCGCGAAGAGCACCGGGCATGTGCTCGATCTAACGGTGGCTGCCGCCAGGTTTTGGGAATCGAATGCAACAGCAAACAACTTCGAGGCGCGCGTCACTTACCGAATACTCGGCGCGGCCAGATATATCTAGCTTATGAATAACTCGTATGGACCTTTTCTTTCCCGCGAATCGGGGCCGCCGGTTATCCACGACCGGCTTAACTACCTGGAAGGCGTGACGGTGTGCGTCGATTATTCGGATTTCCTGGATGTTGCGCTCCAGGAGAATCTCCACCATTTCGACCAGTTCGTGGTGGTGACTTCCTTCGGCGACGGGGCCACGCAGGCCGTCTGCGCGCGGCACGGAGTTCTTTGCGTGCAGACGGACCTTTGCTACGAAAGCGGAAGCGCCTTCAACAAGGGCCTTGCGATCAACCTGGGGCTCGCGCATTTGCGGCATGAAGGATGGCTGCTTCATCTGGACGCGGACATCGTCCTGCCGGACAGGCTGCGCGCCGTGCTGGAGAAGTCGCGGCTCGACCGGCGTTGCGTCTATGGCGCGGACCGCATCAATGTGCATGGGCGCGCGGAGTGGGATCGGGTGAAACTGGATCCCGCTTATGCGAGGCAGTTTCATCACCGCTACCTCATCAATGTGCCGCGAGGGCTGCCGCTCGGCGCGCGGCTGTTGCATGATGAGTTCGGCTATTGCCCTCTGGGGTTCTTCCAGCTTTGGCATTCGAGCGCGAGGAAGAGGTATCCCATCAACCAGGGGAGCGCGGAGCACACGGACGTCCTCTTCTCCTGCCAATGGCCGGCGGCGGACCGGCGCCTGCTCCCGACGGTGATCTGCTACCACCTCGAGAGCGAAGGCGCGCGGTGGGGAGAGAACTGGAACGGCAGGCAAACACAGCCGTTCCAATGATCCTCGCCGATCTTCCCAGCCCGGAAAGCCCCCAGGCGGTGGGGTGGGTGATGATCATCGTCAGCTCCCTCGTGTTGTCCGTCAACCAGGGCCTTGGCATCCTCCAGTTCCTGCGCGATCCGCTCAAGGCCCAGCGGACCGAGGATCTCGAACGCATCAGCGGCGAATCGATGGCGCGCAAGAAGGATTCCGACAAGCGGATCGACGCAATCGAGGAAAGGGTGTGCGACTTCGCCACCACCGCCCAGCTTGGCGAGTTGAAGGAGGACGTCCACAACCGGCTCAAGGAGATGAGCGCCTATCTTCATGAGACGCACCATGGCATCTCCGGCGAGTTGAAGGCGTTGTACGCCGCGGGCGAGCAACGCGCGGAGACCGCGCAGAAGAATCTTCTATCCGTGAACCAGAGCAACGAGGAGCGCGCGGCGAAATTGCACCAACGCATCAACGACGTCAGCGTCCACCTCGATTTGAAGATGGATAACATGAGCAAGAACATCATCGACATCCTGACGCGCGGAGGCGCGCCGCGATGAGCCGCGAACGCACCTTGCGCCAGGCGCTTCTCGACCTGCTGGAGCGCGCGGAGCCGCACGCGCTGCCGGAAGGCCAGTTGCATATCGAGCTGAACGGGCGCGTGCGTCCGCCGGCCGGGCTGGCGGAGTTTGACGACGCGGTTACTTACCTCGCCACGCGCAGATATATAGCGTTGCTGCCGGACAGCCTCGACCCGGAAACGCCGCAGTGGCTGATAACCGAATCGGGGAAAACGCTGCTCCGAAAGTGATGAGGAAGGAGAACGCCAACTCGCTATATTGCAGGCTCGCCACACCCGAGAATCGCGATTGCGTATTCGAATGGCTTTATATAGAAGGGGCCAGTTACAGGGAAGTCGCCGAGCGCATAAAAGAGCGCTTCCATATCGAAATGGACTTCGGGTCCGTTTTCAGGCTTGCGAAAAATCACGGCTTTAAATGGCGCTTTGAACAGGCGAAAGAACGCGCGGAGAGGGAGGCCGCCTCGTTGTCAAAAAGCTTCGACAAGGATCGGAAGCGGGCGCTGGCCCAAAGAGAGTTTGTGGCGGTTCTGGAAGACCTTTCGTTCAAGGAAGTCCTCCTGGCGCAACGGCTGGAACTGGATCGCGAGAAGCTGAAGCTGCAAAAAAAGCTGGAGCCGCGCAAATATGAACTGGCGAAGCGCAAGGTGGATCTCCTCGAAGGGAAACTAGCCTCCGCGAAGGAAGCCGCGACCGATCCCGCGCTTAGTTCCGAGGAGAAGCAGCAGCGGATGAGGGAAATCTTCGGGCTGGCATGAATTCACCGAGAAGTCTTCTCCTTCCGTATCAACTAAAGTGGGTCGCGGACGCCAGCCGGTTCAAGATGGGCGTCTGGTCGCGCCAGACGGGGAAGGATTTCTCGATGGGGTGCGAGATCGTGGAAGACTGCCTGCAGCGCGCGAAGGTGGAATGGCTCATCGGCGCGGCGGGCGAACGCCAGGCTCTGCTCTCCCTCTCGAAGGTGAAGGAATGGGCCGAGGCGTATCACCTCGCGATAGCGGATTACGCGGAGGAGCGCTCCGGCTCCGAAGCGCTCATCAAGTCGGCAAACATCACCTGGCCGAACGGGAGCAAGGTCATCGCCGTGCCGGCGAATCCTGACACCGTGCGCGGTTATTCGGCGAATGTTGTTTTGACCGAGTTCGCGTTTCTCGAACAGCCCGGCGAGACGTGGCGCGCCATGTTGCCGAGCATCACGAACCCGCTGCGCGGGGGGATGAAAAAGGTGCGGCTCATCACCACGCCCAACGGCAAGGGGAACAAGACCGACGAACTCTGGCACAGGGAAGACACGGGCAGGATGCGCTGGGCGCGGCACAAGGTCACGATCCACGACGCCGTGGCCCAGGGTCTTCCCATCGACGTCGAGGAGCTGAAAGAAGCGCTCGACGACCCGGAAGGGTGGGCGCAGGAATACGAATGCGAATTCCTCGACGGCAGCAACGTTCTTCTGCCCTACGACCTCATCGCCATGGCGGAGTCGGCGGACGCCACGGAGTTTTGCGGCGCGGAGTTCTTCACCCAATCGAAGACGCCCAAATTCGCGGGCATCGACTTCGGGCGGACGAACGATCCCACCGTCTGCTGCACGCTGGAGCAAGTCGGAGACATCCTCTGGACGCGCGAAATCCTCATCCTGAAATCGACCGACACCCCGGAACAGGAGCGCATCCTTCGCAGCCGCATCCAGGCCGCGCAACGGGTCTGCTTCGACTACACGGGGCCGGGGATCGGCCTGGGCGATTACATGGCGAAGGAATTCGGCGCCTGGGAACCCGGAGGCCACAAGTTTGGAAAGGTGGAGTTATGCACCTTCTCGACCGCGTTCAAGCGCGAGTTGTTCCCGCGGCTGCGCCACAAGTTCGAGGCGCCCACCAAGCTGCGCGTCCCCATCAGCCGCGCCATACGGGAGGACTTGCACGCCATGCAGCAAGTCGTCAGCAACGGGGAGTATAACTACTGGGCGCCCCGTTCGAAGGAAGGCCACAGCGACCGGTGCACCGCGCTGGCGCTGGCCGTCCGCGCGGCGGGAGAGGCGGGGGCCGGGGCGTTTGCCTACGAAGCGGTCGAGACGGAAAGAATGGGTGCGCGCCGAAAGGCGTGGCTATGACGGTGAGAGGAGAAACGCTGATAAAGCGAGGTTGGAATGATGCGGGGGTCTATGATCGTTGGGCAAAACGGGTGCGTTCCCAGGCGTAGAGCGCCGCCCGCGCCGGAGGGGTAAACTACACCCCGCCTGGGTGGCGGGCGGAGAAGCCCCAGGTGCTGCGCCGGTCGTTGTGCCAGCGGGGGCCGACGTCGCCGCCGATGTAGAAATCCGTGGTGTCGAGCCGCAGGCCGGCGATCATGGCGAAGGCGTGGCCGTTGCGGGCGTAGATGGTGAACCAGCGGCCGGAACCGTTGTCGCCAAAGTTGCGAAGCTCGGAGGAGGCGAGGGGGGAGCGGATGAGGCCGGCGTGGTAGAGGGCGAAGGAGACTGTGCCGGAGCAATCGTAGCCGGTATCGCTGAAGGAGCCGTGGCCGCCGCCCCATTTGTACGGCTTGTCGCGGAGGGTGTTGATGGCCCAGATGGCGCGTTTGATGTTATCGGGCGCCTGGGCGGGGGCGTAGGCGACTCCATGGTGAAGCACGGCGCGGCTGCCGGGGACGATGGGGCCGGAAATCTGGCTGGCGGAAGCGGACGCGGCAATGAGGAGGGTGGCGAAAGCGAAGAGGTGGCGTATGGTCATTCTAGCGATTATAGCTAATCGCGTGCCATCTCGGAAAAGTGCTTCCTAACTAGAGGGGTGACGTCGTTGTCGGTTGTAGAGGCGGCTGTGCCAGCCGCCTGGAGCGGGAGGCAAACGCCAAAAGCGCCAGGACTGTTCCCGGGTAGGCGGCCGGCCTCTACAGCCGTTTATGCCAGGACGAGGTCGTAGCCGACGAATTTCTGCTGGTCGACTTTCGCGGGCTTGAGGATGATCCGCTTCACTTTGCGCGTGACGCCGGAGTGGTCGCGGTATTCATGCTCCTCGACCCCGGCGAAGACGGTTTCGCCAAAGGGGCGTATGATGAGTTTCAATTCGCCCGCCGTGAGGGAGGCGACGCCTTCGGCGACTTCGACTTCCTGGTCGACGATGACGGCGGACTCGAAGGATTCGCTCTGGATCAATTCGTAGAAGTCCCGCACGCGGATGTTGCCGTTCTGTTTGTCGAAGTAGAAGTTGCGGACGATCTCGCTGCAATGGGCTTCGGCCGGGTAGCACGCGGTGAGGTCGATGGAGAATTCGACGTGGTCCTCGTCCAGTTCGCCGCGAAGGATCTTGGCGGCGTATTTTGGCCCCGCGGCTTGTTCGAAGCCGTTGATGATCGGCAGCGAATGCCCCTGGGTGCGGGCGGCGAGGAACTGGTAGCGCTTTTCGCGCAGGTAATCGCGCGTGTATTCGGGCGCGCCGATTTCGATGACGAGGGGGAAGCCGTCGATGTTGAGGATGTAGCTGCCGCAGTCGTTGTGGTTGTGATGCTCGGCGTTATTTCCGCCCTTCGCGGCGAAGTCCCACAAGTGGCCGCGGCTGTCCCGCCCGTGGGCGACGAGCACGCCGACCTCCTTGAAATGGACGTCCTCGGTCTCGACGGGCGTTTCGCGGGAGAGATCGGCGGGGGTGTTCAGGAAGAGGCGGACGAGGTAGTCCAGATCGGTGCGCTGGCCCTGGAGATTGAGGCCGGTCTGTTCGAGGCGCTGGTAGCCGCGGTAACCGTGGTTGCGGCAGTTGGCGTCATCGAGCCGGGCGCCGAGGTAGCTGAGGAGAGAGGGGTTCAGGGCGCCGGCGCGGGGGCTGTCGGAGAAGTTGACGAAGTGGAAGTTCGCCAGGGAGATGCGGGTGCCGTATTTGGCGATCTGGCGGACTTGCCCGTCGTCCTCGAAGAGGGAGAGTTCGCCGCCGGTGCGGGCTTCGAGCTGGGCGTTGAGGATGGCGAAGGCGCCGAAGCCGTATTGCCAGTAGCCGGGGCCTTCGGAGCAGGCGCCATCGGCGCTGAAGCCGCGCAGGAAGGTGGGCAGATAGCGCTTGCCGAGATGCAGGAGGCGCGCGACGAGCGAAAGGTCGGGCTCGATGGCGAGCGCGGCGCCGAGCACCCCCTGGTGGCAGACGGCGTTCCAGTTGTTGGACGCTTTGGCCCACCAGAAATCCTCGTGGCGGTTGAGGTAGTTGTCGAAGAACTGGCCGCGGAGCCGCCAGTAGATTTTTGCGATGAGGTCGCCAGGCAGGACGGAGCCGAAGAGATCGACAATCTCGGCCATCATATTCGCGGTCTCGGCGGCGAAGAGGTCGATGTGCATCGGGTCCCGGCCGGAGGAGGTGTTGACGTGCGCCGGGGCGGCCCAGGAGAACTCGGAGTAAATTTCCTCCAACTTGTCCCGCAGGGATTCGTGCCAGCGGTCGCCGCCGTCCAGCAAGGTGCAGACCGCCGCGCGCGCCAGGGCCCGCCGCCGTTCGAAGTAGACGGTTTCGAAGTTGAGCCGGTTCCCGTTGGCGTAAAATTCGCGGTAGAGTTCCTCGGTCAGCACGGGCATGGCGCGGCCGGCTTCCTTTTCCGCCAGCAGGCGTATGGAGACCATCCATTTCTGGATCGCGGGGTTGGCCGCGGCTTCGCTCCAGGCTTCGGCGCCCAGCTGCGGGATGAGCGGCTGCGCGGGATTGGAGGAGAGGATGTGTTCCAGTTCCTCGATCGTCAGCGGGCTTTTAAGGAGGTTGCGCATGCTCAGGAGCGCAAGTTTTCCGGGTTGAGCGCGCAGAGGGCCTTGGGGATGAAGAGGCCGTCCGCGCGGATGAGCTTGCCGTCGAAGTGGATCGTGCCTCCGCCGTATTCCGGGCGCTGGATGGAGACGAGGTCCCAATGCACCTGGCTGCGGTTCCCGTTATCCGCCTGCTCGTACGCCTGCCCGGGTGTGAAGTGGAAGGAGCCGCATATCTTTTCGTCGAAGAGGATGTCGCGGATCGGGTGCAGGATGTACGGGTTGAAGGCGAGCGAGAATTCGCCGATGTAGCGCGCGCCCGGGTCGGAATCGAGGATCTTGACCAGCTTATCGGTCTGGTTGCTCGTGGCGTGGACGATGCGGCCGTCCTTGAATTCCAGCCGGACGCCGTCGAAGGAAACGCCCTGGTAAACGGACGGGGCGTTGAAGGTCACATGCCCTTGCACGGAATTCCTGACGGGGGCGGTGAAGACTTCGCCGTCCGGGATGTTGTGCGAGCCGCCGCAGAGGATGGCCGGGATGTTCTTGACGCTGAACCGCAAGTCGGTCTCCGGGCCTTTTATTTCGACCTTGTCGGTGGAGTCCATCAACGCCTTCAGGGCGCGCATGCCGGGCTGCATCCGGCTGTGGTCGAGTCCGCAGACGTCGAAGAAGAAATTCTCGAACTGCTCGGTGCTCATCCCGGCCAGTTGCGACATGGATGGGGTGGGCCAGCGCAGGACGCACCAGCGGGTCTTCTTTACCCGGTGGTCGAGCACGGGCTTCATCTTCCTGGCGACGAGCTTGATCCTGTCGTCGGGCACGTCGGACATCTCGGAGATATTGTGCCCGCCCCGGACGGCGATGTAGGCGTCCATCTTTTTCATGCGCGCCAGTTCCAGCCCGGCTAGGAGGGCGTATTGATCCTCGCGGGCCTCGCGGGCCAGTTCGCGGGAAATGCGGGCCTGGTTCAAGTTGACGAAGGGAATCGCCCCAAGCGCCCGGGCCGCGCGGATGAGGGCCACGGTCATCTCGGGCGGGATGTCGAATACATCTATCAACACCTTCTCCCCCGGCTTCAAAGCCACCGAATAACCGGCGAGATTCGCCGCCAATTTATCCAGGCGGGGATCGGCTAGCATGGGGAGCGCCACATAGTGATTTACGGACTATCGCAAAGTCCCCAAAATCTTTACATCTTAAATTTTTGAACCGCATGTCCAAAATCCTCTCCGCCTCCGAACTCTCCGCCGCGCGGGACGCCCTCGCCGCGAAGGGGCGGCGGCTCGTCTTCACGAACGGCTGCTTCGACATCCTGCACGCCGGGCACGTGCGGTACCTGCGGCAGGCGCGGGAGCTGGGAGACGCCCTGGCGGTCGGCTTGAATGGCGACGGCTCCGTGCGCGCCTTGAAAGGGCCGGGCCGCCCGGTCAACGGGGAGGCGGATCGCGCGGAAGTGCTGGCGGCGCTGGAGTGCGTGGACTACGTCACCATCTTTCCCGGGGAGCGGATAACCGCCCTGGCGCGCGCGGTGCGGCCCCACGTCTACGCCAAGGGCGGGGATTACACGGTCGAAAGCCTGAACCCGGAGGAAGCGGCGGCTTTGCGCGAAGGCGGGAGCGAGATCAGGATTCTCCCGCTGGTTCCGGGCCGCTCGACGACGGCCATCTTGAAGCGATCCGCGGTTCGCCTCGGCGTGCTCGGCTCGGGGAAAGGCTCCAACTTCGCGGCGATCCAGCGGGAGATCGAGCAAGGGCGGTTGCGCGCCGAGACCGCCGTCGTCCTCTCCGACGTGGAGGCCGCGCCCATCCTCGACCTTGCGCGGGAACGCGGGATAAAGGCGGTCTTTGTCCCTCCCGGCAGGTTCCGCACGAAGCTCGAGCCGGAGGCCGAGAACGCCATCGTGGAAATCCTGAAGGAGGCGAAAGTCGACCTGGTGGTCCTTGCCGGTTTCATGCGGATGCTGAAAGAGCCGATGCTCGCGGCCTTTCCGAGGCGGATCATCAACATCCATCCCTCGCTGCTCCCGAAGTTTCCGGGGATGGAGGCGTGGAAACAGGCGCTCGCGAGCGGCGAAAGCGTCACCGGCTGCACGGTGCATTATGTCGATGCGGGCATGGACAGCGGGGAAATCATCGCGCAACGGGAAGTCCCCATCCTTCCGGGCGACACCGCCGAGACCCTCCACGCGCGCATCCAGGCGCAGGAGCACGCCCTTTACCCGGAAGTCCTCTCGAAACTGGCGCATGCGGCTCTTTGACCTGAACGAAGCCCAGGAACGCGCCGTGCGTTCCATCGCCGGGCCGCTCCTCATCCTCGCGGGGGCGGGCACGGGCAAGACGCGCGTCATCACTTCGCGCGTGGCGTTCCTCATCGCCCAGGGGTTCGACCCCGGGTGCATCCTCGCGCTGACCTTCACCAACAAGGCCGCCGGCGAGATGCGCGAACGCCTCGCCAGGATGGTGGACAAGGAAGACGCCAAACGGGTCACCATGTCCACCTTCCACGCCCTGTGCGTGCGCCTGCTGCGCCAGCACATCGACAAGCTGGGGTATAAGAACAACTTCAGCATCTACGACGACTCCGAGCAAACCGGGCTGCTCAAGAAAATCATCGTTCGCACCGCGGCGAAGGACGAAAAGCTCGACGCGCAAATCGCCAAAGCCTTCATCAGCAAAGCGAAGAACAGCGGCCGCGCCTTCGCCGAGAACGAGGAAACCCTCGTCGCCGCCGTCTTCAACCGGTACCAGCGGCAACTGAAGAGCCTCAACGCCGTCGACTTCGACGACCTGCTGCTCCTGGCCGTCCAGTTGCTGAAAGAACATCCCGAAGCGCGGGCGCATTGGCAGAAGAAATACCGGCAGATAATGGTCGACGAGTTCCAGGACACAAACAGACTCCAGCTCGATCTCGTGAGCCTCCTCGCGGACGGGGAGCGCAACGTCTGCGTCGTCGGCGATGACGACCAGAGCATCTACGGCTGGCGGGGCGCCGAGGCCTCGAACATCCTGGACTTCGAACGGCATTTCCCGAACCCGGCCATCGTAAAGCTGGAGCAAAACTACCGCAGCACGAACGTCATCCTCGGCGCCGCCAACAAACTCATCCGCAACAACCCGCGCCGCCACCCGAAAAACCTCTGGAGCGCGGGCGGCGAAGGGGAAAAAGTGCGCGCCGTCCAGATGCCCGACGACCGCGAGGAAGCGAAATTCGTCGTCGAGGAAATCCAGCGCCGGCAAACCGTCGAAGGCGTCCCGTGGGAGGAATTCGCCGTCCTGTACCGCATGAACGCGCAATCGCGGCTGCTGGAGGAAAATCTCCGGCGCCTGCGAATCCCCTACCGGCTCGTGGGCGGTAAGAGCTTCTACGACCGGCGCGAGATCAAGGATTTCCTCGCCTACGCCGCGTGCCTCCTGAACCCGGACGACGACATTTCCCTCTTGAGGATAATCCAGGCCACACCGCGGGGCATCGGAGAATCGACCCTCGACCGCGCCCTGGAGTTCAGCGTCCGCGCGAAGAGCAGCCTCTTCCGCGCCTTGAACGAGCCGGCATTCCTCGACGCCCTCCCCTCGCGCACCGCCGGGCGCATCAAGGACTTCATGGCGCTCCTCGACGCGTACGAGACGCGCGCCGCCGCGCCTCTAACCGTCTTCTCGACCGTGATGACCGATCTCATGCTCGAGAGCGGCTTCCTGGACGACTTGAAGCGGAGTTGCGCCACGCCGGAGGAAGCGCTGAACCGCGAAACGAATGTAAAACAAATGATCGAGTCGCTCTCGCGCTACGAGCAGCGCGGGAACGGCGGCCTGCAAGGCTTCCTGGATGAAGTCAGCCTCGACCGGAGCCGCGAGGAAAAGGAGGAGCCGGGCGCGGGCGTCACCCTGATAACGCTGCACGCCGCGAAGGGCCTCGAGTTCCGCCACGTCGCGCTGGTCGGGCTGGAGGAAGGCATCCTGCCGCACGACCGTTCCAAGCTGGAAGGCTCCCTGGATGAAGAACGCCGGCTCTTCTACGTCGGCATCACGCGCGCGATGCGGACGCTCCTGCTCACGTACTGCCGCGGGCGCGTGAAATTCGGCGGCGCCGCGCCATGCCACCCGAGTTCCTTCCTCAAGGAAATAGCGGGCGACTTCGTGGAGATGGTCAGCTACGAGAAACTCATGAGCGCCCCCGTGCCGCAAGAATCGGTCAAAAGCCGCTTCGCGCAACTCCGCGCCGCCGTGGCGAAAATGTGAATCATGCCGAGCGCCGTCCCAGTTACAATTCGTCACCCGCCAGAGGCGCTATCGCGCACATTCCATGCTGGAAACTGCGCGGAGAGAGCCAGGGCGACGATTTGATCGACGGCTATTCTTTCCTTCTCGGCGGCTTCCTCCGCGAGTTTGGCGAGATAGTCGGGGAACCTGGGCTTGTATAATCGTCATGCCTGTTCCCTTACTCCCTTGCGATTTTTAAGAACTCTTTCGGCGTGAGCACCGCCATGCCAAGCTGGCGCGCGGGATTGAGGTGTTTCACGTTAAGGATGACAATACAGCGGACATCGGCCTCAAATGCGGGATGAACCTGCGACTCGTCATCCGGGTCGCTCAAGACAGGAAGCCGGGGGCTTTTCAAACGGCGCCGTTCCGCCACAGCGCATAGGCCATACCGAGCCCTGGTGCGTCCCGCATTGAGGACTTCCTCATACTCGGCGCAAAGAGTGTTGCTCAAAACCATTTTCCAACGCCCCATGCTGACGTTGCTATCGACCACGGCGCGAAGCATCGGTTACGACTTTGGCGCGATTCGCTGTGGAAACCAGCCTAAAACCGCCGGTAAAGAACCAACCATGATCCCGCTCTACGACGACCAGCCGCGCCGGCGGTTTCCCGTCGTCACGCTGTTCCTCATATTCCTGAACGGCCTGGTCTTCATCGGCTGGCAACTGCGGGCGGGCGTGCCGGAGTCCGTCGAGATCGGCGCCCTGGTTCCCGCCGAGGTCGCCCATTCGCCGACGCCGGACAGCTTCATCCACATGGCCGCCGCCATGTTTATGCACGCCGGGTGGATGCATCTGCTCGGCAACATGTGGTTCCTGTGGATATTCGGCGCCAGTGTGGAAGGCTCCCTGGGATCGGGGCAGTTTGGCCTCCTTTATAGCGTGTGCGGCATCGCGGCGGACATGGCGCACATCGCCTTCTCGCCGAATTCCTCCGTTCCGCTGGTCGGCGCCAGCGGAGCCATCAGCGGCGTCCTCGGCGCGTACCTGGCGTTGCATCCGCGGGCGACCATCTCCACCCTCGTGCCAATTTTCATCTTCCTGCGGGTTGTCCCCATCCGCGCCTGGGTGTTCCTCCTCTTCTGGATCGGCCTCCAGGTTTTCGCGCAGGTTCACGACCGCCCCGGACAGGGCGGCGTGGCCTACCTAGCCCACATCGGCGGATTCTTTTCCGGCCTGCTCCTGATTTTTTACTTTAAAAAGGCGCGCCGATAACCTTGCATCGTACTTCACCCATGGCACGGAAATCGCACAAGAACGTCGGTCTCATCGGGTTGGGGATCATCGGCAGCCGGGTCGCCGCGTCCCTTCGCAACGCCGGGTACCACGTTTACGTCTGGAACAGGTCGCCCCGGGCCGAGCCGAACTTCCTGGGCAACGCCGCCGAAGTCGCCGAGGTCTGCAACATCATCCAGATATTCGTTTCCGACGCGCAGGCCGTGTTCGAGACCATCGACGCCTTCGCGGACAGGCTCACCCCTTCCCACACCATCCTTTGCAACGCCACCATCGGCCCCGAGGCCACACAGGAAGCCGCGCGCCTGGTGCAGATGTGCGGCGCGAAGTTCCTCGACGCCCCCTTCACCGGCACCAAGGGAGCCGCCGAGAAAGGGCAGCTCGTCTATTATATAGGCGGCGCGGATGACGTGCTCCGCCAGGTGGAGCCGGTATTGCAAGCCAGCAGCAAGGCCATCGTCAAGATCGGGGAGATCGGCTCCGCGGCCACGCTTAAGATCGCCACCAACATGATCGGCGCCGTGACCGTCCAAGTCCTCGCGGAGGCGTTGGCGCTGGTGAAAGGCGCGGGCATCGACCCCGAGAACCTCGCAAACGCCCTGGAAAACCACGGCGTGCGCTCCCCGTTGATGGACCTGAAGCTGGCGGGAATGCTGAAGGGCGAGTTTCCGCCGCACTTCTCCATGAAGCACATGTTCAAGGATGTCCAGATCGGCCTGCACATGGCCAACTCCAGGGACTTGGACCTGCCCGCGACCACCGCCGCGGCGGGCATCCTTTATGACGGGATGAGCCGCGGCTGGGCGGAGATGGATTTCTCCGCCGTCGTCAAAATCTATGGCGACATGCAAAAAGCCGCCCTGCCGCCAACCGCCGAACCCGAGAAAGCCTTGCCCGCGCCCGAAAAACCCGCGCCCGAAAAACCCGCGGAGGAAAAACCCGCGGAGGAGCCCCCGCCCGCAGCCATCGCGCCCAAGGAAGCCAAGGAAGTCAACGAAATCAACGAAGTCAACGAAGAGGAGCCGACCTTTTCCGGTGAACCGTCGAAACCCGACAGCCCGGCGGAAGCGGAGGCTGAAAAGCCCGAGGATCGGCCAAAGGGCTTTCGCTGGCCCTTCGGAAAAAAATAGGCGGCGTGCAGCCCGGGATTTACGCGGAGATCAAACGGCGCGGAGGCAAGGCGGACCTCTCGGCGCGCGCGCGCTTCGAACTGACCGGCGCGGATCGCGTCCGGTTCCTCAACGGCCAGGTCAGCAGCGACGTGCGCCGCCTCTCCGCCGGGTGCGCGCAGTATGCCTGCGTCCTGACCGCCAAGGGGAAGATGAGCGGCGACGTCTTCATCACCGCCGAAGCGGATCGTCTGCTCCTGGACGCCGACGCTTCCCTGCGCGAAAGCCTCGCCGCGCGCCTGGAGCGCTACATCATCTCCGGTGACGTGACCCTGCGCGACATCACGGACGAAACCGCCCTCATCCACATCTTTGGCCTTCCCGAAGCCGCGGGGGTGCGATCCCGCCGCTTCGGCGCAGACGGCTTCGACCTCTTGATGCCGGTCGAAAACTTCCCCCGGGCCTGGAAAGCCCTCGCGCCGCCCGCCGCCAACGAAGAACTCCTCGAAGTGCTCCGCGTGGAAGCGGGCCTGCCCCGCTGGGGCCGCGAGTTGACCGAAGAGACCCTCCCCGTCGAAGCCGGGCTGGACAAGACGGCCATCGACTACGACAAGGGGTGCTACATAGGCCAGGAAATAATCTCCCGGCTCAAAAGCGTCGGCCACGTCAACAAGCAGTTGAGCGGATTTGTCTCCGCAAGCCCCCTCGAACCCGGCGCGCGCCTCCAGGCCCCCGACGGGAGGGAAGCGGGCTGGCTGACCAGCGCCGTCTATAGTTTTGGCTTGGAAAAATACGCCGCCCTCGGCTATTTGAAGCGAGGCGTCGCGCTCGGAGCCTGCCAGGTGGAAGCGCGGGAACTGCCCTTAATCCCATGAAAAACCTGCTCCTCCTGCTCTTGATCTGCCCGCCTCTCCTCTGCGCGGCGGATGAAGTCGCCGTCCTCTCCGTCAAGATGCCCGATGACAAGCAATTGAAGCGCATCGTCATCGAATTCTACGACAAGGACGCCCCCGCCACCGTCGCGAGCTTCGAGGAACTGGCCCGGAAACATTTTTACGACGGCGTCACCTTCCACCGCGTCTTCAAGGACAGGCTGGTGCAGGCGGGCGACCCGCTCAGCAAGCGCAAAGACAAGGCGAAAATCGGCACCGGCGGCCCCGGCTTCACCCTGCCGCCCGAGATTCATCTGCATGACAAACACATTGCCGGGACCGTAGCCATGTCGCGCTTGCCGGACGCAGTCAACCCCAACCGGCGTTCCAGCGGCAGCCAATTCTACATCACCCTGGCGCCCATGCCCGAGCTGGACGGCCAATACACCATCTTCGGCCGCGTGGTCGAGGGCATGGACGTCCTCCACGCCATCAGCCAGGCGCCCGTCGACACGAACGACAACCCGTTGGATCGCATCCTCATCACATCCATCAGGATTCATCCGCGGGGGTGATGGGCAGAAAGGCGCTTGCGGCCCGCCGGGCAATCCGGCATGTTGATTTTCCCCCTCGCAATACGGGTTAAGGGTAAAGGGTAGGTACCGAAGTGGCCAAACGGGGCGGACTGTAAATCCGCTGGCTTACGCCTTCAGTGGTTCGAATCCACTCCTGCCCACCACT
>JAJPII010000015.1 GCA_021324825.1 Spartobacteria bacterium | reverse complement strand
TCGTTGTGGCAGTGGACGCTGACGATGGCGTCGCCTATGTTTTTAACATTGTCGAACAGGTAGCGGATCAGTTCCGCGTACTGCTCGGGCACGGCGAAGCCGACGGTGTCCGGGATGTTGACGGTCGTTGCGCCGGCGCCGATGGCGGCTTCGACCACCTGGGCCAGGAATTCCGGCTCGGTGCGCGAGGCGTCTTCGGGGGAGAATTCCACGTCCCTGACCAGGGCGCGCGCCCGCTTCACCCCGTCGACGGCCATGCGCACGATTTCCTCATGCGCGCGCTTCAGTTTGAATTCGCGGTGGATTTTCGATGTCGCCAGGAAGACGTGGATGCGCCCGCGTTCCCGGGCGGGCTTGACGGCGGCGCCGGCGGCGTCGATGTCGGCGGCGACGCAGCGCGCCAGGCCGGCGATGATCGGGCCGTCGACTTCCGCGGCAATCCTGGAAACGGCTTCGAAGTCCCCCTCGCTGATGATCGGGAAGCCGGCCTCGATGACATCCACGCCGAGCCGCGCCAGTTGCCGGGCCACTTCCATTTTTTCCCGCAGATTCATGGACGCGCCGGGGCATTGCTCGCCGTCGCGCAACGTCGTGTCGAAGATGATTACTTTGTCGGACATAAGGCTGCTCCCCTGTGGAAAGGTTCGGGGTTCGACGGCTGAAGCCGCCTCCACAGGAGCAGCCAGCCGCCGTTTAAAGAAGAAGGAGCGCGGAACGTCCCGAGGCGGGAACCGACTGGCTGTAAAAACGCGCTGTCATCAGGGGAGGATGCTACGCGGGGCCCGTAAAAGATTCAACTACTTTTTCCCGTCGCGGGGGATTACAACAGGAGCATGAAAGCGATAGCCGTTTTTCCAAACACCCGCGAAGTCAAGTTGATCGACAACCACCCGGAGCCAGCCATCGAGACGCCGACGCAGGTGAAGCTGCGCATATTGGAAGTCGGCGTCTGCGGCACGGACAAGGAGATTTGCCAGTTCGACTACGGGACGCCGCCGGACGGTTCGGATTACCTCGTGCTTGGGCACGAATCGCTGGGGGAAGTGGCGGAGGTCGGCAAGGAAGTGGGCAGCCTGAAGCCGGGCGATCTCGTGGTGACGATGGTGCGGCGGCCTTGCGACCACCCCGACTGCTTCCCGTGCCGGGCGGGACGCCAGGATTTCTGCCTGACCGGCGGCTTCAAGGAGCGGGGCATAAAGCAGATGCACGGGTTCATGACGGAGTTCGTGGTGGATGACGTGACCTATATGAACCCCGTCCCCGCGGCGTTGCGCGACGTCGCGGTTCTCACCGAGCCGCTGACCATCGCGGAAAAAGCGGTGAGCGAAGTGTGGCAGGTTCAGAAGCGCCTGCCGTGGGGGATTCCCGCGGAGGGTTCGGGATACGAACACCGGGCGGTCGTCCTGGGCGCGGGGCCGGTGGGCCTTTTGGGCGCGATGACCCTGCTCGTGGCCGGATTCAAGACGTATGTCTATTCGCGCGGCTCGAAAGTGCAGGCGGACTTTGTCGCATCCATCGGCGGCGTCTATGTCGAGTCGGAGGGCTGCACGATCCCGCAACTGGCGGAGAAGGTCGGGAATATCGACCTCGTGTATGAAGCGACCGGAGCGTCGAAGTTCGCGTTTGACACGCTTGCCTCGCTTGGTTCGAACGGCGTCTTCATTTTCACCGGGGTGCCCGGACGCAAGGGGCCGATCGATCTGGATACCGACACGATCATGCGGAATCTCGTCTTGAAAAACCAGGTGGTCTACGGCTCCGTCAACGCCGGCAAATCGGCCTACGGCGCGGCCATCGAGGATTTGGGCAAATTCAAGGAACGCTGGCCCGGCGCGGCTTCCGGCCTCATCACGGGGCGTTACGCCATGGAGAATTTCAAAGACCTCCTGATGGGCGGGGCCGGGGGAATAAAGAACGTCATCGCCATCGCGAAGTAGAGGGATGGGTGACCTGGCGGAGCTGGTCCGTTTGCGGGAGGACGCGGGGCGTTCCAAAAATTGGAAGCGCTGGGGGCCGTATCTTTCCGAGCGGCAATGGGGGACGGTGCGGGAGGATTACTCGGCCACGGGCGACGCATGGGCCTATTTCAACCACGACCACGCGCGGTCGCGCGCGTACCGCTGGGGAGAGGACGGCCTGCTCGGCGTCTGCGACCGCGAGTGCAGGCTTTGTTTCGCGGTGGCGCTCTGGAATGGACGCGATCCCATTCTGAAGGAGCGGCTCTTCGGACTGTCCAATCCGGAGGGCAACCACGGCGAGGATGTGAAGGAGTGCTACTACTACCTCGACTCGACTCCCACGCATTCCTATCTCAAAGGTCTCTACAAATACCCGCAGGCCGCATTCCCTTACGAACGCCTGGTCGAGGAAAACCGCCGCCGCGGCAAGGACGACCCGGAGTTTGAGCTGATCGACTCGGGCGTGTTCGACGAAGACCGCTACTTCGACGTCTTCGCCGAGTACGCGAAGGCGGATTGCGATGACATCCTCATCCGGCTGACGGTCGCCAATCGCGGCCCGGACGCGGCGACGCTTCACGTGCTCCCGACGCTTTGGGCCCGGAATACGTGGAGTTGGGCGGGCGGGGCGAAACCGCGCATCGAAGGCGGTTTGCGCGCGTCCCATCCGACGTTGGGGGAATTTCATCTCGCGGTGGAAACGCACTGCGAGCGTTTTCTTTTTACCGACAATGAGACCAAAGGGCTGTCCCGTTACGCGAAGGACGCTTTTCATGAATACCTGATCAAGGGCGACGAGGGCGCGGTGAATCCCGAAGCATTTGGCACGAAGGCCGCGGCCCATTACCGGCTGGAGGTCCCCGCGCGCGGCTCGATCACGTTTCGGCTGCGGCTGGCGCCTTCGCTTCCGGCGGAGCCGTTCGGCCAGGCTTTCGAGGATGTCTTCGCCGCGCGCATCCGGGAGGCGGATGAATTTTACGACGCGAAAATCCCCGGGGGCTGCACGCAGGCGCAACGGCAGGTCGTCCGCCAGGCGTACGCGGGGCTGCTCTGGTCGAAGCAGTTCTACCACTACATCGTCGAGGATTGGCTGAAGGGCGATCCCGCCTTGCCCGCGCCTCCGCCCGGCCACGCGCGAAGCCGCAACGCGGACTGGAAGCACCTCTTCAACAACGATGTCATCTCCATGCCCGACAAATGGGAATACCCGTGGTACGCCGCCTGGGACCTGGCGTTTCACATGATCCCCTTTTCGCGGATTGACCCCGATTTCGCCAAGTCGCAGCTCGTGCTCTTCCTGCGCGAATGGTACACCAACGCGAACGGCCAGATACCGGCTTACGAATGGAATTTCTCCGACGTGAATCCGCCGGTGCACGCGTGGGCGTGCTGGCGAACCTATAAGATAACCGCGCCCCAAGGCGAGCGCGACGTCCTGTTCCTGGAGCGGATATTCCCGAAGTTGCTCATCAACTTCACCTGGTGGATCAACCGGAAGGACATCAACGGCAAACAGATTTTCGGCGGCGGCTTCCTGGGGCTGGATAACATCGGCATCTTCGACCGCTCGAAACCGCTGCCGAACGGTGAAGCGCTCGAACAGGCGGACGGCACCGCGTGGATGGCGTGCTATTGCGGGACGATGCTTTCGATGGCGCTGGAACTGGCGATGACCAATCCGGCTTATGAAGACATCGCCTCCAAATTTTTCGAGCATTTCGTCCAGATCGTCGACGCCATGAATTCGTTGGGCGACGGCGGCCTGTGGAACGAGGAGGACGGGTTTTACTACGACCAGATGCTCCTCGACGGCAGGCAGACGCCGCTCCGCGTCCGTTCGCTGGTCGGGGTCATACCGCTGCTGGCGGTCGAAGTCCTGGAGCAGGACGTCATCGCGCGACTGCCGGGATTCAGCAAGCGGATGAAGTGGTTTTTGGACAACAGGAAAGACCTCGCGGCCCATATCTCCTATATGGAAACGGGAGGCGCACACGACCACAGGCTGCTGGCGATTCCCTCGCGCGAAAGGCTCCTGCGGGTGCTCCGTTATGTTTTGGATGAGAAGGAATTTCTCTCGCCCCACGGTTTGCGATCGCTCTCCGCAGCTTACCGGGACACGCCGTACTGCGTGCAACTTTCGGGCGAGGAATACCACATATGCTACGAACCGGCGGAATCCCGCAGCGGACTCTTCGGCGGCAATTCGAACTGGCGCGGGCCTGTCTGGTTTCCGATCAACTACCTGTTCGTCGAGGCGATGGAACGCTACCACCATTTTTACGGCGACACGCTCCGCGTGGAATGCCCCGCCGGCTCGGGAAAGATGATGAACCTGGGCGAGGTGGCGCTGGAGATAAGCCGCCGCCTGGGTTCGATCTTTCTGCCGGACGAGCGGGGAAACCGGCCGTGCAACGGCGGCGATCCCCGCTATGCAAACGACCCCAACTGGCGCGATCTCCTGCTCTTCAACGAATATTTCCACGGCGACACCGGGCGCGGCCTTGGCGCGGCGCACCAGAACGGTTGGACGACGCTCGTGACGCGCTGCCTGGCGATGGTCGGCCGAGTCTCCGAATGACTACTTGGGCATCCCGAGCATGTGCAACGCGGAGATGAACGTGTTCCCCGTGGACGTGACTTCGAACCGCGTCTGAAAACATTCGAGCGCGCGGAGGCGCATCGCGGCGCGCTCGTCCTGCGGGAGTTTCCACCACCGCTCCAGGAGGAGGCGCGTGCCGGTCGAGTCATCGCTCTCCACCAAGCCGGCGCCGTGCAGCGTCACCTCGCGCCAGATGTTGATCTTGTTGCTGATCAACACCGGGAGCGAGCAACTCAACGCCTCCGCCACCGCTATGCCGAAATTCTCCTGGTGGGAGGGGAGGATGAACGCTTCCGCGCTGTGAAAGGCGCCCCATTTCATGTCGTCTTTCAACATCCCCGTCCAGACCACCTTGTCATCCAGGTTGAACTCCCTGCAGAGGTCTTTGGCTTTCTCCAGAAATCCAACGTCGACGGGGTCTTGGGGACCCGCCATGACCAGCGCCAGGTTTTCCCGGGCGGCTTCCGGCTTGTCGTTGAGAAAGTGGCGGAAGGCGTCCAGGAGGAGATCCGCTCCCTTTTTCTTATGGAACCGCCCCAGGAAGAGGAGGATGCGCTTCCCGCGAAGCCTGGGGTGGGCGGAGAGAAAAATCTCGCGCTGCTTCGCCGCATCCCCTTCCGCGCCGCGCGTGCCGTAGTTGACGACGATCTCATCGCACTTGTAGAGCCAGAAGGAACGCCGGGCCAGCCTGCGCTCCTCCTCGCAGGTGAAGAAGACCGCGAGGGCGTCGCGCAAGATGCGGTACTCCCCCCAGGGCCAGTACAGCCATTTCTTGAGATGCTTGAGCGGGTATTCGCGCTTGAACCACGGGTCGAGCATGCCGTGCGGGAAGACGCAGTACGGCGTGTTGGTGTTGCGGAGGATGTTCCACGCGCAATAGCCGCCGTATTGCCACAGGCCGTTTACGACGACGATGTCGAAGTCCCGCCTGTGGGCCTCCAGCCACGGAGCAAGCCGGGGCGTGTAGCCGTAGCCGAGGTAGGACGGCCCCGTGGCGTGGATTCGCACCGGGAAGTTCTCTATCCACGGCGCGTCCGGCGGATCCATCGTGACGACTTCCACGGTGTGCCCTCTTTCCAAGTTCACCGCGGACAACTGCCTGACCCCTTCGATCGGCCCGCCGTTCACCGGATTCGCCGAATGGATGATGTGCAGGATTTTCAAACGCTCTTGTTTCTCATCGCTCCTGAAACATCTATCATCGGAAGCGGGAATCATGAAAAACATTTTGCTGCTGTTCCTCTTCGCCTTTTCCGCCCGCGCTCGCGGGGCGGGGTATTTCCGGGACGCCGCCGCCTATTCGGAAAGCCGGGGCGGGCAAGCCCTCCTCGTCGTCCGGCGCGATGCAACGCTCTTTGAGAAATACGCCGCCGGGCATTCCTCCGGGGAAAGCCATCGCATCTACAGCGGCACGAAAAGTTTCTGGGCGGTCGCGGCGATGGCCGCCGTCCAGGACGGCCTCATAAACCTGGATGAACCGGCCTCAAACGCCATCGCCGAGTGGCGCGGGGACCCGCGCAAGCGCGACGTCACGATCCGCGAGCTGTTGAATTTCACCGACGGCCTGCCGCCCGCGGTGCAACTCCACGGCGAGGGCGTCCAGGATCGCGATGCGTTCGCCGTCGCGCTGCCGGTGGTCGCTTTTCCCGGGCAGGTTTTCATTTACGGGCCGAGCCATCTGCAAGTCTTCTGCGAAGTGTTGCGCCGCCGGCTTCGTCCCTACAAGGAATCCCCTTATCATTACCTGGAGCGCAAGGTATTGCGCCCGCTGGGGCTTTGGGACGTGAGGCACATCACGGACCGCGCTGGGAATCCGCTGCTCGCCACCGGCTTCGAGTTGACCGCGCGGCAATGGGTGCGTTTTGGAGAGTTGATCCTGCACAGGGGGTTTTACAACAGGCAGCTTGTCGATCCCGATATCCTGGAAAATTGTTTCCACGGCTCGGAGGCGAATCCCGCGTTCGGGATCGGGTTCTGGCTGAACCGCAAATCGCGCGCGGTGGACGTCGAGAAGATGCTCGATTTCCCCTGGCGGATCCAGGATTGGCGGGATGCGTGCATCTCCCGGGACGCCCCGCCCGACATGATCGTCTCGCTCGGCTCCGGGTTTCAGCGGCTCTATATCATCCCTTCGCTCGACCTCGTCGTCGCGCGGCAGGGCTGGAGCGACCATTTCTCCGACGCCTGCTTCCTGCGGCTCCTGCTGGCGGACCTGCGGTCAGTTCAGCCCTGATCCAGCCTCAACCCTTCGCGCTGCACGCGCAGGCACGCGGAGCCGTGCGCCGGCGCGACTTCCTCCAGCCGGACCGGGTCGCGGGAGCAATAGTCCGCCGCGTAATCGCACCGGGGGGAAAAGGGGCAGCCCGGCATCGGCTTCGACGGGTCCGGCGGCGCGCCGCGGATCGTATAAAGGGGCGCTCCCTTCGGCTGCGCCGCGGGCGCGGCTTTTTGAAGCGCCCTCGCGTAGGGATGTTTCGTGTCGTAAAAAATATCCGCCGTCGAAGCCGTCTCGACGATTCGCCCCGCGTACATCACGAGCACCCGGTCGCAGAAGCCGGAGACGATGCCGAGGTCGTGCGTGACGAAGATCACCGCCATCCCGAGTTCCGCCTGCATCTTCCTTATCAACTCGAGGATTTGCGCTTGCACAGTCACGTCCAGCGCGGTGGTCGGCTCGTCGGCGATGAGCAGTTCCGGCTTGGTTATCAACGCCATCGCTATCATCACCCGCTGCCGCATCCCGCCGGAGAATTCGTGCGGGTAGCCGCGCGCGCGCCGGGGCGCATCCTGGATGCCCGCCTCCTCCAGCGCCCGGATCGCGCGGGAACGCGCTTCCTTGCGTCCCAGCCGCTCGTGGATCAGGAGCGGCTCCATCAACTGATCCTCGACCCGCATGTAAGGATTCAGGGAGGTCATCGGGTCCTGGAAGATCATCGAAACGCGCTTGCCGCGGATGCGCGAAATTTCGTGAAGCGGGCAGCGAAGGAGATCGACCCCGTCGAAAAGGGCCTTTCCTTCCAGCCTCCCCGGAGGCTCGGGCACGAGCCGCATCAGCGAATAACACGTCACCGATTTCCCCGAGCCGGATTCGCCGACGATCCCGAGCGTCTCCCCGCGTCGCAGGTCGAAGGAAACGCCTTCCACCGCGCGCGCCACTCCGCCCCGGGAATGGAACGAAACGCGCAGATCGTTGACCGAGAGCAGGGGATTCATTCGTTCCTCGCCGCGCGCGGGTCGAGCGCCTCGCGCAAGCCGTCCCCGAGGAAGTTCAAGGAGAAGAGCGTCAGCGCCAGCGCGAGGGCGGGCGCCACCAGCATCCACGGGCTTTCCTCCATCCGCGCCGCGCCGTCGCTTATCAGCACGCCCCATGAACTCATGGGAGGCTGCACGCCGAGGCCGAGGAAGCTGAGGAACGCCTCCAGCAACATCACCTCCGGCACGGTGAGGGTCGCATAGACGAGAATGACGCCCAGGACATTGGGAAGCATGTGGCGCAGGATGATCCGCGACCGGCGCAACCCGAGCGCTTCGGCGGCTTCGATGAATTCCCGGTGCTTGAGCGACTGCACCTGCCCGCGGATGATCCGCGCCATCGTCAGCCATTCCACCGCGCCGATGGCGACGAAGAGCAGGATGAATTTCCTCCCGAAAAACACCATGAGCAGGATCACGAAGATGGTGAAGGGCAGCGCGTAGAGGATGTCGACGATCCGCATCATCAGGGAATCGACCTTGCCGCCGAAGAAGCCCGAGACCGCGCCGTAAAGGACGCCGATGACGAGAGACACCGCGGTCGCCACCAGCCCGACGAGCATGGAAACGCGGCCGCCGTCGAAAAGGCGCGTGAGAATATCGCGCCCCAGGTTATCCGTGCCGAGCCAATGGCGGGGGCTGGGCCCCGTCGCGACGAGACGGAGGTCCTGTTGCTGGTAGGTGTAGGGGCTGAGAAACGGCCCCGCGACGCACGCGAGCGAGAGCAGGAAGAGGATCGCCAGGCCCGCCATCGCCAGCTTGTTGCGGCCAAGGCGGCGCCAGGCGTCCTTCCAAAGGGAAGAGCCTTCTTCGGCGGGTTCTGCTGTCACGTCGCTTGGAAGCGTGGCGCCGCCGCCCGCGCGCGTCGATGTTTAAAAAATGCAAAACCCCCTTGACGCCTCCGCGCCGTTCCTCTAAATTGAAGTTGTCCCCCCCGGGGCGGTTTAATGAAGCTCGGCAGTCCCCTCACCGTCATCCTTTCCGACAAGGCTCCCAACGTCTGGTCGATCTCGGCCGACGCGACGGTCTTCGAAGCGATCCAATTCATGGCGGAGAAAAACGTCGGCGCGCTGCCCGTCGTGGAGGGGAAGCGCCTCATCGGCATCGTCTCGGAGCGCGATTACACGCGCAAGATCATCCTGAAAGGCAAGTCCTCCAGGCAAACGCCCGTGCGCGAGATCATGTCGCAGCAGGTCATCACCGCGCGGCCTTCCGAGACCGCGGAGGAGTGCATGCGGACGATGACGGAGAAACACATCCGGCACCTTCCCATCGTGGAAAACGGAGAATTGACCGGCATGATTTCCATCGGTGATATCGTCAAATTCGTCATCTCCGCGCAGAACGCCACCATCGAGCAATTGGAGCAGTACATAGGGGGCGGCTACTCAGCGTAGGGTTTGGAAAATCTGGAATCGCGGATCCTGCAACTGCTGGGTTCGCCAAAATATCGCCCGCTCGACAAGGTCGAGATTTCCCGGAAGCTCCAGTTCTCCAACGAACGCCGCGCCGAGATGCGGGCCGTTCTCGGCGAAATGGAACGGAAGGGCCTCATCGCCCGCATCCGCAAGGACCGCTACGTCCTTCCCGAGAAGGCCGATCTCGTGACGGGCATCCTCCAGGTGCATCAACGCGGGAACGCCCACCTGGTCAGCGAAGGGCGCGGAGACATCTTCCTCTCCGCCGAAAACACCTGGACGGCGATGCACGGCGACCGTGTCGTCGCGCGCATCATGCACGAAGGCGTCCGGCAATCGCGCTCCGAGGTGGAGGGCCGGGTCATCCGCATCCTGCAACGGGCGAACGAGACCGTTGTCGGCACGCTCCAGCGATCGAGCAAATTTTTCTACGTCATCCCGGACAGCCCGCGGCTGGTGCACAACATCTACGTCCAACCCCAGGACGCCGCGCTCGGAGACAAAGTCGTCGTAAAGCTCGACCCCTGGGAATCCCGCCACGTCAATCCCGAGGGCCAGATCATCGAAGTGCTCGGCCCCGCCTCGAGCCCGGGCGTGGACATGCTCTCGATCATCCGCAAATACAACCTGCCCCGCGAATTCCCCGCGGAGGTCATGAGGGAAGCGGAGCGGATGAGCGCCTCCGCCGTCGAACGGGACGGGCGCGAGGACCTGCGCGGCCAGATGATCCTGACGGTCGATCCCGACGACGCGAAGGACTTCGATGACGCCATCTTCGTCGAACGGACCGCGGGGGGCTGGCTCGCGGGCGTCCACATCGCGGATGTCTCGCATTACGTCCGGCCCGGCACGCACCTCGACCGCGAGGCGCTCTCGCGCGGCAACAGCGTTTACCTCGTGGACAGGGTCATCCCCATGCTGCCGGAAATCCTGAGCAACGGCATTTGCAGCCTCAAGCCGGGAGTGGATCGCCTCACGCGCTCCGTCTTCATCGAATTCACCCCTGCCGGGCGCATCAAGTCCGCGCGGTTCGCTTCCACCATCATCCGCAGCGCCGCGCGGCTGACGTACAAGGAAGCCTTCGCGCTCTTGCAAAAGCCGCCGGGCACGCCCGTCGCCGAGCGCCTGCACGCCGCGTGGGAACTGGCCTCGCTCCTGCGCCGCAAGCGTTTTGAAGCCGGTTCGCTCGACCTCGATTTCCCCGAGATCAAGGTCCGGCTCGACGAGAACGGCAAAGCCGTCCGCATCGAGAAAATCGAGAACGACATTTCGCACCAGCTCATCGAGGAACTGATGCTCGCCGCCAACGAGGTGACCGCGCGCGAATTGAAAGACCGCCTCATCCCGGCGATCTACCGGGTGCATGACGATCCCGACCCCGCGAAACTCGCGGAGTTCCGCCAGTTCGTGGGCGGTTACGACTACAAGGTCGGCGACCTCGCCAAGCGTCCGGAAGTGAAGCGCTTCCTCGACGCCATCCGCGGCAAGCCCGAGGAGTACCCGTTGAAGATCGCCTTTTTGAAAAGCCTCAAGCGCGCCACCTACGGCATCCGGCCGCTCGGCCATTACGGCCTGGCGAAGACGAATTACACCCACTTCACCAGTCCCATCCGCCGCTATGCCGACCTCGCCGTCCACCGCGCTCTCTCGGGCGCCGGCGGAACGGTCGCCGCGCTCACCGCCGCCGCCGAACACATCTCCCTCACCGAACGGACCGCCGCGGACGCCGAGAAGGAATCGGTCAAGCTGAAGAAGATCGAGTATTTCCAGAACCAGCTTCAGCGGAAGAAGCCCGATGTCTTCCGCGCTTGCGTCCTCGACGTGCGCAGCTACGGCCTGCTCATCGAATTGCCGGACTTTCTGCTGACCGGCCTGATCCACGTCTCCGCGCTCGCCGACGACTTCTACGTATTCGACCCCGTGCGGTTGCGCTTCGCCGGGCAACGGAGGAAAAGGATTTTCAAGATAGGCGACGAATTGAATGTCACCGTGGAGCGGGTGGATGCTTACAAGCAGCAGATCGACTTCCAGCTCGCCTCCAACGAAGGCGCGCGGCCAGAAACACGAAGGTCGCCGCGAGCGACGCGAGGGCCGGCCAATCGCCGTGCTTGACGTAAAAGGTCAGTTCATCCCCCGCCGGCACGGAAACCACGCCGGAAAGTATGCCCTCGATGAAGTGGCCGCCTTTCGGCGCCTTTAGCGACTGCGTTGTCCGGCCAAGCGTGTCGATGAAACAGGTGACGCCCGTGTTCGCGCACCGCACCAGGGGCCGCCGCGTCTCCACCGCGCGGAAGATCGCGTTCGCGAGGTGTTGGTCCGATCCCGGCGACTCCAAAAACCAGCCGTCGTTCGTGACGTTCACCAGGAGTTGCGCGCCTTTCAATACGAACCGGCGCGTCAGGTCCCCGATGGTGTCCTCGAAGCAGATGAGCGCGGCCAGCTTCACGGCGGGGTTCTCGGTCCGCAGGACGAGATAGTCGCGGCCCGCGGTGAAATCGCTCGGCACCTGCGCGCCCGCGATCATCGCGAAGAGCGGGAAGGCGCGCCGCAGCGGAATGTATTCGCCGAAGGGGACGAGGTGGATCTTGCGGTATATCTGGAAATCGCGTCCGCGGTGCGTGAGAAGGATGGCGACATTGTAATCGCCGTCCTGCTCGAAATCGATGTTGCCCAGCAGGAAGTTGAAGTCTCCCAACCCGGCGACGCCGGAGACGAAGTCGAAATTCACCTGGTCGGAAAACATCCCGCGCGGCGTGGACGATTCGGGCCAGACAACCAGGTCGGGTTTTCCCGCCAGGGCCAGTTTCGTCAGCGCCGAATAACGGTCGAAAATCTTCTGCTCGAACGCTTCGTCAAACTTCTCCTTTTCCGGGATATTCGCCTGGATCGCCGCGACCCGGAGCGGCGCGCCGATTGCTTTTCTTTGCAGGCAATGGATGCCGTAAAGAAAGACGAGCGCCACCAGCAGCACGGCGACGGTGTAGTCCCAATGGGGGCGCAGTTTCGCGATGCGCGCTTCCAGTATGAACCGGCGGACGGTCGCCACGGCGATGACATTGCAAAAGGCCGCGAGAAAGGTGAGGCCCCAAACCCCGGTGATGTCGGCGATCTGGATCAATGCGAGATTGCGGTAGAGCGCGACGCCCAGGCCGTTCCAGCCGAAGCCGCTGAAGACGACGCCGCGCAGCCACTCCTGCGCGGTCCACGCGGCGGCGCAGAGAAACGCCAGCCGGAGGTTGTGCCGCGAGCGGAGCATGGCGGAAGGCGGCCCGGCGACGGCGCCGACGAACCACGCCCAGAAGGCGAAATAGAGGGCGAGATAAAACCCGAGGATGAACCAGCCGATGCCGGTGACGGTCGTCAGCCAGCCGAAGACGCCCCAGAAAAACACCAGGCCCGCGCAATAACCCAGCGCGGCGTTCCGAAGGGCCGAACCCTCGGAGAACCAGACGGCGGCGATGAGCGGCGTGAGGGCGATCCAGCAAAGCCACCCCTGGTCCCAACGCGGGAAGCAGAGTGTAAGCAGCCCGCCGCTGAGGAGAGCCGCCAGCCAGGGCCAGACCCGCAATCTCACTGACGCCGCCGGCGGCGTTCCGGTTTCTTCCGGGTGGGGTCTATCGCCTCGCGCAACTCGCGGGTGTACCCGGAATTGACGTGGAAACTTGTGCGCTTCAGGTCGTCTTCTTCACGGAAGGATTGCCGGTCGGCCACGACGTAACCGAACATCATCAAGCCCTGGAGCGTGTCAATCAACTCCGCCACCTCCAGTTCGGGCAGCTTCTCCAAGAGATCCCCGCCGCTCAAATGCGTCCCGCCCAGTCCTATTGCCTTCAAAACGCTGACTTCACCGCCTTCGAGACTTATTTCACGCATTGATTATGAGGCCAGCCGCGCCTCGGCATCCTTTTGCACCCATCCCCACAAGTCATCGAGCGAGGCGCCCACCTCGGTCTTGATTTCCTTGAGTTCCTCTTTTGAAAAAGACTTTCCGGTTTCCGGGTCGCGGTGGGCGAACATGTAAAACTTGATCTTCGGTTCCGTGCCCGAAGGCCGCACGGCGACGCGCCGCCCGTCCGCCAGGTCTATCATCAGCATCTTCTCGGCGGGAATCTTGTCGCCCTCGACGTCGCGGATCGTCTCGACCGCGAAGTTCGTCGTCTTCCGCACCGCTATGCCGTTCGCTTCCTTCGGCGGATTCGACGCGTAGGTTTCCACCAGCTTCTTTATCTTCGCGGCGCCTTCCGCGCCTTCGAAGGTCAGCGAGCCGTTCTTTTCGAGGTAGAACCCGAACTCGGAATAGATTTCGTCCAGCAAGCCGTCGAGCGTCAGCCCCTTCGATTTCGCGTACGCGGCCACCTCGGCGAACATGACCGCCGCGCCGTTGCCGTCCTTGTCGCGGACGAAATCGGCGCCGCTGTAGCCGTAGCTTTCCTCGCCGCCGAAGACGTAGAAGCTCGATTCCTCGAGCCGCGCGCGCCGGGTTTCCTTCTCGGGGGTTTTCCGGTAGTGCGCGCGGAACATTTCCGGCAGCGCGGCTTCGTATTTCCCGAGTTTTTCCCCGATGTATTTGAACCCGGTCAGCGTCTCGACGCAGCGGCAGCCGAGCTTCGCGGCGATCGCTTTTTGCAGATCGGTCGTGACGAAGGTCTTGATGATGACGGCCCGGCCAAGATTTTCTTTCGTGAGGATTCCCTGGTCCAGGAGCGTCTTCGCCCGGTACCACGCCATGAGCGAGCCGATCTGGTTCCCGCTGAAAAGGTCGATGCCGCCCGCGGCGTTCCGCGCGGCGACGCCCATCCGGTCGCAATCCGGGTCGGTCGCGATGACGAGATCGGCGTTCTCCTTCTTCGCCTGCTGGATGGCGAGCGAAAGCGCCTCGGCGTTTTCCGGGTTGGGCGACTTCACGGTCGGGAAACGCCCGTCGAAGGTTTCCTGTTCGGCCACGGTCGAGAAGTTGAAGCCGAGCCGCTTGAACATCGGGCGGATGATCTCGCCGCCCGTCCCGTGGATGGATGTATAGACGATGCGCAGGCCGCGCTGCCCGCTCACCATTTGGGGATCGAGCACGAGCGTTTCCAGCCGCTCCATGTACGCCTCGTCGATGCCCGCGCCGAGCGTTTCGACCCGCCCCTGCTCTTCGGCGGGCAAAGGCTTGTAAACGTCCGATGCGACGGCGTTCACCTTCTTGATGATGCCGCTCGCGTGCGGCTCCACCACTTGCGCGCCTTCCGCGAAATAGACTTTGTAGCCGTTGTCGTGCGGCGGATTATGGCTCGCGGTGATGACGATGCCCGCGTGCGACCCCGTGTGGCGCACCGCGAAGGAGAGTTCCGGCGTCGAGCGGGGCGCGGCAAACAGGCAGACGTCGCAGCCGTTCTCCGTGCCGACGCGCGCCGCAAGCTCGGCGAAATCGCGGGAGAAATGCCGGGTGTCGTGCGCGATGGAAATCTTCGGTTTGCCCGGAAGCTTTTCGCTCGCGAACCACTCCTTCAAATAAGCGGCCAGCCCCTGGGTGGCGCGGCTTATGTTGTAGTAATTCATGGCGTTCGTGCCGACGCACGGGTATTGGGGCCGCCCCAGCGGCTGCGGCTCGCCCTGCTCGGCCTTCGTCACGACCTTGCCGATGGTGCGTCCGCGCAGGCCGCCCGTGCCGAAAGCCAGCGTGCGGAAAAAGCGGTCGTTCAACTCCTCCCATTGCCCCCCCGCGATCAGTTCGTCCACGCTTTGTCGATACAGCGCCGGGCCGCCGCCCGAGACGAGTTGAAGAATGTTTTGCGCGCTCTGCTCCAGCAGCTTGCCGGAAGCGACCGCGTCCTGAAGGGAGGATTTTAGTTCGCTCATGGGGTTGGAGCAACCTTAGGATTCTTCATCCTTGATTGCAATCCATGTTTGCCGGACTCGAACACGCCATTGCCGCCCGAAATCCCATAAAGCGGGACGGACTGGACGGAACCGACGCCCTCCGTCTCTGCGACGGCCCGGGCGACGGCTTCCCCGATCTGGTGATAGACGACTTCGCGGGGAGGTGGCTCGTCCAGACGCGCGGCGGGTTTCCGGATTGGCTTTCCGGCGGATCGATCCATTGGAAAAAGCTCGGGGACAAGGAGCCGCCGCGCTGGATCGCGGGAGACCGGCTCGCCAAACCGTTCGTCATCCGCGAAGGCGGCTTGCAATACTGGGTCGATTTTAACGCCGGTTATTCCCAAGGCTTCTTCCTGGACCAGCGGTTGAACCGCGCCAGGGTCAGGCGAACAGGCGGGCGCGTCCTGAACTGCTTCGCCTACACCTGCTCCTTCGGCGTGGCCGCCGCCGCGGGCGGCGCCGGGACGGCGAACATCGACCTCTCGGGGAAATATCTCGACTGGGGAAAGCGGAATTACCTGTTGAACGGCATCGACCCCGCCCGCCACCGGTTCCTGCGCGGGGACGTGCGGGAGTGGCTGAAACGTCTTCATAAAAAAGGGGAGCTGTTCGACCTCGTCATCCTCGACCCGCCCACCTTTTCGAGAAACAGCGAGGGCGAAGTCTTCACCATTGAATCGGGCATGGGCGATCTGGCAGGGTTGTGCGAGAACCTCCTGGGCCGGAATGGCGTCTTGTTGTGTTCGACGAATCAGCGGAGCCTCGGCGCCGCGCGTTTCCTGGAGATGATCCGCGCGGGAATGCGCCGGCCCTGGCAAGCCGAGCCTTCGCCGATGCCGCCCGACTTCACCGGAGAGCAATATTTAAAAACATGGTGGCTGACAAAAAAATGAAGACCCGCCGCATCGTCCTGAAATTCGGCACCGGCATTTTAAAACGCTCCCGGGGCGATGCGCTGGATGAAAAACAGTTCCGGCGCCTCACCGCCGACGTCGCGAAACTCGTGCTCGGGGGCGACGAATGCATCCTCGTCTCCAGCGGCGCGGTCGGCGCGGGCCTCGGCGCGATGGGTTTGAAAACGCGCCCGTCCGATCTGCCGACCATCCAGGCGTGCGCCGCCGTCGGGCAATCCAAGCTGATGCGCCTCTATGAGACGATGTTCGCCGGCCACGGGCTGAACGTCGCCCAGCTTTTGCTGACCCACGGCGACCTCGACAGCCGCATGCGCCATCGCAACGCCAGGAACACCCTCGACCGCCTTTTGCAACGCCGCGGGGTCATCCCCATCATCAATGAAAACGACTCCGTCGCCGTCGAGGAATTGCGCGTCGGCGACAACGACAGGCTCTCCGCGGAAGTCGCGATCCTCGCGCGCGCCGACCTGCTCATCATCCTCACCGGCGTGGATGGCCTGCTGGACGGCGCCGGCAGGCTCATCCCGCTCGTCACCGACATCGAGAGCGCTGCGGGGTTCGCCCACGAGGGGAAAGGGAAATTCTCCGTCGGCGGCATGGTCTCCAAGCTGCAAGCCGTGAAGCTCGCCCTGGATGCGGGCATACCGGCCGTCATCGGCAATGGGCGGCGCGCCGGACAGATCCGCGCCATCGCCGCCGGGAAACCGGCAGGGACCCGGTTCCTGCCCGGTCATCCGCGCTGAACATTCCTTGCGGCGCCCGGCGCTCTGGTCAACGCGGAGGCTTGTAATTTTTCACGCTGGCCTTTGCGACCGACGACACCCAGTCCCCGTTTTTTCTTTCGATCCCGAGTTCGTAACGGACGCACGGATATTTGTCGTCGTCAACTACATCCACACTCAGATTATCGTCAATCAGCAGCACTAGTTTGTCTTCACTGATCCAATGGGCCGCGCGAAACCAGCGTCCGTTCAGCAAATTTCGCCCAACCTTCAGGGCAGCCAGCTTGGCATCCAGCGGGTCATCCACCCCTCTATACCCGCCGCAGCAATTTTTTTTCTCCTTGCCTCGACGATCTGAACAAAACAATGTTTTCTTTCGGTAAGACGAGCATGCAATACCCTCCCTTTGGAGACCAGCAAAGGGTCACCAGAGGATAAGCCCCATTTTTGGTAATCTCCAAAAAGGGCGGGTCCTCTACGATGATAAATGTGTTTTCCGGGTTTTTATCCAATCGTCCGAACGATATCGTGATCGTCTCTTCGTCGCCCGTATTGCCTTCTTCAACACGGAAAATCTTATCACCGCTTGGTGATTCTACATCGACGCCACGCGCCGTCGAGATGATTGTCACCAGGGCAGCCGCCGCAAAATAGGCAAGTTTAGTGCTCACAGTCCTGGAGCGCGCTGCGCCGTTTGCCTCATCCAAGACCTGAGTAATGATCAGTGAATCGTTCGGTCGAATAGGTCGACCGCCAACCCGGAATACCCAGATACCACCCTGCTAATTCACTCATTCCCTCCGCAGTTAAATCGACTGTTCTCCCATCGGAAGCAGTAAAAGAGAGTGTTAAAATTCCTCCGTCAATCGCTTGAAGCAATTGAAAAATAGTATCGTCCACGACATCCGGTATTATCACCTTCGCGAAGGATGCCGGGTCGCCCGCAGATGCATCTTTCCAGCGCTTGGAAATTGGATCGGCGGCATCCGAGCGCAACGAGATTTCGCAACTCCTAATGGCGGAATCCCTCACCTCCTGGACAAGTATTTTCGCAAATTCTTCGATTTCTGAATTTGGCATAATTTTTATTTTCCTCCCCATGGTATTTTTGTTGGCCCCTTTACTCCGGCAGCTTTTAACGCATTGATCGCCTTGGTAACAATAGCCTGAGCCGTTAGCGGCTTCATTCCGCCTTTAACTAGAGCTTGGGTTTCAATGGACTGCATAGCATCCCAAGTCAATGGTTGTCCAGTTTTTGCGAAAGCGCGATACAACGCCTGCTGAGCGACCGTTATTACAGTATGCTTAACGCCTTGAATTTCCAGTTCTGCTTTCGGGATGGCCAGAGCAGTTTGGGGGTTGTAAGCCGGTTCTCCGAGAAAGGCATTCTGCGCCGGAACATGGTGCCCGCGGCCAACACGATAAGGTTGTAGAAACGCCTTATCAACAATCTCGGCTTCTTCAGCGGTAAGTCGTACCGGCTTGCCGGAGGCGGCTGCCACGACTTTTTGAACCAGAGGGGCCAGTGGGACTTTTTGAAGCAGAGGGGCCAATTTTCCCAAGGCCGCTCCCGTCGCCAGGTTGACCAGCGCCAGTCCAACAAGTTTTCCCGCCTTTCTCAAATCGCCCCCGGTAAAGTCTTCGGCGATCTGCTGGCCGATGGCTTTGAGCACGCCACCAGGGTCTTTGATCAAAGCACTTACTCCCTTGCCTATTCCCTCTACGGTTGTAATGGGATGCAAAGCAGAGTTCCATATGCCGCGGACAGTTTCGGTGATTGCTTCTCCATACCCCTTCCAAACTCGGGCTACTTCGCCCCAGGTGATGGGATCAATGCCGCTGTCAGCCAGATCTGGCAATGATTCGCCCAGTCTCCAATCGTTTCCTCCTGACAGCACCAACTCTGGCGGCGGTATTTTCCCCTGCATCTTGCTAAACGGCGCTTCTCCGGTGCCCGCGGCGGTCCATTGCCCGCCGACCGGTTTGCCAGCGGGGACGCGGGGTTCATTGGGATTATAGCCTGCATTGGCGAAGGGATAATCGATCTCTTCTCCCAGTTCGTTTACGATTGTGATGGCCGCCGCCCACGGCGCGAAGATCAGCTCGACCGTGTTTGCGCCTTGCGGTTTTTGATTCGGAATACAGGTTTGATGCTCCGGCCATAGCGGGACCGTTGGCCCAATAAGGAGTATCTCTTCCGCCGAATCCGATTTTTTTTTGTCCATTGCCGCCGCTCCCTTCGTTGTTGCCCTACTATACATAAAAGCCTGGCAATTGCAAGAGAAATTATTCGTGGCGATTCACGAATGGGAGTAGTTTAGTTTCATTTGGGCCAGTTGGCTCAGTTGCGCTAGTTGCAATCGACCGTTGGAAGAGTGACCCAACGGCCCGCGCGATCACTAGGGCGGTGTCGTTAATAGTGTAGCTGTGATTGGGCGCCTTTAAGGTCATGCTGAGCCTGCCGAAGCATTTCACTTTGGTGCAGGCATAGTGAGAGATGCTTCGGCAGGCTTAGCATGACTGCTGCTGCCGCCAACGGTCGATTTCAGCTATGGCATTGCTCTATATAACGGCCTAGTTGACGACGATCTTCAATTGGACGCCGACGAGGTCGTTGACCAGGTGCATCCCGAGGTTCTCGAAGAATCTGCCGGAACCGTAAAGAATTTTCCATTGGGTCCTGTCTATTTCAAATGCGGCTTGCGCCACGAGGGCGCCGTCCGCACGCATCCCAACCAGGACGGGAAATTCGATATCCCGCTCGATGCCCGTCAATTTCAGCTTGCCCCGAAGATGATGGTTCGGCCTGCCGGGCGAGGCGTCCGGGATGGGGTCCATGCTCGCGATGGTCAGTTCGCCTTCGGGATAGTTCGTTACGTCGAAAAAATCGTCGGACATCAGGTGGCGCACCAGCAGCGCCGCGAGCGTTTGATCGGCGAGGTCATTGTTGGTAATCGACTTCATGTCGATGACGAAGCGCCCATTGACGGCTTTCCCGGCTTCAATCGTTATCTCGCCGGAAGTGAGTTTCAGCGCGCCCGTGTGCTTGCCTCCGATATTGCGTCCGGTCCATTCGATGAGGCTTTCCTCCGCGTTCAGCCGGTAGGTTTTATTGGCGGGGGCGGGCGCGTCTTTCGCTCCGGTTCCTTCGACGGGATGGCCGGCGTTTCGCCATTCCTCCAGGCCGCCCTTGAAGTCCGTGACATTGCTCCAGCCCGCCATTTCCAGTTTTGAGACGGCCACGGCCGATGCGAGGCCCTTGGAACTGGCGCCGTAGAGGATGACGCGCGCCTCTTTCCGCGGCGCGAGCTTCGCCATTGCCTCCACGAAATCCATTTTATATACGCAGGCGTTTTTCGCGCCGGGCAAATGTTCCGCCGCGAAATATTCCTCGGGCAGCACGTCGATCAAGGTTAGTTCGGCCCGCTCGTCGAGCAGGCGCTTCAAGTCGGCAACGGTTATCTCTTTTCCCATTTTCGCACGCCTCCCGGCACGATGATGAATAACGGATGCGGATTCGGAGCGGCGAGGCTGCGGAATCGCTTGTAATCAAGCGGAGCGCGCAAGCGCAGTTTGGCTTTTAAATGACGCCACTCGTAGAGCAGTTGACCGGTTGTTTCCGGTATCCGCCCGTCGAATTGGAACGGAAGGATTTTGGTCGTATCGAACCGGTAGCCGCGCCGGGCGGCTTCGTTTGCGATGCCCGCCAGAAACGCGGCGATGACGAGGAGCGGCTCGGCGTGCTCGCGAAAGCGCACGAGCTGCGGATGGCGGCGGTAACCCTTTGTGCCGCCCGCCAGCACTTTCTGGGCGAGCAGCGCTTCCCGCCACGCGGCGACCAGCCCCCGGGCGTCCAGATATTCGGGATGGATGGTCCACAAGCGCATGGTTCAAGAAGGGCGTCCGCGGGCGAGTTCGCGGCATTCAACATTCGCGGCTTTCAAGCCGTCCGCTATCCGGCCGCCCGCCGCCCGATGGTCCAGCTTCGCGCCGCAGGAGAAGATGTCAACCGCCGCGCATCCATGCTCCGGCCAGGTGTGGATGGCGACGTGCGATTCGGCGATGACGACGACCCCGCTGACGCCATGCGGGCTGAAGGTGTGGAAGACCCGGGTGACGACCGTGCCGCCCGCCTTGCGCACCGCTTCGAGGAGGAGGGCTTCGAGCGTCGCGGGGTCGTTCAGCAGCGCGGCGTCGCACCCGCCCAGCTCCAGCAGCGTATGGCGGGCGAGGGGGATCATAGACGCGCCAGGAGGGCGTCGGCGGCCTGGCAGCCGCGGGTATAGGCTTCCTCGAACAACGAGAGACCGCTCATGTCGGAATGGGCGAAGAAGACCATGCCGTGCGGCTCGCGCATGCGGCGGCGCGCTTCGCCCCAAATAAATCCGGGCACGGGGCGGATCATGCCGTGGCCCCAGAGCCAGACGTCGATGTTGCGGATTTGTCCCGTGACGCCGGGATGCGTTTCTTCCAGGTCTTCGGCGATGAGGCCGCACCATTCATCGTGGGTCCGCGCGACGGCGCGACGGCGTTCGTCCGCCGGGGATTGCGCGTCGAGCGGCCAGTAGTGGGTCAGGACGGTTTCGCGCTGGACCGGGTTTAGGTTCTGGTGCGTGGCGACCACGTAACCGAGGGAGCGGCTCCGGCGCGAGACGTTGTCCCACGCGAGCGGCGCGCCGGGTCCGACGGGCGGGGAATCGAGGGTGACGTTCGCGACCATCCACGGGGAATACTCCAAACCTTGTGCCGGAGCGAGGCCGCGGACGATGCGTTGCGCGATGAAACGCGGCGCCGCGCAGACGGCGCCGCGCGCGCGGAGGCGGACGCTCCGCTCGCGGGCGAGGTCGAAGCAATCGACAAACGTGTATTTTCCCGCCGCTTCGATGTTCCAGACGATGCAGCCGCGGCGGATGCGAGCCGCCAGCGGGGCGGAGAGCTTTTGCGCGAGCCAGCCGTTCCCTTCGGGCCAGGTGACGACGGAATCGCGCTCGGCGTTGGCGGCGCGGCCCCGGCGCGAGGCGAAGTAGTGCACGCCCGCCCACGCGGAAACATGCTCGATGCCGGCGCCGTAGTCGTCGCGGCAACAGTAGTCGACATACCAGCGCAAGGGGGCGGCGTCCCAGCCGTTGGCGTTCATCCACGCGGCCATCGTTATGCGGTCCAGTTCCGGGTAGGGAGAACCGAGGTCCAGCGGGATGGCGAAGGCGCCGGGCGTCCGCCGGAAAGCCTCCATGCGCGCGAAGAACGCGTCGTATTGGCGGCGTTCCCCGGGGGTCACGCCAAGCTGGGGCAGAAAACCTTCCTGCCAGCGGCCGCAATCCAGCAGACGCTCCATCGGGTCGGAGCAAAGCGCTTCCTCGTCGTAAATTGGAAGCCCGCGCGGGTCTTTTCCGCGGATGATCCCGAGTTCCTCGAACAGCGCGATCACTTCCGTCGATTCCTCGTTCGGCAGGGGGACGTAGTGCGCGCCCCACGGGTACGCGGAGACCGCGTTGCGCCCGCAGGCGGCGTTTCCGCCGGTTTCCTGTTCCAGTTCGACAAGGAGCAGGTCGCGGCGGCCATCGAGGCGGCGGGCGGCCGCAAGGCCGGCAATGCCGCCGCCGATGACGACGACTTCCGCATCCAGCGTTTCATCCGGCGCGGGGAAGGCGCCATCCCGCAGGCGATGCCCCGCCGCGGCGGAAGCTCCGACGATTCGCCCCGGGAAAACGCGCGGCGAGTTTCCGCAGCCTGCCAGGAGCGCCATGGCTCCGCCGCCGGCGGTCGCGAGGAACTGGCGGCGGGTCGTTTTCATTGGCGGAGATAGCGGCCCCATTCGGTTTCGAAGTAACGGACGAGCGCCTGGTTGTTCAAGCGGTTCGCGTCCGCGGGGACTTTGACCATATCGGGCGGGAAGATGAAGAGTTCCGCGAAGCTGGAGGCGTCGAGATAGCGCAGGCCGGCGGGAAATTCCGGCTCGCCCGCTAGCGCGCGGTGCGAAGCGAGGATGAAGCCCCACTCGCCGAAGGAAGGGACGTAAACGTGGTACGGCTCCGTGACGAAGCCGGACGCGTGCAGGGTCTCGTCGACGCACCAGAAGGATTTCCTCGCGATGAAGGGGGATGTGCACTGGATGACCATGGCGCCATCCGGGGCCAGGGCGGCCTGGGCGCGCGCATAAAAAGCGGTGGTGTAGAGCTTGCCCACGGAAAAATTGGACGGATCGGGAAAGTCGGCGACGATGAAGTCGAAGACTCGCCGGTTTTGTTTCAGCCACGCAAACGCGTCCGAATTGACCACGCGCACCTTGGGCGAGGAGAAGGCGCCCGCGTTGAGCCGGGTCAGGATTTCCTGGGTTGAGAAAAGGCGGGGCATCGCGGGGTCGAGGTCGACGAGCGTCACGCTCTCGATTTGCGGGTAACGGAGAATCTCGCGCACCGCAAGGCCGTCGCCGCCGCCCAGCACCAGGACATGGCGGGCGTTCCGCAAGCGGGCGAGGCCGGGGTGGATGAGCGCTTCGTGGTAGCGATATTCGTCGCGGGAACTGAATTGCAGGTTGCCGTTGAGATAGAGCCGGATGTCGTCGCTGTGGCGTGTGAGGGTTATCCGCTGGTACGGGGTGGAGCGCGTATAGATGATGTCCTCGCCATAAGCCGCGGCTTCGGACCAGGCGACGATGCGCTCCGAAAAGAAAAGGCCCGCGACGAGAAAGGCGAGCACGCCAATGCCGTAAATGCGCAGCGCGCGGGCATTGGGAATTTCGAGCGCCCAAAGCGCGATGAGCCCGACAACGGCGTTTAGGATTCCGAAGAGGAAGCCGGTCTGCGCGACGCCGCAGTACGGCACGAGAAACAAGGGGAATAGCAGCGAGGCGAGGAGCGCGCCGATGTAGTCGAAGGTGAAGACTTTCGAGATGAGGTCCTTGAGATGCAACTGCGCGCTCAGCAGTCGGAGGAGGAGCGGCACTTCCAAACCGACGAGCGAGCCGACGACGAAGACGATGGCGTAGAGAGGGACGCGGAAGGAATTGACGTGCGGGAAGACCGCGAACAGGCAGGCCGCCGCCGAGCCGCCAAAGAGCGCGATGAGGAACTCGACCTGGATGAAAACGCCCGCCAAGTTCCGCTCCACATAGCGCGAGAGCCAGGAACCGACGCCCATCGCGAAAAGATAAACGCCGATGACGGTGGAGAATTGGGTGACGGAATCGCCGAGCAGATAGCTTGCGATGGTTCCCGCGAGCAGTTCGTAGATGAGGCCGCACGTCGCGATGGTGAACACCGATGCGAGCAGAAGCAGGCGGACTCCGCGGTTGCTCATGGGATTTTACTTGTGATAGACGCCGCCCGAGGACCTGCCGCCCCAGGCGGCCGGCATTCGCATGGCGATGGGCCGCCAGAGGCTGTAGCCCCTGGCGTCTGCAAAACCGAAGTAAAACACCGTGAGGGTGCAGAGTGAAAGATAGAGGGGATGTCTAAAGCATGTCATGCATTTTTCGCCCTGAGCGGCGTCGTTGTCGTTGTCGTTGTAGAGGCGGCTGTGCCAGCCGCCTGAAGACCTGGAACCGCCTGGCGCTCCAGGCGGCTGGCACAGCCGCCTCTACAACCGAGAGCAGGCAAACACGCTCTACGCATCTGACAGATCGCTGTCGGCCCAGCGCGTTTGTTCGAAGCGGGAGCTTCGCAGCCCTAGATAAAGCGGGTACAGGAGAATCAAAACCAGGCATAAAATAAAGTTGGACTGATAGACTCCGCCCCGGCTTATGCGGATCGTATAAGGCACGGACGTCACCTCCGGCGCGGCGCTCGGCTCGATGGTCAGGCGATACTGGCCCGGCGCGACGTTGGGGAAGCCCACGCTTCCCGAATGGCCGCCCTCGTGCCAACTGCCGTCGTCGTATCCGTAGTAGTAGCTGAGTTCCAGGGTCTCGGGGGTTGATTGGTTCGTGGCGGCATCGACCAGTTCGAGATCGAGATCGAGCCAGCTATTGTCGACAGCTCCGCTGGCATCCACGGTGACGGCTCCCGCGCGGTCGATGTCGAAAGGCGGCGTGACGATCGGGGCGACAGGCGTCTTTCTGTCGAATGTGAAACTGCCGGACCAGACCGCCGAAGTTTTTTGCGAAAGCGTGAAGATTATCTCCAGGAGAACGAGAAGGCCGAAAGCGGCGAGGGATATTCCGCGCACCCCTTTCCATCGCTGTTTGAATTTATTTGGCTGGTTCAGGTAGATGCCGTCCGGCTTGGGCAGGTCTTTGAGGGCGAAGGCCTCCGCTATCACCGCCGGCTCCACATATTCGCCCGTCGACCAGGTAAACTCGTGCAGTTCGGGGTAGCTCTCCTTCGAGAGGATGAACGGCGGGGCGATGTAATCAGCGCAAGCCGTCTCTTCGCCGCGCCGCACTTTCCAGTAAAATTCGCCGAGCACGCCCGTGACCCTGGCGGTTTCCTTTGCGTAGAGCCGGTATGTGCGTCCTTGCGCCGACACGGTGTCGCCCGCGGCGTCCGGGAGCGCGGGCATCTGCTCCACGAAGGTCCAGTGCCCGGCATAAAATACGAGCCAGCGAAAGCCCGTCCAGGGATTGAAAAGGAGGTATTCCATCCAGCTTGCGCCTTCGTCGCGCCGCGTCATCACGCCGATCATCTCCAATTCCATGCCGAACAGCTTTCCGCGGCTGCCTATCGGTATAAGGGTTGGAATCTCGCGCCGGGCCGCTTCCGCTTTTTCGATGATCGACAGTTCCGGCGTCGCGGTGTCGATGACGGAGCCGCAGGAGGGGCAGACGGCGGCCATCGTCTGGCCGGCGGCCCGCAGGCTTACCGGCGCCCCGCAGTTGGGGCACGAGAGAGCGGTGGCGGCGTTCTTTTCCTCCGGCGTCTCGGCGCTCCAGCCGCGAACCGGACGCAGATTCTGGAAATGGAAATCCTCAAACCGGCCATATTTGCCCACATAGAGAACCGGCCCTTGCTCGGCGAACTCTATATTCGCGAAACCGCCGTGGTTGTTCAGGAGATCGACGCTCGCCCGCATGCTGTTGGGAGGCGCGACGAACGGAAGTTCGCCTTCGCCCGCGCGACAGGTCGTCATCTTGGAATCGCTCACCGTCCAGCGTTTGCCGAGCAGTTTCAGGTCGGCGCCCGCCTGGTATTCCGACTCGTGGGCGGAAAGGGGAACATCCGGCTCCGTTTCAAAACTGACCATGAGCAGGCCCTGGGCTTCCGCCAGCCAGCCGGTGGTTGCCGCATCGTAGAGGATGCACCATTCATTCCAGCTCCCTTCCTGCCATTCGACCCGGACGCGGCCCACGATCTCGAATCCTTTGCCTTCCCATTCCCCCTTGGTTCCGATCTGGAACGGGCTCAGGTCGGGAGGCAGCTCCGCCATCGTTCCCATCGTCTCCGCCTTCGCGTCGCGCGCCACGACCATCGCGCGGCAATGTTCGCATACGGCGAAGACGGATACGGAGGATTGAAAAGGAACCGGAGCCCCGCACTGCGGGCAATCGAGGATGCGGCCAGGCACGGCATCGTGCGTAGGTCATCGGCTTCGGAGAGTCAAGCCCATCGCGCCAGACTGAAAGCGCGACCCTACTCGCGCAGGGCGGCGGCCACGGCCCGGTGGCAGCCGGAGTTCCAGACCATGAGCGGGTGCGCGGGCATCCAGATGCGGACTTCTTTGCCGACGGGCATGCGGGAACTGCTTGCGGGGATGATCATGAGGTCGAGCGGCGTCCAGAGGGAGGTGAACTTGAGCCGGTCGAGGGTGTGCAAGTCGGCGTTGAGCGCTTTTAAAAACGGGCTGCCGGGGCGCATTTCGCGCGCGGCTTTGCTTCCGCTGAAGTAGCCCATCAAGGTTCCGTGGTTCGGCGAGGCGATGGTGACGAGGTGCGCGACACGCCTGTTCCCGCCCAGCCGCTGGACGTAGTAACGCGAGACGATGCCGCCCATGCTGAAGCCGACCAGGTCGATCCGCCGGTCCGGCCCGCATTTCTCGTTGATATACGCTTCGAGTTTGCCCGCCATGCGTTCGAGGCCTTCCGAACCGTTGCTGGGCGTCAACGCCGGGGTGTATGCCGTCCAGCCTTGCGTCCTGAGATAGGCGGCCATGCTCTGCATTTTCCTGGACGTGTCCAGGAAGCCGTGCACGAGGATGACCGTGGAGCTTTCGGATTGGCAGGTGGTCACGAGGAATGCCAGCAGGCAGACGGCGAGCCTACGCCCGTTTCTCGGGTGCTTCACGGGCGCGATCTTCAAACCGGGTGAATTCTTTCAGGAAGGTGAGCGGCACTTCGCCGATGGGGCCGTTGCGCTGCTTGGCGATGATGAGTTCCGCCTCGCCCGCTTTTTCCTGTTTGGCTTCCTCATCCTCCTCGTAAACCTCGGGCCGGACGAGCAGGGCGACGAGGTCGGCGTCCTGCTCGATGGAACCGGACTCGCGCAAATCGCTCAAGCGCGGTTTGCCGCCCGCGCGCGCTTCGGGCTGGCGGTTCAACTGGGCGAGCGCGAGGATGGGGATGCGGAGTTCCTTTGCCAGGCCTTTGATGCCGGCGGAGATTTCCGCTATTTCCAACTGCCGGTTATCCTGCGCGCGGCGGGAGGTCGAGCGGAGGAGCTGGATGTAGTCGATGACGATCAGCTTGATGTCGTGCTGGGCCTTGAAACGGCGGGCCTTGGCTCGCAATTCCAGGATGCTCAAGCCCGCCGTGTCGTCGATGAAGATGCGGCTCTCGGCCAGCTTGGACGCGGCGTTCGTCAGGTTCGGGAAATCGCGTTCGGCCAGGAAGCCGTCGCGGACGCGCTGGAGATTCACCTTCGCCCGCGAACAGAGGAGGCGCTGCACGAGTTGCTGGGTGCTCATCTCGAGGCTGAAGACGGCGACCGGCTCCCGCGCGGCGAGCGCCACGTGCTCGACGATGTTGAGCGCGAGCGCGGTCTTGCCCATGCTGGGCCGCGCGGCGATGACGATCATCTCGGACTCGTGAAGTCCGTCGGTCATCTGGTCGAGCTTGGAAAAACCGGTGGGCAACCCGGTGATGCCCCCGCGCCGCTCATACAGTTTTTCGATGGACTCGAGCGCGTCCATCACCTGCTCTTTCATCTCCGGCACGCCGGCGCGGTAACGGTCCTTGGCGATCTCGAAGATGTGCTGTTCGACCTCGTCGAGGAGACAGGGCACGTCCTCCTGTTCGTCGTAGGAGCGGGCGGCGTATTCTGTGCAGGTGGTGATGATGCGCCGCAGGGTGTATTTCTCCTGGACGATGTCGATGTAATACGCCGCGTTTGCCGCGGTGGGGACGAATGTGAATAAGCCGGTGACAAACGCCGCGCCGCCCACCTGATCGAGGAGATTGCGGTCCTTGAGAACCTGGGTGAGAACGACGAAGTCAACCGGCTTCTGCGCGTCCCAAAGCTCGCGCAGCAAGGCGAAGATGGTCGCGTGCGCGGGGATGTGGAAATGCGCGGGATCGACGTTCTTCTCGACGCATTCGCCCATGATTTCCTTGGGCGAGAGAAGGATGGAACCGAGGACGCCCTGTTCGGCGTCCGGACTCTGTGGGAGTAACCTGTGGACCTCGGGTAAATAAGTGACGCCGCCCCGGAGGTTTGTCGCTGGCTTGTCGCCGTTTTTTTTGGCGGGTTTCTCTTCGCTTCTGGTGAAACCCTCCGGCATTTCAGGGGCCCGTCATTTCGCGTGCCGCGCTTTCGGCTTGGACTTGAAGGCGCCGGGTTCGGCGGCCGCCGCGGCCGGGGCCGCCTGCGCTTCCTCCTCGGCCTTGGATTTTACCTGGAGAGTCAGTTTCGCCGTCACGTCCGCGTGCAGTTTGATGGGGATCTCCTGCGAGCCGGTTTCCTTGATCGGACGCTCCAGCACGATCTGGGTGCGCTCGAAAGCGATGCCGCCCAGTTCAGCCTGGACGCGCTCCGCGATGTCCTTGGCCGTGATCGAGCCGAACGCCTTGCCCGTCTCGCCGGTTTCCAGGATCATCGTCAGCTTGAGCTTGTTGATCTTGCGCGCGAGTTCCTCGGCCTTGTTCAACTCGGCGGCTTCGCGCTCGGCGCGTTTTGCCTTCAGGTGATTCAGGTTCCGAAGGGCGGCGGGGGTCTTCTCCATCGCCTTGCGCTGCGGGATGAGGTAGTTGCGCGCGTAGCCATTCTTCACTTTGACGACGTCGGCTTCGGCGCCGAGACCGGGGATGTTTTCGATGAGGATGACTTCGGAGTTCGCCATAGGAGGGTTTGTCGATAGCCCCGCCGCCGCCAGGTGTCAACCGGGAAGTTTTTCGACGACCATTTCCGCGGTGACGCCGTGCATGCAGGCGTGGCCGTAAGGGCACTGCGAGAGCCGGCGGAAATTGCACGGCGAACAGGGAAGATCGACGCGGACGACGGATTCCGGGTGTCCGTACGGGCCGATGTGAACCGGGTTCGTGGGGCCGAAGATGCTGACGACGGGCCGGTTCAACGCGGTGGCGAGGTGCATCGAGCCGGAGTCATTCGTTATGCAAACGGCGGCGCGCTCGAGGATGCCGCCGAGGTCGGCGGGGGTGGTCTCGCCGGAGAGGTCGAACGCGCCGGGCGCGGAGGCGGCGATAAACTGGCAGCGCTCGCGGTCGCGCGGAGTGCCGAGCAGGACGACGGCGTGACCCGTTTCGAGAAGATGTCGCCCGACTTCGGCGAAGCGTTCCGGGAGCCAGTGTTTCGTCTCCCAGATGGTGCCGGGGACGATGGCGGCGAGCGGCTTGTCCGGGATGCCGCGCCGGGCGAAGAGGGCGCCGACGCGGGAGGCGGTTTCCGGGGGGAGATAAACGGTGCAGCCGGCGGGGGAGTCGTCGAAGCCGAGGAGATCGCCCAGCCAGAGGTAGCGGTCGATGGCGTGGACGTCCAGGGTCGGGATGGGGATGCGGTGGGTGTATGCCAGCCAGGAGCCTTCGCGCGCTCCTTTCCAGCCCCGGCGCGGGATGTTCGTTATGTTGTGTTCCCGGGAGACGGTGCGCTCCATCCGCACGGGCCGGTCGAAGCCGATCCGCACCGGCGCGCCGGAGACCATGGCGAAAAAGACGGAGCGAAGCTGGCCGTGCAGGTCGATGACGAGGTCATACCGCGCGTGGCGGATGCGGGAGAGCAGCCGGAAGAAGCCCGCCGTGGCGCGCGGGCTGCGGCCAAAGCGCGCGTATTCCCTCCGCGCGAAGAGGACGGTGTTCGAGAGCGCGGGGTGGCAGCGGACGATCTCGGCGTTCTCGGGGGTGATGAACCAGTCGATGCGCGCTTCCGGGTAACGCGCGCGGAGCTTCACCAGCACCGGGATCGTGTGGATGACGTCGCCCAGCGCCGACGGCTTTATGAGAAGGATGCGGGAGAAATTCTCCGCGCGGAGAGAGGGGGAGTCGATTCGGCTTGCCTATTTGGCGGTGGAGAACATCGACCGGAGCTTCTTCGTCCAGATCGCGAACCGGTGGCGGGCCATCGCGCGATCCACCACGCTCTGGCTGGTGACCCAGTTGAACTGCACCACCCGGCGCGGCCCGACGAATTGCTTGTGGCCGTGGAAGGAGTTGTTGCTGCGGCGGAAGGCGAGCAGCGTCCCCTCGACGGGCGGCACTTCCATGATGACGGCCTCGAGGTCGGTTCCCGAACGGAGCAGCCGAAGCTGGCCGCCGGGCTGTTCCCACTTCGAGTTCATATAAATGAGGACGGTGATGATCTTCGTATCCGAATCGGTGTGGATGCGCCCGTCGCGCTCGCTGCAACGGCCCCGGACGGTGGTCATGGTCGGCTTGCCGGTGAGGTCGAGGCTGAACTTTTCCTCGAAGGCCTTGCGCATCGGCTCGCCGTTGAGGTCGTCGAGCAGTTCCTGGAAATGCGGGCCGAATTTCACTTCGTCAACGGGGAAGCTCCCGGGTTTCGAGATGTCCGGGTAGTCGGCGTTGATGGCTTCGCACGCCGCGGGCGGGACGAAGCCCGGCACGACGAGATAGTCGAAGGGATCACGCTGAAGGGGGGTATTGCGAAAGAGTTCGAGATCCAGGGTCATGAAGGAATTGTGGCGCCGGGCGGGGAGACAGGCAATTTTTTTTAAGACTACTGGATGCGCCAGGTGATGGGAAGCAGCGCCGTGCCGGAAACGCCGGGCCTGACCTTCCAGTAGTTCTTCACCCAGGCGACGGTGCGGCTGTCGAGATACGAGACGCCGGTGCTCTTGCTCATGGCGACGGAAACGATGTTCCCCGAGGAGTAAGCGATAAGGACGAGGCCGGAGCCTTGGTACCGGCGTTCGATGGAAGTGGAATCGTATTCAGGGTGAGGCGTGGAGAGGAAGTCGCCCTTGCCGCCGCCCCGGGCGCCCGGCTTGCCGAGGATGCTGCCGCGCGCGGGTTTGGACGCCGTGTTTGAAAGGGCGATGCGCCTTGCCCTGGCGGGCGCTTTTGGCTTCGGGGCGGGCTGCACAAATTCGGGGCCGGCTTCCGGTTGCGGAGTCATCTCCGGTTCGGGAGTTGGCTCAGGCGTGGGCTCGGGCGTGGGCGCGGACGTGGAGACGGGAGCGGCATCCGGTTCCCCAGGAGGAGGCGGTTCATCCTTGACGCCCTGGATATCGGAGAGGTCGACGTCGACGATCTTTGGCGCGGGTTCCGGGTGGATGAGCGCCGCCAGCACAAGGCCCGTCGCGGCGAACAGCCCCAGCGATGCAAGAACGAACGGCCACAAGGGAGCGTCCCTGTTCACGGCACGGTCTCCTGCCTGATCACGATGCCGACTTTCTCAACCCCGGCGGCGCGTATCTTGTCGAGGACGGCGACGACTTCGCCGTGCAGGGCGTCCTTGTCGCCGCGGATGTAGATGCGCACGTCCTTGTTCGCGTCATGAAGACTCTTTACCCTGGCGTAAAGCTGGCCGGGATCGACCCTCTCTTTTTCAACATGGATGCCGCCCAGGGCGTCGATGGAGACGGTGACGAAATCCGTCCTGTGCTCCGGCGCGCCGGAGACGGCGGCGGGCAGGTTGATCTTGACGCCGTGCATGTGGATCATGCTGAGGCTCACGAGCATGAAGCAGGCGAGCAGGAAGAACATGATGTCGATGAGCGGGATGATCTCCAGCCGCGCGCGCCGCTTCGGGATGGGGGAGTTGATCCTCACGATTTGCCGAGAAGGACTTCGAGGTTCGTGGCCCCCGTTTCCAGTTCGAAGCGCATCCGTTCCACGAGCCTGCCGAAGTAGTTGAAGGGGATGAGGCTGAAGATGGCGATGCTCAACCCGCAGGCGGTGGCGATGAGCGCTTCCGCGATGCCGCCGCTGACCTTGCTGGCGGAGAGATCGTCATTCCCGACGAAATGGAAGGAATGCATGATGCCCGTGACCGTGCCGAGCAGCCCGAGCAGCGGCGCGAGCGTGACGATGGTGTCGAGCACCGCGAGGAAGCGGCCCGCGCGCTCGAGCTCGATGCCGGCCGCGACCTGAAGCGCCCCTTGCAGCGAGGAATGCCGGTGGTTCAGCCCGTGCCAGAGCACGCGCAGGACGGGGTCGCGGGATTCGCGCGCCAGGGCCGAGGCGGCGTCGGTCTCCCCCTTCTCGACGTGCTCGAGAAAAGCGTCCCGTTTCCGAAAATCGCACCGTCCCCGTTCGCGCAGCCACCAGAACACCCTTTCCAGCACGACCGCGACCGCGATGACCGCGGTAAGCAGCAGCGGCCACATGACGGGGCCGCCGTTCCGGAAGGTGCCGAGGACGATATTGCTATCCATTAAGCGGGGGAATATAAGATGCCTCCCGCATGGCAGCATACATTTTTCGCCGGTTCCTTTCCCTGCTGGCCGTGCTGTTCTGCGTGGTTTCCATCACCTTTTTCCTGATCCGGCTGGCCCCGGGCGGGCCGTTTTCCTCGGAACGCAAAATCCCGGCGTCGATCGAAAAGCAGCTCCTGCTGAAATACAAGCTGGACGGCCCGGAAGGCCGCGCGATGGGCGAGCGGCTCGCCCGCAAGCTCGGCATGGGAGCGGGCGCGGTGGAAACGACCGGGGCGGTCTTTTCCGTGGGTGAACAGTATTTCCTGTACTTGTGGGACCTGCTTCACGGCGATTTACGGCTCTCCACGAAATACAAGAATCGCACGGTGAACGAGCTTCTGGCGCAGACCCTGCCCGTCTCGGCGCTGCTGGGCGGCGCGGCGTTCTTTATCGCGGCGTTCGCGGGCGTCTGGCTCGGGTCGCTGGCCGCGGCGCGGCATCATACCGCCGTGGATGCCGCATCGATGCTGGCGGCGCTCTTTGCCATCTCGGCGCCGGCGTTCATCAGCGGCCCGTTGCTGGTCTATTATTTCGGGCTGAAGCTCGGGTGGCTGCCGGTTGGCGGCTGGGGAAGCTGGTCGTGCGTCATCCTGCCCGCGATCACGCTGGCGGGGCCGTACGTGGCGTATGTCGCGCGGCTCATGCGCACGAGCATGCTGGAGGTGCTGGGGCAGGATTACATCCGCACGGCGCGCGCCAAGGGCCTCCCGGAGCGGGTCGTCATCTATAAGCACGCGTTGAAGGCGGCCATCCTTCCCGTGGTATCCTACCTCGGCCCGCTCGCGGCGAACCTCCTCACCGGCTCCATCGTCGTCGAGACCATATTTAATATACCGGGGGCGGGGCCGTTCTTCGTCAACTCGATCCAGAACCGGGACGGCTTTCTCCTCGGGGGCGTCGTGATCGTCTATTGCACCTTGCTGGTGCTGATGAACCTGGCCGCCGACCTGGCATACGGATTCCTCGACCGGAGGATAAAGCTCGATGCCTGAGACATGGTGGAAGCGCCTTCGCCGGGACAAGGCCGCCGTGGTCGGGCTGGCGGTTCTTTCGTTTGTCATCCTTGCGGCGGCGGCCGGTCCGCCGCTCTTGCCCGCCCATTCGGCGGACCTCACCGCGAACCAGTTCGCCGGGCCTTCCGGCGGGCACCCGTTCGGCACGGACCTTTTCGGGCGGGACGTGCTTTATCGCGTATTGGAAGGGGCGCGCATCTCCCTGCTTGTCGGGTTTTCGGGGGCATGCATCAGCCTGTTCATCGGGGTGGCTTACGGCCTGGCGGCGGGCTATTCGGGCGGCAGGCGCGACGCGCTCATGATGCGCGGGGTCGAGGTTCTCTATTCCATCCCCCGGCTCATTATCATCCTCATCTTCATCAACGCATTCGACGCCACCGTCGCGCGCTGGTTCCAGCAGGCGGGGCTTACCGCCATGGTCGGTTACTCGCGCATCGTCATCCTCGTCCTGTCGCTGGGTTTGATCGAGTGGCTGACGATGGCCCGGATCGTCCGCGGGCAGGTGCTGGCGCTCAAGTCCCTCCAGTTCGTCGATGCGGCGCGCAGCCTCGGCCAGACCCATGCGCGGATCATCCTGCGCCATATTTTACCGAACATGGCGGGCATCATCGTGGTCTATCTCACGTTGACCATCCCCGCCGTCATCCTCGATGAATCCTTTCTCAGCTTCCTTGGCCTCGGAATCCAGCCGCCGCAAGCGAGTTGGGGCGTCCTGCTCAGCGACGGCGCGCAAGTCGTCAACCCCGTGCGCAGCTACTGGTGGCTCCTGGTCTTCCCTGCAATCGCGATGTCGGCGACCCTCCTGGCCTTCAACTTCCTCGGAGACGGTCTGCGGGATGCGCTTGACCCGCGGGAACGGCGGTGACGATATTTCCCGTCTGCCATTATGAGAGACTTGCTCGAGGAATTGGAAACCGGCGTCGTGCCCGGCGACGGGGCCATGGGCACGGCTCTCCTGGAAGCCGGCGTCTCCCAATGCCTGGAGGAAGCCTGCGTGAGCCGTCCGGAGATCGTCCGGGCGATCCACGGGCAATATATCGAAGCCGGGGCGCGTCTCATCCGCACGAACACCTTTGGCGCGAACGCGGCGCGTCTGGCGCGGTTCGGATGCGAGAACCGGGTGAATGAGATCAACTGGTCGGCGGCGCAACTCGCCAAAGATTGCGCGCGTGGCAAGCCGGTATACGTGGCCGGGAGCGTCGGCCCGCTCGGCGTCCCGCCTTCCGGAAGTCTTTTCAAGGAGCAGATCGGCGCGTTGCTCGACGGCGGGGTCGATCTCATCTTTCTCGAAACGTTCACCGATATCGACGAACTGGCGCTCGCCCTCTACGTGAAGCAATCGCTGCATCATTGCCCCGTGGTGTGCTCGCTGGCCGGCGGCGCCGCGGACAAAGCGCGGCTTCCCGGCGCGGACATTTTGGGTTTCAACTGCGTCGGAGTGGACGCCATGCTGCAACTCTTTGAAAAAAACGCCGGCTTTGTCTCGGCGTTCCCGAATGCGGGATACCCCGCCACAACGACGCCGGAGGAATTCGCACGGGGCGCCCGTGAACTGGTCTCACACGGCGCGCGGCTGGTTGGCGGCTGCTGCGGCATCGGCCCCCGGCACATCGCGGCGATGGTCGATGCACTCGGCGTCCTCGCGGGATCGAATTAATAATCAGATGTACAAGGTTTCGCGCGCACTCTTCATCCAGCTTGCCGGGCTGGCATTGGCCGGTCTCGTGGCGGTGTTCCTCATCCGCCATTTCCCCATAGTGGACATGATCGTCCGCGCGCAACGCAAGATCGGCCAGATGGAGTGGTGGGGCGCTGCGCTCTACCCGCTTCTCTACGCCTTTTGCAATCTGCTCCTGCTCCCGGCGGGCGTCCTCGCGATGGGAAGCGGGCTTTTCTTCGGCCTTTGGTGGGGGTCGTTCCTCGTGCTGGCGGGCAACGTGGGCGGAGCCGCCGCAGCATTCATGATAAGCCGCAAGCTGGGCCGCCAGTGGGTCGAAAAGAAAGCCTTGCGCCACCGGAAATGGGTGGCCTTGGACAAAGCCATCGCGAAGGAGGGGTGGAAGATCATCTTCCTGAGCCAGGTGCATCCGCTCTTCCCGACCAGTTTCCTCAACTACCTCTACGGCATCACCAGCATCCGCTTCTGGCCTTGCATGCTCTGGATCGCCCTGGGGCAGGCGCCGGGCGTCTTCCTTTATGCGTACCTCGGCACGCTGGCCCAACTCGGCATCAAGATCGTCCGCGGCCAGAATCATCCGCACGGGATCGAATATGTCATCTGGATCGGCGGATTGCTTGTCACGCTCTTCGTCACCACGGCGCTGGGCCGGCTCGCCTTGAAGCTGATGGCCCAGGTGGCCGCCGAGGAGGCCCGGCCCGCGCCCGCTCCCAAGGCCAGAGAATTGGAACGCTCGGTTTTTTGACACGGCTTCGTTCCGTGTTAAGTTCGGGACCGGATCGATATGCTGGACAGGACATCGGATTCGGACGCTCGGATGCCTTCGCTTTACCTGGAGTACGGAGCGGACGAAGGATGTTGCGAGCAGGAATTGGAAATCTGCGAGCGCGGGATGTGTTTCCAATCGCACTGGCAATTTTCCTCCGGCACGGAAATGGGCGTCAGCTTTCGCTACCACAACGGCGAACCGCGGTGCGCACGGCTGAGCGGGATAGTCGTCGATTGCCAGCCCGCGGAGCACCGCTCCTACCGGGTTACCGTCCTTTTCCTCGACGTTCCGGAAGCGCTGCTCGAAACCCTCCGGGATGTGTCGTCCCTCCTGGAACCCGTCCGGAAGCCCGTGTTTTCACCGCTTCCTAACAAGAGCCTTCGGAAATAACGAGGGCGCCGGCCTTTAACGCGGACTGAAGAGGGAGCTTCGCGAAGCAGTCCCCGCCGGCGAAAGCCTTCCGCGCGCGCGCCGGACGGTTTCCTCCGCCTCCGCGGCGGTGTCGCCGAACGCGAGGAGGTGGCCCATCTTCCGGCCTTTGCGCGGCGCGGTCTTGCCGTAGAGATGCAGCTTCACCATGGGGGATTCGAGGGCGGCGGTCCAGTTCGGTTCGCGCCCTTCCCAGAGGTCGCCCAGCAGATTGGCCATCGCGGCGGGGCGCAGGAGGTCGGTCGATCCCAGCGTGAGGCCGCATACGGCGCGAAGCTGTTGTTCAAACTGGCTCGTGATGCACGCGTCAAAGCTGAAGTGCCCGGAGTTATGCGGGCGCGGCGCGAGTTCGTTGATGAGGATATCCCCTTTTTCGAGCAGGAACATTTCGACCGCCATCAGGCCGACGAGTTCGAGTTTTTCAGCGACGGTCAGGGCGATCTCCCGAGCCGTCCGCCGCACGGACTCATCAATACCTGCGGGAACGATGGTCACATCCAGGATGTGGTTGCGATGGATATTCTGGCAGACGGGATAGGCCGCCACCGAGCCATCCGCCCCGCGCGCGACGATGACCGACAGCTCCTTGACGAACGGGACGAATTTCTCCAGAACCGCCTGGCTGCCAAGCGTGGCCCCCCAGACCCGCGTGGGATCATCGCCGTGGAAAAGGGCGTGCTGCCCCTTTCCGTCATAACCGAAGGCGGTGGACTTGAGCACGGCGGGCGCGCCGATCTTGCGGATGGCCTCGGCAAGGTCTTCCGCGGTGCCGACGGCCTTGAACGGAGCTATCGGCAGCCCCGCACCGGCGAGGAATTCCTTCTCCCGCAACCGGTTCTGCGTAATGTGCAGGACGCTTCCCGACGGCCGGGTTTCGCAGATGGCGGCGCACCACTCGATGGTTCGCGCGGGGATGTTCTCGAACTCGAAGGTGAGCACATCCACGCCCTTTGCAAACGCCGAGACGGCGGCTTCGTCCTCGTAAGGAGCGGCGATCTCCACGTCGGCCACTTGTCCGGCGGGGCTGTCGGCGTCCGGGCTGAAGGAATGGATGCGATACCCCATCCGCCGCGCTACGAGGGTGAACATGCGTCCCAACTGGCCGCCGCCCATGACGCCGACGGTGCTGCCGGGGGGATAAATGCTTTTTTTCATGGAAGAACGGTTTCCAGGCTTTCGGCGGTCTGCCGTTCCCGGAATGCAAGCAAGGCTTTTCTTATACGTTCGTCGTTCAAGGCGAGGATGCCCGCCGCGAGCAACGCGGCGTTCTTCGCCCCGGAGTGGCCGATCGCCAGCGTGCCGACCGGGATGCCGCCCGGCATCTGGGCTATGGAAAGGAGGGAATCGAGGCCCTTGAGCGCCTTGCTCTCCACCGGCACGCCCAGGACGGGCAGCCACGTGTGGGCCGCCAGCATGCCCGGCAAATGCGCCGCGCCGCCCGCGCCCGCGATGATGACTTTGATCCCCTTCCCCGCCGCCTCCTTCGCGAAAGCGGCCATCCGCTCCGGCGTCCTGTGCGCGGAGACGACGTGGTATTCGCCCGGCACGCCAAGTTCATCGAGCATCTCGACGCTGTGGCGCATCGTCTCCCAATCGGACTTGCTGCCCATGACCACGGCCACGAGCGGAGAAATCATCGCGGCCCCCTTGACCGGAACGGTGCGAACCCGCTACATTGCGCCCCGAGCAGACGCCCCTCCCGCCTGCGAAGTGAAACAATTGATCTAAATGGTCTATTTATGGCGAGAGGACGGGTAAAATGGTTTGATGCGCGAAAAGGATTCGGCTTTATCCTCGATCCCGAGGTAAAAGGCGACATCTTCGTGCATTTTTCCGTGATCCAAGAAAACAATTTCAAGACACTCGATGAGGGCGAAGAAGTGGAATACGAACTCTACCACGACGAGAAGGGCGCGAAAGCGAGAAACGTCGTGCGGGTTACAAAGCGCTAGGCGCTGATTCCGCGAATGAGTCCAGACCGGGGGAACATCGTGCTCATCGGGTTCATGGGCACGGGGAAATCCTCCGTCGGCAGACGCATCGCCGCGCGGCTCGGGTACCGGTTCGTGGATACCGACCGGCTCGTCGTCGAAGAAACCGGCTCGAGCATCGCCGAGCTTTTCGAGACGAAAGGCGAGCCGTTCTTCCGGGATAGGGAAACCGCCGCGCTCGCCTCCCTGCAAGGAGCCGACCGGTGCGTCATCGCCACGGGGGGGGGAATCATCGACCGGCCCGCGAATAGCGGCCTGTTGCGCGCGCTCGGCTTCGTCGTATGGTTTATCGCGAGCGAGGAAGTCATCTTCGAGCGCGTCTCGCGGACTGCCAAGCGCCCCTTGCTGAAAAACGACGACCCGAAAGGAACCATCGCCCGCCTGCTGAAACGCCGCGCGCCGATCTACGAATCAACCGCCCATTTCAAGATCGACACCTCCCTGCGCTCGCATGATGAAGCGGCCGCGGCCGTGGCGGAAGCGGCGCGCCTCCATTTCCAATGACTCCGAAAGAAGCCCTGGCGGTTGAAGCGAAGGCGCTCGGTTTCGCCCTTTGCAAAGTGGCGAAGTGCGAGGCGCCGCCCCATGCCGCGGAGTTCCTCCAATGGCTCGACCGCGGACGCGGCGGCGAGATGGCCTGGCTTGGCGCCAACAAGGACCGCCGCGTCGACCCGCGACAAGTCCTGCCCGGCGCGCGCTCCGTCATCGTCCTCGCCATGAATTACTGGCAGGGCGGCGAACCAACCGGCCCGCGCATAGCGCGCTACGCCTGGGGGAACGATTACCACGACCTGATCGCTGCCCGGCTTGCAAAACTGGACGCTCTCCTCAAGGAATGCGGCGGCACGCAAAAGTGCTGCGTCGATACCGGCCCCGTGCTGGAGCGCGATTTCGCCGCGCGGGCGGGCGCCGGCTGGCACGGCAAGAGCACGATGCTCATCCACCCCGAACTCGGCGCGTGGTTCTTCCTCGCCGAGATTCTCACCACGCTCGCCCTGGAAGAAGACGCGCCGCAGCCCGCCCGTTGCGGAAGCTGCACGCGCTGCATGACCGCGTGCCCCACGGCCGCAATCCTCGCGCCCCACATCCTGGACGCACGCCGCTGCATCTCGTACCTCACCATCGAATTGAAAGGGAGCATCCCCCTCGAATTCCGCCCGCTCATCGGCGACCGCATTTACGGCTGCGACGACTGCCTCGCCGCCTGTCCGTGGAATCGCTTCGCCCGCGTTTCCCAGGAAGCGGCGTTTTCAGCCCGCCCCGCGACCGCCGGCATGAGCCTCGCCGAATACCTCGCGCTCACCGACGACCAGTTCCGGCAGCTTTTCCGCCGTTCGCCCATCAAACGCATCAAACGCCGCGGCTTTCTCCGGAATGTCTGCGTCGCGCTCGGCAACACCGGCGCGCCGCGCGACCTGCCCGCGCTGCGAAAAGCGGCCGCCGACCCCGAACCGCTCATCGCCGAACACGCCGCGTGGGCCGTCGCCCGGATAGAGGAGCGCCACGCGATCGCGGCATGAAGATACTCGCATTCCTCCTCCTCGCCGCGTCCGCAGCGGCGGCGCCTCTCCGCCCGATCACCGCCCGGGATCGCGTCCTGGTCGTCGCGCCCCACCCGGACGACGAATCCCTTGGAGCGGGCGGGCTGCTTCAGCGCGCCGTCGCGGCGCACGCCCGCATCCGCGTCGTCTTCCTGACAAACGGCGACAATAACGTCTGGGCGCAACGTTACATCGAACACCGCTTCTACATCGGCGCCGCGGACAAAGCCCGCTGGGGCGCGCGCCGGGACAAGGAGGCGCTCAACGCGCTGGGCCGCCTCGGCGTCCCCGCGAAATCCGCCGTCTTCCTCGATTTCCATGACAGCGACACCACCCGGCTCCTCATGACGGGCAACCAGCCTTTCCAGGCGGCCATCGATTCCTCCATCATCGCCTGGCAGCCGACAATCCTCGTTCTCCCATCCCCGGACGACCTTCACCCCGACCACAACACCGCTTACGTCGTCACCCGCCTCGAATATCGCCGGCTCAACACGCCGCTCCCGTACGAACTGGAATACCTCGTCCACACCAACGGAGCGCCCAAACCCGGGGGCATCGAACTGCCGCTCACCGCGGAAGAAAAACAAACCAAGCTGGAAGCGATCCTCCGGCACGCAACCCAGATGACGCTGGGCCGCAAACGCTTCACCGCATTCGCCTCCGACGTCGAGACCTTCCGGCCTCCGGGCCTTTCCGGCGACCCCGATCCCCTTTTCGAAGCGAAACTCGAGCGCGGCATTCTTCGCGTCGCGATCTGCCGGCAAAAGAATCACAGCCTCCACGGCGCGGTCCTCGACGTCGCGATGCAGACCACGCAAGGCGAACCCATCCGCCTGGAGATGCCCTTGCCGCCGAACTCCCAGAATGTCCAGACCGTTGATTCGATGACCAGGCAGCCCGCATCCACGGCCTGGGTGCGGTATCAAAGCGACAAAATAGAGATCGCCATCCCGGTCTCTTCGCCAGCCCGGCTGGCGTTCGTGAAGCTCGACTGGACGCCCGTTTTCTTCGATATCGCCGGCTGGCGGGAAGCGCCGGTCAGCAGCCGCTAGATAACGTCCCTATTATTTCACTACCCGGAAGCCTCGACGGAATTGTCGATACGATAAGTAACGCCAGGCCAAATCCCAGCCCGGCGCGAGATCGCGCGGCCGCCCCTTCGCTGTGTCGCGATCACAAGTTTTCAGAAAGCGCGCTTCGGCCGTGCTCCTCAGAAGCGCGGCAAAAGCATCGTGGGCGCTGCGTTGTTCCTTATTCACGTAACCGCTCGATGACCTCTATGACCCCCTGGCTGAAACCGCCCCGCGCCACGTGTCCGCCCGATTTGCGCACGGTCTCCTTCACCGCTTGCGCGGAATTATCCGGGCAACCCGTCCAGCGCGCGTAACGGCCGTCGAGCATCGGGATGTCGTTGTAATGGTCGCCTATCGCGCAGATTTCCTCCCGCGGGATGTTCGTCAGCCGGCCAAGTTCGCCCAGCGCCGCGCCTTTGGAATAATCCGAATGGCAGAACCGCAGGTAAACGGTGTTCTGCTGGTAGGCGAACGCGGGCAGCCGTGCGCGCGCGGCGTCCACGAAGGCCAGTATCCGGTTCATCTCTTCATCCGATGTGCCGACGAGGCCGATGGGCCGTTCCTTCTCATAAATGATTTCGGCTTCCGTCCCGGCCTCGACGTAAGAGACGATCTCCGCCAGCAGGGGGCGGGCGATGGCGAACAGTTCCTCGTGCGCGTCGAAACAGCGCCGGTTCCAATCCCCGAAATCCTCCCAGCCGTCGCCGCCGGGGTCGCGGCGGAAGACCTCGCGCTCGGTGGTGAGGACGAAGTCCGGCTGGATCGGGAACCCGAATTCCTCCAGCCCTTCCACGATGTGCGAGAGGGTGCGCCCCGTGTTGATCGCCCAAAGGCCGCCCTGCTTCCGCAGTTCGCGCAGAATCTCAAAAATCGCGGGAACGACGGGCGGCTTGTCGAAATGGCTGACGAGGGTGCCGTCGAAGTCCGTGCTGAGAAGGCGGATCATGCTTCCGAGATTAAAAGTTGAATGTTGAAATGCAACGGTCAAGAGTCCGGTATGAAATCCGCCTACGAACTGGCCATGGAACGGCTCGAAAAGGAATCGCCCACCGAGAAAGTGACCGACGAGCAGCGCCGGGAGATCGCCGAGATCGAGTCGACCTACAAGGCGCGCATCGCGGAGAAGGAACTCTTCCTCTCCGGCGAAATAAAGAAGGCGCGCATGGCGGCGCAGCCCGACGAGGTCTCCAAACTGGAGAGACAGCTCGTGAGCGAGGTGCGCCGCCTGAACGAGGAAGGCGAGGCGAAAAAAGACAAAGTCCGCCGGAAGTAGAGCCTATGCGGCCTCGGCTGCGTGGGTGTGGGTGTGCGCCGCCTGGCTTTCCAGGATGGCGTCGAGCTTCGAGAAGTCGAAGGGCTTGGCGAGGAAGCCGACCGCGCCCGTATTCGAGACAAAAGGATGCTCCGCGTTAAACTTGCCAGAAACGAAGACCACCTTCGCGCCCGGGTGCGTGCTCCGCAGCGCCAGGCAGGCTGTCAACCCGTTATACTTCGGCATCATGATGTCCATGAGGACCAGGTCGGGCTGGAACCGGGCGTAGGCGTGTATGACATCGAGCCCGCCGGTCGTCACCGTGGCGACGACCTGGTGCCCGCGCTCCCTGACGAACGCCGCGAGGGCGTCCACCAGGTCCTGTTCATCATCGGCTATGAGGATTCTCATGGTCTTGGGGTTGGGTGGGATGCGTTATACCGCGCTCTTGATCTGGACGAAGCCGATCATTTCGAGCAGGTCATCGACCTGGAAGGGTTTGGCCAGCATGGTGCCGTGCACCTTTTGGACGAAGGCGTTGACCTTCTGGTTGTCCCGCAAGCCGGTGATGAAGATGAACCGGTCGCACAAGTGCGGGCGCATCCGCTCCACAGCCAGGTAGAACATGTCGCCGGGGAGATTCGGCATGAGCATGTCGCAGATGATGACCTCGAAGTCGCTGGCCATGATCTCGCGGACGCCCTCGACGCCGTTGCGGACGGCGACCACTTCGTAGGAGTGGGATTCGAGGAAATCCTTGATGATCGCCTGAAAACTCTCATCGTCTTCGAGGAGGAGGATTTTGGGGGACGGGCCGAGGCCCGCGTCGTTTAATTGGATTTGTTCAAGTGTATTTTCCATAATTGAGATAATTATTAGCAACCACCGTGCCAACTATGTTTCCCATTATTGAAAAGTCTTAAAGATGGACTACCTCGAAAAAGCCAGGAGGGTCATCGAGATCGAACGGGACGAGGTCCGCCGCCTGGGTGAAAGGCTGGATCAGGCCTCTTTCCAGGCGGCTGTCGAGACGATCCTCTCCACGGTGCGGAACAAGGGGAAAGTGGTCGTCGTTGGCGTAGGCAAGTCGGGCCACATCGGCGAAAAGATCGCCGCCACCCTCACCAGCACCGGCTCGCCCGCGGTGGTGCTGAATTCCCTCAACGCCTTGCACGGCGACCTGGGCGTGGTGGCGGAAGGCGACGTTGCTCTCGCGTTGAGCTACAGCGGCGAGACGGAGGAACTCCTGAACATCGTGCCCGCGCTCATCCGGCTCGGGGTGCGGATCATCTCCATGACGGGCAACCCGAACTCGATGCTGGCGAAGAACAGCCACGTCCACCTGGACGTGAGCGTCTCCCAGGAAGCGTGTCCCTTGAACCTGGCGCCCACTTCAAGCAGCACGACGATGCTCGTGCTCGGCGACGCCCTGGCGATGGTGCTGCTGGAGGCGCGCGGCTTCCAAAAAGAGGACTTCGCCCGGTTCCATCCCGGCGGACGGCTGGGGCGTGCGTTGCTCTTGTGCGTGCGCGACATCATGCGCGGCCCGGAACGGATGGCGCTGCTGGCGCCGGAGACGACGGTGCGCGAAGTCCTGCACGAAATGGCCCGCCGCCATGCAGGGTGCGCGGTCATCACCACGCCGGAAGGCGGCATGGCGGGCATCTTCACGCACGGCGACTTTGGCCGCCACTTCCAGCGGGACGCCGCGCTGCTGGAAAAACCGGTCGCCGGGTTCATGACCGCAAACCCGGTCACCATCGCGCCGGACAAGCTTGCGGTGGAGGTTCTGCATGTGCTAGAACACCACCGGATAGACGACCTCGTCGTGGTGAACGAACGGAACATGCCCGTGGGCATCGTCGATTCGCAGGACCTGGCGCGCTTCAAACTTCTCTAAAACGTCTCCGACCCCGATATACCCCGATATTTATGGCAGCAGCGAACGACCTCCGCAAAGGCATGGCGATCCGTTACAACGGCAACCCCGCAATCGTGCTCGAAGTGCAGCACCGCACCCCGGGAAACCTGCGGGCGTTCGTCCAGGCGATCATCCGCTACATCGGCACGGGCAAATCGGCGGACGTCCGGTTCACCTCCACGGAAAAGGTGGAAGTCGTCGACGTAAGCCGGCGCACGCTGGAATTCAGCTACAAGGATCCGCAGGGCTTCCACTTCATGGACCCCGAATCGTACGAGACCGTGACCCTGAACCCGGAACTCCTGGCCGAGGCGAAGGATTACCTCACCGAAAACCTGCCGGTGGAAGTCTTGAGCATCGAGAGCAAGCCGGTGCAGGTCGAACTCCCCTCCTCCGTGCAGTTGAAGGTGGTGGAATCCGCGGAAGGCGTCCGCGGCGACTCGGCGAACAACGTGCAGAAGTCCGCCGTTTTGGAAACCGGCAAGAGCGTCCAGGTGCCCCTCTTCATCAAGGAAGGCGAGATCGTCAAGATCGACACGCGCACCGGCGCCTACATGGGACGGGCCTAAAACAGCCCTCCGATGGGACGAAGCGCCAAAGTCCGGACGAACCTTAAATCCGAGACGCGCTCCCATTTCCCCGCATTGCGCGCCGCGCGGCCCGCGGCGACCATCCCCGTCTGGTGGGTCAACACCGTCATCGGCGTTTTTCTCGTGCCGGTCGCGATCATCTGGACGCAGACGTTTTTCACCTGCTTCTCCCGCGCGACGCTCCACTACGGCTTCTGGGCCAGCCCGCAATTCTGGTTCTTCGCGCTCGGCGCTTTGCTATGGACAATCGCCTTCTTCGGCCTGCCGCGCCCGCTCCTCATCTACGTCTTCGGCCACGAACTGACGCACGCCCTCTGGGTCTGGGCGATGGGCGGGCGAGTCTCAAAATTCCAGGTGCGCCGCGACGGGGGCCACATCATCACGGATACGAATAACTTCTTGGTCGCGCTGGCCCCGTATTTTTTCCCGCTCTACAGCATATTCGTCATCCTGGTGTACGCGGGCGCCGGCCTTTTTTATGACATGAGCCGTTACCGGGAGCTGCTCTTTGCGCTGATCGGCGCGACATGGGCGTTCCACATGAGCTTCACCCTTTGGATGATCCCCAAGGGCCAGAGCGACCTGAAGACTCACGGCACCTTCTTCTCGCTGGTGGTTATCTATATGATGAACCTGCTCGCGCTGACGGTGATGCTCCTCCTCGCCTCGCCGCACACCTCCTTCCGGTTCTTTGAAAGGGAGATGATCCATAACGCGAGCGCCCTCTCGCGCTGGGCCGCCGCGCGCATCCGCGGGATTTAACTAGACCAACCCGATTTGCCGGGTCGTTGCCGCCTGGAGCGGGAGGCGCTTCAGACTTTAGGCGGCTGGCACGGCCGCCTCTACAACCAAGAGCGGACAAAGTGCATGACACGCTCTAGGTCACATCCGGCTTCTGCACCTTTGGCAGAAGCTGCCTTATGAAAGCGGCCATCATTTCATCGGCCTGCTTTTCCGACGGGCTGTCGAATCCCCCGGGGACAGCCGCGAGAATGCTGATGTAAGCCCAGCGCTGGTTGCATCCTTTCAACAATCGGTCGCGCAGGTCGATGAACATCCGCGTCGTGTGGGACGGGGTGGTTTCCTTGCAACCGACGAACCAGTAATAATCGAGGCAGCAGAACATTTTGCCGTCCTTCGCCGGCCGCAGGTTGCGCAATCGCGTGACAGCGAGCGCGCGCGAGCCGTCCAGCCGCACGCGCCGCGTCCCGGCGCCGGCTATTTTCCACCCTTGCGAAGGAAGGCAGCGCTCCGGCCTGTGGATGCTCGTATTCATGTCGCGGCCCGCAAGCACCACGGAAACGAATATCTCCTGGCCGCCCGCGTTCCGGTAAAGCTTCCGCACGAATTCCGTTTCGGGGCCGAGTTCCGTCCGCTCGCTGTCCGAGACGGCGGCGTTCCTGCCCCGCCATTCGCCGAGCGCGGCGGGCAGCGCCAATTCTATCCCGGCGGGCTGCGAATATTGCACGCGCGGGACGAAACCGACCGCTCCCAACCCCGCGCACAATATCAGAAAGAGCGCGGCCAGCCGCCTAGTAGTCATAGGAAACCTCCGGGGCGGCGAGATATTTCCCGTAGTCGATATTCAGCAGCTTGCTGAACCCGACCATCGCCGCCATGGCGATGGGAAAGGAAATAAACCCGGCATATTCATGCCAATGCGCAGCGGCCTTTTCGCCCGCGAATTTCGCGACGAGGATGACCGAAAATATCCGCGCCACGTTTCCAAGGATGGCGAAAACCGCGGACGAGGCGAAGATCGCGATTTTTTTCCAAAGCCGGTTCTGGGTTATGTGCACGAACACGGCGGTCAGCAGGGTTATGGCGGTGAGGGAATGCACGCCGCTGCACCCGTCGGCTATCTCCAGACGGAAGCTGCCGTCCGCGGCGGTCAGGGTCGTCCCAACCGCCTGTGTGTGGATGCCGCACCCGTTCGACAGAGTCCCGACCACGTTCGTGATGAGGAACTGCAACCGATTCGTAGCCTGCTCGGCGGCGGCCCAGGGAAGCATGAACGCCAGCAGCGCGCACGGGAACGCGCATACCCGCGCCGTTTCTTTGCCCCACAGGAAGAGAATCGAGCCGTAAATCAGCAACGGAAGCGCGGCCAGCGCGATGCGCGGCTCCAGGCAGCGCGCGCTCAGGACAAAGAACAACGCGCCCGTCGCGACGAAAATCAGCCCTTTGTTCGAGCCCGCCTTGCGCGCGGCGCGAAGTTTCTCCCGTTCGCGCCAGACGAGAAACAGCGCGATGAACGGCACGAGTTTCCCGTGCGCCTGTTCCGGGTCGCTCCACGCGTTCCAGGCCCAGCGCAACGTCGTCTCCGTGCCGTAATGGAAGAGCGGCGCGAAACAGAAAAAGTACACGAGCACGCCCGCGTTCAGCAGAAGAAGCGCCAGGGAGCGGGTGTTCGCCATGGCGGCACCCTACGGGAACGGGCGGCAAATTCAAATGACCCTTCTTGTGTTTGGTCCGCCGCGGGATGAAATTGCGCCAATGAAAGTTCTCCCTCTGGCCGCCGCGTTCCTGGCAAGCATCGCCTTCGGACAGGAAATCCCCGGGCTGCTCGCCGAAGGCCGGCGCGCCTACACCAGCGGCGATCTTAAAAAGGCGAAGGAGGATTTCCAGATGATCCTGGCCATCGACCCCGCCAACCAGACAGCCGCCACTTATTTGCGAATGATCGCCGTCCAGCAACCGGCGAACGCTTCAAAGGACGCCGCGAGCGCCTATGCCGCCGTCATCATCCCAAAGATCGACCTGCGCGACGCCACTCTCGGCGCGACGCTCATTTACCTGAAACAGACCGTCGAAAAGCAAACCGAAGGCAAGACCCGCGTCAACTTCGTCGTCCAGATCCCTCCGGATGACCTTCAATCGCGGAAGGTGACCTTGAAGCTGGAGAACGTCCCGTTCACCGAAGTGCTGCGCTACGTCGGCGACATGGGCGGGGTGACATTCAACTACGAAAAATACGCTGTGACGGTCAAAGACCGCGGCGTTTAGCCTGTCATGCATTTTTTCGCCCACTCTTGGTTGTAGAGGCGGCTGTGCCAGCCGCCTGGAGCGGGAGGCAACGCCAAAGCGCCAGGCGCTTCCAGTTCTTTAGTAAGGCGACCAAGAGTTGGCAACGTGCATACCTAATACAAAACGCGCGTAAGGCAGAGGCCTTCGGCGGGCGCGGCAAAGCTTGTTTTTTTCCCGCCCAGCGTCTCGAGTACCAAGGCGGGATCGGCCTTGCCCTGGGCGCAGCGAACCAGCGTTCCCGTCATGAGACGCGCCATTTTGTATAGAAAACCCGTCCCCTGGAATGTCAGCGTCAGCAGCGGGCCGCGCTTGCGCGCCCGCACCTTGGAGAGCTCGCGGACGGTGTCGGCGGGCGGATGGCCGCGATTGGCGGAGAAGCCCGCGAAATCATGTTTCCCGGCAAGCAGCGCAGCGCGGTTTTGGAGAATGTCCATGTCGATCTTCCCGACAAGATGCCACGCGCGCCCCGCTTCAAACGGCGGAAGGACCACGTCGTTCCAGATGCGGTACGTGTAGATTTTCCCGCGCGCGGAGAAGCGCGCGTGGAAGGCGGCGTTCGCGCGGGTGCAGCGGAGGATGCGGATTTCTTTCGGGAGCCGCGCGTTGAGCGCGTTGCGCCATTCCCAGGGGGCAAGGCGGCTTCCCTCCACATCCGCATGGGCGCACTGGCCCAGCGCGTGGACGCCCGCATCCGTGCGGCCCGCGCCGTGGACGGCGGTGCGCCCGCCCAGGATCGCGGCGAAGGCTCCCTCCAGGATGTCCTGCACGGTGTTGCCGCCCTTCTGGCTCTGCCAGCCGAGGTACGGGCCGCCGTCGTAGGCGACGATGAGTTTCAGCCGCACGAGTCTATCCGGCATAAAATCGTTGCAAAGAACGGGAGGTTCCCTTTGGCTTTCCAATTGTCATGCGCACGTTCTTTCCGGCCCTGCTCCCGGCGCTTCGCAATTATCGGCGCGCGGACTTTCTCGCCGATCTCGGCGCGGGCCTTACCGTCGGCGTCATCGCTCTTCCGCTGGCCATCGGGTTCGCCATAGCGTCCGGCGTATCGCCGCAGCAGGGGCTTTGGACGGGGATCATAGCGGGCGTCGTGGTCGGATTGCTAGGCGGATCGCGCTTTCAGATCGCGGGGCCGACCGGGGCGTTTGTTCCGGTGCTTTTTTCCATCGTCGCCCAGCACGGTTATGACGGGCTGGCCCTGGCGACCATGATGGCGGGCGCCATGCTGATCATGCTCGGAGCGCTGAAGATGGGACGGATCCTTAAATTTTTCCCGTACCCGGTTGTCGCCGGTTTCACGAGCGGCATCGCGGTGATCATCTTTTGCGGCCAGCTCAATGAATTCCTCGGTCTCGGGCTGAAAATGCCCGAGCACGTTCCCCAGCAGGTCGCCGCGCTCGTGAACCATCTCGGCCTCATTCGCTGGCAGGCGGTTGCGCTCGGCGGATTGACCCTGGCTGTGAATGCGCTTTGGCCCCGGATCACCGGGCGCGTGCCGCCGAGCATCGTAGCCGTCATCGCGGCGACGCTCGCGGCGCACCTTGCCGGCTGGCACGTGGCAACCATCGGCTCAAAGTTCGGCGGCATCCCTTCAGGCTGGCCGCAATGGCATTTCCCGACCGTATCCCTGGATGCCATGCGGACGCTGATGGGCGCGGCCTTCACCATCGCGTCGCTGGGCGCCATCGAGTCTCTTCTTTCCGCCATGGTCGCCGACGGAATGACCGACACCAGGCACAATCCGAACCAGGAACTCCTGGCCCAGGGCCTCGCAAATTTGCTCAGTCCGCTCGCGGGAGGCATCGCGGCGACAGGCGCCATCGCGCGGACGGCGGCGAATATCCGCAGCGGCGCACGCTCGCCGGTGGCGGGGATCGTCCACGCCTTGGTTCTTCTGGTCGTGGCCCTGGCGGCGGCTCCGCTGGTGAGCTTCATCCCGCTCGCCGCTCTCAGCGCGGTTTTGCTGCTGGTGGCGTTTCGAATGGCTGAGTGGCATACCTTCGTCGAGCTTTGGCGCGGACCCAGGGCTGACTTCGGCGTGCTCGTCACGGCGTTCGGCCTGACGGTGGTCTTCGATCTCACAATCGGCGTTGGCGCCGGGATGTTCATGGCCGTCGTGTTGTTCATGCGGCAAATGGAGGAAGTGACGCATGTGCGGATCGTCACCCCGGACAGCGAAGTGGAAGGCCCGGGTTCGCACAGCATTCTAGGAAAAGACGTGCCTCCGGGCGTGATGCTGTTCCGCATCGAGGGGCCGCTGTTCTTCGCGGCCGCCGAAAAATTGGAACAGGCGCTCGCGTCTTCGGGGGGCGTTCCGCGCGCGGTTATTTTCCGGATGCGCAACGTCCCCGCGATGGACGCCAGCGGATTGCACGCCTTCGAGGTGGCGATCGACAAGCTGCACCGGGGCCGCGCGAAGGTCTTCCTCACGGCGGTCCAGCCGCAGCCGATGAAGGTGATGTACGAGTCGGGGCTGGTGGACCGGCTCGGCATCCACAAGTTCTGCGCCGACACCGATCACGCGCTGGAACGGGTGCGGGAACTGGCGGCCTAGTCTAAGCCTAGCCTAGAGCGTGGAACCGCATGGCGCTTTGGGCGTTGCCTTCCCGCTCCAGGCGGCTGGCACAGCCGCCTCTACAACCCCAAAGAGCGGGCGAATAGTGCAGGGATACGCTCTTAGGAGAGCGCCAGCGAGTCGAGGTAGCCTTGCAGGATGAACTGCGCGGCGACCTGGTCGATCACCGGCCTGCTCTTCTTGCTGTTCCTGCCGCTCGCTTGCAGCGCCTTGCCCGCCGCGACCGTGCTGAGGCGCTCGTCCCAAAATCTCACCTCGCACTTCACTGCGGTTTTCAGGCGCCCGGCGAACGCCCTGGCCTTTTCCGCCGCCGGGCCGTACGTGCCGTTCATGTTGCGCGGCATGCCGAGGATGATGATCTCGACCTTGTCGCGCTCGATGATTTGCGCGATGCGCTCGAGGGGCTTTTCATCCGCCCGCAATGTTTCCAGCGGATGCGCCAGCATGCCGAGATCATCCGACATCGCGAGGCCGATCCGCACGTCGCCCAGGTCGATTCCGAGCGCCTTTTTCATGCGAGAAGCCGGAGGCATTCGTCGATGACGGCGATCTGCGCGCGCACTCGCAGCCCGATGTCGAATTCCGAAGGGGTCTCCGTGGTGAACGTCCTGTCGGATTGATTCAGGTGGAGATAGACCGCCTCGGGGAGATTGGGGAATTTCTTCAGATCGACCTTCCGGCGGACGAGGCCGTTCCGCGCCTTGCGCCCCTCGATGGTCGGCCGGGCGTCGGCGGGGATGTACTGCCGCGCGGCGGCCAGCAGGCGTTCGCCCCAGAACGGTTTCACCCGCTCGACCTCATATATATAGAAGCCCTGCGCGTCGTAATCCTCATGCAAAGTCAGCGCGAGGGCGAACCGGTGCGGCTTGATCAACGCCTTCAGCATCTGGATGCACGGCGCTTCGTCGTGTTGAAAGACGCGGTTCAGGTCGCGGCCGGTTTGGTCCATGCGGCAGTTGTTGATGAGGCCCCACGGGTTCAGGCACGGGAAAAAGATGCACGGGAGTTTTGCCAGCCGTTTCAGGTTCGCCTCCGCCCAGGTGATGAGCGCTTCGGTTCCGGCCGGCTCGTCGCCGTGGATTCCGGCCGAGATGTAAACGGCTCCGCTCTCGGGAAGATTTTTCGACTTCAGGTAGAATATCTCGGGCTCGACGTTGGGCGGGAGTTTGCCCATCTTCATGCCGGTCTCGCGCGCGACCTTTCGCCAGCGCGCCAGCAGGAAGCGATAGTCATGGACGCGCTTCATAACTCCGCGAGCAGCCGCGCGTGGATGCCGTCAAAGCCGCCGTTGCTGAAGATGACGATGACGTCGCCCTGCCGCACGAGCGGTTTCAGCCGCGCGATGATGCATGGGACGTCCGGCTCGTAATAGGCCTCGCGGCCCTCTTCACAAATCGACTCGACGACTTTCTCGGGGTTCAACCGCTCGTGTTCGGGGATTTGTTCCAGCCGTGCGACCTTCGCGAGAACCACGCCGTCCGCGCACGCGAGCGCTTCGGCGAGTTCCTTCTGAAAAACGGAGCGCCGGGTGGTGTTGGAACGGGGTTCGAATACGGCCCACAGCCTCGACTTCGCATACTGCCGCCGCAGGGCGCGCAAGGTCTCGCGGATGGCGGTCGGGTGGTGCCCGAAATCGTCGATGACCTTGATGCCGCGGACTTCCCCCCGCACTTCCTGCCTGCGCCGCACTCCCTGGAAGGAGGCGACGGCTTCGCGAATCTTCGACAGGCCGGCGCCGTAAAACCGCGCGGCGGAGATGGCCATGGCGGCGTTGCGGACATTGTATTCGCCGATGAGCGGGATGCTGAATTCCGTGTCGAACAGCCGGAAGGACGAGCCGTCCGGGCCATACGCGACGTCGCGGATGACGTTTGCCGCGTTGGGGGAGAACCCGACTTCCACGATGGGCGCGGGGCAATTCCGCGCCGTGTCGATGCAAACGGGGTCGTCCGCGTTCAACAGCACCATGCCGTTGCCGGGCACGATGTTGAGCAGCCGGCGGAAGCTGGTCTTGATCTCTTCCAGGTTGTTGAAGATGTCCGCGTGGTCGAACTCGATGTTGTTGACGATGACGAGTTCCGGCAGGTAATGGACGAACTTCGAACGTTTGTCGAAGAACGCCGTGTCGTATTCGTCGCCCTCTATGACGAAGTATTTGGAATCGCGCAGACACGCGCCTTGCTTGAAATTCCTCGGCAGCCCGCCGATCATGTAGCCGGGCGCCATGCCCGCGCTCTCCATGATCCACGCGAGCAGGGAGGTCGTCGTCGTCTTGCCGTGGGTGCCGGTCACGACCAGGTTGTGCCGCCCGCGCAGGAAGAATTCCTTCAGCGTCTCCGGCAGCGAGAGATAGTACAGCTTCCGGTTCAACACGGCTTCGGCCTCGGGGTTCCCGCGCCGGATGGCGTTGCCGATGACGATGAGTTCCGCGCCCGCGGGGAGGTTTTCCGCGCGGTACCCTTCGTTGAGCGCGACGCCCCGCTCTCTCAGGAACCCGGACATCGGTTCGTAGATGTTCTCATCCGAGCCGGTGACGGTGAAGCCGCGCTCCCGCAACGCCGCGGCGACGGCGCCCATGGCCGTGCCGCAGACGCCCAGGAAGTGAAGATGGCGGGGGGTGTTAAACATTGTTTTCAGTGGCCCGGCGCGCGCACCACCCCGAGCGCCGCGCCGCGCCGGCGTTCGTCGACCATGCCGGCGGCGATCTCTGCGGTCATCTCCTCCAGCAGCAGCCGCAGGTGGCTTCCCCGCCGGTAGTCGGAGGGCGCGATGTGTTTGACCCGGTCGGCGTGGGTGGCGAGCTGGTAGCATTTCTTGAAGCTGGCGCGGCTCGGGTCTTCCGAATTGTAAACGGCTATCGCGTGCCCGCCGTACTTGCGCATGACCGTGAAGCACGGGACATCCGTCGGCCCGTCCCCGACGTAGATCATGTGGGAGAATGGCACGGGCCGGATGTCGGCGGGCATGTGGTCGTTCACGTCCTGCGACATGTCGAGCAGCCCTTTGTTTATCCGAAAAAGAAACTGGGTCTTTTGCGTGTGGCTTATGACCCGCTTCGGAAAGGTGATCCGCCCCTCCGCGTCCTCGGCGAACTCGCAGCCGAAGATCGCTTTCACGTACCGGGCAAGCAGGCTTCCTTCGATGATGACCTTCAGCCCGGAGGAAATAATGTAGTGCTCGACGCGGATGCCGTGCTCCTCGTGTTCAGGGGTCAGGAGGCCTTCGGCGAGCTCGTCGAACATCTCCGGCAGGCCCTTGTAGAAGGTCATCTGCTTGCCGAGCGAACGCAACTCGGCGTTGGTGGGCCGATCCATCGCCAGGTAGTCGAGGATGACCTTCATGTAAGCCAGTTCGTTGTCGAACCCCTGCTCGCGCACCAGTTCGGCGCACCGCTTCCAGAATTGCCCGGGGTTGATGCCGAATCGCGGGAAGAGCACCTGTTCCTGCATGTAGGTGGGGCTCAGCGTCTGGTCGTAGTCGTAGACGATCGCGATGATGTTCTGCGGCGCCATTGTCAGGATTTCAGGATATCTCTCAAAGCCTCGTCGAGGGAAGGAAAGCGGTAGGGAAATTTGTAAAGGACCGGACGCTTCGGGACAATGCGGCGGTTGTCAAGAAGCTCGTGCGAGAAATCCCCCAGCATGGAGCTGAGGATCACTGCCGGAACCGTCAGCAGCGCCGGCCGGTGCAACTCCCGCCCGAGCGCCTTGGTGAAGTCCGCGTTGCGGCACGGCTCGGGGGCCGCGGCGTTCAACGGGCCTTCGACCGCCGGATTCTCCGCGGCGAAGAGAGCCAGCGCGGCTTCGTCCTCGACGTGTATCCACGCCATCCATTGCTTCCCGGAACCGAGCTTGCCGCCAAGGCCGGACCGGAACGCGGGCAGCATCATCTTGAGCGCGCCGCCGCGCCCCAGCACAAGCGCCGTCCGCAATAGCGCGACGCGGACGCCCTTTTCGCGCGCGCGGAGCGCCTCGTGTTCCCAGGCCTGGCAGACCTCGGCGAGAAACCCTTTTCCGGGCTGGGCGTCTTCGTCCGCCTCGGCCTCGCCGGTGTCGCCGTAGAACCCGATGGCCGATCCGCTCACGAGCACGGGGGGCGTCCGCGCCGCGGCGAAGAGCGAATTGACGACGTGCCGCGTCCCAAGCTTGCGGCTCTCCATGATCCTGCGCCGCTTCTCTTCCGTCCAAATGCCCGCGACCGATTCGCCCGCGAGATGGATGACCGCGTCGCATCCTTCGAAGTCGCACAGTTTTTCGATGTCGAAAAGGCGGGTCTCCGCGCAACCCGGCAGCGGCTTTTCCGGCGTCCTGGAGAAGGCGATGACCTGATGCCCAGCCCGGTTCGCCCGTTCCGCCACGCGGGCGCCGATGAATCCCGACGCTCCTGTCAGTCCTATGTTCATCACCGGTAATTACTGTAAAGCCAGCGGAAAGGGAACCGGTCTCCGGGGCAATCGGTGGGCCATTGGGGCGGATTGATGTCGCGATGCGCCTTGACGATGGCGAAGCGCCCGTCGATTTTCCCGACCCGGATGCGCAGGTAGCGGATCAACTCGTCCAGCGCCAGCAACTGCTCGCGCGTCGGCGTGTCGCGGTTGAAGTCGCCCACCAGGCAGATGCCAAGCGCGATGTTGTTCAGGTAATCGCTATGGACGTGGCCGCCGTTGATCTGCCTGCGCCAGCGGTCGCCGACCTCGATCTGGCCGTTGCCGGAGGAAGTCCCGTTGCCGATGACGAACTGGTACGCGAGCCCGTTCGGCATGCCTCGGACGCGCCTGTGGTACAGGTCGAATATGCGCGCGTTGCCCTGCCGGGTGCCGCTGTTGTGGACGACGATGTACCGCCAGCGGTTGCGCTGCACGGGGGCGCGGTCGATCTCCGCCCGGACATATTTGTTGATGTAGCGCCAGTTGTTCCATTTCTCCCAAAAGAAGCGCGGCGGTTGCGGGGCGAGCCCCGTGCGCGGCTCGGATTTCTGGATGGTGACCGCGGCGGGCTGCGGCGGCGGCGGCATGTAAGGATTGAGCGGGGGGGGCTTGGGCGCCGGAGTGGCGGCGGGGGTCGGACGGGGGCGGGGAGTGGGCTCCGGCGTTTCGGCCCGGTGCACGGGCGTGGGCGTGGGAGCGGGAGTGGGCGTGGCTTCCGGTTCCTGCTCGAGTTCCCGTGGCGGCTTCGGCCTGGGGGTGGGAGTCGCGGGGCGGGCGCCGTGGTGTTTCGCGCGGGGTTTTGGCTTCGCCTCGGCGGAAGGCGTGGGGCTGGCGACCGTTTCCATCTCCTCGCGCGCCTTCAGGAACATGGCTTTCTTCTCGTCGTCGGTCAAAGCGCGGAGCTTTCCCGCATAGGGAAGAAGAAGCCCGGCGGCGAATAAGGCCGCGAAAAATGTCAGCGTCCGGCGCACGCTTCGGATGGTAAGGCGCGTCGCGAAAAATACAATGCATCAGGCGCGTTTACCGGGTAATCTGCGCGGGATGTCGCGTAAACGGAAGGTTCTCATCCTCACCGCGGGCTACGGCGAGGGGCACAACACCGCCGCAAAAAGCGTTTGCGCGGGCATCGAGGCCGTCGCGAACGGAGAGGCGGAGGCGCGGGTGCTAGACCTCTTCGCGATGAGCTACGGGCGATCCAACGACCTTTCCCGAAAGGCGTACATCGGGGTCATAAACAACGCGCCGCGCGTCTGGCAGAAATTCTACGAACTGCTCGACACGACGCGGCTGGTGGAAGGAACGCTCTTCACGCTGTCGAAGATGAGCAGGCTGCTCGCGAAGATCATCGCGGAGGAGAAGCCCGACGCCATCGTCTCGACCTATCCCATCTACAGCTTCCTGCTCGAACGCCTGTACCCGCGCGGGCGGAACTTCGTTTTCCTTACCGTCGTCACGGACTCGATAACGATTAATTCCGTATGGCATCGCGCGCCCAGCGACTACTTCCTCCTCCCGAACGAGGACACCGCCGCCGTGATGAAGCGGGCGGGCGTCCCCGCCGAAAAGATGAAGGTGCTCGGATTCCCCGTCACGCCGCGGTTTGCGAAGGAAGCGATCGAGCGGCCCGCGCCTTCCGCAAGCACGCGGCCCAGGGTTCTCTTCATGATCAACTTCGCCCACGGCGAAGCGCCCGCGCTGCTTGGGCGGCTGTTGGAAAACCCGGCCATCGACGTGACCGTGACGGTTGGCCGCGACGAAGCGCTCGGCGCGCGCATCGCCGAAACGGCGCGGCAGGCTAAGCGCGAGGTGGAAATCTTCGGCTGGACCGACAGGATGCCGGAACTGGTGATGCGCAGCCATCTCCTCATCAGCAAAGCGGGCGGAGCGACCGTGCAGGAAACGACCGCGGCGAAGACTCCGATGATCATCAGCCAGGTCGTTCCCGGGCAGGAGGAAGGCAACGCGCAACTCATCGTCGAGAACGGATGCGGGCGGGTCGCCCAAACGCACGAAAAGATCGCCGCGACGGTGGCGGAAGCCTTTAAAGACAACGCCGCGCTGTGGAAGACGTGGGAGGCTAACATAACGAAAATCAGCCGCCCGGGAGCGGCGCTCGCGATAGCGGACTTCATCCTCGGGAAATAATCCGCGCGGCAATTCGGGTTGAGTCCCGAAAAGAAAAGCATTTAACCACGGATAACACGGATAGCACGGATTAAAGAAGGGAGAGGCAACCCGCTTGGACTCGTTCTGTCCCATCTTTTCGCCGGCAGACATGAATTTTCCTTCTCTTCATCCGTGCCATCCGTGTTATCCGTGTTATCCGTGGTTAAAAAAAATTCTTTATGAAACACGAGGGTTTGACACGTGTTATCATAGGCTCCGAGGATTGTTGGACTGAACTGAGTTCCGAAAAGAAAAGCATTTAACCACGGATAACACGGATAGCACGGATTAAAGAAGGGAGAGGCAACCCGCTTGGACCCGTTCTGTCCCATCTTTTCGCCGGCAGACATGAATTTTCCTTCTCTTCATCCGTGTTATCCGTGTTATCCGTGGTTAAAAAAAAATTCTTCATGAAACATGAGGGTTTGACGCGCGTTATCATAGGCTCGGCGATGACCGTGCTGAATGAGCTCAGGCCAGGGCTCGATGAGAGACTTTACGAAAGCGCTCTTCTCATCGAACTAACCCAGGCAGGCCATTCCGTGGAACTTCATCGTGAATTTCCAGTTCGTTATCGGGATCGTTTCATCGGCAAACTGATCCCGGACCTCATTGTGGACGATGCCGTCATCGTCGATGCCAAAGTTGTCAGCATGTTCAATGAAACGCATTACGCCCAGATGCTCGGCTACATGAATATAACCGGCCTGGAGGTAGCCTTGTTGCTAAACTTCAAGCATTATAAGCTAACTTGGAAACGAATGGTCGCCGGAGAAGAAGACTTGTCGGTTTCGGATCTCGGCGGTTAGCTTATCGGCTATGGCAGGGAATATTTCTTTTTGATGTCCTTCTCGACCGCGGCGGCGTTGGAGGCTATGAGTTCGGCGGGCTGGGCGGCGAAGCACTTGATCGTTATCCCTCTCTTTGCGGCGGCAACCTGGCTCGAACTGGGGCGCACGCTTGTTCCGCCCACGCCGTAGATGCCGTAGACGTTTTGAAGGGCGGCGTTCGGGGCGATCTTGCTCGGCTCCGGGGCGGAGGAGGAGGCTTCGCCGCCGATGCCTACTATCGCAAAATAATTTAGCCCGTGGCGCAGGGTCGTCTCGGCGGCGAGCAGCATGACCCGGTCTTCGGGCGTCATCGGCGAGCGGCCCCGGCTCGAAGAATACTGGATGCAATAGGTGTCCTGCGCGATCTCCTTCACGGGATCGGACGGGGGAAGGGCGCAGCCGAACAGGATCAACGGCGCCAGGAACGCGAGGCGCGTCAACGTTTCTCCATCGGGACGAATTTCTTGTCGCCGGCCGGGCCGGTGTATTCGCTCAAGGGGCGGTAGAGACGGTTGTCGGAAAGTTGCTCGAGGACGTGCGCCGTCCAGCCGGAGGTGCGCGCGATGGCGAAGATGGGCGTGAACAGGTCGGTCGGGATGCCGAGGGAATAGTAGACGGTGGCGGAGTAGAAATCGACGTTGGCGTTGAGGCCTTTCTTCTCCTTCATGATGGCTGCGATGCGTTCCGACATCCGGATCCATTTCGGATCGCCCAGCTCGTTGCTGAGCCGGATGGCCATGGCGCGCAGGTGCGGGGCGCGCGGGTCGAGCGTTTTATAGACGCGGTGTCCGATGCCCATGATCTTCTTTTTCTGCGCGAGCTGCTCCTCGACCCAGTGGTCGACGTTTTCCTCGCTGCCGATCTCGACGAGCATGTGGATGACGCCTTCGTTCGCGCCGCCGTGCAAAGGGCCTTTCAACGTGCCGATGGCCGAGGTGATGGCCGAATACATGTCGCTGAGGGTGGCGATGGTGACGCGCGCGCTGAAGGTGGAGGCGTTCATGCCGTGGTCGGCGTGGAGGACGAAGGCGACATCCAGGGTGCGCGCGGCGTCGGCGCTCGGGGCCTCGCCGTTGATGAGGTAGAGAAAATGCGCGGCCTCGCCCAAGTCATGCCGGATGGGCGGGAAATCCTTGCCCTGCCGGGCGCGGTGGAAATAGGCGGCTATGACGCCGATCTGCGCGGTGATGCGCAGGGCGCGGTTCTGGTTGGCATCCGTCGTATCTCCTTCGGCCAGGCCGTGGTCGTACAGGCCGAGCATGGAGATGGCGGTGCGCAGCACGTCCATCGGCTCCGCGGACTTGGGCGCGGAGCGCAGGAAGTCGAGGACGCCCTTTGGCAGTTCGCGGCTTTCGCGCAGTTCGTGGCAGAGTTCGTCGTATTCCCGCTTGTTCGGCAGGTGTCCGTGCCAGAGGAGGTGGACGATCTCCTCGTAGGAGGCGTTGCCGGCGAGTTCGTTGATGTCGTAACCGGCGTAGATGAGTTTGCCTTCCGCTCCGATGACGTCACTCAGGCGGGTGCTGTTGGCTACAATGCCTTCGAGACCTTTTGCTATTACGGCCATAGGGTTAGGATTTCATTCGTTTGATGAGTGTGTCGGCCATGTCGGCGGGCGTTTCGGCCACGGCGATCCCGGCCTTTTTCAACGCTTCGATTTTCCCGGCGGCGGTTCCCTTGCCGCCGGAGACGATGGCTCCGGCGTGGCCCATCCGGCGCCCGGGAGGCGCGGTGGCGCCGGCGATGAACGCGGCTATCGGCTTTTTGCAATGCTCGGCGGCCCATTCGGCTGCTTTTTCCTCGGCGTCGCCGCCGATCTCGCCGATGAGGATGACGGCCTCCGTCTCCGGGTCGTCGTTGAACATCTTGAGCACGTCGAGATGGGATGTGCCGTTGACGGGGTCGCCGCCGATGCCGACGCAGGTGCTCTGGCCGTAGCCGCGGCTCGTGAGCTGCCACACGGCCTCGTAAGTCAAGGTGCCGGAGCGCGAGACGACGCCGACGCCGCCGCGCTTGTGGATGTAGCCGGGGGCGATGCCGATGCGGCAGCCGCCGTGCGATTTCTCGCCCTCGCCGGGCGTCACGAGGCCGGGGCAATTCGGGCCGATGAGCCGGGTCTTGCCGCCTTGCATGGCCGCTTTTACTTTCACCATGTCATTGACCGGGACGCCTTCGGTGATCGCGACTACGAGGTCCAGCCCGGCGTCGACTCCTTCGAGGATGGCGTCGGCCGCGAATGGCGGCGGGACGAAGATGACGCTGACGGTCGCCCCCGTCTGGCGAACGGCTTCGGTGACGGTGTCGAAGATCGGCGCCTTGTCCTCGAAGCGCTGGCCGCCTTTGCCGGGGGTGACGCCGGCGACGACGTGGGTGCCGTATGCGAGGGAGAGCCGGGTGTGCGTGGCGCCGAAGCTGCCGGTGATGCCCTGCACGAGCACGCGGGTTTGGGGGGTGACGAGGATTGCCATGTCAGGAATTGAGCTTGTGGATGATGACCTGGTTGCCATCGGGGTCGAGAATGACCGCCATGCGGCAGACATGCGTTGGGAATGGCTCCATGGCAAATTTGACGCCCGCGGTGTGCAACGAGGCGACGGCCCCGTCGAGGTCCGCCACTTCGAACGCGATGGCGGGGCCGTGATCGCTCGGCTTCCAGCCGGGCACGCCATTGAGGATGGAAAAGTAACCGCCGCCGACTTCGTATTCCGCGAAGCCCATGCCGTCGTTTTCCCGGCCGGTCTCGTATTTCAGGCCAAGCACGCCTTCATAAAACGCGCGCGCGCGGGTCAGGTCCGTCACCGGGTAGGAGGTGAAGGCGATGGATTTAATTCCGATCATTAAGGAAAGCCCTTTCAGGCGGCTTCGACGGCGGCCACGATTTTCTGCGCGGCATCGGCCAGGGTGTCGGCGCTGATGACGGCGAGGCCGCTCTCGCGGATCATCTTTTTTCCAAGCTCGACGTTCGAACCCTCGAGCCGGACGACAAGGGGGATGCCAAGCGCCGTTTCCTGCACGGCGGCGAGGATGCCCGCGGCGATGATGTCGCATTGCATGATGCCGCCGAAGATGTTCACCAGGATGCCTTTCACCTTTTTGTCGCCGAGGATGATCTTGAAGGCCGCGGCGACCTGCTCCTTGCTCGCGCCGCCGCCTACGTCGAGGAAATTCGCCGGGTCGCCCCCGTAGAATTTGATGATGTCCATGGTGGCCATGGCGAGGCCCGCTCCGTTGACGAGACAGGCGATGTTTCCGTCCAGCCCGATGTAATTGAGGTTGAAGCGGGAGGCGGCGACTTCGCGCGGGTCTTCCTCCAGCACGTCGCGCATGGCGACGATCTCGGGATGGCGGAAGAGGGCGTTGTCGTCGAAATTGAATTTGGCGTCGAGCGGCATGACTTCGCCCGCCTTTGTGACGACGAGCGGGTTGACCTCCAGGAGGGAGCAGTCGCACGCGATGAAAAGCTTGTAGATGGCGGTGAAGAGCTTGCCGGCGGCGGGCAACTGCGCGGATGTCAGGCCAAGTTGTTTCGCGAGCTTGCGCGTCTGGTACGGTTGCAGGCCGAGCGTCGGGTGAATGGGTTCGCGCAGTATTCGCTCCGGGGTGGAGGCGGCGACGGTCTCGATGTCCATGCCGCCCTCGGTGCTGGCGATGATCATCGGCGCGCTGCTTGCGCGGTCCAGGACGATGGCGAAATACAGTTCTTTCTCGATCTCTATCGCCTCGACGACGAGGACTTTGTTGACGACCCTCCCCTCCGGCCCGGTCTGGTGCGTGATCAACGGCTGGCCGAGCATCTTCCACGCGATCTCGCCCGCCTCGGCGGGGGAACCGCAAACATGCACGCCGCCCTGGAACCCGTTTGCGAACCGGCCTTTGCCGCGCCCGCCGGCGTGGATCTGCGATTTCACAACCAGCTTGGGAGCGCCGATGGATTTCGCGACGGCTTCGACTTCCTCGGGCGAGGAGGCGACGTTTCCCTTCGCGGTGGGAACGCCGAACTTCTGGAACAACTCGCGCGCCTGGTACTCGTGGATATTCATCCGGCAATCCTCACTTGGGAGAGTCTAAGCGCCCCGCGCTTTCCGTGGCAAGGAAAACCGCGATTTCACCATCAGGACGTCAGAACTTCGGCGCGGAGACCGCGTTTGCGCCATGTGTTCAGCGCGCCGCCGGCGCCGGCGAGAAGGAGCATCGCGAGGATGGACTGGCCGGCCGTCGGTTCCGGCGCCATCAGCGGATCACCCGTATTGTTGATGGTGTAGCCGGCGATCGTCAGTTCGTTGGGAAAATTGGAATTGTCGTTATTGTTGACCTCGAGCGTGATGAAGCCGTAATCAAAATTGCCGGAAGTCTTGGTTTGGATCCTGAAGCCGACGGCATAACTCTTGCCGCTGGCAAGGGTTCCCACGCCGCGGGAACCTGAAAACCCCGACCGGATGCGAAGCGGAGCGCCTTTGGAGCCGAAGGACTGGATTCTTTTGAAGTTGTCCTTCGAGTTGATGGAGTAGCCGATGGGCAGCGCCTTCACGCCGTGGGTGGCGTTCCCGTTTGTAATAAAAGAGCCGCTCAACACCCTGGCGCCGCCAAACCGGCTGTCGGTCTGCGAGAAATAGCCGCCGAATTTCAAGCGCGAGCCGTATACCTTCAGACCGAGCGAGGCGCTGTTGGGCTGGCCGCCGGTGTTGTTCCAGGTGATCATCGCCCCCACGTTATTATGGACGACGCCCGCGCCGACCTGGCTGGGAAGCGAGAAGGCCGCGGTCCCGACTGCCATCATTCCGCCCAAACCACATAAACCGCGGTGCGAACGCAGCGCCCGCGCGCCCGTCGCGTAATTTGTCCACTGGCTTTCGAGTTTGGTCGAGTCCATCAAAAAGATGCGTGGAGATTAGGGGTTCCGGCGCGCCCGCGCAAGCCGAAACCACGGCTAAACCAAGGCGTTTGTTTCTTCCCGCTTCGCGCGCGGTGCTGCTATTCTCCCCCCCATGCCAGCCTTGGAGGACGCTATCGAGAAGATTCTTTTCCGCGAGGCGGAGATCCTCGCGCGGCTGGATGAACTGGCGCGGCGCATCACCGCGGAGTATGCGGGCAAGGAGTTGACCATCCTCGCGGTGCTGAACGGCGGCCTCGTCTTCGCCGCGGATTTGCTCCGGCGCGTGCCGCTGCCTTTGAAGCTGGATTGCATCAGCGTGGCCAGCTACCACGGAAGCACGGAAAGCTCCGGCCGCGTCACGTTCGACCAAGTCTCGACGCCGGACATCGACGACCGGCACGTGCTCATCGTGGACGACATCCTCGACACAGGGCGGACGCTGGACGCCATCCGGCGGAAGCTCAACGCCGACGCGCGCCCGCTCTCGGTGCAAATCTGCGTGTTGTTGCGCAAGATCAAGACCCGCCCGGAGCCCGTGGAGGCCGACTACATCGCCTTCGATATCGCGGATGAATTCGTGGTCGGCTACGGCCTGGATTACCAGGAGAAGTATCGCAACCTCCCCTACGTCGGCGTCCTGCGCAAAGACCGGATTTGACACGGCGTTGCGGAGACAGCGCGGGCGAAAAGCGCATGATACGATCTGGCGAAACCTCCAGTAATAACGTTTTCCCAATCGGCCTTATCCATGGTTTGATTCCCTTATGCTCAACTACATCTGGGTAGGGCTCGGTGGCGCGCTGGGCAGTGTGGCCAGGTTTTGGGTTTCCGGCCTCGTGGCAGGGAAATTCGGGGAGAGCTTTCCGTTCGGAACGCTCATCGTTAACATCACTGGCTGCTTCGTCATCGGCCTGTTCGCGACGCTCTCCGATACCGAGGGCCGTTTGCTGGCCGCGCCCGGGCTTCGGATTTTCTTCATGGCCGGCATCTGCGGCGGCTACACGACGTTTTCCTCTTTCAGTCTCCAGACTTTGAACCTGGCGCGCGACGGCGAATGGCTGTGGGCCGCGCTGAACATCCTGGGTTCGGTGGCGTTTTGTTTGTTGGGCGTATGGCTGGGGCACGTCGCCGCCGTGGCGATCAATCACAAATAGCTATGGAAATACCGACCGACTCCATCCTCCTGCGAATCCTGATCGGGGAAAGCGACCGCTGGCATCACCAGCCGCTCTACGAAGCCATCGTTCTGAAGGCGCGCGAAATGCACATGGCCGGCGCGACGGTGCTGAGAGGGCCGATGGGGTTCGGGAAATCGAGCCGCGTCCATACCGCGAAGATTCTCCGGCTCTCCAACGATCTGCCCATCATCATCGAGATCGTCGACAGCGAGGAGAAGGTGAACGGCTTCCTGCCCGTGCTGGACGGCATGATAAGAGGCGGCCTGGTGACGATGGAAAAGACGAAGGTCATCCATTACCGGAACAGCCCGGCGGAGTAACCCCCCCCCCTCTCACCCCCGCCCGTTCGTGACCCGCCGGACGACGCGCTCGCGGATCTTCGCGTGCGGATACAACCCCGGGCAGCAGCCGATCTGCTCGACGAACGCCTTGGTGAACGCGCTCAAGCTCGCATAGCCGACGGCCATCGCCGCTTCCGTGACGTTCATCTTCCCCGTGCGGATGATCTCCGCCGCCTTCTCGATCCGTTTCATCCGGAGGAATTTCGGGATGCTTGCGCCCGTCTCCTGCGCGAAGATGCGCGAGAGGTAGAAGGTGCTGCAACCCACTTCCTCCGCGAGCATTTCCAGGGACGGCGGGTTCTCCAGGTCGCGCTCCACGAGGTAGCGGACGCGCTCGACGCGCTCCCTGTTCGTGCGCTGGTGTTTGTGGCAGAAGAGTTCCTTCGGGTCTTCCTCTACGAAGATGGTGAGGGAGAGAATCTCCAGGACGCGCCCGAGGTACCACGTCTTTCTCGCCGCTTCGGGCACGGGCGGCTGGACGAACTGCACCCGCGCGGCCAGCAGCGAAGCGGGCAGCGGCTTTATTTCCAGGTAAGGCGGGGCCTTCGCACCGAGTTCGATGAAGCGGCGCACGGGCGGTTTCAGCTTGTCGAGATCGTCTCCAAAATGGGCGCGCAGGAATTCCGGCGAGAGTTCCAGGGTCAGGAAACGGTGCATGCTGCCCGCGCTCCGCACCGCGCGCAACGGGCGGCTTTGCGAGGTGTAGATGGCGAACTGGTTCGCGCCGAGCCTGCGTTCCGCGGAGCCGTCCTGAAACGCGCCGGAGCCGGAGAAGTTGAGGCATATCTCGAGGCTGCCTGGATGAAAACTGCGGCCCCAATCCATGTCGCTGTCCACGTGGAAATCGTGCCACTCCACGCTGAGGCCCTCGTGAAAAAAGCTGCCGTGGAGCGGGTTCCAGGTGCCGCGGATGTGCATCCACGCGCCGCCTTCGCGCGCATCCGGCGGTTTGGCGGCGACTTCGGCGCTATCGGCGTTTGCTTTCAAAACAGGATTGACTTTCCAATAAGCGATGTTCCCGCCGCTGACAATGGACAAAACGCCCGGCACAATTCGGAGTTGACCGAGAGCAATCCGAAGGATGCGCGGTTTTTGGAATCCGGCGAAGGTGACCTCGTGATTATGAAACGAATTCTCGCCGGCCTTGCGCTGGCCGCCATGTCCGCCGGCCCCGCCCACGCGGAAACAACAGGCCTGCAAGCCGTCAAGTCTTTCCTGGTCGCCCAGGTCGTGAAGGTGGACGCCGCCGCCCACGATTACGAGGCGAACGCCGCGGCTTATCAAAAAATGATCGACGCCGCGGGCGGCGATTACAACCAGGCGGCGCTCGCGAACGGTTCGGCCCTCACCTCGCTCGTGGCGAGGATGCAGGGCGATTACCTGAATCTCCACATGAACGGCTACGAGACGGTGGAAGGCATCGCCGCCGGGGTGAAGGACCTGGTCGAGTTCGACATCTATTTCGATTCGGGCGTTCCGCTGTCGCAGGCGTCCACGGACAACCCCGCCGCGCCGGTCACGCTCAAGACGCCGGACGGCCGGGTCATCATCGACCGCAACGGCAATCTTTTCCATTACGTCATCGAGGCGTGTCTTTACGGGGCCGAGCGCAAATTCGTCAAGCCGCTGAACGCCGGGGCCTCCGCCAAGCTGCACGGCATCGGCGCGCTGCCCCGGGCGGACGTCCTCTCCGCCTCCGCGAAGGATTGCGCCCGGGAGGCGGACAAATTTCTCGCCGCCAGCAAGAGATGGCAGCCGACGCTCGACCAATGCGTCGGGGCGCTCGTGTGGATGACGCCGACTTTCAACGGCTACTTCAACGACCTGGAGGAATCCCTCTACGGCGACAACCCCTTCGCCTACATCTCGGAAAGCCGGGTGAAGGACATGCGCGGCATCATGGGAAGCCTGCGACTCGTCTACAACGCCATCGATCCCACCCTGCGGAAAAAAGACCCCGCGCTGGCCGGGCAGTTGAAGAGCGAATACGAGAAAATCATGGCCTTCATCGACGAGAGCGACCGGCGGGACCAGAAGATGCGCGCCGCGCACCGCAAACTGTCGAAACTGGAGATCGAGGAAATGGGCAACCAGGCCAAGACGATGAGCGACCAGCTCGCCCCGCAACTGAAGCAGGCCGCGGCGATCCTCGGCCTGAAACTGCCGCCAAAACCAATCCTGGTTTAGAACAATGAAACGGATTTTTCTCTGTCTTGCCGCGGCGGCGCTTGCCGTCTGTCCGCGGGCGAAGGCTGACATGGCGGACGACTTCCACCTTCTCCAGCAGAAGCTCGACAGCGCGCTGCTCGACATTTATGAAGGCGATCTCGATCCCGCCGCCGTCCGGCAACTGAACGCCGCCTGGCGGGCGATCGACGCCGACGCGGGCGATGGCGCCTCCCACGCGCTGGCCGTGACGGACATCCCTCTGGACGACGCCGCGGCGAGGATCGGCGAGAGCCGCAGCCTTCTGCAACACCTCGCGGCGCTGGAGATGCTGCGCGAGCAGAGAGCAGGGCATCCCGCGGAGGCGCAGGGATGGCGCGTCCTCATCACCCTGCCGAAGTTCGCCAACGCGGATGACGGGGGAATCCTGCTGCAACAACAGGAGGTCCGCCAACCGGACGTAACCGAGGCGCTGGCGAAAGAATACATCGGCTGGCAGGCGACCCGGACGCGGCAATTGATGGACCGCTTCCAGCGCATCGCGGCCCGGGGCGACGCGAACGCCGCCTGCGTGCGCGCCAACCTTTCGGAAATCCGGACGCTGGCCCGTTTCCCGGCGCCCTTGCTGCAAGCCGCGGGGCTGGCCGTTCCGCAAAAGGAAATCCCCCTCCCGGCGCTGAACGCCCCTTACGACTCGCCCGAAGCCGGCGCGGCCCTCGCCGCCTGGCGCGAAAGCGTGGAAGCCACCCTCCCCAATCTCCTCTCGACCGCCGACGTCGACCGGCTGGAACGCCTGCTCGCCCGGTTCGTCGAGCTCATCCCGAAGGAATACCGCAACGGCGTCCAGGAGGGGAAGATCATCATCCCGCTGGAACACGGGGAGGCGGTGCAATTCACCCAGCAGGCGCAAGGGCTTGTCAACGAACTCGGGCCGGTGTGGCGGCGGGATCATCACGACGCTTACGAGAAGTTCCACGCCGAACTGGCGGAAAAGCTGGCTTCCCTGGAGAAGCGGATCGGGCGGATCGAGCCGCAAAACGCCGTCGAAGCGAACACCCGCGAAGTCGCGGCCATACTGGAAGGCCGCTTCGGCCTCAGCGCCCGGCGCGCCGGAGCCAAAGGGCAGGTAGTCGAGGAGACGGCGCTCGAGGTCCGCTCCGCGCTCATGAATTCGCTGGCGGCCGCGCGGGCCGGCCATTGGCGGGAGGCGGAGTCGTTGCGGCTGGACGCCTACACATCGTTCGATTCCGAGATCGAGGCGCGCGTTCTTCCGCGCAACCCGGACCTTGGCCGCAAGACGGAACGCGCTTTCCTGGACGGCGACCAGAACGAGCCGGGCATAAAGGCGCTGCTCGACAGCCGCGCGACGATGGAGGAACTCTCCGCCGGCTACCAGCGCGCGCTGCAATCTTTGGAACAATCGGTAAGCCTGCTGCGCGTCTCCATCTCGCCCGCCACGGTTTCCTTCACCGCGTTCACCATCGTCTCCCGCGAAGGCCTTGAAGCCGTCGTCGTCCTCGCCGCTTTGCTGGCGGGCCTGCGCGGCGGTTCGCACCAGGCCTCACGGCGCTGGGTCGGCTCCGGGGCATGGCTCGCGCTCGCAGCCACCGGCGTCACGTTCTGGCTTTCCAAGACGCTCATCCAATCGCTGGCCCGCTACGGGGAGAAACTGGAAGCCGTGGTCTCCATCCTCGCGGTGATCATCCTCTTCATGGTGACGAACTGGTTCTTCCACAAAATCTACTGGGTCGGCTGGAACGCGAAACTCCGCTCCCTCTCGAAGGCGGATGTCCCCGCCCGCCTGGAATGGCTCGCGCTGCTCGGAGTCGGTTTCCTCACCGTGTATCGCGAGGGGTTCGAGACGACGCTCTTCCTGCAGTCGCTGCTTCTGGAAGGAAGCAGCTGGCCGGTCGTCATCGGCGTCTCGGCCGCGGCGCTCTTCATCGGCTTGCTCGGCCTCGCCATCTTCCGGTTCGGAGCCAAACTGCCCTACCGCAAACTGCTCGTGGTCACGGGGTTGCTCGTCGTTTCGATCATGGTCACCTTCGTCGGCTCGACCGTCCGGCTGTTCCAGACCGTGGCCTGGCTGCCGATTCACCCGGTCGCATGGCTGCACATTCCGGCGTGGGCGGGACAATGGTTCGGGCTTTACCCCTCGGTCGAGGGGCTGCTTCTGCCGCCTCTCGCGCTCGTCTATGTCGGCGGCGCGTGGCTCTGGGTCCGTTTCCATTCCGTCCGGGTCGAGCCGCCGCCCCTAAAACAACGCAGGGAAAAGTCCCTTCAACCAGCCGCCGCCTGACGCGGCGCCCGCTCCCATACCTATGAAATACGCCCTCATTGCGCCCATATTCTGCCTATTACTAGCCCGTTCGCCGGCCGCTCCGCCGGATTACGCCTCCGCGCAACCCGAAGGCCTGGCCGCTCCCGGGCCACAATCCGCGCTGGATGAACACTGGAGCGATTTCCAGAGCGCGCTAACCGACAGGGGCTTCAACCTCGGGCTTACGTACGAAGGCGAGGTCTTCGGCAACTGGGGCGGCGCCAGGCAGGGCGTCATCGCCGACGGCCTCCTGGGCGCGGCGCTGGATGTGAACCTCGAACGGCTGACCGGTTTCTGGAAAGACGCCGTCTTCCACACCAACATCCTCTACATCTACGGCCCGGGCCTTTCGGCCCGCTATGTCGGGGACTTCAGCAACACGAGCAACCTTTCCGGCTACAACACGTTCCGGCTCCAGGAGCTATGGCTTCAACAAGGTTTCTGGCTGAAACGCGCCACCTTGCGCGCCGGCCTCCTCGCCGCGGATACTGAATTCTTCGGCAGCCAGGCCTCGAGCCTCTTCATCAACAGCACCTTCGGAGCCTTCAATCTCGTCGCGGTGAATGTCGCCAACGCCCCGATTTATCCGGTCGCCAGCCCCGGCGTACGGCTCGATGTCGCCCCGACATCGGCTTTCGACTTGAAGGCGGCCTTCTTCGGCATGAATTCGAACCCCATCCAGGACAACAAGCACGGCGCGTACTTCGACATCAACACGGGGCCGCTCTTCGTGGCGGAGGCGGCCTACCTCGTGAACCAATCCCCAAACGACCGCGGCCTCGTCGGTTCGTATAAACTGGGCGGCTTCATCCAGCAGGGCGATTACACAACCTGGCGCTCGCAAGCCGAGCACGACCTCGACGAGGGGCCGCTCTCCAAGCACGGCTCGGTGTATGCGCTCTACGGCATAGCCGACCAGGAAATCTACAAGCAGGCCGACCGGAAGATCGAACTCTTCGTCCGCGGAGGATTCGCCCCGCGCCGTTACAGCTTCGTCGACGGGTATCTCGACGCGGGAGTGAACTTCACGGGGTTCGTGCCGGGTCGCGAGTCGGACATCGCGGGCGTCGGCTTTTCGCGGTCATGGGTGAGCGGAGACTTCTCCGCCGCGGAACAGTTGGAGGGCGAACCGGCGGTTTCGAGCGAGACAGTCATCGAACTGACCTACAAAGCCCAGATAAAGCCGTGGTGGAACGTCCAGCCCGACCTGCAATTCATCCTGACCCCGGGCGGAGCGCAAGGCGCGCGCAACGCCGCGGTCCTCGGCCTCCGGACGACGCTTGCCTTCTAAGGGAACGCCGATTTAAATGGGCCGCGAATGCCCACCGAAGATTTACACGAAGCCATCAAGGAAATGATGGTCGAAAACCTCATGCTCAAGGTTCCCAAGGAGGAGATCCCCAACGACATGCCCCTCTTCGGCGCAGAAGGCCTTGGGCTGGATTCCATCGACGCCCTGGAACTCGTCGTCTCCCTGGAAAAACACTTCGGCGTCACCGTGCCGAACTCCGACGTCGCCAAAAACGCGCTCGCGACCGTCAACACCATCCACGACTACGTCGTAAAAAACAGGAAATAACCGATACTTCGGGTTTGCAAACCGCCTCGGATGCGTGTTTCATCCCTTCCGGGCAATAACGTCTGTCCCCCCCACTGCGGATTGACCCTTTATTGATGCCCGGTCGATACCCCATCTCTGTCGTGGAAGGCGCGGGTTCCCGAGGGAACCGCCCCTCCTCCCCCGTCAAGTCGAAACGGCTCCGCGCGGGGCTTAACCCCACCGCCGCTCCCCGCCAGCGCTTGCCGGGCGAATACCGGAAGTTCCTCGAGGATCAAGTCCGCAAACGGGAAGCCGCCATCGCGGCGTTGCGGACGGCGGAGGAGAAATACCATGGCATCTTCGAGAACTCGGTGGAAGGCATCTTCCAGACCACCCCCGAAGGGGCTTACATCAGCGCCAACCCCGCCCTGGCCGCCATCTACGGCTACGAGTCGCCCGCCGAATTGATGCGGAGCGTGCGGGATATCCGCTGCCAGCTTTACGTCTCGCCCACGCGGAGAGCGGAGTTCGTCCAACTCATGGAAGAGCACGACACCGTGTGCGATTTCGAATCGGAAATCTATCGCAAGGACGGGACGAAACGCTGGATACTGGAAAACGTCCGCGCGGTGAGGAAAGGCGGCCACGTCTGCTACTACGAAGGCGCCGTGCAGGACATAACGGAGCGAAAGCGGGCGCAGGAACAGCGGCGGGAAGCGATGCAGGCGCTCCTCAACAGCCAGCAGCTTCTCGCCTCCGAATTGACCGAGGCCGCGCAATACGTCCGCTCCCTCCTGCCCGCGCCCTGTTCGGAGCCGAAAGCCGACTGGCGCTACATCCCCTCCAGCCAGCTTGGCGGCGACGCGTTCGGCTACCAGTGGATCGACGAAGACCACTTCGCCGTCTATCTCCTGGACGTAAGCGGTCACGGCATCGGCGCCGCGCTCCTCTCCATCTCGCTGATGAACATGATCCGCGCGCAGACCCTGCCGAATACCGACTTCCGCGACCCGAGCGCCGTCCTGAGTTCCCTGAACCGCACCTTCCCGTTCGACCGCCACCACAGCAAATTCTTCACCATCTGGTACGGCGTCTTCAACCGGAAACGGCGGGAACTCACCTTCGCCACGGGCGGACACCACGGCGCGGCATTCATCGGGGAAGGCGTCCGGCTCGCCAATCTTCGGACGCGCGGCCCGCTCATCGGCGTGCTGCCGGGCGCGGAGTTCACCAACGGCTCCTACACCCTGGAAGGCCCGGGCCGGCTCTACGTCTTCAGCGACGGCGCCTTTGAAATAACGCGTCCGGACGGCTTCATGCTCTATTTCGACGACCTCGCCTCCCTGCTTTTCAGCCTGTCCCCCGGTTCGGAAAACCTCGACTCCATCCTCCTTTCTCTAAAGGAAGCGCGCGGAAAACCGGAGTTTGAAGACGACCTCTCGATCATCGAGATCGCCTTCGACTGAACCTAGCGCGCGTCATGCACTTTTGCCCGCTCTTGCTTGTAGAGGCGGCTGTATCAGCCGCCTGGAGCGGGGGCAGGAAAGATCGGTAGGCGGCTGACACAGCCGCCTCTACAACGACGCCGGCCAAGGAGAACGGGAGAGCGCGCAAAAGTGCATGGCACTTTCTAAAGGAAGCGCTCCAGGATAACGCCGAGCCTTTTCACCGTATCCGCCGGCCAAAGGGCGCGCCGGGTTATCAGCGCCGTATCCAGCGACCGATGCTCCGGCCAATCCGCCGCCAACGGGATGAGCGGGATGACACCCGCGAGAATCCGCTTCGCCGCCGTGGCGTTTGCCAGCAGATGCCCGAGAATGGTCTGCGCGGTCACCGGCTCCTCCTCCACCTTCCAGCAGTCGTAATCGGTGATCATCGCCAGCGTCGCGAGCGCAATCTCCGCCTCGCAAGCCAGCTTCGCCTCGCCCAGATTCGTCATCCCGATCACGTCGAACCCGAGCTTGCGATTGGTCTCCGACTCCGCGCGGGTGGAAAACGCCGGGCCGTCCATATTGACATACGTGCCGCCGTTGTGAATCGCATACCCCAGCCCCGCCGCCACGTCGTACACGAGCTTCCGCAACCGCGCGCTGGTGGGGTCGGCAAAACTGACATGCGCCACGATGCCCCCGCCAAAAAACGTATGCTCCGCCCGCCGGCTCGTCCGGTCGAAGAACTGCGCGGGCAGCACGATGCTCTCCGGCGCGTAATGCGGCTGGAGGCTGCCCACCGCCGTCACGCAGAGAATCCAGCGGACATTGAGCGACCGCAGCGCATAAATATTGGCGCGGTGATTCAACTCATGGGGCATGATGCGGTGCCCCCGTCCGTGCCTTGGGAGAAAATAGACATCCCTCCCCCCGACCTTGCCTGTGAAAAGAACATCCGAAGGCGAGCCAAACGGCGTATCGACGCACACCTCCCTCGGGTTTGTGAGCCCCTCCATCTCGTAAAGGCCGCTCCCCCCTATGACGCCGATAGCCGGTTCCGTGTCTTGCACGGCGGGGATTTAACCCGCGCCCCGCCCCCGGGGAAAGGCGAAAATGTCACCGTCCTTGCCAGTCACGGGAAAGATCGCGTCCTCGCGTTTGTACCGGGGCGCGCCGCCCCATTCTTCTTCTTGACGAGATTCCGCGGGAAACCCAGACTGTCATCCCCTCCTCCGTCATGGAAAAGACGTGTTCAACATCCGCCGACAACCGAAATGTCGGAGATACGGAACGCATCGCTTCGGGTATCGCCGGCGCCGCGTTGATCGCCGCGGGCATTGCTCGCGGGCGGAAGGGATGGCTCCCGGCGCTGCTCGGCGGGGCATTCCTTTACCGCGCCATCTCGGGAAATTGCAAAGGTTACGAAATCCTCGGCGTCAACACGGCGGCGACGGCGCGCAAGGCGCGGATCAGCGTTCCGGGCAATCGCGGCATCAAGGTCGAGAAATCGGTCTTCGTGCGGAGGTCGCCCGGGGATTTGTTCCAGGCGTGGCGGAATTTCGAGAACCTGCCGCACTTCATGTCCCACCTGGAATCGGTGCGGTTGTTGGAAGGCAAACGCTCGCATTGGATCGCCAAAGGCCCGGCGGGGCACGTCGTCCAGTGGGATGCGGAGATCATCAATGAACATCCGGGCGAGATGATCGCCTGGCGTTCCCTCGAAGGCGCGGATGTCGATCACGCCGGGACGGTCCGTTTCCGCCCGGTGGAAGGCGGAGCGGAGGTGCGCGTTTCGCTGGAATACGACCCGCCCGGCGGCGCGCTCGGAGCGGGGGTGGCGAGGCTCTTTGGCGGCGAGCCTTCGCGGCAGATCGAGGAAGACTTGCGACGCTTCAAACACCTCATGGAAGTGGCCGGTTAGTAAAACGTCCCCACATAAAACGTCCCCACATCCCCTTTCATGGCTGATCTCGTCACGTTCGGAGAAATCATGATGCGCCTGGCGACCCCAGGCTTTCAGCGGTACGCGCAGACCCCTTACCTCGAACTGACCTACGGCGGCGGCGAGGCCAACGTGGCCGTCTCGGCGGTCAATTACGGGCTGACCGCGGATTTCGTCACGCGGCTGCCGAAGAACGACATGGCCCAGCGCGCCATCAATGAGTTGCGCGGCCTGGGCGTGGGCGTCAGCCGGATCGTGCGCGGCGGCGAGCGGATCGGCATTTACTTCCTGGAATCGGGCGCGAGCCAGCGGGCTTCCAAGGTCACGTACGACCGCGCGCACAGCGCCATCTCGGAGATAAAGCCGGGCGAGGTGGATTGGGACGCCGCGTTTTCCGGCGCCAGATGGTTCCATTGGACGGGGATAACGCCCGCGCTCTCCGCAACCGCGGCGGCCACGACGGAGGAAGCCTGCAAAGCCGCCAGGAAGCGCGGCGTGCCGGTGAGCGTTGACCTGAACTACCGCAAAAAACTCTGGAGCAAGGAGGCCGCCGGAAAGGTGATGGGCGGCCTGATGCAATACGTGGACGTCTGCATCGCCAACGAGGAGGACGCGGAGAGCGTGTTCGGCATCAAGGGGGCGGAGGTGACGAGCGGGAAGATCGACCACAGCCAGTATGAAAGCGTGGCCGGGCAGCTCATCTCCCGGTTCGGGTTCAAGAAGGTGGCGATAACCCTGCGCGAATCGATCAGCGCGAGCCGCAACGGCTGGAGCGCGATGCTCTACGAAAACGGCAAGGCCGCCTATTCCCGCAGATACGACATGACAATCGTGGACAGGGTGGGCGGCGGAGACAGTTTCGGCGGGGGGTTGATCTATGCGCTGCTGCGGGGCGACGAGCCGCAGAAGGCCATAGAATTCGCCGTGGCCGCCAGTTGCCTGAAGCATTCCATCCCCGGGGATTATAACCGGGTGACCTTGGAGGAAGTCGAGACGCTGGCAAAGGGCGACGCGAGCGGACGCGTGCAGCGGTAATTTCGCCCGCACTTGGGTTGTAGAGGCGGCTGTGCCAGCCGCCTGAAGACCCCAGGCGGCTGGCACAGCCCCAGCATACAGCGTCCTCCCAACCACGTTTCTCGACAAGAAAAAGTCCGCGCCAGAGGACTGGAAGGCTCTCACTAAGCGCACATGGCCTTCGGCCTTCGATTCAGTAGGCGAATCTAAAAGGGGGTGATTTTCAAATGTTATCGTGGGCATTGACTTTCCTTGTTATCGCACTCATCGCCGGCGTTCTCGGCTTTACCGGCATCGCGGGCACCGCGGCTTCCATAGCGCATGTGCTGTTCGTCATATTCATCGTGCTGTTTCTGGTCTCTCTCCTCGTGGGCCGGGGCCGGCCGCCTCTTGCGTAGCCAGTTTTTCCAAACCGGCGGCTCGGGGGGAGGGACGTGAAAAACCGCGTCTCTCCCTTCGCACGATGGGGCTTGTGATTCCGCGGCGGCGGCCTCTACACTGGCCCCGATGTTGCGGAACTATACCGACATGAAAGTCTTCTCCGGGTCGGCGCATCCCGGGCTGGCAAGGCAGATATGTGATTCGATGGGCGTTCGGCTGGGCGAGGCGACCGTGACCTCGTTTCCTGACGGGGAGACTTTCGTCAAGATCAACGAGAACGTCCGCGGGCGCGATGTTTTCATGGTCCAGCCGACGTGTCCGCCGAGCAACCAGAACCTGATGGAACTCCTCATCATGGTGGACGCGGCCCGGCGCGCGAGCGCTGCGAGGATAACGGCGGTCATCCCGTTCTTTGGCTATGCGCGCCAGGACAGGAAGGACCAGCCCCGCGTGCCGATCACCGCCAAGCTCATTGCCAATCTGCTTGTGGCCGCGGGCGTTCATCGCGTGCTGACGGTCGATCTCCACGCGCAGCAGGTCGCCGGTTTTTTTGACATTCCCGTCGACCACCTTTACGCCGCGCCGGTGCTGTTGAAATATATCCGCTCCAAGAAACTCGACCCGCTGGTGGTCGTCTCGCCGGATGTGGGCGGGTTGAAGATGGCGTCGGCGTACTCCCAGGCTTTGGGCGCCAGCCTCGCCATCGTCGCCAAGCGCCGCAAGAGCGCCACGGAAACCGACGCCCTTTACGTCATCGGCGACGTGGAGGGCAAGAACGTCCTCATCGTCGACGACCTGACCGAGACCGCCGGTACGCTGATCAGCGCCGCCGTCATCCTGAAAGCGCACGGCGCGCTCAATATTTTCGCGAGCGTCTCGCACGCGGTGCTCTCCGACCTGGCGATCGAGCGGCTCAGGAAATCGAACATCGAGGAACTCATCACCACCAACAGCGTCCCCGTCCGCCCGACCGACGCTTGCCGGATAAATGTCGTTTCCATAGCGGAATTACTTGGCGAAGGCATCAAACGCATTCATAATGATGAGTCCGTGAGTTCGCTTTTCGAGATAAACGGCTCCAAGGACAAACCCTGATTTTATGGCAAAGCAAGTAAAACTGACCGCGAAGACCCGTTCGCACCTAGGCCGCAACGCCGTCAACAAACTCAAGCAGGAGGAAGGCGTCGTCCCGGCCGTCATCTACGGAGCGAAACAGCAGCCGCAGAATCTCCAGATCTCCAAGCGCGACATCAGCAACATCCTCGGCCGCGTGGCGGGCGAGAACGTCCTGGTCGATCTCGAGATCGAAGAGAACGGCGGGAAATCCAACCGCATGGCCCTCATCCAGGAAGTGCAGCACCATCCGCTCGGCGGCGAGATTCTGCATGTCGACTTCCACGCCGTCTCCATGGATGAAACCATCCAGGCCGACATCCCCATCGAGCCGTTCGGCGTCCCCACGGGCGTCAAGAACTACGGCGGCATCCTGGAACAAAGCGTCCGCTCGCTGGAGATCGAGTGTCTCCCGAAAGACCTTCCCGACATCATCACCGTGGATGTCTCCCTGCTGAATATCGGCGATTCCATCCACGTCAAGGACATCAGGCTTCCCGAGGGCGTGGAAGCGCGGGATGACGCCGAGCTCACCGTATTCCTGGTCTCCGCGCCGACCGTCGAGGAGGAGCCTGCCGCCGCGGCAGCCGCCCCGACCGCGCCCGAAGTCATCAAGGAGAAGAAGGAAGAGACCGAAGAGAAGAAGTAGCCTTGTTCCGGATGATCGTCGGTCTGGGGAATCCCGGACGGGAATACGCCGGCACGCGGCACAACGCCGGGTTCGCCGTGCTGGATCGCCTCGCCGCGCGGGATGGCGCAGCCTTCCGCCCCGAAAAAGAGTGGCGGGCCGAAGTCGCCTCGGCGAAGGGCGTCATCCTCTGCAAACCCGCGTCCTTTATGAACCGCAGCGGCGAACCCGCTTCCGCCGTCGCCCATTACCGCCGGATCGCCCCGGCGGAGATGCTGGTGGTGCTGGATGACGCCGCGCTTCCGCTGGGCAAACTCCGCATCCGCCCCGCCGGTTCCTCCGGCGGCCACAACGGGCTGCAATCGATCCTCGACTCCTTCGGCACGCAGGAGATTCCCCGTTTGCGGATCGGCATCGGCTCGCCCGGCCCCGCCGCGCTCACCGGACACGTTTTGGGCCGCTTCACCGCGGAGGAATCCGCGGCGCTCGAAGAATCGCTGGACCGGGCCGTATCGCTCATCGACTGCGCGCAAGACAACGGAGTGGTTGCCGCGATGGACAAATTCAACTAAGGTAACCCTCCCATGAAAAACAGATACGAAGGATTGCTGGTGTTGAACACCAAAGGAAACGACGACAACGTCCGCGAAATCATCGAGCGCCTCGAAGGCGAATTCAAGAAGGAAGGCGCGGAGGTCGACCAGGTCCAGAAGATGGAGAAGCGCGCGTTCACCTACGTCGCTGGCCCGCTGGATTCCGGCTTTTTCGTCAACTTCATCTTCCACGCCGAGCCGAAGCAACTGGACAAGCTGCGCTCGAAACTGAAGCTCGACCAGGACGTGTACCGCCAGCATTTCCAAAGGCTGGCCGCGAAAAGCGTCGCCAAGCCCGCCGCGGCGGCTTAATCTCCGGCCATGGCCAATCTCAACAAAGTCATGCTGATGGGGAACCTGACGCGCGACCCCGAGGTGCGTTACACCCCCAAAGGCACGGCGGTGGCGGAGATCGGCATGGCCATCAACCGCTACTACTCCGCCGAGAACGGGGAGAAGCGCGAGGAAACAACCTTCGTGGACGTGACCCTGTGGGGCCGCCAGGCGGAGATCGCGGGCGAATATCTCAAGAAGGGCCGGCCCGTCTTCATCGAAGGCCGTCTCCAGCTCGATTCGTGGGATGACAAGCAATCCGGCCAGAAGCGGAGCAAACTGAAAGTGGTGGCCGACGGACTGCAACTCATCGGCGCCAAGCCCGGCATGGGCGGCGGCTCCGAAGCCGGCGAAAGCGGCGGCCCCCCGCCCGCGCGGCAGCAGCGGCAATCGCCTCCTCCGTCCAAGCCCGCGCCGGATCCCGACCTCGACGCCGAGGACGACATCCCGTTTTAAAGAGGGCGGACGAGGCTGTCCGACAGGTTGCGCTTCGGTTTCATTTCCCCGGCCTTTAACGGGAAGCCGCGCCGGGCCATGTATTCGGAGACCGCCGCGGCGACCATCCGCGCGGTGCGGGCGGCGTCGTCCTTCACGCCGTGATTCTCTTCGCCATAGACTTTGGACGCCACGTCGTAAATAAGCATGGGCGTGGCGACCGGGCCGCCCAGCGGTATGGTGATGAGGCCCGGCACGGCTCCGCTGCCGCCGGTCGTGGTGAAGGTCAGGAACGGCTTTTTGCCTCTCGCCCGACCGCGGAGGTTGTAAAGAAAGACCGTCGTATTCATTTTGCTGCCGCCCAAGCCCGTCCCGAACAGGATTCGCAATGTGGCGCTGCCGCTGTTTACGCGGTCGAACCGCCCTGTCAGCAGCCAGCCATCGGTTGCCCGGACGCGGCCGGCGGGGACGCGCAGGGCGGGCGCGACCGATTTGTCGAGACGCTTGACCAGCGTGTCGCTCAGGCTGTCGGCGGCGCGCGCCTTGGCCGCCGCGATCTTCGCGGGGTCCTTTTCGTTTACCCGGAAGACGGCGTCCCTCGCGTCGAAATTCATGACGTAGATTCTTGCCGGCGGTGAGGCGGGCTCGTTACGAAGCGCCGCGTTTCGAACCGACACCGAGGCGCACCCCGGCAGACAGACAAGGGCCAGCGCCGCTAATAATTTTCTGTGCATAGTTTAAAGGGTGCATGACACGCTCTAGGATAAACGGCTTTGGGAGGCTGTTTGGCCTTGCCCCAGGGGCGCGGGGCTGGCACAAATCGCATCCCATGGAAACAACGAAGCCGCACCATCATCATCTCCGCTTCCATCTTCCGCACGCCCATCTTTCCGCCGTTTTCGGCGGGGATTGGTTCGCACTGAAGGCCGAGGCGTTCGCACGGTTCTTCGGGACGCCGTTGTTCCTGGTGTCGCAGACGATTATCGTCGCGGTCTGGATCGGCATCAACATGATCGGGTGGACGAAGTTCGATGTTTACCCCTTCATCCTGCTGAACCTGGCGTTCAGTTTGCAAGCCGCTTATGCCGCGCCGCTCATCCTGCTGGCGCAGACGCGGCAGGCGGATAGGGACAAGGCGCACTCGGAGGCGGACGCGGAGCACCGCGAATTCCTGGCCAAGGTCAGCGCGGAACGGCAGGAAGCGATGGCGAAACAGACGGAGCAACTGGTGGAGTTGATGCGCCAGAACACGGAACTGACGCAGCTGACCAAGAACCTTAGCGAGCGAATCGAGGTGCTGACAACGGAACTGCACGCCAAGGTGAGCGCGGGTTCCAAAAGCTGAGAGGCCGAAGGCGGGCGGGTTGCAAACACCCCGGCGGGGGCCTACTATTGCGTCCGCCGATGGATCACCCGCTCCTGATCGCCAGCACGTTCTGTTTCTTCCTGGGCCTCTGCCACACGCTGTACACGCTTCGGACGGGAAGCCGCCTCGCCGTATCGTTCCATTTCTACGCCATCGCCTGCGGGTTTCTCCTTCAATCGGCGTTTCTTTTTTCCCGCGGCCACGCGCTGGGACGCTGTCCCCTCACGAATCTTTTCGAGGTGCTCGTCTTCCTTTCGTGGTCGATGGTGCTGCTTTACCTCGTCATCGGGCCGGCGTATCGCCTTTCGCTGCTGGGCGCGTTCACTTCCCCGCTCGCTTTTCTATTGCAGCTTTTCGCGCTGGCGATGCGGCTGGATTCCGCGCCGTACAAGAGGCCCGCGCCGAACCCCTGGATCGAACTGCACGCGGCGATCTCGGTGGTTGCGTGCGGCGCGTTCGCGCTGGCGGGGGTGGCGGGCGTGATGTATCTGGCCCAGGAACGGCAGTTGAAGACGCGGCGTCTCCGTCCGATGTTTTTCCAGTTGCCCCCCATAACCGCTCTGGCGGTGGCCAACAGCCGCCTGCTCTGGACGGGGTTCGGCCTGCTGACGGCGGGGCTGCTCGCGGGCTTCGCCGTAGGGAGGCCGCTCGACTGGGAAAAGGCGGCGGCCCTCTGCGTATGGCTGCTTTACGGCGGCATGCTGCTGGCGGACACACGCCACAACGTGGGGCCCCGCAAGGTGGCCTTATTTTCGGTATTGGCGTTCACACTCATGATGTCTATGCTGTGGGGAATCAACTTCCTCTCGGAGCAACGCCCCCTTTAAACGTTTTTAGCGAATGGATGTCATCTGCCTCGGGCTAAGCCACGCCACCGCGCACGTCGAGTTGCGGGAGCGTTTCGCGGTGCCGGCATCCGAGCTTTCCCGCGCCACCTTGCGGCTCGGGAGCGTGCGAGCCATCGACGAGGCTGTCATTCTCTCCACCTGCAACAGGGTCGAGTTCTATGCGGCGGCGGAGAGGGCGGAGGACGGCTTCGACGGCATCCTGCAATTCCTGGGAGAAAACTTCGGGCTGTGCGGCGGCGACAGGAGCATCTTCTATCGCTACGACGCGCCGCTGAGCATACGGCACCTCTTCCGCGTAGTCTGCGGGCTGGAGTCGATGGTGCTGGGCGAGACGGAAATCTTCGGCCAGGTGAAGAAGGCTTACGGGGCGGCCTCCGCGGGGGGGATGACGGCGCGGCATTTGAACAAGCTCTTCCAGCGGGCGTTCCGCGTGGCGAAGGAGGTTCGTTCCGGCACGAGCATCACGCGCGGGCCGGTTTCGGTCGGTTCGGTGGCGGTGGACCTGGCGGAGAAGATTTTCGGCGAGCTTGCCTCTCGCAAGGTCATGATCCTCGGCGCGGGCGAGGCGGGCGAACAAACGGCGCGCGCCCTTTTCTCGCGCGGCGCCAAAAGCATCCTCGTCTCGAATCGCTCCCATGACCGCGCGGCGGGCCTGGCGGCCGAACTCGGAGGACGGGCGATCCATTTCGACGAATGGGACAGGGAGTTTCATGATCTCGACATCGTCATCAGCTCGACCGCCGCGCCGCATCCGATCCTGACCCGCGAGAAGCTCGCCCCCGTCATGGCGGGGCGCAAGAACCGGCCGCTCTTCGCCATCGACCTCGCGGTGCCGCGCGACATCGACCCGGCGGTGAATTCACTCGAAGGCGTTTTTCTTTACGATATCGATTCGTTGCAAGCCATCGCCCGGAACTCGATAGAACTGCGTCGCCAGGAGCTTTCCGTGTGCGAAAAGATGATCGAGCGGCACGTGGCGGATTTCTCGGGGTGGCTGGCCGGGGCCATGGCGCCGATGGCGGCGGGGTCTTGAAAGGGTTGTTCGTCCTCGGCACGCGCGGCAGCGCGCTGGCGCTTGCGCAGACCAGTCTCGTGGAGGCGGCCTTGCGCGAGGCGCATCCCAAACTGGAGATCCACGTCGAGACGTTCACCACTTCCGGCGACCGGCGGGGCGACGGTCGGACGGCGGACCCCGCGGGCGTGAAGGGTCTTTTCACAAAGGAACTGGAGGACGCGCTGCTGGCGGGGCGCATCGACGCGGCGGTGCACAGCCTGAAGGATCTGCCCGGGAAGCTCCCGGAGCGGCTCGGCGTGCGCGCGGTGCTGGAGCGCGCGCCAACGGAGGATGTCCTCATCGCCAAGGCCGGGAACCCTTTGCGAATAGGAACCGGCAGCGTGCGGCGGCGGATGCAACTGACGGGGTTTTCCCTGGCGGATATTCGCGGGAACGTCCCGACGCGCCTGCGGAAGTTGCGCGACTCGGCGGAGATCGACGCCATCGTCCTCGCGCGGGCCGGGCTGGAACGGCTTGGATTCAGCGTGGAGGAAGGGACGCTGGCGTTCGAAGGGACGTTGTTCCGCGCGGAGATTCTGAAAGAAATGCTGCCCGCCATCGGACAGGGCGCGATTGCCCTGGAAGCCCGCAACGACGATGTTATGGCTGTGAAAACGCTGGGCGCGATCAACCATTTTCCAACCTGGCAATGCATCCGCGCCGAACGGGAATTTCTCCGCTTGCTGGACGGCGACTGCGATCTGCCGGTCGGCGCGCGGACGGAACTGGACGGCGCGGCGCTGTCGATGGAGGCCGTGGTATTCGAAGGCGGGACGGCGCGGCGCGGCAGGCTGGAAGGCGGCGCGGACAACCCGGAAGCCGTGGCGGGCGACCTCTTCAGGATGCTTTATGCGCACTAGAATATCTCTTGGTTGCAGAGGCGGCTGCGCCGGCCGCCTAAAGACTCGGAACGGCCTGGCGCCCTGGCGTTGGCTCCCGCTCCAGGCGGCTGGCACAGCCGCCTCTACTGCGGTAACGACGCCGCTCAGGGCGAAAAGCGCATGACACACTCCAAGGGCATCTGCCATCTCGCGGGCGCGGGGCCGGGCGATCTGGGACTCGTGACGCTGAAAACCCGCGAGTGCGTGGAGCGCGCGGACGTGATCGTCTACGACCATCTGTGCAACCCGGAAATCCTGAAGTGGGCGCCGAAGGCGGAGCGCATCTACGCCGGCAAGAAGGCCGGCGACCACGCGATGACCCAGGAGGAAATCAACGCCCTCCTCGTGGAAAAAACGGCGCAGGGAAAAAATGTCGTCCGGCTGAAGGGCGGCGATCCGTTCCTGTTCGGGCGCGGCGGGGAGGAGGCGGAAGCGCTGGCGGCGGCGGGGCTGGCGTTTGAGATCGTGCCGGGGGTCAGTTCGGCGCTCGCGGCTCCGGCGTACGCGGGCATACCCGTGACGCATCGCGGTCACGGCTCGCAACTGACGATTTTCACCGGGCACGAGGATCCCGCGAAAGCGGAAAGCGCGATCGACTACGCGCGGCTGGCCGCCACGCCGGGCGCGAAGGTCATGCTCATGGGGACGGAGAGGATCGGGCAGGTCGCCGAGGCTTTGCTCGCGCACGGCGCCGACCCGGAGACCCCCGTGGCGATGGTGCGCTGGGGCACGCTCGGCAGGCAGCGCACGATCCAGGGGCCGCTCAAGGACATCGGGCGCATCGCGGCGGAAGCGGATTTCCGCCCGCCGGCCGTGACGGTGTTCGGCGGGGTCGTGGAGATGAGGCGCAAGTTGAACTGGTACGAATCCCGCCCCCTTTTCGGCAAGCGCATCGTGGTGACGCGCACCCGGAAACAGGCGGGCGCGCTCACCGCCGCGCTGCGCGAACTCGGCGCGGACGTGCTGGAGTTGCCGACCATCCGGATCGAGCCGCCCACGGACCTCCTTGAGTTCGGGCGCCTGGTGCAGGACTCCCATTCGTATGACTGGCTCGTCTTCACCAGCCCGAACGGGGCGGAGGCGTTCTTCGAGATGTTCTACAAACTATATGACGATGCGCGGGAGATCGGCGGGACGCGCATCGCGGCCATCGGCCCGGCCACGGCCGCCCGGGTGAAGGATTTCCGCCTGAAGGTGGACATCCAGCCGCGCGAATTCGTCGCGGAAGCAATCGTTCGGGAATTCCAGAAGGAAGGGAGCCTCGATAACGAGCGCATCCTGATCGTCCGGGCGGAAGTCACGCGCGACGTGCTGGCGCCCGCGTTTAACCGGCTGGGGGCCATCGTCGACGAGGCGGTCGCCTACCGCACGGTTCCCGAGACGGACGACCTTTCCGGCGCCGTCGCACGATTCAGAGAGGAAGGGGCCGACCTCATAACCTTCACGAGTTCCTCGACGGTTGAGAACTTCCTGGCGCTCAAGCTTCCCCTGCCGCCCCGGCTCAAGACAGCGAGCATCGGGCCGGTCACATCGAAAAAGATGAGGGAGTTGGGGCTGCGCGTGGACGTCGAGGCCAAGGAGTATGACATACCCGGTTTGACGAACGCCATCGAACGTTTTTACGGTGTGCGCGGTTGATTGGGTGGAAATTCGCGAGGTTGGCTCGAATTTCGCTAAGGTATCAGTCATGTCTTCATACGACACGCCCGAGTTGGAGACGGACTTCGACCGGCAGATGAAATCGCTGGCGGTCGACGCGCAACAGCAGATCGACGAGCGCGCCGAAAAGAAGGCCGCCCCCTCCCTGTTGCAAATGCTCCGCCCGGTCGTCCTGGGGCTGGAAGCGCTGACCCGGGCGACAATCGAGAACAAGGAAGTCCTGGCGAAGCTCGATGACTCCTCCGCGGTGCTCAAGACGCTGCCGCCCTTGATGGCGAACATGCAGGAGACCCTCGACAAAAGGAGCGCGATAAACCAGCAACTCTTCGACGCTCTCCACGAAGAACTGAAGGGGTACCGCGACGGATTCCTGCTGGAAGTGCTTCAAAAGCCGCTTGTGCGCGATCTGGTCTGCCTTTTCGACGATCTTTCGACCATACGCAGGCAGATCGCGCTCTTCACCGGAGACCCGCGCATCACCGAAGAAGCGGCTAAATGCCCCCTGGCTTTCGATTTCCTCACCAACCTCGGCCATAACCTGAATCACACCGTCGATTTTGTCGTGGAAGTCATGTCGCGCATGGAAGTCACCCAGATTGAACCCGGACACGGGAAGCTCGATAAGAAAAATCAGCGGGCCATTTCGGTCGAGCTGGCCGATACACCTGAGGAGGACGGCGATATCGTCCGCAGCCTGAAACCGGGTTTCCTGTGGCGTGAACGGGTGGTCAGAGCCGAGGAAGTCGTGGTTAAGAAGTATAAGGAAGGCTACTTGGTGGCAATGTCCGCCGGTTCTCAAAAATGATAGGAACATCCGAATGGCATATACCCTGCTTAAGGAAAGACTGGCTTCTTGAATGAGTGCGTCTCCTGATTCCACACCCTCCGTCCGCAAGGCTATCGGCATCGACCTTGGCACGACCTTCTGCGCGATCGCCCACATCGACGCATACGGCAAGCCGCAGATCATTCCCAATTCCGAGAGCGAACGGATAACCCCCTCCGTCATCCTATTTGACGGCAACAGCGCCATCGTCGGCACGCTGGCCAAGCAAAACGCCGTCTCCGAGCCGGAAAAGATCGTCGATTTCGTCAAGCGCGAGATGGGCAAAAGCAAGGGGGAATTCCACCGCGACTTCAACGGAAAGGGGTATTCCGCCGAGGAGCTATCGGCGATCATCGTCAAGAAGCTCAAGAACGACGCGGAGAAATATCTCGGCCAGGGCATCAGCGACGCTGTCATCACCGTCCCGGCCTATTTCAACGACGCCGAGCGCACGGCGACCCTGCACGCGGGCCAGCTCGCCGGCCTCAATGTCCTACAGATCATCAATGAACCGACCGCCGCCGCGCTCGCCTATGGCCTGGACAAGCTGGACAGCGACCAGACCGTCTTCGTCTTCGACCTTGGCGGCGGCACCTTCGACGTGACCATCATGCGCATAGAGGGGCACCACATCCGCATGCTCGCCAGCAACGGCGACCACCGCCTCGGCGGCAAGGATTGGGACGACGTCATCGTCAACTGGGTCGCCGAGGAATTCGACAAGGCCCACGGCGAGAACCCGCTGCTGGACTTGCAGAGCTACCAGGACCTCTACAGCCGCGCCGTCACGGGCAAGCTCCAGCTTTCCGGACGCAGCCGCTCGACCATCGTCCACAGCTATAACGGCAGAAGCGTCAAGATCGACCTGACGCGCGAGGACTTCGAGGCCCGCAGCCGCCACTTGCTGGAAAAGTGCAAGGCCATCTGCGAGATCGTCATGCAGGAAGCGCAGATGACCTGGCCGCAGATCGACCGCATCCTCCTCACCGGCGGCATGACACGCATGCCCGCCGTGCGCGAGATGATAAGCGCCATCTCCGGCCTGCCCCTGGCCGAGGATGTCAGCCCCGACGAAGCCGTCGCCATCGGCGCCGCCATCCAGGCCATCCTCGCCCTGCTGGGAGAAGAAGACCGGCTCGGCGAACGCGTGCTCCCCATCGAGACGCGCGAACAGTTCAGCACCGCCGACGGCGGCCTCATCCGGGTCACGAACATCACCACCCACACCATGGGCGTCGTCCTGTGGGACGACTCGAAGGTCGAGGAATACGTCTTCCCGATGATCAAGAAAATGACGCCGATCCCCGTCGAGACGAAGAACTCCTTCGGCACCGCGAAGGCGAACATGAAGAACGCCATCGTGCGCGTCGTCGAAGGCGAGAGCACCGTGCCGAGCGAATGCACGCCGCTGGGCGTTTGCGAGATCGAGCTGCCCCCGTTCCTGCCGAAAGGGTCCCCAGTCGAACTGACCTACCGTTACGACGCAAACCAGGTGCTGGAAGTAACCGTCGACGCCTATGGAAAACAGAACCGCGTCTTCATAGCGCGCACCACGGGCTTGTCCGCGGGCGAGATCGCCACCGCCACCGCCGACCTGTCCCAGATAAAGGTGATGTAACCGGCCCCGCCCCCGCGTTCCCATGGCGCTGCCTTCTCCCTTGCCAGACAGTCCGACCAAATGGGACGGCTGGAAGAACTACAACTCCACGAACCCGTATGAACGGCTCTGCCTGGCCTTCGAGGCGAACCCCAGCGATTTCCAGATCGAGGAAAACTGCCGGCAACTGCTCGTCTGGTGGCAAAAGAAGCTGCCGCTCAAAAACCAGCCGAGCAACCCCCTGACCCAGCTCCTCCGCAACGGCCTGGACGAGGCCCCCCGCTTCCTGGCCGAGGCCCGCATGGAGTTGCTGGACGCCGCCGCCCGCGCCCGCGTCGACGACCATCTCCGCGCGCGGATGAAGGAAAAAGCCACTGCGGAATTCGTGAAATTCTTCTCCTTCGCCGTGACGGGCGGCGCGCTCTCCCCGGCGGACGAAGCCAATCTCTACAAGCTCGGGCAGGAATCCGGCCTCTCGCGCGAGGAATTGACCGGCATCATCGAAGCCGAACTCGCCCGCACCGGCGCCAGCCGCTACGTTCCGCCGCCTCCCCCGCCCGTTCCCGAGCCCTTGGTTGCGCTCCGCGCCGGCTCCTCGAAAGGCGCCAGCCCGTCGGATGAATTCCGCCGGATGCTCCTGCTCACCGGCCTGAAGGACGACGACATGACCGACGACCAGCGCGACGCCCTGTGCAACATGGGCGAAAACCTGGGCCTGTCCGGCGGCGAAGCCGAAGACTTGATCGACGAATACCTGGAACTGGACGCGCCTAAACCGAAACCTCCTCCGGCTCCCGTCCGTCCAGTGAAGAAAGAAGCGCCGCCCGCCGCAAAAAGCGCCCCCGCGCCGGAGCGCAGGGTTCCGGAGCAAAACGCCTTCTCCCGCGCGCAGGAGCGGGCCAAGTATCCCAACTTCAAGAACATCCTCGGGATGGAAATGCTCCTGGTCCAGAGCGGCTCCTTCTTCATGGGAAGCACCGCGTATGAAGCCGCGCCCAATGAACAGCCCGTCTCGAAGGTCACGCTCAGTTGCTTCTACATGTCCCGCTTCCCCGTCACGAACGCCGACTACGAGCAATTCGACCCCCGCCACGCCTCCAAGCGCGCCCAGGGAGCGGGGGGGAACCATCCCGTCATTCACGTGACCTCGCTGGAGGCGATGGAATTCTGCCGCCGGCTCAGCCTGCGGGAAAGACGCAAATACCGCCTGCCCACCGAGGCCGAATGGGAATACGCCGCGCGCGGCATGGACGGCCGCAGCTATCCTTGGGGCGAAGGCCTGGAACGAGGAGACCTCGCGAACCTTGCGGACGTCAACACAGCCTTCGCCTGGCGCGACCCGAACATAAACGACGGCTACGCCGAAACCGCGCCGGTAGGGTCGTATCCGCGCGGAGCGAGCCCTTTTGGTTTGGAGGACATGGCCGGCAACATATGGGAATGGTGCTCGGATTTCTTCGAGGCATACAAAGGCAAGGAAGCGAAAAACCCGCGCGGCCCCATGAATGGCGCGCGGCGCGTCTATCGCGGCGGCAGTTGGAAATCGCGCGGCACGAGCCTGCGCGCCACGACGCGGAATTTCAACATGTGCGCCTACTCCTCAAACGACGTGGGCTTCCGCATCGTCTGCGAATGCGAGTAGGCAGGCGGCGCGGCAATGCTCGGCAGAGGCGCGAACGTGTCATGCCCTTTTGCCCCTTTTGGTTGTAGAGGCGGCTGTGTCAGCCGCCTATTAAAGACCGGGAATTGCTGGCGCTTGGCGTTGCCTCCCGCTCCAGGCGGCTGGCACAGCCGCCTCTACAACGAGAACGAGGCCGCTCCGGACAAAAAGTGCATGACACCCTTTAGTCTAGACTGGCTAACGCGGGCCGAAGATCGCCGTGCCAACCCGCACCAGCGTCGCGCCTTCTTCCACCGCCACCGTATAGTCCTGGGTCATTCCCATCGAGAGGTGTTTTAACGGAACGCCGAAGGCCGCTTGCAGTTCATCCCGCAATTCCCACAGGCCCGCGAAGCAGCGCCGCGACGCCTCCGCTTCCGGCGCCGCCGGGGGGATGGTCATCAGGCCGTCCACCTGCACCCGGTCCAGCGTCAGAATTTCCTCCAGTTCGCGCCGGAGACCGTCCGGGCTGAAGCCGAATTTACTCGACTCTCCGGCGAGGTTCACCTGCAGCAGGACGCGCGGGTAGAGGCCCATTTCCTTCGCCACGCGGTTCATCTCGCGCGCGGATTCCAGCGAATCGACGCCGTGGAACAGTTCGAACAGGGGGAGCGCCTGCCGCATCTTGTTCTTCTGCAAATGGCCGATGAAATGCCAGTGTGCGCGCGCGGGCAGCAGCGGCAGCTTCGCGCGCGCTTCCTGGACGCGGCTCTCGCCGAAAAGGGACTGACCCGCGTCCAGCGCCTCGCGGATCACCTCGGGCGGATGCGTCTTCGAAACCGCGACCAGATCGACGCCCGCGGGGTCGCGCCGCGCCGCGCGGGCCGCCCGTTCAATGTTCTCTTTGACGGAATCGAGCCGGGTTGATAATTCTGCCATTTGCAAATGGTGGTTTGATTCTTAAGGGGGGCGTGATGCAGATCGAAACATTCAAAATCTTTTGTGACCTCGCGGACACCCGCAGCTTCTCAAAGGCCGCTTCCAATAACGCGATAACGCAGAGCGCCGTCAGCCAGCAGATACGGAGCCTGGAGGCTCGTTTCAAAGTAACATTGATCGACCGCGGGAGACGAAACTTTTCTCTGACCGCGGAGGGGAAGGCCTTCCTCGACGCCAGCAAGGACATCCTGAATATCTACGACCACCTGGGCGACCGCCTCCGCGCGCTGCACAATGTCGTGGCGGGCGAACTCCACATCGCGGCCATCTACAGCATCGGCCTTCACGATCTGCCGCCGTACCTCAAGGCGTTCCGCGCCCGCTACCCGGATGTGGAGGTTTACGTCGAGTACCATCGCTCCGCGCAGATTTATTCGGAAGTGCTCAACGGGGACGTGGACCTGGGCTTCGTCTCTTTCCCCGCGCCGCGCAAGGGGGTGCGGATAGAGCCTTTCCTGGAGGACAGGCTTGTCCTCATCTGCCACCCCTCCCACCGGCTCGCGGCGCGCGGGCGCATCGACCTGGAGGAGGTGGAGGGAGAGAAATTCATCGGTTTCGATCCCGACCTGCCGACGAGGAAAAGCATCGACCGCCATTTGAAGGAACACCAGGTCGCCATCGACCAGACCCTCGAGTTCGACAACATCGAGACCGTCAAGCGCGCCGTCGAGATCGAGAACGGCATCGCCATCGTCCCGCGCAACACCGTGGACGCCGAGGTGAAGAGCGGCGCGCTCGCCCTGGTGGAGATCGAGAAACCCGAGATGCGGCGGCCCCTTGGCATCCTGATGAAACGGAGCGGGTCGCGTTCCGCCGCGCAGAGGGAGTTTCTCGCGATGCTCGCACAGATGAAATGAGGAAGCCCGTCCTCGCGGTCGAAGGGTTGCGGATCGAACGCGAGGGGGTCGTCATTCTCGATGATGTCTCGTGGCGCGTCGAGCCGGGCCAGCACTGGGTCATCCTCGGCTCCAACGGCTCCGGCAAAACGTCCCTCTTGAAGGCTCTGAGCGGGTATTTCATGCCGACAGCGGGCGGCGTTTCCGTGCTTGGCTCGGTGTATGGGCGGGCGGACTGGCGCGGCTTGCGGCTGCGAATCGGCCTCGTCAGTTCCGCCATACGACAGATGATCGAGGAGGGCGAGACCGCCCTCGACGCCGTCCTCAGCGGCAAATACGCGATGGTCAACTTCTGGGGGAAAGCCGCTCCCGCCGACAGGCGGCGCGCGCTGCGGATACTGGCGCGGGTGGAATGCGCCCCGCTCGCCTCCCGGCTCTGGCTGCATCTTTCCCAGGGGGAACGGCAGCGCATCCTCATCGGGCGCGCCCTCATGGCGAGACCGCGCCTCCTCATCCTGGACGAGCCTTGCGCCGGCCTCGACCCGCTCGCGCGCGAGCATTTCCTGAACTTCCTTCAGCGCCTCGGCGGACAGAAAAACGCGCCCGCGCTCGTACTGGTCACCCACCATGTGGAGGAGATAGTCCCCGTCTTCTCGCACGTCCTCCTGCTCAAGGAAGGCCGGGCGCTCGCCGCCGGCGAAAAGGAAAAGACGCTCACTCCGCGGCTCCTTTCCGAAGCGTTTGGCGGCCGCATCGCCGTACGCCGCTCCGGCGGTCGTTACGCCCTCTCCATCCGCGCTACGGGGTCTGCTCGAGCCGCTTGGAAGTGAGGGCCTGCATCCGGTCGATGCGCTCCTTCAACGCGGGATCGAGCTTCCGCATTTTGTCGTACAAGGCGTTGTAATAGACCTTGGACGCCTTGGCCTGCTCTTCGGCGGAGCCTGCCGTATCCATCTTTTCCTTCAACGCCAGGACCTTGTCATCCTCCAGCGCCTTGGTCTTGATGTCGTTGAAATGCGCCCTTTCCTGGGCGTCCTTGTCCGCGGCGGATTCCGACTCGCTCGGCGACTCGCCGGGAACGAAAGGGTTCGCCACGTTCAACGGAGAAGGCGCCTCCGTTTTTTCAGGGGAGGGAGTCGGCGTCGGGGAGGCCTGGGCGGATTTGTGCCCCTTCCTCGCTCTCGGGGTGGGGCTGGGTTTGGGACTTGGTTTGGGACTCGGCGTCGGTTTCGGGGCGGGGGTCGGCGTCGGCGAGGGCTTTGGCGTGCCGCTCGGAGCAGGCGCCGGGCTGGCCGAAGGGCTGGCTTCCGGAGTTTCCGACGGCTCGGCGGCGGGTTTGTGTTTGCGGTGTCTGCTCTTCCGCGATTTCGCGGCGGTGGGCGATTCTTCGGGCGTAGGGGTCGGCGTCGGCGTTACGGTTGGCGCCTGCTTCTTGCTCTTGTGACGCGGCGTGGGCGTGGGCGTGGCAGCCGGGCTTTTCCTATAGGGCGTCACCGTCGGGTAGCTGCCGAACATGCGTTCGAGCAAGGGGCGCGTATCTTGCGAAGTCGGCGCCGCCTGCTGGGCAAGGCAGCAAACGGGGAGCAGGAACAGGAGTGAAAGCAGTCTTTTCATACGATCCGGATGAGGTTCAGCTTGTCATTCTATCCCGGCTCTGTCGATATGAAAGACCCCGCATGACCACCGGAAAACCCCGCGCTTTCGCGCAAGCCGCCTTTCTCGCCGCGGCGTTGCTGGCCCTTCCCTTTTTCCTGAGCCGCAGATGGCGCGTGGCGCGGCGCGTCATCATCATGGCGCACGCGTCGGAGATTTTTCCGTTCCTCAACGAGCCGCGGAACTGGCCGCGCTGGACGGATTGGAACCGCCGCGAGCAGGTAAGCTTTTCATACGAAGGCCCGGACTCCGGCGCGGGCGCGACGCAGGCATGGAGTTCCCGGAACATGGCGGGCGCGATGCGCCTGGTGCAGAGCGTCGAGAATGAGCAGGTCGTCTACCACGCCGATCTCGGCAGGAAGGGGCATCCGCATCCCGTGGACGGCATCCTGACGCTGGAACCGCTGGGCGAAGCGACGCGGGTGACGTGGTTCAGCCGCTGGGACAGCGGTCCAAACCCTTACGCGCGGTACCGCTCCCTCCTCGCGAAATGGATCGGCGGGCGCGACTTCGCGGCGGGCCTTCGCAATCTGAAGGAATTGGTCGAAACCAAAGCGTCCTGAGATGCGGTGCTGGGCGGAAATCGACCTGGATGCTCTCCGCCACAACGCCGCCGTTGTCCGGGAACAGATCGGCCCGCATCCGCGCATCCTGGCCGTCGTGAAGGCCAACGCCTACGGCCACGGCATGCTCGAAGTGGCGGGCGCCCTCGCGGACGTCACGGATCAATTCGGCGTGGCGAGCGTGGCGGAAGCTCGCACGCTGGCTGCCGCCCTGCCGCGGGCCGGCATCACCCTGCTGGCGCCCGCCCTGCCTGACGAACGCGAAGATGTGGTGCGCGCCGGTTGCCTGCCGCCCGTCTCCTCGTTCGAGGAAGCCGCGGCCTTCAGCGCCCTGTCCCGTGGAAAGAAGGTCCCCATCCATCTCGCCATCGACACCGGCATGGGGCGCATCGGCGTCTGGGAGGAGGAAGCCGTCGAGACGGCGAGGAAAATCCGGCGGCTGCCGGGGGTGGAGATCGCGGGCGTGGGAATCCACCTTCCGGTCGCGGATGAGGATGCGATGTTCACCTCGGCGCAACTCTCCCGCTTCGCGGCGCTGCTCGGGAAATTGGGCGGCGCCCCGGCCGCGCATTGCCTGAACAGCGCGGGCGTCATCCGCTTCCCGGAAAGCGCCCACGCGATGGCGCGCGCCGGCCTCATGCTCTATGGCAGCTCCCCCATCGCGGAATTCCAAGACCGGCTGCGGCCAGTGATGACCTTGAAGACGCGCGTCTCTCTCGTGCGCGATGTCGGGCCGGGCCGCGGGATAAGCTACGGCAGGACATACATCACAAAAGCGCCGATGCGCGTCGCGACCCTGGCCGCCGGTTACGCGGACGGCTACCACCGGCGCCTCTCCGGCCAGGACGCGGAAGTGTTGATCCATGGCCGGCGCTGCCCCGTGCTGGGGCGCGTGACGATGGACCAGATCATGGTCGACGTGACGCCGCTCGCAGGCGTCTCCCCGGGCGACGAAGCGATCCTCTTCGGAAGCGGGATACTGGCGGCGGAACTGGCCCAAAAGGCCGGAACCATCGCGTGGGAGATATTTACTGGCATCGGCAGCCGCGTGGAGCGAATCTACCTGAACGCATGTTCCAGATCGTCTTCAACGAATTGAGCGCCTCCGAGATGGCGAAGATGCCGAAGGAGCTCCAGCTTGAGCTCCTGGCCGAATTCCAGATTCTCCCCGACGGCGATATTGTCGAATCCGACCGCTTCGGAAAGATCGAGCGCGAAGGCAAGACCCTCTACCGCTACCGGGCGAAGGAGTACCGCATTTACTTCGAGAGAAGCTCGGAAGGCATCGTCGTCCACCGCGTTCTCCACAAGAACACCCTGCGCGACTTCCTTTTCAGGACAAAGCTTCCGATGACGGAAGACGACGTGCTCGGCAAAAACGGCGCGTTCTGGAAGCTGATCGAGGAAGGCGAGGAAACCCGCAAGAGATGACGGACGGCTCGATTGAGTCGCTGGTGTTGAGCGAAGACCGGCGGCGCGAGTTGTTTCCCGTCTGCCGCGACAAGGCGTTCTTCGCCCACGCGGGCGTGACGGCGCTGCCCAAACCGGTGGCGGACGCGGTCATCGAGTACACGCGGAAGTCATCGGAGAATCACCAGGAGTTCGGCGAAGTGTTGCGCGACATCGACGCGACGCGCGCGCTCTCGGCCCGGTTCATCGGCGCGCGACCGGAGGAGATCGCCCTGCTGGGGCCGACTTCGCTGGGCCTGAGCCTCGTGGCCAACGGCCTCCCGTGGAAGGCGGGAGAGGAAGTCGTCTGCTATCTCAACGACTACCCCGCCAACGTCTATCCCTGGCTCGACCTGCGAAGGCACGGCGTCTCCATCCGCCTGCTGGAACCGGAGCGCCCCGGCGAGATAACGCCCGAGCTTGTCGCCGCCGCCCTCACGCCGCGCACCCGCCTTGTCGCGCTCGCCTCCTGCAACTTCCTCACGGGCTACCGCATCGACGTGGACGCCATCGGCGCGCTCCTGGCCGAACGCGGCGTTCTCTTCTGCCTCGACGGCATCCAGACTCTCGGCGCGTTTCCGCTCTCCGTGAAGCACGTCGATTTCCTCAGCGCCGACGCCCACAAATGGATGCTTGGCCCCATGGCCATCGGCATCGTCTTCGTTAAAAAAGAGCGTTTCGCCGAACTCCGCCCCAGCCTGCTCGGGGCATGGAACATCCAATCGCCGAACTTCATCACCCAGCCGGAAATTGTTTTCCATGAAACGGCGCGCCGTTACGAACCGGGCGTCCTGAACATCGCGGGCGTTTACGGGATGCGCGCCGCGCTTGAGCTGATCCTCGCAGCCGGGCCGGAGAACATCGCGGCCCGCATCGTGGACTTGCAGACCTGTCTCATTGAAAAGCTGCAAGCCCTCGGCTTCGAAATCGTCTCTCCCAAAGGCGGGCCCAACGCCTCCGGCATCGTCACCTTCCGCCATCCGCGCGCGCGCATGGCGCAACTTTTCCGGGCGTTGGAAGAGAACCGCGTCATCGCCTCCCTGCGCTTCGACCGCGAGGGCGTCGAATACATCCGCATGAGCCCCCATTTCTATAACACCCACGCAGAAATCGACGGGGCAATTTCCATACTGAAACCCCACATATAGTGGTTGCTTTGCCATCACACCCTGGCTTATTGTGATCGCGAAATGTATCTGGAATCGCTTGAACTTCTCGGCTTCAAGTCGTTCGCATCCAGGACGATCCTGAATTTCCACCGGGGGGTGACGGCAATCGTCGGCCCCAACGGCTGCGGCAAGAGCAACATCCTCGACGCCATTCGCTGGGTGCTCGGCGAACAGTCGGCCAAGGCCTTGCGCGGCGGCGAGATGGCCGATGTCATCTTCGGCGGCGCCGATTCCCGCCCGGCGTTGGGCATGGCCGAAGTCTCCATGACTTTCGCGGATTGCGAAAAGGAACTCGGCATCGAATGGAACGAAGTCCGCATAACCCGCCGGGTTTTCCGCGACGGCAACTCGGAATATTTCCTCAACAAGACGCCGTGCAGGCTCCGGGACATCCAGCAGCTTTTCATGGATACGGGCATCGGGCGCAGCGCCTATTCCATCATGGAACAGGGGAAGATCGACCTGATCCTCAGTTCCCGGCCGGAGGATCGGCGCGCCATTTTCGAGGAAGCGGCGGGGATAACGAAATTCAAGGCGCAGCGCAAAGAAGCGTTGCGAAAGCTGGAATACACGGAGGCGAATCTCGTCCGCCTGGCCGACATCATCAAGGAAGTGAAGCGGCAGATCGGCTCGCTCCAGCGCCAGGCGGGGAAGGCGCGCCGGTACCAGGCGCTGCTCGCGTCGCTGAGGACGCTGGAGACGAATTTCGGGCGCCATCAATTTGAAATCCAGCAAACCGCGCTGGACGAAAGCCAGGCGGAGATCGCGCGCATCAACGAAGCGCAGCAAAGCCAGCAAACCGCCATCGACGAACAGGAGGCGGGCATCGGAGCCGAACGCCGCCGCCTCGAGGAAACGGACGCGAGCCTCGCCGCCGCGCGCCAGGTGGTGCAGGACTTGAAGCGCCGGATAGACCACGCGGAAGACCGCGCCGCATTCAACCGGGAGCGGATAACGGAGTTTTATTCCCTCGTCGAGCGCTGCCGCCAGGACGCCGCGGCGGGCGAAGAAAAGCTCGCGATCCAGGAAACCCGCATCACCGACGCGGATGTCGAGTTGCGCGAGATAACCAGCGCCCTCGGCTTCGAGCGGGAACGGCTGGAGAAGAAACGGCAGGCCGCGAACGCCTTGACCGCCCGGCGCGCGGAAGTCGAGCGAGACTTGCAAGGGCTTCTCCAGGCGATCTCCGGCAGGGAGCGCAAACTCGATTCCCTGCGCGGCGAACTCGCGGGCGCGGTCAACATCCGCGACGGCAGCGAAGCCAAGCTCGGCCTCTTGAAGGGCGAGATGGAGCAGACCGCCGCGACCCTGGAGCATTACAAGCAACAGGAAGCCGAGGTCTCCGCGCAACTCGCGGAAAGCGCGGCCGCCCTCGGACGAGGCCAGGAGCGTCTGCGCGAAACGGAATCGCAAGCGCGCGCGGTGGAGGAGGAATTAAAAGAGTGCGCCCTCCGGATGACCGGCGAGGAAAGAAAGCTGGCGGAAAAAAATTCGAGACTGGAAGTGCTTCTCCAGTTGAACGCGGAAGGCGAAGGCGGCGGAACGCAAGCTGTTTTAAAGGGGCTGAACAACCCCGGGTTCTTCAAACCGGCTCTCGGCGGCGTGCTGGCGTCCTGCATGCAGGTCGAGCCGGAATTCATCCCCGCCATCGAAGCGGCCCTCGGCGAGAATCTGCAAGCCATCGTGTTAAAGGATACCGGTGTCGCCGAATCGATCATCAAGACGCTCGCGGAAAAAAAGCTTGGTCGGGCTTCGCTTGCATTGCGCGAATTTGCGGGCGGCGCCGTCCATCAGGAAATTCCGCTGCCGGAAGGAGCGATCGCGTGGGCGAATGAAAAAGCCGGTTGCGCCGATGACTTCCGCCCGCTTCTCTCGCGCCTGCTGGCCGGGGCCGCCATCGTTCCAAACATGGAGGCCGCGCTGGCGCTAAGGCGCCTCCATGCGGAACTGACTTTTGTAACGCTGGCGGGGGAAGTCGTCTCCGCGGCGGGCATTCTCCAGGGCGGGCAGGCGGGCGAAGCGGTCAGTTCCGTTCTCCGGCGCAACGTGCTCATCGCCGGGCTCCGAGAAGAAATTGGCGCCCTGCGCGCGGCGCTTGAAAACCTGGCCGCGCAGCGGGCGGACATCACCGCGCAGCAGGAATCCGCGCAAGCCGCGACGAACGAAGCGCGCGAGGAAAACCAGGCGCTTCAACTCCGAGCCTCGGGCTTGCGCGGACAGTTATCCCTGCTGGAACGCGAGACGCGGGAAACGACCGCGCGTAACGACAAACTTCGTTGGGAAAACGAGACCACCGAGAAACGCCGTCTCGAAGCCGCGGCGAAACTCTCCGGTTTGGAAGCCGGCTTCGCCGACGGGCAGGCGGAACTCGCCGCGCTTGGTTCGCGCCAGGGGGAGTTGCGGGAACAGGTCGAAACTTTGCGCCGGGAAGAAGGAGAAGCCGCCGGGGAATTGAACGAACTCCGCATACGGGTGGCTACCGAACAGCAGCGCCACGACAGCCTCAACAGCCAGCGCCTCCCCATGGCCGCGCGCGTCGAGGAGTTGAAAGACCTCATCGCGCAACGGCGGAAGGACGTTGAAAGCTACGGCGCAAAAATTTCGGCCCTGGAAGAGGAAGCTGCCGAGGCCGCGGCGGAAAGCGCATCGGCCCAGGCGGAAGCGGCCGGCGCCGGGGAGGCCGTCTCCCGATTGGCCGCCGAGCGCGCGACAATCCTCGCCGCGACGGACGAACTCGAAAGCGCGCTGCGCATCCTGCGGCGGCAGTTGAGCGATTGCCACGACCAGCGCGGGCGGCAGGAAGTCAGGATGACCCAGACGCAACTGCGGCTGGAGAACCTCTGCGAACATATTTCGAGAAGGCACCAGGTCGACCTGCGCGAATTCACGCCCGACACATACGCCCTCCTCTGCGCGCTGCGCGAACAGCGCAAGGACGAACCCGAAGAGGAGCGGATCGACTGGAGCCGCGTGGAAGAATGCGTCAAGGAACTCGACCAAAAGCTCGATGCCATGGGTCCGATCAACGTCGACGCCATCCAGGAATACGACGAATTGGAGGAGCGGTTCAGCTTCCTGGAAAAGCAGTTCAACGATCTCACCACCTCCAAGGCGGAACTGCTCGACGTCATCGCGAAGATCAACAGCACCACGCGCAAACTTTTCGCCGACACCTTCGAAAAAGTCCGGGCGAACTTCCAGGAGATGTTCACCGAACTGTTCGGCGGCGGTAAGGCGAATCTCCTCCTCAGCGACGAATCCGACGCCCTGGAGAGCGGCATCGAAATCGTCGCGCGCCCGCCCGGCAAGCAGCCCCAGTCGATCTCCCTCCTCTCCGGCGGCGAGAAAACGATGACCGCCGTCTCGCTGCTTTTCGCCATCTACATGGTGAAGCCGAGCCCCTTCTGCGTGCTGGACGAAATGGACGCGCCGCTGGATGAATCGAACATCAACCGCTTCATTAAGATTCTGGATCGCTTCGTCGAACAGAGCCAGTTCGTCGTCATCACGCACAACAAGCGGACAATCGCCAAGGCGGACGTCCTTTACGGCGTCACGATGGAAGAGCACGGCGTAAGCAAACTGGTCGGCATGAAGTTCTCCCCTAACGAGAACGCCATTCCGCACGTCGCGCCGCGCGAGCAATTCGAGGGCGTCTTAACGGCGGGGTAGCAACCGGCGGGCTTCCGGGATGCCGAAGGCCAGCGCAAGGCAGCCGTAGATGATCCCGAATACGGCCAGCACTTCGGTAAGAGCGGCGACCGGCAAACGGAGGGGGAGGAAGCGGCCGATGGCCACCGCCCCGAGCGAGGCGGCGAGCGCGCTTCCCCACAGCTTCAGCGGATAACGCGGGGGGAGGGCTGTCGAACCGATCCGCGCCTGAAGCGCGCGGCGGAGGAGCAGGAACTCCGCCCAGCCCGCGACGCCCGCCGAAAGGGTCAGCCCCATCGCGCCCAGACCCACGTCGATGCCGGGCAGCTTCGGTTCCGGGAGATGAAGCGTCCTCAGCAAAACGGTGTTTAAAAACGGCCTCAGCGGAAATGCGAAAAGCAGGCCGAGCGCGGCGGTGAGGACGACTCGGATAATCGCGAAACGCAACGGCGTCCGCGTGTCGCGCAAGGCGTAAAAGGCCGACGAATAAAGCCTTCCCCACGTGGCGGCGAGCAAGCCCACGGTGGAACCCATGAGGATGTACCAGACGTAAAGCGTGTCCTCCGCCCCGAAACGCCCGGTCTGGAACAGCGCCGCAACGATATATTTCCCGAGGATCAAGAGGCCCAGGACGGTCGGGATGACGAAGAAGGCGATCGTGCGCTGCCCGGCGACGAGCCGCTTTCGCAACGTGGCGTAAATCTCCTCCTGGCTGCCGGTGGTGCGCGACATCTCCGGCAGCTCGGCGGCGGCGACCGACATGCCGAAAAGGGAGATGGGAAGCAGGTAAACCGTCTGCGCGTAACCGAGGCCGGAAAACGCCCCCACGCCGAGAACGCTCGCGATCATGCCGTCCACATAGGCGCTCAACTGCACCACGCCGCGGCTGAGCACCACCGGTCCGAGGTTACGGAAAACCTCCCGCGCGGGCGCGAGTTTCGCATCGAGCGCGAGACGGATCTCCGCGCCGATGGAACGTCCGTCCGCCGTTTTTTTCCAGAAGATGAAGGGGAGTTGGATCGCGAATTGGAGCGCGGACCCGGCGATGGAACCCCAGGCGAGCGTCATCGCGAGCGAGCGCTGCGTCTCATGGCCGCCGAAGAGCAGGAGCGTGCCGATCATCGCCGCGTTCCAGCACAACGGGGCCGCATAGGAGACGAAAAACATCCGGTGGCTGTTCAGGATGCCAAGGCACCATGCCGACAGGACGAGCAGTCCCACGCCGGGGAAAAGAATCTGGACGATCTGGATCGTCAGCAACCTCACGTCGCCGTGAAAACCGGGCGCGACGAAATCGACGAAGAGCGGCGTTAAAAAAACGCCGAGCAGGACGATGATGCCGACTGAAAGGGCCAGCACGCTCGCCACGATGCCCGCGACCCGGCCCGCGAGTTCGGTCCTCCCCTCGGCAAGCAGGCGCGAATAGACCGGGATGAACGAGGCGGAAAGGACGCCCTCGCCAAGGAGATTCTGGAGGAAATTGGGAATCCTCAGCGCGGCCCGGAAAGCGCCCGCCGCTTCCGAGTTGCCGAAGAAATGCGCGAAGACGCTCTCCCGCAACAGACCGGCGATCCTGCTAAGGAGGATGCCGGCGGCAACCAGCGCGGCGGAGTTTATGCGGAGGCGTTTCACTCCGGCGCGCGGCGACAGTGGACCTTGCCGTCCGGCATCGTCGCCAGGATTTCCACGCCGCGTCCGGGCTCAACGCGCCTCGTTATCGAGGCGGGCTTTTCTCTTGCCAGCCATTGGTCGCAAGCCTCCCTGCTGATGGCTGTCTCCTCCCAAAAAGCGCGTTCATCCAGCGGCGGTTCGGCGCAGCGCCTCGCCACGAAATCGCGATCCAGGAAGGAAAGCAGATTGCCCGCTTTCGGCCCCGAGTCGCGGTCAAGCAACACCCGGTAGATCGCCTTGAACGCCTCGGGCTGAGAGATGGGCGTCAGGCGCGCCGCATCGAAGACGCACACCTGGAGAGCGGCTTCCTTCCATTCGACGCCGGCAAGGAGCTTCGCGAAGATGTGCAGGAACCCGCGTTGCGCAGCCGACAGTTCCTCCGCGCGCGCGGGCAGAGTCTCCTGGAGGCGCGTCTTTTCTTCCTCCGTCGCGTAATTCTCCAGCCAGTACCGCGCGGCGCGGATGCGAAGATCGAGATGCCGCTTGTCCAATTCCGTGAACGGCGCGCCTTTGCGCTTTTCCAATTCCGCCGCGGCATTCAAGTGCGGCATCTGGATGAGCGCGGTCACGAGCTGGAAGTCCGCCGTCCAATGCTCCGGTTCCGGCGCGACGCGGGAGAGTTCGTAAACGCGCTTTTCGTCCTCCGATACATTCGAGTCGTGGAAATAGCGGTGGTGGCAGCGGTCGAACTCGTTGAAGAGCTTCACGATGTGCGTCTCGGTCGGCTCGAAATTCACCGTCTGCTTCGGCAGCGGGCGGATCAGCAGGAAGCGCAATATTTCCGGCGGCAGGAAGTCGGCCATCTGGCGCGAGGTCACGCCGATGCCCTTGGAAGAACTCATCTTCGCGCCGCCCACGAGGAAGAAATCGTAGGGGCAATTCATCGGCGGCTCTTTCTTGAAGATCGCGCGCAGGCACGCGGTGGCGACATCGCGCGAACCGCCCTTGCTGCTGTGGTCGCGGCCCGCGCCCTCCATCGTCACGGGAAACGTGAGCCACTTGGCGCACCACTCGAGCTTCCAGGGGAGCTTGCCCCTGCCGTCAAACGGCGACACGGCGCCCTTGTGGCCGCAGCCGCGCGCCCATTTCACGAGATCGGCGCGGCACTCGTAGGTTGCTTCCCTGCCGTCGTAAGCCGTCACCTCCGTCGTGCCGATGCGCCCGCAATTCTCGCAGACGACCTGGAAGGGATGCCACCGCTCGGAACGCTCCGAACCGCTCACCTCCCTGTAAATCCGGCGGACGACATCCGCATGGCGCAGGATGACGTCGATGGCCTCGTTGAACTTCCCCGCGCGATAAATGTCGCGCATCCGGTAAAATTCGGGCTGTATCCCCAGCTCCGCGAATACCGCCCAGAACTCCGCGATGTAATGCTCCGCCATGTCCGTCGCGCCGGAACCCGGTGGCGGCGGGACATTGCAGAGCGGCGCGCCGAGGTATTTCTCGAAGTGCTCCGCCTGGCCGTAAGGGATTTCATCCACGGGGTCGTAATCGTCGCACCCGAAGAGATAACGCACCGGCACGCCCCTGGCCTTCAGCGTGCGAAAGATGGCGTCGTGGATCAACGGCCCGCGGAGGGCGCCGACGTGAGCGCGCCCGGACGGCGTCTTCGAGTCATTGATCGTCTGCGGCGCGGAAATATTTTCGACCAGCCGGTCACACCAGAACATAGAATTTTTGTCTCTAAAGATCGCGATAGGCATCTCGCCTGCGGCGAACAGCCGAAATGTCTATTAGGCGGCCCGAATCGTCGATGCTGTAAATTACGCGGCAATCAGGGGAACAGTCGCCCGATTCACGGAACAAACGAAAGCCTTGTGGTAAAAGGATACCGGAGCTAATGGGCGCGCAGCATGGCGCTGCGCAGAGCGAGGCGTGAATCCGATGATTCGTCGCATTCAAAGCGGCGCGTTTCCAAAGCGCGTTCGAACTGCTGAAGCATGCCAACGACTCCCATGCTGGCGAGAAGGAGCGAGTTTCCGACAAGAGCAGAGTTGTAACCCAGTTTTTTCACGTTAGCTATGGTGTCCGGAGTCATGCCGCTCTCGGCCACCTTGATCGCGTGCGGCGGCAATCGGTTGATCAAGGCCAGCGGTTGATTCTGGATGCTCAAATCTCTGAACAATCCGATACGACGCAGCAGCCTTGACCCGCAATAGCGGTGGAACGGGTTCGAGGAATCAAGCTTCCTGCAGTTGATGCCGTAAATCTGGGCCCAATGCGGGATTTTCTCGACCTCGGAGGCTTGGTGCGACTCAAACAGGACTTCCATACCCAAATGCGCCGCTAGGTCGCCCAATTCCGCCAGCTCGTTCGCGCTCAAAATATTTGCCATCAGCAAGATCGCGTCTGCGCCGTTCGCCCGGGCCTCGACCACATGATATTCCGAGAATAAGAAGTCCTTTCTCAGCAAGGGCTTTGATGTTTGTTTTCGTATGCGACGAAGCCGGTCTATCCCCATGCCGAAATCATCCACGTTCGTCAGCACGGAGATGGCCTTCACAATCGGGCTATCGGTGTAAGCCTTCGGCGCCAGAGTGACGTTGCTTTTGATCATATCCCCGGCGCTTGGAGATTTGACCTTAATCTCGGCAATGAGCCCGAATTCCGAAGCGATGGCTTGGGAGAATGATCTGACCGGCGCCGCATCCTTAACTCGATGCCAGAGTTCAGACAGGGGCGTTCTCCGCTGCGCCCTTTCCAGTCGCTGCTCGGCGCGCAGCACGATCGCCCGCAAAAAATGACTGCATTTGTGGATGTCCATATAAAATGGGATCTATCCGCCCGACAGGCAAGGGACGGCTGTAGCTTTCTCGGGGAACAACACCTGGCCGTCAACGCCGAAACGTCCGATCACATTCATGGTCTCGCCATGGGCGACCAAGCCCGCTTGATTCATGATGGTCAGCTCTTCCGGGGTGAGGCTCTCGTAGACGATGGAAATCTCCGACAGGTGAATGCCATCTTTCAGAGCATTCTCCCGGACGGCTTCGAAATCGACAATTGGGTGTGGCGGCATGTTCGTTTCATTCTTTTCCCCCGGGGCAGCAATTTATGCAAAACCGGTGAGACGTCCAACGGAAATACGTCTTTCGGGAGTAAAATGGACACAAATTGAGATAAAAAGTCAATTTTTGCACTTTTAGCACGTAACATGCTTGCATTTGCTGCATTTTTTGTTCCAAGCGGCGGGCGCACACCGCCCGTGGGCAAAGGAAAGCAAGCAACCTGCATCGCATGATTGACCGGATACGGCCTCATCCTGTCCCGATGAGCGACATCAAGTTCTCCGCCTTGTTGGGATGATGGACACTCCCTGGGTTCACGGTTAAAGTTCTCCTTTTTCGCAAACCCTGCATGAGCGACACGCGCAAACCGTACCCCTTCGACGCCATCGAGGCTAAGTGGCAGGCGTTTTGGGAGGCGAATTCCACCTTTGCCATCCCGAACCCCGGCGAGCCCGGGTTCAACCCCGCAAGGCCGAAATATTATGTGCTCGATATGTTCCCTTACCCGAGCGGCGCGGGGTTGCACGTGGGGCATCCCGAAGGGTATACCGCCACGGATATCGTCGCCCGCTACAAGCGCGCGCTGGGCTTCAATGTCCTGCACCCGATGGGGTGGGACGCTTTCGGCCTGCCCGCGGAGCAATACGCGATCAAGACGGGACAGCACCCCGCGATCACCACGCGGGAGAACGTCGCGCGGTTCAAGACGCAGTTGAAAAAGATCGGCTTCGCGTACGACTGGAGCCGCGAGATCAACACCACGGACCCCGGTTATTACAAATGGACGCAGTGGATTTTCCTCCAGATTTATAACGCGTGGTTCGATCCCGAGACACGGCGGGCGCGGCCGATAGCGGAGCTGCCCGCGGAGAGCGCGGCGTCCGCCGATTCCCACCGGCTGGCCTATGTTTCCGAAGCGCCGGTGAATTGGTGCCCGGGCCTCGGTACGGTGCTGGCCAATGAAGAAGTCATCGACGGGAAGAGCGAGGTGGGCGGCTTCCCCGTCGTCCGCCGCCCGATGCGGCAATGGAAACTCCGCATCACCGCGTACGCGGACCGCTTGATCGAAGAGCTCGACGGCCTCGACTGGCCGGAGTCGATCAAGACTCTGCAACGCAACTGGATCGGCCGCAGCGAGGGCGCGGAAGTGGCCTTCAAAGTCGCGGGAAAGGAGGAGTCCATCACCGTCTTTACGACGAGGCCGGATACGCTTTTCGGAGTGACGTACGTGGTCCTCGCGCCGGAGAATCCGCTGGTGGACCTCCTCGCGGCAGAGCGCGAGAACGTGGAAGCGTATCGAGGCCGCGTGGCGTCAAAGTCGGACCTGGAGCGCACCGATCTGGCGAAGGAGAAGAGCGGCGTCTTTACCGGCGCGTACGCCGTGAACCCGGTCAACGGCGACCGCATCCCCATCTGGGTCGCCGACTATGTTCTCATGGGCTACGGCGCCGGGGCGATAATGGCCGTCCCGGCCCACGACGAGCGGGATTACGAATTTGCCGGGAAATTCGGCCTGGAGATCAGGCAGGTCGTCCGCGGCCCGGGCCCGGATGCGGCGGAATGTTTTTCCGGCGAAGGGGTGGCGATCAATTCCCCGCTCATTGACGGACTGCCGACCGCCGAGGCGAAAACGAAAATCACCGCATGGCTGGAGGAGCACGGGTTCGGCAAAAAGACCGTCAACTACAAGTTGCGGGATTGGCTGTTCTCCCGCCAGCGCTACTGGGGCGAACCGTTTCCCGTCGCGTGGCGCGGGGAACGGCATGAAGCGTTGCCCGAAACCGAATTGCCGCTGACGCCGCCGGAACTTGAGGACTTCAAGCCGACCGGCTCCGGTGAACCGCCGCTCGCAAAGGCGAAGGAATGGCTGCGCTACGACGAAGGCGCCTTGCGCGAGACGAACACGATGCCGCAATGGGCGGGCTCGTGCTGGTATTACCTGCGCTTCTGCGATCCGCAAAACGCCAAGCGCCCCGCCGGCGAGGAAGCCGAGCGCTACTGGATGGGCGCGGAAAACGGAAAACCGGGCGGGGTCGATCTCTACATCGGCGGCACGGAGCACGCCGTGCTGCATCTCCTCTACGCGCGATTCTGGCACAAGGTGCTGTTCGATCTCGGACACGTCTCGAAGCCGGAGCCGTTCCAGAAGCTGGTAAACCAGGGCATCATCCTCGGCGAGGACGGCCAGAAGATGTCCAAGGCGCGCGGCAATGTCGTGAACCCCGACGACGTCATCGCGCAATACGGCGCGGATTCCTTCCGCCTCTACGAGATGTTCATGGGGCCGCTCGAACAGATGAAACCGTGGAGCATAACGGGCGTCGAAGGCGTCTCGCGTTTCCTGGCCCGCGTGTGGCGGCTGGTCATGGAAGAAAACCAGGAAGGCGCCTGGGTGCGCTCGGCCGCGGTCAGCGAGGCCGCGCCCGGCAAGGCGCTTCTAAAGGCGGCTCATGCTTCCATAAAGAAGGTCACGGAAGACATCGAGGCTCTCTCCTTCAACACCGCCATCGCGCAGATGATGATCTTCGTCAACGCGCTCACCAACGCGCCGGAGCGCCCCGCCGCCTGCCTGCGCATCCTCCTCCAGTTGCTCAACCCGTTCGCCCCGCATCTCACGGAGGAACTTTGGGCCGTGCTCGGCTTTGAGGGATTATGCGCGGACGCGAAGTGGCCCGTCTGCAACGAGGATTACCTCGTCGAGGACGAAGTGGAACTCGTCGTCCAGGTGAACGGAAAAGTCCGCGAACGCATGATCGTCAAAAAAGACGCTTCGAACGCGGAAGTGGAAAACCTGGCGCTGGAAACGCCGAAAGTGCGCGAACACCTCGGCGGCAAGACGGTCCGCAAGGTCATCGTAGTGCCCGGCAAGCTGGTGAATATCGTCGCCGGCTAGTTGGAACGCGCCATGAGGCGAAGTGCTTCTCCGTGGGCCAGCGATCCATCTGAAATCCGATTTCGTCCAGCAGGTTTTGGGCAGCCAGCACCCCGAAGCCGGGCGCCTGCGTCAGATCAAGGCCAGTCATTTCCCGTAGCCAGCGACCATGGCGCCGCTCCGGGCGGCTGGTTATTCGCCGCAGTCGGGAATGGTTGTCCGCTTTAAAATAAAGTTCCGGCGAGGCGCAGGGCTTCGTTGACTTTGTCGATGTCCTTGCCCGCGCCGCGCGCGGATTCCGGTTTGCCCCCGCCTTTGCCGCCGACAACCGGCGCGATCTGTTGCATGAGCTTGCCGGCGCTGATCTTCGCGGTCAGAGACGGGTCGACGGAGATCGCCAGGTTGACCCGTTCTTCGGACACGCCGGCGAGAATGATTACGCCAAGAAATTGCCTTTTCTTCAATTCATCGAGGATGGCTTGCAGGAGATCGGCGCCGGCGTGGCCCACGTTTTTGATGAGCCGTTTGGGAGAGGCGGTTTCGTCGACCTGTTGCAACAGTGTCGCGCCCAGGGCGCTCGCCTGGCGGTGAAGGGAGGCCGCGCGTTCCCGCTCCAGGGTTTTGCCGGCTTCGGCCAGCCTGGCCTCGAGGTCGTGCGCGCGCTGTGTCTGCTCGGCGAGGCGGCGCTTGATGTGCTCGATGGCCGCGAGGCCGCAGACGGCTTCAATCCGGCGGATGCCCGCGGCGATGGCGCCCTCGCTCATGATGTTGAAGACGCCCAACTGCCCGGTGGCGCGGACGTGCGTGCCGCCGCAAAGTTCCATCGAGTAGCCGTCCAGCGCGCCGGGCGTTCCGCCGATCTGGACGACGCGGACTTGCTCCCCGTATTTTTCGCCGAAGAATTGCATGATGTCCGCACGCCTGCTTGCTTCGGCGTAGGGGATTTCGATCCACGAGACGGGGGCGTTCGCGATGATCTTGCGGTTTATCTCGTGCTCGACGGTTTCAAGCTGAGCAGGGGAGAGCGCGGCGCTGTTGAAGTCGAACCGGAGGCGGTCCGGGCCGACGTAGGAGCCTTTTTGCGAGACGCCGGGGCCGAGCAAGGCGTGGAGTTCACCGTGCAGGAGATGGGTTGCGGTATGGTGCGCCTCGATGGCGCGGCGGCGCGGCTGGTCGACGGAGGCGAACGCGGCGGCGGCCGACGGGTCGAGGGGACGGCCAAGCTTCAAGTAAAACGTGGGGCCGAGGCGGATGGTGTCGGTGACGGGTATCTTCTCCTCCTCGACGAGGAGCACGCCGGTATCGCCGACCTGGCCGCCCATCTCGGCGTAGAAAGGGGAGCGCTCCACGGCGGCGAAATGGTCTTCGCCCCTCGCGAGTGTGGCGACGATGCGCGTCTCCGCTTCGTCTTTCTCGAAGCCGACAAATTCGGTCTCGACGTTCGAAAGGTTTTTCTCGGCGGCGACGATATCCTTTCTCTGCGCCGCGCGGGCGCGCTGCCGCTGCTGCTCCATGAGGCCGGAGACGGCCGCAAGATCGAGGGAAAGGCCCGCTTCCCGCGCCATCAGTTCCGTGAGGTCGACGGGGAAGCCGTAGGTGTCGTACAGCTTGAACGCGGCGGCGGAGGGAAATTCCTTGGACTCGGGGGCGAGCCGTTTTCTCTCGGTCTGGAACAGTTCCAGGCCTTTGTCCAAGGTGTGGTTGAAGTTCTGTTCCTCGGTCTGGAGGACGTCGTGGATTTTCCGGCGGTTCCGCTCCACTTCCGGGAAGACGGGGCCGAACGCGTCGATGACCGGGTCGATGATCCCGGGCAGGAGCGTTTCACCCTCGAAACCAAGAACTCGCCCGAAGCGGACGGCCCGCCGCAGGATGCGCCGCACGACGTATTCGCGGTCCGTGTTGCCGGGGAGGATGCCGTCGCCGATTGCGAAGATGAGCGTGCGGATGTGATCCGCGATGACGCGGAAGGCGATATCCGCCGGGTCGGCAAGGGCGCCGCCGTATTTTTTCCCGCTGAGTTCTTCCAGGCGCCCGAAGATGGGGCGGAAGATGTCCGTATCATAATTCGAGACGGGGCGGGAAAAGTCCGCGAAGTGGTCGGTGCATTGGATGATGCCCGCCACGCGTTCAAACCCCATGCCGGTATCGACGTGCCGCGCGGGCAGCGGGGAGAAGCTGCCGTCGGCGTTCGCGTTGAACTGGATGAAGACGAGGTTCCAGAATTCGATGCACCGCGCGTCGCCCGCGTTCACCAGCGCGCCGGCGGAATCGGCCCGCGGGGTGAGGTCGACGTGGACTTCCGAGCACGGGCCGCAAGGGCCGGTCTCGCCCATCATCCAGAAATTGTCCTTCTTCGAGCCGTTGACGATGTGTTTGGCGGGGTCGAGCCCGGCGGCGCGGAAGCACGCGGCCCAATGGTCGAAGGCCTCCTGGTCGAAGTCGCCCGGATCGCCGGGGCCGGGCTTGTAGACGGTGGCGTAGAGCCGGTGCGCGGGGAATTTCCAGCGCGCGGTGAGAAGCTCCCACGCCCAGGCGATGGCTTCGGCTTTGAAGTAGTCGCCGAAGCTCCAGTTGCCGAGCATCTCGAAAAAGGTGTGGTGGTAGGTGTCGAGGCCGACTTCGTCCAGGTCGTTGTGCTTGCCGCCGGCCCGGATGCATTTCTGCGTGTCGGCGGCGCGCGTGAAGGGGGGCTTTTCCGCGCCGAGGAAATACGGCACGAACTGGTTCATGCCCGCATTCGTGAAAAGGAGGTTCGGCGACCCCGGCAGCAGGCTGGCCGACGGGACGATGGCGTGCCCTTTTTCCCGAAAAAAATCGAGGAAGGACTTCCGGATTTCGGCGGAGGAGAACAAGGCTACTTGGCCGCCGCGAGCGCGGCGGCGAGGGCGCCTTCCACTTCCTCGTAGAGGGCGCGGTCGTTTTTCAGGAGGTCTTTCACGGCGTCCCGGCCTTGGGCGAGTTGCGCGCCTTTGAAGCTGATCCAGGAGCCGCGTTTTTCCAGCACGTTCTTTTCCAGCGCCAGGTCGAGCAGCGAACCGGTGGCGGAGATGCCTTCATTGTAAAGAATATCGAACTCGGCCTCGGTGAAAGGCGGGGCGACCTTGTTCTTGACGACCTTGATCTTCGTGCGGTTGCCGACCACGACGCCGTCGGTCTGTTTGATGGCGCCGATCCGCCGGATGTCGATGCGGACGCTGGCGTAGAATTTGAGCGCCTTGCCGCCCGGCGTGGTCTCGGGGTTGCCGAACATGACGCCGATCTTTTCCCGTATCTGGTTGGTGAAAATGCACGTGGTGCGGGCTTTGGCGATGAGGGCCGTCAGCTTGCGCAGCGCGGCGCTCATGAGACGCGCCTGCGCGCCGACGGTGGTGTCGCCGATCTCGCCTTCCAGTTCGGCTTTCGTCACGAGCGCCGCCACGGAATCGATGACGATGACATCGAGCGCATTGGAGCGGACGAGGGTCTCGCAGATGCGCAGCGCTTCCTCGCCCGAACTCGGTTGCGAGACGAGCAGATCGTCGAGATTTACGCCGAGTTTGCGGGCGTATTGCGGGTCGAGCGCGTGTTCCACGTCGATGAACGCCGCGAGCCCGCCCCTTTTTTGCGCCTGCGCCACGACGGTAAGCGTAAGCGTGGTTTTTCCAGAGGACTCGGGGCCGTAGATTTCCACGACGCGCCCGCGCGGGAAACCGCCCACGCCCAGAGCGCGGTCGATAAGGATATTTCCGGTGGGGATAACTTCGACATTCACGATGTTGTCATCCCCCAGGCGCATGATCGCCCCTTCGCCGTAGTCCTTCGCGATCTGCTGGATCGCAAGATCGAGGTTCTTGTTCCGCGCGGCCGTCACTTTGTCTTCGGCGGGCTTCTCGTCGGTCTTGGCCATAGGGGTGTGAACTTACGCCCAAGGCGATTTGTTGAGAAGCGAATTTGTCCGATTAAAATACCCGGCGCCGCTTATCAAAAGATTTGTAAGACATCCCCGGACATGCGAAAGTCTTGGTCGCCCAAATGGCCATCTTTTCATCGTTCCTGAAGCAGTCCAGAACCGCGCTGTTCGTGGAGTTCCTGGCACTCTCGGTGTTCATCGCCTGGGGGGATATCGTAACGGGTTATGAGGTGAGTTTTGGGATCTTCTACACGCTGCCGCTCATTTTCACGGTCTGGTACTGCGGCAGATGGCCCGGCTTTTTTTTGAGCCTCGTCATAGCGTTCATGCGGCACTGGGTCGACATCATCACCCGGCACCCCTATTCCCACCATTGGATTCACGTTTGGAATGAGTCGATGCGTTTCGCCTACATGCTCCTCATCTGGCATGGCGCGGCGGTGGTTCGGTCCCAGCTGGAATCCGAACGGCGCCAGGTCAAGAACCTGCAGGGCATCCTGCCCATTTGCACGAGTTGCAAACGCATCCGCGGCAAGGACGGCTATTGGACGGAGATCGATTCGTACCTCCGCATGAACTCACTGGGCGAACCTTCCGCCAAGCTCTGCCCGGAATGCTCGATGCGCTACTTCGCCAACCAGGAAATGCGCCCGGCGGCGGGGTAGCGCTACCTGTCGAGAAGGAACTCGACCGGAGAACCTGCTTCGTCGAGCCGCGCCCGCCAGCCGTGACGCCTGGCAAAGTCCTGGACGGCTTCCGTCCATTCGGAGGCGTCCATCCCCTTGCGCCGTTCGCAGATAAGGTTCAGCCGGTTATCGAAGAGGCGGTAAAAGCCTTTGATCACGATGCCCAGCCGGATCGTATTGACCAACTGCTCCAGATCGTGCTCCTCCGCCAGATGCTCATTATTCGCAACCATGCGAATACCTACAGCATTAGACGCGCCAATCTACGAAGGCTTCAGGTAGACGCCCAGCAAAGGCCGGGTGGAGGGGACGGGCGAAAGGAAATCGCTCGCGAAGCCCTGCTCGGTGCGGATTTCCACATGGCCGGCGCCCCTGCCGCCATAGACCAGGATGGCGCCCACCGGCGCATCGAACGGGTTCTGGATGTTGATCTCCCTGAACCCATACCGCGCCTGCAGTTCGAAGCCGGCCTCCTTGGCGTATTCGCTGCCGGGCCGGGAAGTGACGACTTGCGCTTCGACCAGCGCGGTTTTCACGTAGCGCCAGCATTCACGGGTCGAATGGGCGTGGGCGCGCATGGCGGCAATCTCGGCGGCGCGCACCATGCGGGGGTCATAACGGAATTTGTAAGACTTGGGGCCAAAATTGACGAACGGGTTGCCCGTGACGGAGACGGCGTGCGACGAATCGTAAAAGATCGTGTCCCCCCACGCCAGGACGGACGGAACGACCGCGAAACTCGCCAGGAATATCCACGCGAACAGAGAGGATGTTTTTTTTATCATAAGCCGGAACGAGGCGCGAAAGTATCAGGCGAACAAAAGGTGTCAACCCCTTCTTTTCATTTTTTTCTGAACTCCTTAAGAGGCGCGCAAGAGGCGTGTTTCCCCTTTCCGGAAAGCATTTTAGATACCGCCTTCAACGCCCGGCGGCTTGCGGGTGGCGAGCAGATCGCGTATTTCCGTCAGCAGCACGATATCCGGCGGGGGGGGCGCGGTGGGCGCGACTTCCTCCTTTTTCTTGAAGGCGTTTACGAGCTTCACGATCATGAATATCGCCGCGGCGATGATGAGGAAGTCGATGGTGTTCTGGATAAAATTTCCGTAGTTCAGGAAGACCGGCTTGCCGGCCTGCGCTCCGATGTTGAATTTCAAATCGGTGAAGTTTACCCCGCCCGTCGCGAGGCCGATAGGCGGCATAAGGATATCCGCGACGAGGGAGGAAACGATCTTGCCGAAAGCGCCGCCGATTATTACGCCGACCGCCAGGTCCACGACGTTGCCGCGGCTGATAAATGTTTTGAACTCCTGTAGAAGACCCATACAGGCAAATTCTTGCTCCTCCGCGACGGCGCTGTAAAGAAAAAAGGCGCTCTATCAACGCGCGGATTTCCACCGCGGCCAGTCGCTGAGGTAGATGCATTGGTTGCGGACGAAAAAGACTTGCGGGTATTGCAGCGGGAATCTGGCCGGCGGCGGCGCTCCCAGGATGATGCGGGCCCAATCCGCGTATTCTCCGGAGAGGATGTCGCCCTGGAGGCGGCCGTTTCCCGTCACCGGGGTCAGGAAGAGTCCCACGAGGGGAGAACCGAGCTCCGCGTAATCGCTTATTTGCAGGAACTGCTTCATCGTTGAAGGCAGCCAGAGGCATTTGCGATCCGCATACCAGGCGACCGCCCAGGGCATGTCCGAGCAAACGATCTCCTTTTCATTCGTCCAGCCGTTGATGAGGGCGATGACCGGCGGAACATAAGGCGGCCAGTGAAAACGCCCCTGCGACTTCAGCAGGCCGTTCAGCAGCGGGATCGCCGACACGGCGTAGAGGAGGGAGAGAAGCCCGATGCGCACCAGCAGGAAGCCGTTTTCCAGGCGGTTCCAGAGCGCGAGAAGAAAGGCCAGGCCGTAGCAGATCATCATCGGCGTGAAGAGGATGTAGAGATTGTTCGGGCTGTTTGGATCTGGACTCTCCGCGTCCCCGAGGCCGAAAAAACACATTCCAAGGAACGCTCCCAGCCCCATGAGGAGCAAGCCCCAGCGCAACGAAGCGAGGGAAGCCCGCTTGAAGGGATGGAGCAGCGCGGGAAAAAAGAGCGGCGCGGCAAGGCTCCCACCGAGCAGGCCGTACATGCCGTCGAATTGAGAGGCGGCCTGCGTCCTGAATTTATAAAGGAATGCGCCCGGGCCCACAGCGTCAAACAACGGCGTGGGCGACCGCATCCACGCACTGCCGGAATGGACGACGCCGTCGAGGCAGGCGTAAATGCCGAGGCCAAACGCATCGCCGCAGACGCGATGGTCGCGAACGAGCCACGGCGCATACAAGAGAACAAACAGGCCCAGCATCGGAAGCGCGCGCCGGACGCCGAAGGCGAAGCACGCGTAAACCAGCGCGCCGGCGAAAATCCAGATCGTCAGCCCGTGGGCGAGCGCTAGGAGCCCGAAGAACACGCCCGCCGCCGCCGTCCATAGGATTCCCTCCCGTGTCAGGGCATGAACGGCGGCGCTGAAAAGGAAGAGCATCAACATCTGCGGCAGGCCGGAAAACGCGTATTGCCAAAAGCTGTCGCAGAGAAGGATGAGGCCCAGCCCGATCGCCGCCAGGCGGGCGTCAAAGAGCCGCCTTGCCGTGAGATAGTTGATGCCGGCCGACAGCAGGAAAAGCCCTATCGCGACCTCCGCTATCACCTTGTCCGGCGCATAGACATTGGTCGCCGGCGTTATCTTCCAATCCTTGGAGCGGAGGCGCAGGAACAGCGAATTCAGCCACGGGTTGAGCGGGGCGTGGAACGTATCGGGGATGTTTCCCGCGGGATACTGCTTGAGCTGCCAGAGCGCCATCGGCCTTATCGTCTTGGTGGAGAAGCCGTCACCCCGGGCGATCTCGCGGGCTATCGCGGCCTGTTCCATGCCTTCCGGCGCCGAAAGGCCGATGAACCGGGTCATCATGACGACAACCAGGGTGGCAACCGCCGCCAGCGCCACCGCCCACCGCACCCAAGGCGCCCATGCGCCCTCTTCGAGCGCATGGAGGAAATCCTGGACTTCCTTTTCGGTGGCCATCGGCGCGGCAGGATGCTCCCGCGCGAGGCCGCGCGCAACTCCAATTCCCGCTTTGCGGAGATCAGGTGATCTCGGCGGAGTCCTTGGGAACGTTCATCTGCTCGATCAGGCTTTGCATATCCCAACTGCCCCAGCTCGAAACGATTTTCCCGTTCTCGATGCGGTCGATCCCGAGGCCCGAGACGCTGTAGTGTTTTCCATTCGCGCTGACTCCGAAAAAAGTCTTGCCGGTATGCGACCCGGAAACCTGGTAACGGGTGTAAACCTTGCCGTCCTCCACCCATTGCCGCTCGATCTCCACCTTTAAATCCGGGAATGAACTCCGGTATGTCTTCAAGACCTGGCGCGCTCCCGCGATGCCGCTCTTCCATCCATCCTTCGGGGCGGGCATGACGTGGTTGGTGTAATCGGCGGCGAACACCTGGTCTATGGTCGGGGCGGAAGACGAACGGCGGACAGCGGTGTCGTCGCCCACGGGACCGCTCAGTATCTCGAGATACCAGCGGCGCGCCACCTCCATTTGCTCTTCCGTCGTCATTTAAAAAAAGCTACCCCGCATGGATTCGAACCATGAATAACGCCTCCAAAGGGCGCTGTGTTACCGTTACACCACGGGGTATCCGTCTGAAAAGTGTCTCCTAATTCGCGGCGTTCGGCAAGCCGGAGGCGAGTTTTGCGCAACGCCCGAGGTCGAGCTTGCCGGAGGCGAGGAGCGGGATGGCGTCGATGCGGACGACTTTCTTTGGAATCCAGAGGCTGGGGATGCCGTCTGCCAGGAGCTTGGAACGCAGGGCCGCGAGGTCGAGGTCGACGGCGCTCAGAAGGAGGATGGCTTCGCCCTTCGATTCATCCGGGACGCCCATGATGACGATCGTCCGCTCCTCGTCGGAGCCGTGCCCCAAGGTTTTGTAAATGGCGGCTTCCAGGGTTTGGTGCGGCACCATTTCGCCGCCGATCTTCGAGAAGCGGCTGATGCGGCCTTCGATGTAGAGGAAGCCGTCCTCGTCGAACCGGCCGAGGTCGCCGGTCTTGAACCAGCCGTCGATGAGGACGCCGGCGGTCCGCTCCGGGTCGCCGAGGTAGCCTTCGAATATATTCGGGCCGCGCAGCCAGAGCATGCCCGTTTGGTGGAGCGAAAGGCGGCCGCCCGACTCGGGGTCGCGGATCTGCGCGGCGACGCCTGGCGCCAGCTTGCCCGCGGAGCCGTCGCGGCTGGAGGATTGCACGTTGTCGCCGGGGCGGCTGCGCGGCTCGGGGAGGTTGACGCTGACGACGGGAGCCGTCTCGGTGAGGCCGTACCCTTCCATGACTTTCTTGTCGAACCGCTCGTGGAAGGCTTCGCGCAATTCCTTGGGCAGTTTCTCGGCGCCGGTGACGATGAGATTCAGGGATTCCAGTTGTTCCTTGGTCGCCTTGCGCAGATAGCCGCGCAGGAAGGTGGGCGCGGCGAGAAGCAGGGTTATCTTGTGCCGCTCGATGAGTTCGGCCGTCTTTGTGACTTCGAGCGGATTGGGATACGTGACGACGCGGACGCCCTCCACGAACGGATACCAGAGGGTGACGGTGCAGCCAAAGCTGTGGAAGAACGGCAGCGAAGCAAGGACGGCGTCCTCGCGCGTGAGGCTGAGCATGAGCGAGAATTGCGAGACGTTGGCGAGGATGTTGCGATGGCTCAGGACGACGCCTTTCGGCTCGCCCGCGCTGCCGCTGGTGAAGAGGAGCACGGCTTCCTCCCGGTCGCCGCGCACGGGAATGCCCGCGGCTTTCGCGAGCAGACGCCACGGGAGCAGGAGGACCAACACCCGCCAGAAGATCATTTGCGAGCGCAAGGCGGGGATTAATTTTTCGAGCAGGAGCCGGTGCTCGGGCCAGGGGAAATCCTGAAGCCTCTTTTCCATCGGCCCCGCGGTGAGGACGCGCCGCAGGCCCGCGATGCGGATGGCGCCTTCCAGCGAGGCGCGGCCGGCGGTGAAGTTCAGGTTCACCGGCGTCTTGCCCGCAAGCATGAGGGCCAGGTTCGCCAGCATGCCGCCTTTGCCAGCGGGCAGGACGACGCCGATGCGTTTTTCGTCCGGCGCGATCTTCTTTAGATGCAGCGCGAGGGCGATGCCCGCGGCAAGCAGCGAGCCGCGCGAGAGCCGGCTTTCATCCATGCCGTCGATGACGTGGGTTTCAAATTGCCGGTGCTTGAGGCCGCGCAGGCACGCTTCCGCCAGATGCCCTTGCAGGATGGGGCGCTGCTGGTAGCAGAACTCGCCAAGTTCCAGGAGTCTTTCGCGCAAGGTTTCGACGACTGCTTCGCCCGGCGCGAGCGGCGCGCCGAAGGCCACTGTGACGGGGTACGGCAGATGGCGCGGGATTTTATTGAAATACCTGCCGCCATAGAAAGAGAAGATGGAACCCCAGAGTTGGTCGAGCCATACGGGGACGACGGGAGCATCCGCGGAACGGGCTATCAATTCGAAGCCGCGTTTTAAACGAAGGAGGATGCCCGTGCGCGAAAGCTCCCCTTCCGGAAAGATGCAGACGATCTCGCCCGCCCGGATGCGTTCGGCGGCTTCGCGGACGGCGTCTTTGGAATGCCGGGGCGAGATGGGAATCGCGTCGAGAAGGCGGAAGAGCGGATTAAGCAGCCGCTGTTTATAGATCGTATCGTAAACGACGAAGCGGATCGGGCGCGGACACGCGAGTTGCAGGACGATGGCGTCAACCCAGGTGACATGGTTCGGCAGCAGGAGAAAGCCGCCCTCCGGCAGATTCCCGAGTCCGTGGACGGTGACGCGATAGACCGTTCGCGCGAGGATCCTCGCGAAGCGGTAGAACGCACCCTGGCGCATCGGCTTACCGCAATTCTTCGAAGTGGCTCATCAGCTTGAACATCCGGTAGCGGTCCTCGATGTCCTGCTGGGTCAGGGTCCGCAGGCGCTCGAGGCTGAAGGACTCGACGTTGAAGCTGGCCATGACGCTGCCATAGACGACGGCTTTTCTTAGTTGCTCGAAGGTGACGGCGCTCTGATTGAGGCTGGCGAGATAACCCGCCAGGCCGCCCGCGAACGTGTCGCCCGCGCCCGTGGGGTCGTGGATGTCTTCCAGCGGATACGCGCCGCAACTGAAGAAGGCGCTCTCGCCGAAAAGGAGGCAGCCGTGCTCGCCTTTTTTGATCGCGACGTATTTCGGGCCGAGCTTGCGAATCCTGCCTCCCGCTTTCACGAGGCTGGTTTCGCCCGTGAGTTGCCGGGCCTCGCCGTCGTTGAGGATGAGAAGATCGACCCGGGCGAGCAACGCCAGCAGCGGCTCGCGGGCGATGTCAATCCACAAGTCCATCGTGTCGGCGATGATGAAGCGCGGCTGGGACATCTGGTCGAGAACGTGGCTCTGGAGCGCGGGGGCGATGTTCGCCAGCAGGACGTACGGGATGGCGGCGCCGGCCTTGGGAAGATGCGGGCTGAAGTGCTCGAAGACGTTCAATTCCACGCTGCGGGTGCGGCGGGTGTTCAAGTCCCACTCGTATTCGCCGGACCAGCGGAAGGTCTTGCCGGGGACGATCTGGAGGCCCTCGATGTCGATGCGCCGCGACTTGAGGTACTCGACGTGCCGGGTCGGAAAATCCGTGCCGACGATGCCGATAAGGTTGACGCCGGTAAAGAAGCTGGCGCTGACCGCCGCGTAAGAGGCCGAGCCGCCCAGCAGGTCCGCATGCTCCTCGACGGGGGTTTTGACTGTATCGAGGCCGATGGAACCAACAACAAGGACGGACATAGGGAATCAGGCTCTTATCAACCGCCGGCGTGGGTTAAAAGGATTTTCTTCGCGTTCCGCGAGTAAGTGACGATGTCGTCCGCCTTCAAAATCCCCGAGACGATGACGACCCGCGCGGCTCCGGCGGCGACGACTTGCTCCAGGTTCTCCAGCTTGACGCCGCCGATGCAGAAGATCGGAAGGCGCACCAACTCGTGGACGCGCCGAATCATGTCGAGGCCGATGGGGGCGTAATCGGGCTTGGTGGGGGTGGCGAACAGCGGGCCGAACCCGATGTAGTCCGCGCCTTCCTGCTGCGCGGCGACCGCCTGTTCCAGGCTGTGGGTCGATCTGCCAATGAGGCTGCCCTCGCCCGCCAACCTTCTCGCCCGCGCGATGCTTCCGTCATCCTGGCCGATGTGCGCCCCGCTCGCGTGGGACGGCGCGACGAGTTCGGGAAAATCGTTCAGGATGAGCGGAACGCCCGCCTCGGCGGTCATCGAGAGGAGCGCGCCGGCTATGTCCAGAATCTCGCCGGCAGGGCGTCCCTTCGCCCGCAGTTGCAGGATGTCGACGCCGCCTTCGAGCATCCGCGAGGCGATGCGCGCCGCGTCATTCACATAGACATAGCCGAGGTCGAGAATGCCGTACAGCCGGCATTGGCCCGGCGCTCTCAACGGTTGAACTCGGCGGCGCGGGACGTGATGACGCTCTCCACAAAACCGGTGTTATACTTGCCGCGCAGGAAATCGGGGTTGCGCATGATGGCTTCCTGGAACGGGATGGTCGTCTTGATGCCGGTGACCATGTATTCGGAGAGCGCCCGCGTCATCCTGCTGATGGCGTTGGCCCGGGTCGAGCCGATGGTGATGAGCTTGGCGATCATCGAATCGTAATGCGGCGGGACGGAGTAGCCCGCGTAGGCGTGCGAGTCGATTCGCACGCCGCGCCCGCCGGGGGCGTAGTAGAGGTCGATCTTGCCGGGGTTCGGCTGGAAGTTGTTGAAGGGGTCCTCGGCGTTGATGCGGCACTCGATGGCGTGGTAACGCGCTTTGGCGGCCTTGATGTAGCCGGACATCGGCGCGCCGTTGGCGATGCGGATTTGTTCCTTCACGAGGTCGCACCCGTACACTTCCTCGGTGACGGTGTGCTCGACCTGGATGCGGGTGTTCATCTCCATGAAGTAGAAGTTCCCCTTGTCATCGACCAGGAATTCCAGGGTGCCCGCGCCTTCGTACGCGACCGCTTCCGCCAGCTTCACGGACGCCTGCCCCATCTTCTTGCGCAGCGCTTCCGTCATGAGCGGCGAAGGGCATTCCTCGACGATCTTCTGGTTGCGGCGCTGGATCGAGCAATCCCGCTCGCCAAGATGCACGACCGTTCCGTGCATGTCCGCCATGACCTGGAACTCGGTATGGTGCGGGTTTTCGATGAGCTTCTCGATATAGACGCCCGCGTTGCCGAACGCCTTCTCCGCCTCCATGCGCGCGCCGTGGAATCCTTGCACGAGGCTCGCGTCGTTGTGGGCGGGGCGCATCCCGCGTCCGCCGCCGCCCGCCACGGCTTTGATCATGACCGGGTAGCCGATCTTCTTGGCGATCTTCAACGCCTCCTTTTCGGTTTCGACGATGCCGTCGCTGCCGGGCGTGACCGGGACGCCCGCGTCGCGCGCGGTGGACCGGGCGACATTTTTGTCGCCCATGGCGCGGATGGCTGCCACGGGCGGGCCGATGAACTTGATGTTGCAACTGGCGCAGATTTCCGCGAAGTGGGCGTTTTCGGCGAGGAAGCCGTAGCCGGGATGAATGGCGTCCACGTCGCCGACCTCGGCGGCGCTGATGATGCGGTCGATCTTCAAATAACTGTTCGCGCTCGGCGCCGGGCCGATGCAGATGGCCTCGTCGGCAAGCTGGACGTGGAGCGAATCGACATCCGCCTCCGAATAAACCGCGAGTGTGCGGATGCCCAGTTCCTTGCAGGCGCGGATGATCCGGAGGGCGATTTCCCCCCGGTTGGCGATCAGAACTTTGTTAAACATGCGGTGTCCGCCCGCGCGGTTACCTGAGCCTGAAGAGCGCCTGGCCGAATTGCACCGGCGTCCCGTTCTCGACCAAAACCTCGGCGATGACGCCCTTGGTTTCAGCCTTTATCTCGTTCATCATCTTCATCGCTTCGATGATGCAGACGACCGTTTCCTCGGTGACTTCCGTGCCGGGCTCGGCGTAAGCCGGCGCTTCGGGAGAAGGCGCGCGGTAAAACGTCCCGACCATGGGCGAGGTGATCTCCTTACCCGCTTCCTTGGGAGCGGCAGCCGGGGCGGAAGCCGCGGCCGGAGGCGCCGCCTGCGCGGGAGCGCTCGCGTAAACAGGGGCGGCAGGGGCCGGGGCGGGAACGATGCCGTCGAATTCGTTCCGCTTCAACGTGATCTTGAAGCCCTCTTTTTCCATCTTGAAGACCGAGAGGTCGTTCTTCTTCATCAGGTCGATGAGGGCTCTGATTTCTTTTATGTCCAAATGTATCTCCTAGGGGAATGCATGGTAGGGGGTTCCGCCACATGGCGTCAAGAGGCGATGCGAGGAAAAAACGGCTCCCGCCGGCGAATTTTCACGCCTCCGCCAAAGGCGAGGTCTTTCCCCAGCTTCCGGTAAAGACGAAGGCGTCCAGCGGCTTGCGTTCCCTCGGTTCGGTTTCGCCTTGCCGCGCTTTCTCGCTTTCCAGCTTTGCCGCGTCGCCGGGGCGCCCGAGCGCGATGGCCGCGACCGGTTCGTGCGTTTCCGGCACGCCGTACAATTCGCGCACTTTGTCCGCGTCGAACCCCGCCATCTGGTGCACGAAGAGGCCCATCGAGGTCGCCTGGAGGACCATGTTCTCGACCGCGAGGCCCACGTCATGCACGCCGTGGCGGTTGGGCTTGGCGTTCCTTTGGAATTGCAGGTGCGCGATGGAGATCATCAGCACGGGCGCGGTCTTCGCCCACGATTGGTTGAACTCGACAAGGCAACTGAGCAGCCGTTCGTATTCCCGCGCGTCCTTTTTCGTCGCGACGAGGAAGCTCCACGGTTGCTCGTTAAAACACGAAGGAGCCCACCGCGCGGCTTCGAACAGCGAGAGGAGCTCGCCGTCCGTCACCTCCCTGTCATCAAATGCGCGCGGACTCCAGCGCCGGAGGATAAGGTCGTGGACGGGGTGATTCGCGGGCGCGGGTTTTTCCATGGGTTATTTCCTTTGTTCGACGACGATGCGCGAGCCTTCCACCGTCAGGACGTGGAGCGGCGTGTTCGGGGTGATGAATTCGCCCTGCGTGATGACATCGACGAGCTTGTCGCCAAACTCGGCCTTGCCGCTCGGGCGCAGGATTGTCCGGGCCACGCCTTCCGCGCCGGGGGCGATCCGCGAAGGGGCGTCCGGCCCGGAAAACGACGGCCCCCTGGAGTTTGCGGCGCCCAGCACCAGCCGCCGGTACAGGAATGTCCGCGGCAGGTATTTGCCCAGGATGAAGATGACCGCCGCCGATGCGGCGATGGCTATGGTCATGTTGCGCAGCGGCACGGCCAGCATGTGGCCGCTGGGGACGAGCGGATCGACGGGGTAGCGGTCGACCATCGCCCAGAGGAGCGAACCGATGATGAGGAGAATCCCGGCCAAACCGGGAAGGATCGTGCCGGGATGCAGGAACAGTTCTCCGATTACAAGGGCCAGGCCGATGATGAAGCAGACCACCGTCTCCCAGCCCGCCAGGCCCGCGACGTAATGCCCCGTGAAGAAGATGAGAAAGGCGAAGGCGGCTATGATTCCCGGGATCAGCGTTCCGTGCATTTTGACTTCGAGGTACGCGCCGACGATGCCTATGAGCAAGAAGATCGGCGCCAGTTCCGTGACCCAGAAGGCGAGGCGCTCGAACCCCGCGGGCTCGATGGTGACGCGCGCCTTGGAATACCCGGCCATTTTCAACACGTCATCCAGCGAATCGGCGATGCCCGCCGCGAGGAGCGGTTTGCCGTCGTAAAGCTTCACGGCTTCCTGCGCGCCGAGGGTGAGGACGGCGCCTTTGGGATGGATCACCGCGCCGCCGATCTTGACCTCCTTGTCCTTGTTGATGAAGGCTTCGGCGACTTCCGGGTTATGCCCGTTCTTCTCGGCCATGCTCCGCGAATACCCGGAAAAGTAGGAGACGCTCTTTTCGCTGATGGTCGGGGGGAGTTCCGCCCCGCCGCCCGCGACGGGCGCCGCCGCGCCGATGGCGCTGACCGGAGCCATATAGATACGTTTGGTGGAGAGGGCGATGATCGCGCCCGCCGAACCGGCGTTCGTGTCTATATAAGCAATGGTGGGCATGGCCGCTTTCGCCAGGGCGTCGGACATCTCCTCCGCGGCCTGGAGTTCCCCGCCGTACGTGTCCATGTCCAGCACCACCGCGCCCGCGTGCCGCGACTCCGCCTCCTTCAGCGCGCGGCGCAGGAAGAAGAATTGCGCCTCCGACACGACGCCGTGGAGAGGGATGATCACCACCGCGGAATCGGCCGCAAAGGCCGCGGCGGCAACCAGGAAGCAGGCGAGGGAAAGCAGGCTTCTCATCAAGGGAGAGCTTCCACTCTGGGGGCGGCGTCAGCAAGGCCATTCTGGCGGCACGGAACAAGCTTCCGAGAGAGCCTTGCCATGTTTGCGCGCGCGCTGCTGTTGCTTTTGCTCCTGCCCGCGGCCCTCCTCAGAGCCGCCGCCCCGCCGGATGTTCGCATTTATGATATCCGCAGCGGGGACATCATCCGGATCTTCGCCGAAAACCACGGCATCGAGACCCTCCAGTTAAAGATAGAATTGACCGACGTGCGGAATGCGACGAGCAACGGCTGGCCCTCCGCCGTCACCAAGCGCTGCCTGCCCGGCGATTCCGTCCCGCTGACCGCGCTCTTCCAGACGGAGGGCGCGCCCCCGGCCGCCTATTCCTATAAACTGGACTATTCCATCGCCCCTTCCGGCACGCCGGCGGCGGAGGAGCAACCGGCGCCAAGGCAGCGGGTCCGCGCGCAACCCACCCCCGTCGCGCACGAGACGCCGTCGATCACCGAATCTTTCAACCCCGAGTTTCCATACCGCCTGCCGGTTCCGGCGGGGACGCGCTGTTTCGTGGGAGTCGGCTATATGGAAGGGGCGCACGCGAACCGGTACGCCCTGGATTTCATGATGCCGGAAGGCTCGCCCGTGTGCGCCGCGCGGGACGGCCTGGTCGTGGCGGTGAGCCAGGAGAAGGATCGCACCCCGCCCGACAAATTCGGGAACTTCATCATGATCTTCCACGCCGACGGGACAAGCGCCCTCTACGCCGACCTGCTGGAAAACAGCGCCCGCGTGAAGCAATGGCAGCGGGTAAAGGCGGGCGACATCCTGGCGGCGAGCGGCGACACGGTGGAGAGCAACGTGCCGCACCTGCATTTCCAGGTAAACGGCGCCTTCACCGCGGAAGAAATAAAAGCGCGCGCGGGGCGCATTACCATCCCGACGAAATTCAACACCGCGGAGGCCAAAGGGATAAACCTCATCGACCGCGCGTGGTACACCGCGGATTAGAACGAGAACTAGAAGCCTATGCGGCGCCGAGGCTCGGTCTTGGCGGCACGATCATCGGCGATGAGTTGTTCCATCGCCTCGATCTTGCGAGCGAGGTCACGATTTGAGTCCATAAGCCGTCGCAATTGCACAAAGGCGCGCATGATCGCAATGTTCACCTTCAACGGCTCGAAGCGAACGAAGGACACTGGAGAGCATGGCAACGCCCTGTTCGGTAAAGGCGTAAGGGAGCGAGCGCGGATTGCGATGCCTTTGGGAACCGGTCACAATTTGTGACCGGTCGCGACCAGAATCGGCGTCGAGAAGAACTTTCTCACCCCGCACGAAGCGCACGAGACGCACAAGGTTTTCGGGCTTCGGCGAAGCAAGGGAACTCATGGGGCGGCGGCGCTTGCCAGTTCGTCCCGGCGCAATTTATTATATCCAGCTTCCGGTCGGGATGACGGCGTTCTTCGGCACGATGACGATGCCGTCGCGGATGTAGTAGTTCTCGCCGTCGAAGTTCGCGGGCTTGCCTTCCGGCGAGATGACGACGTTGTCCCCGATGCGCGCGTTCTTGTCTATGATGGCGTGGTCGATGGTGCAGTTCTTCCCGATGCCAAGCTTGGTGGCGTGCTTCTCCTTCGAGGCCATGTCGACTTCATAGAAGTCCGAACCCATGACGATGCAGTGCCGCAGGGTGGTGCCGCTGTCCACGTAGCTGCGCACGCCGATGACGCACCGCTCGAGGTGGGCGTCGGAGATGATGCAGCCGTCGGAGATGACGACTTGCTTCAACGTGGCGGCGTTCACCTTGCTGGCGGGCAGGAAGCGCGCGTGCGTATAGACGGGGTTCTCCGTGTCGAAGAAGCTGTAGGCGGGCACGCGGTCGGTCAGGTTCAGGTTGGCGTCGAAGAAGGCGCGGATGGTTCCGATATCCTCCCAATACCCCTGGAAAATGTAGGCGCAGACTGTGTAGTCCTTGATGGCCTTGGGGATGATGTGCTTGCCGAAATCGGCGAACTCGTTGTCCAGGGCTTCGATGAGGACGTCGCGGTTGAAGATATAGATGCCCATCGAAGCCTGGTACAATTCGTCCGACTCGCCGCGGCCCAGTTCCTTCAACACCGTGGGGGGGATTCTCAGTTCCTTCAACAAGGCGTCGGTCTTCGGCTTTTCCTCGAACCGGAATATCCGGTGCTGCTCGTCGCTGTGCATGATGCCGAAGTCCGTGGCGGCGGCGCGTTCGACGGGGATGGTGGCGATGGTGATGTCGGCCTTCTTCTTGACGTGCTGGGCCAGGAGGAGGCGGTAGTCCATCTGGTAAAGCTGGTCGCCGCTCAGGATGATGAAGTATTCGTAAGGCCGCTGGAGGAAGTCGCGCAGGTTCTGGCGGACGGCGTCCGCGGTGCCCTGGTACCAAGTCGAGCCGGCGGGCGTCTGCTGCGCGGCGAGGATTTCGACGAAGCTGCGGGAGAACATGTCGAACTTGTAGCTGGCGCTGATGTGCCGGTGCAGCGAGGTGCTGTTGAATTGCGTCAGGACGTAGATGTGCCGCAACCCGGAGTTGATGCAGTTGCTGACGGGGATGTCCACCAGGCGGTATTTGCCGGCGAGCGGCACGGCGGGTTTGGAGCGGTCCTTCGTGAGCGGAAAGAGGCGTGTTCCCGCTCCGCCACCCATGATGATGGCGAGGGTATTGTCTTCGGGGGCGTGAGAGTTTGTTTTCATAAGGGGGGAGGCCGGGTGCATACCAATCTTGCCGTTGGCCGAAAAGTTTGTCACATTGAAAAAAAATTATGTGTGGAATCATCGGCTATACGGGGCATGCCCAGGCTGTCCCCATCCTTCTCGACGGCCTGCGCCGCATGGAATACCGCGGCTACGACTCGGCGGGCATCGCCACGCTGAATGACGGCGGGGTCGAACTGCGCAAATGCGCGGGCAGGATCAACAACCTTGCTGAATTGATCCAGAAAGAGCCGCCGAAGGGCGTCGTCGGCATCAGCCACACCCGCTGGGCCACGCATGGCGGCGTCACGGACGCGAACGCCCACCCGCATCTCGACCGGAGCGGGAAGCTCGCGCTTTGCCACAACGGCGTCATCGAAAACTACCAGACGCTCAAGGACGAGCTTGTCCGCGAAGGCCACCTCTTCCTTTCCCAGACGGACACCGAAGTCCTCGCGCACCTCATCGGCAAGCATTACGACCAGGCGGGCGGCCCGCCTTCCAAGGGCCGGCTTCTCGCGGCGTTGCAGGCCGCGTTGAAGCAGGTCGTCGGCACGTACGGCCTCGTCCTCCTGCACCAGGACTTGCCGGATATCGTCATCGGCGCGCGGCGGGGCAGCCCGCTGGTGCTCGGGGTTGGCCGCGGAGAGAATTTCCTGGCGAGCGACGTCGGCGCCATCGTCTCCCACACGCGCGAAGCCGTCTATATGAACGACTTCGACATCGCGTGCATCGACCGCGACCAGTTCGAGATCAGTTCGCTGCTCGGAGGCATAACGGGTTACGAGGTCAGCCAGGTGGAATTCACCGAGGAGGACGTGAGCAAGGGGAAGTTCCCCCACTACATGCTCAAGGAAATCTTCGAGCAGCCCGAGACGGTGCATGACGCGATGCGCGGACGCCTTTCGCTGGAGGAAGCGACCGCGAAGCTGGGCGGCATCGACATGACCCCGAAGGAATTGCGCGAGGTGGAGCGCGTGGTCCTGTGCGGATGCGGCACCGCGTTCCATGCCGCGCTGGTGGGCGAATACCTCATCGAAACGCTCGCGCACCTCCCCGCCGAGGTGGAGTTCGCCAGTGAGTTCCGCTACCGGAACATGCCGATGACGAAGGACACGCTCGTCTTCGTCATAAGCCAGAGCGGAGAGACCGCAGACACATTGGCGGCGTTGCGCGAGAGCCAGCGCAAGGGCCACCGCACGCTCGGCGTCTGCAACAACGTCGCCAGCACCATCGCCCGCGAGAGCGACGGCGGGGTTTACATGCACGCCGGGCCGGAGATCGGCGTCGCGGCGACGAAATCATTCACCTCGCAAGTCACCATCCTGACCCTGCTCGCCTTGCTGCTCGGGCGCATCCGGCATCAATCCACCGTCGAGGGCATCCGGATCATCGAGGAACTGGAAGCGCTGCCGGAGAAAATAAAGCGCATCCTCGCGCTCAACGACCAGATCAAAGGGATCGCCGAGAAATATTCCAACGCGCGCGGCATGATGTTCATGGGCCGCCAGTTCAACTACCCCGTGGCGCTGGAAGGCGCGTTGAAGATGAAGGAAATCAGCTACATCCACGCGGAGGGCTACCCGAGCGCGGAATTGAAGCACGGCGTCATCGCTCTCATCAGCCCGGAACTGCCCTCCATCGTCATCGCGCCGGAAGACTCCGTGTTCGACAAGAACATCAGCAACATGCAGGAAGTGAAGGCGAGAGAAGGCCCCGTCATCGCCATCGGCACGGAAGGGTGCGGGCAGCTCGAACGCGTGGCCGACGACGTGATCTACGTCCCGAAGTGCCCGGATTACCTCTCGCCCATCCTGACCGTCATCCCGCTGCAACTGCTCGCTTATCACCTCGCGGTGAAACTCGGCTGCGACGTTGACAAGCCGCGCAACCTCGCCAAGAGCGTGACGGTGGAATAGCTCCGTTTTATACGGTGACAAGGAAGGATTCTTGAGTGCCTCTCGGAGATCAAAAAAATGAGCGGCCTCGCGATCGCGCGCATCGCGCAAGAGGCGCTGGCGCAAGGAAAGAAGAGTCCCAAAAAAGGCGAGGAAGCCTTTGGCCTGGCCTTGCGTCATTTTCTCGACGATTTCCATGAAGGCGCCTGAGGCCCGCATCTGGCTGCTTACGCAAAGCCCCGCGGCTTTTCGGGAAAGAGACCTTTTCATCTCCGAAGACGCCTTCACGCGGGCGTAAGCCGTCCCCCCCCATGACTTTCGATACGGAAGGCCCATTTCCACGGCCCCTGGATAGCTACGCCGACGCCGGCCTGGGCGTCTTCGCGCAGATCGCCCACCGCGCGGCGGCGGACCCCCTCAACCTGGCCGCCACGCTTCTCTTCGTGGCGGCGATAGCCCATACTTTCCGCGCGTCCAACTTCATGGCGCGCTCCCGCCGTTACGAGCGCGCTCTCGCGGGACTCGAGCAGGGCCGCGAGCGGGACCGGCTCCATTTCCGCGCGCGCATGTTCCATTTCCTGGGCGAGGTGGAGGCCGTCTTCGGCATCTGGCTCATCCCGCTCGCGCTCGCCATCACCGCTTTTCGCGGGTGGCATGCGGTTGTCGCCTACACGCAGGCCGCCAGTTTCGCGGAGCCGATCTTTGTCGTCGCCATCATGGTCATCGCTTCCTCCCGGCCCGTGCTGCGACTGGCCGAGGATTGCATCGGGAAGCTCGCCTCCCTCGGCGGCGGAACCACCGCCGCCTGGTGGCTTTCCGTCCTGACCGCGGGGCCGTTGCTCGGTTCGCTCATAACGGAGCCCGCGGCGATGACCATCTGCGCGCTTCTCTTGAAGAAGCGCTTTTATCCGCTCGGCCCCGGAGCCGCGCTGGGTTACGCCACGCTGGGCCTGCTGTTCGTCAATATCTCCGTGGGCGGCACGCTCAGCCACTTCGCCGCCCCGCCCATCGTGATGGTTGCTGGCAAGTGGGATTGGGGGTTCGCCTATATGGTCGCGCACTTCGGCTGGAAGGCGCTTCTCGGCATCGTGGCCGCGAACGGCGCGCACTACGCCGTGTTCCGCCGCGAATTGCGCGGCCTCGCCCCCGCCGCGCCGCCCGCCGGACGCATCCGCGCGATACCGCCGTCCATTACCGCGACGCATCTGCTCTTCATCGCGTGGACGGTCGCCATGTCGCACCACACCGCGCTGGTGGTGCTGGGGTTCCTCTTCTTCATCGCGTTCATGGAGGCCACCGGCGGCCACCAGGACGCCTTGCGGCTGCGCGGGCCGCTGCTCGTCGGCTTCTTTCTCGCGGCGCTCATCCTGCACGGCGGATGCCAGGGGTGGTGGATCGCCCCGGTTCTCGGCAGCCTTTCCAGATGGCCGCTCATGATCGGCGCGACGCTCCTGACCGCTTTCAACGACAATGCCGCGGTCACCTATCTCGCGACGTTTGCGCCCGGTTTTTCGGAGAAGCTGAAATTCGCGGTGGTCGCGGGCGCGGTCACGGGAGGCGGCCTCACGGTCATCGCCAACGCGCCGAACCCCGCGGGGCAATCGATCCTCCAATCCAGTTTTGGCGAAACGGGCGTCTCCCCCTCGAAGCTCTTCCTCGCCGCGCTGGCCCCGACGTTCATCGTCGGCGCGGCGCTTATGCTGCTGCCGGCGCCGTCCTTATCCCCCGGCAGCGCCCTCGCCGCCGGGCTTGGTCATTTCCACGGGGTCGAGCGCGGCGGTCAATTCCGCCTCGGGGAGGACTTGCTTCTCGATGCAAATCTGGCGGACGGTCTTGCCGGTCTTCGCGCTTTCCTTGGCGATCTCGGCGGCGCGGTCGTAGCCGATGATCGGCGCGAGACTCGTGACCATCGCCATGCTGTACTCGACCAGTTCGTTGCAGCGCGCTTCGTTCGCGGCGATGCCTTCGACGCATTTTTCCCGGAAGACGTTCGCGGCGTTTGCCAGGAGGCGGACGCTCTCCAGGATGTTGTGCGCGAGGACGGGCATCATGACGTTCAGGTCGAAGTTGCCGTTGGCGCCCGCCCAGGTGACGGCGGCGTCGTTGCCGATGACTTGCGCGCAGACTTGCATGAGGGCTTCGCTCATGACCGGGTTGACCTTGCCGGGCATGATGGAACTGCCAGGCTGCGTTTCCGGCAGCCGGATCTCGCCGATGCCGCAGCGCGGGCCGCTGCCGAGCCAGCGGATGTCGTTGGCGATCTTGAAGAGGCTCACGGCGATGGTCTTGAGCAGTCCGCTGGCTTGTACCAGGCCGTCCTTGGACCCCTGCGCCTCGAAGTGGTTGGCCGCCTCGCGGAAGGGGATTTCCGTGCGGCTCCAGAGGTGGTGCATGACCTTGCGGGGGAAGTCCGGATGGCAGTTGAGGCCGGTGCCGACCGCGGTGCCGCCCAGCGCGAGTTCCTCGACGGCGGAGACGGCGTTTGCCGCGCGCGCCCTGGCAAGTTCAACCTGCCGCGCGTAGCCGCTGAATTCCTGCCCCAGGCGAATGGGGGTGGCGTCCATGAGGTGCGTGCGGCCTATCTTGATCACGTCCCAGAATTCTGTCGTTTTGCGGTGGAGGGCGCTTTCCAGTTCATTCAACGCCGGGATGAGCTGGCGCTGGATCGATTCGCCCACCGCGACGTGGATGGCGCTGGGGATGACGTCGTTGCTCGACTGCCCGTTGTTGACGTGGTCGTTCGGATGGACGGGATCCTTCGAGCCGATGGGCGCGCCGGCAAGCTGCGAACACCGGTTCGCGATGACCTCGTTCGCGTTCATGTTGGTGCTGGTGCCGGAGCCGGTCTGGAAGATATCGACGGGGAAATGCGCGTCGAGCGTCCCGTCGATGACTTCCTCCGCGGCGCGCGCGATGAGGGCCGCCCGCTTTTCGTCCAGCTTGCCAAGCTCGAGGTTGGCTTGCGCGGCGGCCCATTTCAGCAGGCCGAGCGCGCGGATGAAGACGCGGCTGAAACGGTAGCCGCTTATCGGGAAGTTAAGAACCGCGCGCTGCGTGCTCGCCCCGTAGAGCGCCTCGGCGGGGACCTCCATCGTCCCCATCGAATCTTTTTCCAGCCGGCCGGACATGCTCAGAAACGTTCGTGGCCGTTGGCGGACTCCACCGGGAGCTTGTGGCCGTTGCCATTGCCGTTGCCGTTGCCGTGGTTTCCGTTCAGGCCCTGTTTGTAGAAGACGGTGATGAACATGGGCGGCAGGTTTTGCAGGCAATATTCCGACTCCGCCCGGGGGAAGAGCGTGGCATGCCGGCGGAGTTCATTCGTGACCTGGTAGATGACGAAGGCCGACCCCGCGTGCGGCGCCAGCGATTCGAAGGTTTTTTGCAGCAGGCCGCGCTTTTTGTTGACCTCCAGGATGCTGAAGGGGATGCCCGAAAGGATGTAATCGCAATGGGGGATGTTCCGTTTCGACAATTCCGCGGGGAGGTCCTGCGCGTCGGTGTTGATGATCTCGACGCGGGGATCGCGGGCGAACTGGCGTTTCAAATGGCCGGCGAATTGCGCGTCCAGTTCGAAGAGGAGGAGCCGGGAATTGGGGTGCATCCGCCTGGCGATCTCCCGGCTGTGACACCCTTCGCCGGGGCCAAATTCGGCGATGGTGCGCGGCACGGAGAAGTCGAACTTGCTCGCCACGCGCCGCACGAGGGTGGGAGAACTCGGCACGATGGAGGCTATCTGCATCGGCTTCTTGAGAAACTCTTTAAGGAATAGAAAGCTCATAAAATATGCCCAGTCCCCAAAAGAGGGGAGGAAAGTAATAGACTGGGAGGGGATTCTTGTCCAGTGTCTCGTGCATGGCGACGGAAATTACGGGCGGAACCCGAGGGGAAATTCGCACTGACCTTTGGGGGGAGTATGAAAAATTTTTGTTTTTATCATCGCCAAGTGAGAAAAAATTGGTATAGATTGAGAATTTACCGATGCCAGGCGACCCCGTTATGCATAATCTACTCACCGTAAAGGAGACTGCGGAGTACCTTCGGATTCCGCTGCCGACGGTTTATTACCTGGTGCAGAGGGGCCAGTTGCCCGCGGTTCAGATCGGGGGCAGGTGGCGGATCAAGAAGGAATCCCTGGATCGCGACGTTCTCCATGCCGAGCAGCGCGGCCAGCCGACCGTCCTCGTGGTCGATGACGACGCGGTCGTGCAGGATATGTTCAAGCTTTTCCTGAAGAAAGCGGGCTTCAGCCGGCTCATCGTCGGCAATGGCAAGGAGGCGCTCGCGGCGCTCAACAAGCAGAAATTCCATCTCTGCTTCCTCGATCTTTTGCTCCCGGACATCACCGGCGACGAAATTTACAAGCACATCAAGCAGGTCGATCCCGGGCTGCCGGTGGTCATCATCACGGGGTATCCGGACAGCCAGATGCTGGATAACATCCTGAAGTTCGGCCCGGTCACGGTTCTCAAGAAGCCGCTGAAGACCGAGCAATTGACCCTGACGCTGAAATTCCTCGGCCACAAGTTCGCCGAGGCGGCCTAGGATCATAGCACCGGCTTCTGTTTGTGCCACGGCGTGCTTTGCTCGTAGGCGTGGGCCAGCTTTAGCAGCCGCGCTTCGTCGAACGGTTTCCCCAGCAGTTGCAGGCCGATGGGGAGCGCTTTGCCGTCCGCCTGCGCGAATCCGCACGGGATGCTGATGCCGCAGATGCCCGCGAGGTTCGCCGCGATGGTGAAGATATCCGCCAGATACATCCGAAGCGGGTCGTCGCTGCGTTCTCCGATCTTGAAGGCCGGCTCGGGCGAAGTGGGGCAAACGATGGCGTCCACCTTGTCGAACGCCGTCGTGAAATCGCGCCGGATGAGGGTGCGGACTTTCTGCGCGCGCAGGTAATAGGCGTCGTAATAGCCCGAACTCAGGACATACGTCCCGAGGATGATGCGCCGCTTCACCTCCGCGCCGAAGCCTTCCTCCCGCGTCTTGCCGTACTGTTCCAGCAGGTTCGCCGCCCCCGCCGCCCGATGGCCGTAGCGGACGCCGTCGAAGCGGGCGAGATTCGCCGAGGCTTCCGCCGTGGCGATGATGTAATAGACGCCCACCGCGTGCCCGGTGTGCGGCAGGGAGACCTCGACGATCTCCGCGCCGAGGCTTTCGTAATGCCGGATCGCCGCGCGCACGGTTTCATCGACTCGCGGGTCGATGCCGCCCACGAAATACTCCTTCGGCATTCCCAGCCGCAAGCCCTTGATATCCTGGCCGAGCGTCGCCGCGTAGTCGGGCACGGGTTCGTCGAGGCTGGTGGAATCCTGCGTGTCGAGGCCGGAGATGGCGTTCAGCATCAGGGCGGAATCGCGCACGGTTTTGGTGAACGGGCCGATCTGGTCGAGCGAGGAAGCGAACGCCACCAGGCCAAACCGCGACACCCGCCCGTAGCTCGGTTTCAACCCCGCGCAGCCGCAGAGCGCGGCGGGCTGGCGGATGGACCCCCCCGTATCCGAGCCGAGCGCGGCGAAAGCCTCGTCCGCCGCGACCACGGCAGCCGAGCCGCCGCTGGAACCGCCGGGGATGCGCGAGGTGTCCCATGGGTTATACGTCGGCGAGATGCTGGAATTCTCGGTCGAGGACCCCATGGCGAATTCGTCCATGTTCGTGCGCCCGTAGGGAATCGCGCCCGCCGCGCGCAGTTTTTTTACGACAGTGGCGTCATAGGGCGAACGGTACCCGCGCAGAATTTTCGAGGCGCACGCGCAGGGTTCTCCCAGCACGTTGATGACATCCTTGATGGCGATGGGAATCCCGCCGAGGGGGAGCGACACATCCGCGTTTTTCGCCTGGGCGGCGGCGGACTCGAAGTCGCGAGCCACGTAGCCGCGGATGGCGGGGTCGACCCGCGCGATGCGCTCTTCCAGCGCTTGCAGCACTTCCAACGGCGAGACGTTTTTGGCCCGCAATTCCTCGCGAACCTCGGAGAGGGAGAGCGACGTCAGTTCCATGCGCTACTCGACGACTTTGGCGACGACAAACAGCCCGTTCGCCTGCCGGGGGGCGTTGGCGAGCGCCTCCTTCGCATCAAACCAATCCCGCTCGCGGTCTTCGCGGAAGACGTTGTAGAGCGGGTTCGTGTGCGCGGTCGGCTCGACGCCGGTCACATCCACCTCGCGCAGTTTTTCCACGAACGCGAGCACCTGGCTCAGTTGCGACTGGAACTTGGCTATCTCCTCTTCGCTTAGATTCAGCCGGGCGAGCCGGGCCGTGTAACGCACGTCGAAATCGCTCATGGGATGTGCCTCAATACCACGATGACGAGCACCACCAGCAGCACGCAGAGCGCGAAGAATTGCAGGCGCGCCGCGCGGCGGTGCATCCGCAAGCCCTTGGTCTTCGTGGGCGCGAAGGTGTGGGCGTCATAGCGCTTGTCGACGAGGGAGCCGGAAGCGTCCATGCGGCGCGCGCCCTGGCTTGCCCGCGCGATCAGTTCCTCCCGCTGCCTTCGCTCCTCCTCCTCCGCCCGGCGCGGCGCGTCGGCGATGATCTGTTCGAAGTGCGCTTTCCTCCGGTTCAGCCTCGCCTGTTCCTCGGCGAGGCGCTGCTGCATTTCGTGGAGGGGAGTCGCCTCCCGGGCGCTTTTCCTGGTCTTCCTCCCCGCGCCGCTGGACTTCCGTTTCGGAGGCGGCATTTCTTTTACAGGGTGGTGGAACGGAGCAGGAAAATAATGACCGCCACCACGCCGAAAACGAGCAGCGGCAGGGTGAACGCGAAGCCGCTCTTCAGCCAGTAAAGGAAATCCTGCGCCGGAGCGGTGTTGTAGCCGTAGAGTTCGGCGGTGGTGGAGGCCGCGGCCTCGTCCGCGTGTTCGACCTTGATCTTCGGGCTGGAGCGCGTGAATTCCGCGCGGGCGTCGTCGACGGTGCTCAAGGCCCGGTTCAATTCCTTGTTGATGTCGAGATTCTCCCATCCCTTCGGGTTGATCGCTTCCACCGCGGAAAGATGCTGGACGTACGCCGAGTAAATCCCCTGCAACAACTCGACCCGTTTCTGCGCGTCGTGCGATTCGCGCTCGATGACGACGATCGCGCGCGTCAGCTTCTCGGTCATCTCCGCCTTGCCCTGCTGGAGCATCTCCTGCCTGCGGCTCAGTTCCTCCAGCTCGCGCTTCTGTTTTTCAATGAGCTCCTGCTGGCGTTTGAGGACGAGCAGTTGCTCGTGCGCCTTCTGCACCTGCGAGTCCAGGCGCTCGGTCGAGAGGGCGTCTTCCTCCTGCAATTCCAGGTAGGTTTCTTTCTCTCGTGCGCGTTCCGGCATGGGTTTCAAATTCGTTACGACAGACTTTAAGCGCGTGCGTTCAAAACTCCAGATTTTTCACGCGCCGCATCCCCAGCGCCATGGGAATCAAGAGGACAAGGAGGCTCAGGAACGCCGCGGCGCCGAGCGCGATTTCATCCGGCACGACGAAGCGCAGATGCATGACGCGCCGCATGCCCGGAATGGCCGCGAGCGCGATGAAACACGCGATGTAAAAAAAGCTGACCACCAGGCAGAGCGTGCCCCCGAAGCCGGAGACGATCTTCGACGGGTCGTCCTCCTTCAGGTTTGGGAAAAGCGCGCCGAGGCCGACCGCCGCGCCGGAGAGCGAGGCGCTCATGAGGGCGATGGCGCCCGCGAACCAGCACACCCTGGAAAAAGGGAGGTGCAGCATCATGCTCGAAGCGACCATGAGGCTCACGGTTATGAACGCGGAAACCGAGAAGCTCAGCCAGAACTTTTGCAGCAGCACCTTTGGCAGGCCGAGCGGCGCCAGGCCGACGATCCAGAGCCGCCTCCCCTCGAGGCTGAATTGCGGGAAGACGAACCGTGTCGTCAGCGTCGAGAGCGTCAGCGCCGACGCGGCGAGGTTCAGGTAACTGATCGTCGTTTCCCAGAACGCGCTTTGCAATGTGAAGGCGACGTTGCGCAGATTCAGCACATAGATGCAGAGCAGCCCGAAGAAGATCATGAATTGCGTCCACTGCGCCGGGTCGCGCCAGAAAACGAGGGCGTCCTTCAGCGCCAGCGCCTTGACGGGGCGCGAGAAGAGGGGGAAACCCTGCGCCGTTTTCTCCAGCAGCGAACGGCGTTGCATCCCGCGGCGGGCTTCGGCCTTGCGCAACATCCGCTCCGCCCGGGAACTCGCGGCGAGCGTCCAGCTTCCATAAAAGGAGTTCCCCGCCACTTCGAAACCCACGAGCATCCCCATCGCCGCATTGCTCAGCAGCACGAGGAAGTAGAAGGCCCCCTGGCCGGTGAACCCTTCGCTCCAGGAAAGCACCGACCGCGCCAGCCATGCGCTCGGCAGGAATGGATTCAGCCCCACCCGCGTATGGCGCAGCAGTTCGTAGAAGGAGTGTTCGTCCTGGTTTGCGTTCACGTCCGCCTCGCGAACCGGCTTCACCGTTGCCACGAAGGCCAGGACGCCCATCGCGGCCAGCAGCAGGAGGCCCTTCTTCACCCAAGGCTTCGCGAGGATCCGCACCAGCAGCAGGATCGCCCACGAGCCGAGCAGGGCCGGCAGGATCACAAAAGGGAGATAAGCCGCCAGCACCTCCGCGTAAAAACTCCTCGGCGCGTTATGCAGCCTGCCGAAGGCCGCCATCATCGGCGCGCTGAGGAAGATGAGCGCCCAGCTTGATACGGCGAGGCTCTCGAGGAACTTCAGGCGATACACGTTGCCGTGGGAAACCGGGAGGGTTAACAGCCAGGCCGTTTCCCGGTTCTTGAAGAGGGTCGAGTAGCCGATGATGAGGTTCGACACCGCGAGCATGACAAAGAAGAAGCCGAAGACGAGAAAGAGGATGCGCTGCGAAAGGAGCGTCCCCACCACGGGGAATTCGTAGAGCTTTTCCATCCCGGTATGGAAGAGCCAGTAGCCGATGAAAAGATAGCCGGCGACAAACGCCCCCAGGACGAAGATGAGCAGGGGCGACTGTGTTCGCAGCCCCCGCACCCGCGCGCAGAGCGACCGCCAGTGCACCCATAGGACGAGACTGAGAAATCGGGGGGCTTCTCCTGCGTTCACCGGTGCAGGGTAAACATGAAACCCGCTGAACGCACGCGATTTACCAAGAAGCGGCGCCCATATTGCTACCAAATATTATTCGATATGCTCTCTCGCCGTCTAGGTGTCGCGATAGCCATGTTCTCCATGGCCCTCTCGTCGCGGGCGGATGACGTCAACCTCGCGAGCCTCAAATCCCTCTCTTTCGAGCAGCTCCTGAAGGTGAATATCCCCACGGTTTACGGGGCGTCAAAGCACGACCAGAAGATAACCGAGGCGCCTTCCGACGTCACCATCATCACCCGCGAGGAAATCCAGAAATTCGGCTATCGCACCCTGGCCGAAATCCTGCGCAGCGTCCGCGACTTCTACGTCACCTACGACCGCGACTACGGGTATATCGGCGTCCGGGGGTTCAACCGGCCCGGCGATTTCGGCGGAAGGATTCTCCTGCTCGTGGACGGCCACCGGCTCAATGAACCGATCTTCGACAGCGCCTTCAACATGACGGACTTCATCCTCGACGTGGACGTCATCGAGCGCGTCGAGATCATCCGCGGCCCGGGCTCGTCGCTCTACGGCGACAACGCGTTCTTCGCGGTCATCAACGTCATCACCAGGAAGGCGGCGGATGTGAAGGGCCTCGAGGTTTCCGGCGCGGGCGGCAGTTTCGAGAGCTTCAAGGAACGGGTCACCTTCGGGCATGTCTTTTCCAGCGGCCTGGAAGTTTTCATGACCGGCTCGCTGTTGCAAAGCGAGGGAAACCGCCGGCTTTATTACAAGGAGTTCAACCAGCCGGAAAACAACTACGGGACCGCCGAAGACCTCGACGGCGACCACTCCCTAAGCGGCCTGACGACGGTCTCCTACAAGGAGTTCACATTGCAAGCCGCCTATGTCCGGCGCGTCAAGGACATCCCGACCGCATCCTATGGAGTCGCCTTTGACGATCCGCGCTCCCATTCGCTGGATGAGCGCGGTTATGTCAATCTTTCCTACGCCCACGAATTCGACGGCGGCTGGAATCTCAAGACGAACGTTTATTTCGACTCCTATCGCTATAGCGAAGACTACCCCAATGACATAGCCAATCCCGGCGACCCGCGCGACATCGTCGTGAACCGCGACCAGGACGACGCCAAGTGGTGGGGCGCGCAGTTGCAACTGACCAGGCGCTTCTTCAGCAGCCATCTCGTAACGCTCGGAGCGGACTACAGGGACGACTTCCGGCTCAGCCAGAGAAATTTCGACGTCCAGCCCGCGACTACTTATCTGAATGTTACAAACGGCTTCGCGAACTACGGCGTCTTTCTCCAGGACGAATGGTCCGTCGTGAAACACTTCATGCTCAACGCGGGCGTTCGCTACGACTATTTCACCACCGTCGGCGGCACGGTGAACCCGCGCGCGGCGCTGATATACAGCCCCACGGATAAAACGACCCTGAAGTTCATCTACGGCCAGGCCTTCCGCGCGCCGAACGCCTACGAGTTTTTCTATGCCGCCCCGACGCAGGAGCGGAATCCCGGTTTGAAGCCCGAGCACATCCAGAGCTATGAATTGGAACTGGAGCAAACGATCACGAAGGGCCTGCTTCTCACCGCCGACGTGTTTTACAACAGGGTCAAGGACTTGATATCCGAGGAAACGATCCCCTCGAACGGGCTGCTTACATACAGAAACATAGACAACACGGAGACGAAGGGACTGAGCCTGGAACTGGATGACGCCTGGGCCAACGGAATCAAAGCGCGTCTTAGCTATACCCTCCAGCGCACAACCGACACGGACACTGGGCAGACGCTAAGCGATTCGCCCGGGCACATGGCGAAGTTCAATCTCATCCTGCCGCTATATAAAGACAAGATATCCACCGGTTTGGAGGTGCAGTACACCAGCTCGGTCAGCACCCTGGCGGACAACACGGCGCACGGCTACGCCATCGTCAACTGGACGCTTTTCGCGCACGAATTAATAAGGCGCTGCGAGATGTCGGCCAGCCTCTACAACCTCTTTAACTCCCGCTACGGCTTCCCCGGCGCGGAGGAACACCGGCAAGACGTCATCCGGCAGGATGGCCGCACATTCCGCCTGGAACTAACCTATCGTTTTTAACCGGGCGTCATGAAATATGCGTTATCCGCCGTTTTTTCCATGCTTGGCATGATCCTGCTGACGCCATCCAACGCGCGGGGGGACGGCGCGCTCGAGGCCCAGGTGAAGGCGGTGTTCATCCTGAACGCCGCGCGCTTCGTGCAATGGCCGGACGCGGCGTTCTCCAGCGACGCGGCGCCCATCGTCATCGGCGTCCTTGGCGACAACCCCATAACGGGCGTTTTGCAACAGGCCGTGAAGGGCGAAACGGCCAACAATCGGCAGCTGGTGGTGAAACGTCTCTCACGGGGCCAGTCCTCCGCGGGCTGCCACGTCTTGCTTATCAGCCGCTCGGAATCCGGCCGCCTCGACGGCGTTCTGAAAAGCCTGGATGACTCCAGCGTGCTGACCGTAAGCGAGATGGACCAGTTCGCGCAGCGCGGGGGCATCATAGGCCTTGTCATGCAGGAAAACAATGTCCGGTTCGAAGTCAACACCGCCGCCGCGCGCAAGGCCGGACTTAATATAAGTTCCAGGCTGTTGAGCCTGGCTAAAATAGTTAAATAACCATGCGCTCTCTTCGCGACACCCCTATCAAAAGCAAGATGATGTTCGTCATCCTGCTAACGTGCAGCGTTGTCCTGTTTCTGGCTTGCGCGGTTCTCTTCGTTTTCCAGGTCGGCACGATCAAGCGCGGTTTCGTGCGGGATCTGTCGTCGCTGGCGGAGATCGTCGCCCGCAACAGCACCGCCGCCGTCGCCTTCAATGACAAGGAGGCCGCGGAGGAGACTTTGAAGGCGTTGCGCGCGCGCCCGGACATCGTTTCCGCCGCGATCATTCTTCCCGACGGGAGTCCGTTCGCCGTTTTCGGAGAGGGGGCTGAAATAGCTGGCATGCGCCGGCGCCCGATAGATCATGGGTTCCGGTTCGAAAACAACCGGGTGCTGACCGCCGGCAAGATCGTCCTGGAAAACAAGCGGCTGGGCACGCTGTATTTATGCGCTGAGTTCCGCACCGCCTATATCGCGTTGAGCAGGCTGTACGGAGAGATCCTCGCCCTCGTTCTGGCGGCTTCGCTGGTGGTCGCTTTCCTTCTCTCCTCCGGTTTGCAGCGATTTATCAGCGAGCCGATCCTGAAGCTGGCGCGCACCGCGCAGTTCATAGCGGAGAAGAACGACTACTCCGTCCGGGCCGAGACGCTCGGGCGCGACGAGGTCGGCCTGTTCACCAGCGCCTTCAACAAGATGCTCGAACGCATCCAGGCGCAGGACACGGCGCTGCAATCCGCCCACGAGGCGATGGCCGGGAAGGTCGAGGCGCTCCGGCACGAGATAAGCGAAAGGAACAAGGCGGAGGCGGAGTTGCGCATTTCGCAGGAGAAGCTGCTGGAGGCCTCCCGCCGCGCGGGCATGGCCGAGGTCGCCACGGGGGTGTTGCATAACGTCGGCAACGTCCTCAACAGCGTCAATGTCTCCGCGACCCTCATCGCCGAACGCGTCGGCAAGTCGAGTTCCCAGAATCTGGGGAAGGTCGCCGCGTTGTTGCGCGAGAACGAAGCCGGTCTCGGCGCGTATCTGACTTCCGATCCCAGGGGGATGAAGGTGCCGGGCTTCCTCATCAAGCTGGCGGACGTGGTGGCGAGGGAACAGGAGGAGCTTCGGGGCGAGATCGATCTGCTGAACAAGAACATCATTCACATCAAGGACATCGTCGCGATGCAGCAGAGCTATGCGAAGGTCTCGGGCGTCATAGAATCGCTGCCCGTCGCTTCGCTGGTCGACGACGCCATCTCGATGAACACCGCCGCTTTCCGCCGGCACGGGGTCGAGATCGTGCGCCGCTTCGACGATGCGCCGAATGTGCCCGTGGACAGGCACCGCGTCTTGCAGATACTGACGAACCTGCTGCGCAACGCGAAGTACGCGCTCGACGACACCGGCAGGGCCGGAGACAAGCGGATAAACGTCGACGTCAACTACGGACAGAACGGCCACGTCGACATCGTCGTCGCGGATAACGGCATCGGCATCGACCCGGCCAATCTCACGAAGATTTTCTCACACGGTTTCACCACCAAAAGCGAAGGCCACGGCTTCGGCCTGCACAGCAGCGCGAACGCCGCCCGCGAGATGGGCGGCTCTCTCCGCGCCGAAAGCGAAGGCCTCGGCCGCGGCGCGACCTTCGTCCTTGAATTGCCCGTCGGAAAGGCAGCCTCATGAACGCATCCTCAAAAAATAATCGCATCCTCGTCATCGACGACAACCCCGCCATCCACGAGGACTTCAAGAAAATCCTTTGCGGAGGAGTCTCCGGCGGCGATGAACTGCGCGACGCCGCGGATGAGCTCTTCGGCGAAACCACGGCGGTCGCCGAGCGGTTGATCTTCGAGATTGATTCCGCCTTCCAGGGCCGCGAAGGCCTCGATAAGGTGCGGCAGGCGGCGAAGGAAGGCCGGGACTACGCGCTCGCCTTCGTTGACGTGCGGATGCCTCCCGGCTGGGACGGCGTCGAGACCATCAGCCGCATCTGGAAAGAGCACCCCGATCTTCAGGTCGTCATCTGCACCGCGTATTCCGACCATTCGTGGGAGGAAATCATCCGGCAGGTGGGCCGCACGGAGAGCCTGCTCATTTTGAAAAAGCCGTTCGACAACGTCGAGGTGCTGCAACTCGCGCACGCTCTCACCGAAAAATGGGCGCTCTCGCATCACGTCAACAACAGGCTGCACGATCTCGACCGGCTCGTGAACGAACGGACGCACGATCTCCTCATCGCCAACGCCAACCTTCAGAAGGAGGCCATCGAACGGGAACGCACCCAGGCCGAGCTGCGCCGTTCGGAAGAGCGGTTCTCGAAGGCGTTCCGCGCCAGTCCCGTCCCGATCACCATCCAGACGCTGAAGGACGAGCATTACGTGGACGTCAACGACAGCTTCCTCGTCATGACCGGCTACCGGCGCGATGAAGTCATAGGCAAGCCGCCCGCCGCGCTGAACCTGTGCGAGCCCGGCGCGAGCTTTGACACGCTCTCCGCCCTGCTCGCGGAGCGAAAGCCGGTGCGGCGTTTTGAAAGCCGGCTCACGACGAAGAGCGGCGAGGTCCGGGATGTCGTCGTCTCCGCGGAAGTCTTCGACCTGGGCGGGGAACCGTGCGTCCTCACGATCGCGGAGGACGTCTCCGACCGCCTGGCGCTCGAGCAGCAGTTGCGCCAGTCGCAGAAACTCGAGGCGGTGGGCCAGCTCGCCGCGGGCGTCGCGCACGATTTCAACAACCTCCTTACCGTCATCCAGGGGCACGCCAGCCTGCGGCTCGCCGCGAAAAATCTCGACTGCGGCGTCACCGAATCGCTCTCGCAGGTCGGCATGGCGGCCGAGCGCGCCGCGGCGCTGACCCGCCAGTTGCTGGCGTTCGGGCGGAAGCAGACCACGCAGGTCCGCGTCCTGGACTTGAACTACGTCATCGAACGGCTGGCCAAGATGCTGGGCCGCCTCATCGGCGCGCACATCAAGACCAGGTGGGAACTCCTGGAAGGGCTGCCGTACATCCTTGCCGACGAGGGCAACGTCGAGCAAATCCTTGTCAACCTCGCCTTGAACGCCTGCGACGCCATGCCCGACGGGGGAACGATCACCTTCCGCACCAGCGTTTCGGAGATCGACGCCGCCTATCTCGCGCGGAGGCCCGAAGCGCGCGCCGGCAAATTCGTACGGCTCACCGTCAGCGACACCGGCCACGGCATGGACGCCGCGACCATGGGCAAGATATTCGAACCCTTCTTCACCACAAAAGACGTGGGCAAAGGCACCGGCCTCGGCCTTTCCACCGTCCATGGCATCGTGACCCAGCACGAAGGCTGGATCGAAGTCGCCTCGACCCCGGGGGCCGGCTCCACATTCGAAGTCCTCCTGCCCGCGAACGAGGGGAAGATCGATTCGCACGAAACCGAGTGGATAGCGGAGGAAGGCCTGGGCGGCAGCGAAACCGTCCTGGTCGTCGAGGACGAGCCGGCCGTGCGCGAGATCGTTCGGGTCGCGCTGGAAGAACACGGCTACCGCGTCCTCGCCGCCTGCGACGGCCCGGAGGCGCTTCGCGTCTGGGCGGCGCACAGCGGCGAGATAAGCCTCCTGCTTACCGATGTCGTCATGCCGAGCGGCATCACCGGGTGCGAACTGGCCCGGCGCCTCCGCGCCGAGCGGCAGAACCTGAAAGTTGTCGTAACCAGCGGTTACAGCGGCGATATCGTGGACAAAGACCTGTTGCTGAAAGAAGGCATGATCTTCGTCTCCAAGCCGTACAAAGCCGCGGGCATCATCCAGGCGATCCGCCGCTGTCTCGACACGGCGGCCGCAGCCGCGGCCTGAACGTCATTGCCACTTCTGGACGCTCTGTTTTAGCACGTCGAGCGCGCTGGCGCGCCCGCCGCGCGGCCCCAGTTCGTCGCGGAAGTCCTCGACCTCGTTTTGCATCTCCTTGACGCGCGGATACGCGCTCGCGCCGCGGTCGCCGCGGATGCGCGAGGCCATCGTCCAAAGGCCCTTCGGTATCTTCCAGCCGGCATACGGCTGGGCCAGCGATTTCTTGTTCTGGCTCGCGGGCGTCAGCGTCAGGATGTGGTGCAGCAGGTCGCCCAGCGCGGCGATGTCCATCCGCACGTCCGCTTCGTACGCCCCGACGTTTTCCTGCCGGATTTTCTTCGCACGCTCCCAGCCGCTCACCAGCACTTCGCCAAAGTCCCCGACGTGGACGCACTCGGCTGTGAGGCGCCCGTGCGCGACCCCTTCCGAATGCGCGAAGGCGAGCGCGTCGCAAACGCCGTGGAAGAGGGTCAGCAGGCGCTTGAGATCGTACTGGACGATGGCGCTCGATTTCTTGGCGCGCAGGTCGTCGAGGATCTTCGAGAGGAGCACGCCCTTCATGAGCTTGGCGGTGTAGAAGGCGCGGCTGGTTTCATCCACGCTCAACTCGTACAGCGGCTGGATGTTCGGGTGCTCGAGGCGGCCTATGCTCCGCGCTTCGGAGATGAGCTCCTCGACCGCGGCCTCCCGCGTCTCGGCGCCTTCCGCGACGATCTTCATGGAGACGATGCGGTCGATGTTGATGTCCCGCGCGCGCAGGAGCGAGGTCGCCCCGCCTTCGCTGATCTTCCCGCTCACTTCGTATTTGTGCCGCGTGAGGAGTTTCTCCGCGGACGAGAGCTGGAAGGGCGCGAGCAGACTGGCGTCCCCCGTCTTCTGCCGCGTGGTGGTGAGGTTTGAACGGAACCGCGCCAGGAGCCTTTCCAAAACGTCGACGTTTCTCTTTTCGTCAGGGTTGGCGCTGAGGGATTGCAAGGCTTCCTCGGCGGCGGCGATGTCGCCCGCGGGCGGCACGCTCTCGTTGAAAGTCTGCTCGATCTGCCGCTGCGCCTGCCGGGCTTCGTCCAGCAGGGCGAAGGCTTTGTCGCGCTCTTTCAGCAGGTAGTCGCGCTCTTTCTGGAAGGCGAGGGAATCCTGGGTGAGTTCCTCCCTGGCCTTCTCCATCCGCACGAGCGCCTTGTCGCGTTCCTCGGCGACGTTGAGCCGCTCGGCCATCGCTTCGGCAAGCTGCTCGGTATGGCTTTCCTTCTGCCGTTCGAGCCGGGCCAGGACTTCGTCCCTTTCCGCGAAGGCTTTTTCCCGCTCCTCCATGAGGGCGTTGATCTCGGCGCGGTGGTTCTCGCCCGTGCGCCCGAGTGCGTCGATATCGGCCCTGTGCGTCTGTTCGAAGGCTTCAAGCCTCACCAGCGCCCGGTCGCGCTCGTCCATGATCGCTTCGTGTTCCTTCGTGAGCGCCTCGACCTGCTTCTTGTGGTTCTCCTTCGCCCGCGTCTGCAAGGCGAGCGCCTCGTCGCGCGCCTGCACCGCGGCGTCGCGCTCGGTCTTCGCCTGGGCGAGCAGCCGGAAATTCTCGTCGCGCTCGAGGACGAGGTCCTCCGTTTCCCTGCCGTGCTTCTCCTGGAGGCGCGCGATTTGCGCCAGGGCGTTGCTCTTCTCGCGCGTGGCGTCGTCGCGTTCCTTCGAAACGACTTCGAGCTGTTTCTCCTGCGTATCCTTTATCGCGGTCAGCTGGGAGATCACGGCGTTGCGCTCCTCCAGCGCCGCCTGGCGCTGTTTCTCGAACGACTCGATCTGCTCGGCTTGCGACGCGTTGATCTGCTCCATCTGCGCGAACGTTTCGTCCCGCTTCTCGACGACGTTGAGCCAGTCGGCCTCCAACACCGCGATCTGCTCCTTCTGCGCCTTGTTGATGACGCTCAGTTCCGCCACCGAGGCTTCCTTCGCGCGCACCGCTTCGTCCCGTTCCCGGGCCATGGCGTCGATCTGCGCTTTCTGCGCCTCGTTGATTTCCTTGAGGCGCGGGAGGGCTTCGTTCGTTTCCTTGAGGACCGCTTCCCGCTGCCGGTTGAGGGATTCTATCTGCGCCTTCTGCGCTTCGTTGACTTCCGTGAACCGCTCCAGCGCGGCCTCGCGTTCCTTCAACTCGTCTTCCCGCTGTTTGATAAGCGTGGCGATCTGCTCTTTCTGGGAATCGACCGCGCGCTCGAATTCCGCCCGCATCTGGTCGCGCTCCGCGGCCAGTTCCTCGTTCTGGCGCTGGAGGGATTCGATCTGTTTCTTCTGCGCCTCCTCGGCAAGCTGGAACCGCTTCAGCGTCTCGTCCCGGTCTTTCGCGAGGGACGCTTGTTCGTCGGCGAGGACGCCGAGCTCCTTGTCGGTCGCCTCTTTGTAGCGGGCCAGTTCGGCCGCGACGCGGTCGCGCTCCGCGGCGATTCTCTCCCGCTCCTCGGTCACCGATTCGATCTGACGGCGCTGGGATTCGCTCAACCGTTCAAGCTCGGCGGCGGCCGCGTCCCGGGCCCGGATGGCCGCCGTGCGTTCGGCTTCCGCGGCGGCGAGTTGCCTGGAACGCGCCTCGTTGACGTCATTCAAGCGCGAGAGCGCCTGGTCGTTCTCCCTCGCCGTCGCGTCCCGGGCCTGGTCGAGCGCGGCGATCTGCCGCTTCTGCGCCTCGGCGACCTGGCTCAGGCGGGCGAACGCCTCCTCTTTTTCCCTGAGCATCGCATCCCGCTGTTCGTTCAGGGAATCGATCTGGCGGGTCTGCGCGGCGTTGACCTCGGCCAGGCGCGCGAGGGCCGCGTCCTTCTCTTCGATCACGGCCTCGCGTTCAAATTCCAGGTGTTCGATCTGCGTTTTCTGTTCGCCGTTTATCGCGTTCAGTTCTTGCACGAGCCGCTCGCGATCCCGGATGATCTCGTCGCGCTGCCGGACGAGGGATGCGATCTGGTTCTTCTGTTCGTCGTTGATCAACGCGAAGGAGGCGAGCGCTTCGTCGTGTTCCTTGCGGAGAACCTCCGCGCTGAGCGTGAGCGCGCCGATCTGCTTCTTCTGCGAATCGCTCACCTCCGCGAAGAGGATCGAAGGCTGTTCCTTCTCCCGGAAGAAAGCGTCGCGCTGCCTCGTGAGCGCATCGATCTGCTCCTTCTGGGCCTCGGTCACTTCCGAGAAAGAGGCGAGCGCTTCGTCGCGTTCTTTCAAGAGTTCGTCGCGCTGCTGGGTCAGCGAGTCGATCTGCTCCTTCTGCGCCTCCGACACGCCCGTCAGCTCCGCGATCGCTTCCGACCGCGCCTGGTTCAATGCGGCGCGCTCCTCCTCGAAGGAGATGAGCTGCGCCTTCTGCGCCTGCAAGGTTTTCGTGAGGCCCGCGACGGTCTTTTTCTTGTCCGCGGTGACCGCGGCGATCTGCTGGCTCAGGATCTCGATCTTGCTGGCATGACTCGAAAGGAGCGCCCGCAAGCCGCCTTGTTTCTCCTCGTTTTCCGCATCGGCGGCGCGCCGCGAAGCGTGGATCGCCTCGATCTGGGCGTCCTTGTCGGCCTCGAGCGCCAGGTTGTCCGCGTGGAGGGACGCGATCTGCTCGTTCTGCGTGTCGATGGTTCGCTGCAAGTCGGCCGCAGCGCGGTCGCGTTCGTCCAGCGTGGCCCTGAACTCGGCGCGCATTCCTTCCCGCTCGACCTCGCCCGCATCCCGGGTTTCCCCGAGCCGCGCCAGGACGTCGTCCCGTTCCGCCGCCACCGCCTGCCGCTGCCTTGTGACTTCCGCGAGTTGCGCCGCGTTCTCTTCGCCGATGCGCGTGAAGCGCTCGACCGCTTCATCCCGCTCGCGCAGGACGGCGGCCCGCTCCTCGTCGAGCGCCCGCGCCTCGCGCTCGCGCTCTTTTTCCAGCGCCGAGAGGCGCGAGAGCGCTTCATTGCGCTCGTTGATGAGGAAGACGCGCTGGGCGGCGAGTTCTTTCAACTCGGCTTTCTGCCCGTCGATGATATTTCCAAACTCCGTCGCCGACGCCGCTTTCTCCTCGAGAATCCGGTTGCGATCCGCCTCCAGCGCGCGGAGTTGGGCGAGCGAGGCTTCGGTGTCCGCGTTGTAACGGCGGGCGCGCTCCTCGCTCTCCTCGGCGAGGAACTCGCGCGTTTCGGCGAGCGCGGCGGCTTCCCGCTTGTGCGCGTCGCGCAGCCGCTCTATCTCCGCCAGGCCTTCGGTCCGTTCGGCAATGGCGTGGTCGCGTTCCCGCGTGAGAACTTCGATCTGGCGCGCTTGCGACGCGTTCAGTTCGGCCATGCGGGAGAGGTTCGCGTCGCGCTCGCGCAGGATGAGAACCCTGTCTTCCTTGAGGGAGGCGATCTGCTGCTCGTACGCGGCGCCGGCCTGGTCGATCCGCGCGATGGCGTGGTCGCGGGCCGCGGCGAGGCTGGCTTGTTCGGCGTCGTTCGCCTCGGCCTGGCGGCGATGCGCTTCCGAAAGCTCGCCGTACTGGGCCAGGGTTTTCTCGCGTTGCGCGGTGAGGGCCTCGATCTGCCGCGCGCGCGCCTCGGCGGCGTACGCCGTGTCGGTCAGGTCGGCGGTGAGCCGGTCGCGCTCGCTTTGGAGCGTCTCGATCTGCCGCTTCTGCGCGTCGTTGATTGCGTTCAGCCGCGCCGTTGTTTCGTCGCGCTCGCGGAGGATGGTCTCCCGTTCCTCGCGGAGCGTGGCGAGCTGGCTCTCGTACGTCGCGCTGAGTTCGTTGCCGCGCATGACTGCCTGGTCGCGGGCGGCGGTGAGGCTGCGCTCCTCGATGCGGCGCGCTTCCGCCTGCTGGCGGCTGGCTTCCGCTATCTCCGCGAATTGGGCCAGGGCCTTTTCCCTCTCCTGGAGAAGCTGTTCGCTCCCGGCGGCAAGCGCTTCTATCTGCTGTTTCTGTTCGCCGCTGAAGCGGGCGAAACGCTCCGCGGCCTCGTCGCGCTCGCGAGTCAGGGCGTTCCGCTCCGACTCCAGCGCCTCGATCTGCCTCCTGTGCGCTTCCGCCCGCTCCCTGGCGCGCGCGTTCGCTTCGTCGCGTTCCTTCGCCAGGAGATACCGCTGCTGGGTGAGCGATTCGACCTGGCTCTTCTGCGTTTCAACGACGTTGCCAAACTCGATGATGGCCTGTTCCTTTTCCTCGACGGCCTTTCGGAGGCTCTCCTCCAGCGAATGAATCCGTTGCGCGGAGTTTTGCATGTCCACGCTGGAACGTTCCGCGGACGCCGTGTTCTCGCGCGCGAGTTCGTCGCGTTCGGTCGTGAGCGAGGTGATCTGTTCCTTTTGCGAAGCGGCGAGCCGGGAGACGCTGGCCAGCGCCGCGGCCTGCCGGGCGCGCTCGCCCTGCAAGGTCTCGATCTGCGTCTGCTGCGCGGCGTTGAGGGCCGTGAGCCGCGCGGTCGCTTCGTCGCGCTCGCGGATGACGGTGTCGCGCTCTTCCTTTAAATGGGCGATCTCGGTTTCGTACGGCGAGCGGAGTTCGTCGATCTTCTGGATCGCTTCGTCCCGCGCGGCGACGAGCCGGCGCTCCTCGGCCTCGCGCGCCTCGGCCTGCCGGCGGGCGGCTTCGGAGATTTCCGCGAACTGGGCCAGCGCCTTGTCGCGCTCCCTTATCAGGTGTTCGTTTTCGTGGCCGAGCGCCTCAAGCTGGCGTTTCTGTTCGCCGTTGAGAAGGGCGAAGCGTTCCGCGGCCTGGTCCCGCTCGTGGTTCACGGCGTGGCGTTCCGCCGCCAGCCGCTCGAGCTGCTTTTTGTGGGCCTCGGAAAGCTCGCGCGCGTGGGTCAGGGCCTCCTCGTACTCCCGGGAGATATGGCTGCGCTGCTGGGTGAGGGAGTCGATCTGGCTCTTCTGCGTCTCGATGACGCCCCGGAGTTCATTCAACGCGCTTTCCTTCTCCAGGAGGATTTGCTGGCGCTCTTCCTCCAGGGTTTGCGTCTGGTGCTCGAACCGGAGCCTCTCGACGCCGAAGCGCCCCGCGGCTTCCTCCTTCTCGCGCACGAGCGTTTCGCGCTCGGCTTCCAGGCCGGCGATCTGTTCCTTGTGCGCGGCGTGCAGACGCGAGGCTTCCTCGAGGCCGGCGTTCCGCCGGTCGCGCTCGAACTGGAGCGCTTCGATCTGCCGCGCCTGGGCGGCGTTCAGTTCCCCCATCTGCACGGCCGTTTCGTCGCGTTCGCGTATGGCCGCGTCCCTCTCCTGCCGTAGCGCGGAAAAAGCGCTTTCGTGGCTGGAATGCATTTCGTCCACGCGCAGGATGGCTGCGTCGCGCGCGGCGACCAGCCCCCGCTCTTCCATCTCGCGCGCGGCGGCCTGGCGGCGGGCGGCTTCGGAGATTTCGGCGAACTGGGCGAGCGCCTTGTCGCGCTCCTTTACGAGGTGATCGCGCTCGCCGGTCAGCGCCTGTATCTGGCTTTTCTGCGCGCCGCTGGTCCGGACGAATTCCTCCGTGGCCAGGTCGCGGTCGCGGCTCAAGGCGTCGCGCTCGGCCTGCAGCGTTCCAAGCTGCCGTTTGTGCGATTCGGCCAGCTCGGCCAGTTTCCCGAGCGCCTCGTCGCGTTCCGTGGTGAGGCTGTCGATTCTCTCCTGCTCGCGCGCGGCGAGGAGTTTTTCCTCTTCCGCTTTCCGGACGCCCGCCTCCAGGCGGTGCGCCTCGGCCAGTTCGGCGAATCGCGCGACGGCGTTGTCCCGTTCCTCGGCGAGCTCGTCCCGCTGTCCGGAGAGCGACGCGATCTGGTTTTTCTGCGTTTCGATGACCGCCGAGAACTCGTTCAAGGCGCGCGCCTTCTCGCCGGTGAGGGTCTCAAGCTCGCCTTCGAGACGGTGAACCCGCTCCTCCAATGTCTGCCGCTCGACTTCCGCGCGTTGCGCGTCTTCCTCTTTTTCCCGCGCGAGGGCGTCGCGCTCGCGGAGAAGCGATGCGACCTGCTCCTTGCGCGCGGCGTCGAGTTGCGCGGCGTCCGCGAGGGCGGCGGCCTGGCGCTCGCGTTCGCGTTCGAGCGCTTCGGCCTGGCTCTTGCGCGCTTCCACCACGGCGCTCAGCTCCGCGAGCGCTCCGCTCTTTTCCAGGGCGGTCCGCTGGAGTTCTTCCTCCAGCGATTGCAAACGGCGCTCGGAGTTCTTCCTATCGAGAGCGAAGCGCTGGGCCGCCTCCTCCTTTTCCCGGGCCAGCGCGTCGCGCTCGCGGGAGAGGGCGGTTATCTGTTCCTTGCGCGCGATGTCAAGCTGCGCGGCGTCGGCGAGGGCGGCGCCCTGCCGGTCGCGCTCGCGCTGGAGGGACTCGATCTGGTTCTTTTGCGTTTCCGCCAGCGCGCCGAGTTCGGCGAACGCCCCGCCTCTTTCCGCGGCGGCGCGCCGGAACTCCCCTTCCAGCGCCTCCGTGCGGTCTTCGTACGCCTGCCGCTCGGCGCCGAACCGCTGGGCGGTTTCCTCTTTCTCCCGCGCGAGCGTGTCGCGCTGGACGGTTAGCTGGGCGACCTGCTCCTTGCGCGCGGCGTCAAGCTGCGCGGCGTCGGCGAGTGCGGCATTCTGCCGGTCGCGTTCGCGTTGGAGGGACTCGACCTGTCCCTTCTGCGTTTCCAGCATGGCGTTCAACTCGCCGACGGTGCCGCCTTTCTCGAAAGCCGTGCGCTGGAGCTCTTCCTCCAGGGAATGCACCCGGTGTTCGAGCGCGTCCCGCTCCACGCCGAACCGGGTGGCGGTTTCCTCCTTGCCGCGGATCAGCGCGTCGCGTTCCGCGGTGAGGGAGGCGATCTGCTCCTTGCGCGCCATGTCAAGCTGGGCGGCTTCGGCGAGCGCGGCGTTCTGTCGGTCGCGCTCGCGGTGG
>JAJPII010000022.1 GCA_021324825.1 Spartobacteria bacterium | reverse complement strand
CTACTATTACACCCGCGACCACCTCGGATCGATCCGCGAGATGACATACGGAACCGGGGCTATACAGGCGCGTTACGACTACGACCCGTACGGAGTGCCAAGCGCCGTTGGAAGCCCCACGCTCGCCAGCGATTTCCAGTACGCCGGATATTATGAACATGCTCAGAGCAGATTAAATCTGCTGGCATTTCGCCCATACGGGCCGAATTTCGGCAGGTGGTTTAGCCGCGATCCAATCGGAGAACGGGGTGGGATCAACTTGTATGGGTATGCAAGGAATGATCCAATAAATCTTTATGACCCGTTAGGTCTCTGCGACGATTGGAGATGGAGTTGGTGGGATTTGAATCCGCTCCAAGCCTGGGGACATGGCTTTTTCGATTTAGCTGACAATGGAACTACCGCGCTTTTCAGCGGAGCCGATGCCATGAATAGGGCCTTGAATGGCTCGGATGGGCGTCGCAATGAACTTGATGCTATCGCAAACGGTGGTGCGAACTCAGATACTACCCTTGGAGGCGCGGCGGTCAATCGCGAGTTGCCCGCGATTGGTAACGATGTTGCAAACATGATGGGTGGCATTCCCAAAAGTTCAATGACTGGAGATGTTCCCGTGGTGAATGATGTCCCTAGTTTTGCGGGTACGGCTGCTGGCAATGTTGCCACGGGTGCCGGTTTGCAAACACCGGCACCGGCGGCCCCGGCCCCGGCTCCGGTAACTGGACGCGATCTCGGTAATTGGTCTACGAGGTAAGGAACGATTTGTGATTAACCCTTGATGAATGTGGCCATAACGCTGATTTGTCTAGCTATCGGACTGCTTGGGACGGTCGCCTTAATCCTATATCAAGCATCTTTGGGATTAGCGCGCATATTTATTATCGCCATAATCCTGTTTGCCTATTTGAAATTTTTTACCGGTATGAGTGATATGGTTTCCCGTCCGACAGCTTCTTCAAGTAGAGATGCCAGGTTGGCGGGCGGGCTCGTATATCTCATAATAGCAGTTTCGGTAATTTCTGCTGGGATTCAGATTGCCGTTAAATATGATTTTGTATCTTACTTAGCTAAGCTTTTTCACCATTGAAACTCAACCCTGCCCACTGCACGAAATCACATGATCCAAGGTTGAATCTTCTCCCGCTCTCTTCTTCCGATCAGTACATACGGGTCGATTTCCCGTTGGATGCTGGTTCTGATGATCCTGCTGTTTTTCGTCGTTGCGGCGCGGTTTATCCCGAAGAGAGGGGCTTCCACTTCCCCGTAAGCGGGCCTGGATTCGAGCAAGAATGGCCCCGAAGAAAGGAAAGCGTTATAAGTTTGCAAGGCATTCACTCAAGGCTCGCGTTCAATCGTGGCACTATAGCAAAGTTCCTTTGTTTTACTTCGGGGTGAAATTCGTCGTCGTAACGGCTTTGCTATTCCTCCTGTCTCTCTCGTCCGTATACCAGCGAATTCTTACCGCTTCAGTCGCGGCGGATGCCTGCCTTGCCAGCAGCATCTTGAATAAGATGGGGGAAGGCACTTCGCGTTTCTGGCAGCGCCGTGTGGTCGACAAAATATGCCCTTTCTGTTATTCCCGGTTGTTCCGCTTTCGAGTATATCTGGTTCTTCTGCGCGATGCTTTTAGCCTTCCCTGCTCCCTTGAATCGCAAAATCCCGGGCATCATCCTAGGAATTGCTCTGTTGCTTTCGCTGAATCTCCTTCGAATCACGAGCCTTTACCTCGTCGGCGTCCATTTTCCCCGCTTCTTTTAGACCGCCCACGAGGAGCTATGGGGGCTGGCGCTCGTCATCGCTGAGGTGTTCCTTTGCGTTGGATGGATTAAATGGGTGAGGCTAGATGAGGGGGCAGCGCTTCATGTTCCGGCATAATCCCATCGCTGCTTTCCTTTTCCGTTTCCTCGTTCTATATCTTCTTCTGGCATTGCCATGGCCGGGGGTCGACTGGGTTTATGGCGTCTGTTTCAGAGCGATGGCGCGGATGGTTTTCGCTGGGCGCTCCGGTTGGGCGATCTTTTGGGGAATGTTCTGCTACCATTGCTGCCTGCTTTTGGCCTTGGACTTTGTGATTTGGACGGAATCAGCGGAGATTTCGCTGGTGAGCTTTACACCGTTCTGGAAGCACGCCACGGACGGGATCAGAGAGAATACCATGGGGCAAATCGGTCTGGGCGTGCCCATCGTGATATGGATGCTCGTCACTTATTTGCGACCGGATTTTTCAGACCTCGAGCGCCCCCGAGAAGGGTCGCTGATCGCTCAAACTCCAAAGTTACAGCCGGGGGACGGTGATGCCGGTCTGGCCTAGGTATTTGCCGCCGCGGTCGGCGTAGGAGGTTTCGCAGACTTCCGTCGCGGAAAAGAAGACGACTTGCGCCAGGCCTTCGTTGGCGTAAATGCGCGCGGGCAGCGGCGTGGTGTTGGATATTTCGAGCGTGACGTGGCCTTCCCACTCCGGCTCGAACGGGGTGACGTTGACGATGATGCCGCACCGCGCGTAGGTCGATTTGCCCACGCAGACGGTCAGCACGTCGCGCGGGATGCGGAAATACTCGACGCTGCGCGCGAGGGCGAAGGAGTTGGGCGGGACGACGCAGATGTCGGTCACCATGTCGACAAAGGATTGGGGGTCGAACGCCTTGGGATCGACGACGGTGTTGAAGACGTTGGTGAAGACCTTGAACTCGTTCGAGACGCGCAGGTCGTAGCCGTAGCTCGACAGGCCGTAGCTGATGATCGGCGCGCCAGCTTCCGAACGGCGAACCTGCCCGTCGGTGAACGGTTCGATCATCCGGCGCTCGGTCGCCATCCGCCGGATCCATTTATCCGAATGAACGCCCACCTTTTTATTGGCAGGCTTCGCACGCGCCGCCGGTGCGCATCGCTTCGATGGAACAGGCGAGTTTCACTTCTTCGGCGACCGGCGCGGGGGGGGCGGCGGCTTCCGGCGCGCGGCGTTCCCGGTGGCTGGAGTCGATGCCGGATTTGTTCATGGTGCGCAGGTAATAGGTGGTCTTCAGGCCGCGCTCCCACGCTTCCCGATACATGAAGCTGGCCTTGCGCGCGTCGTTGTCGGCGAGCCAGAGATTGGTGCTTTGCGCCTGGTCGATCCACTTCTGGCGCACGGCGGCGCATTGCAATATCCATGTGGGCTCGATCTCGAAGGCTGTCTTATAGAGGCGCTTCACTTCCTGGGGCACGCGCTCGATGGATTGGATGGAGCCGTCGAAATACTTCAGGTCCGCGAGCATGTCCGGCCCCCACAGGCCGAGCCGTTGCAGTTCCTGGATGAGGTGGTCGTTGGTGCGGACGAACTCGCCGCTGAGGTTGGACTTGGTGTGGATGTGCTTGTAAACCGGCTCGACGCACGGCGTGCATCCCATGATGTTCGAGATGGTGGCAGTCGGCGCGATGGCGAGGCAGTTCGAGTTGCGCATCCCCTGGCGCTTGATCTTGGTCCGCAATTCCGCCCACGGCATGCGGCTAGCGCGATCCACCAGGATGGGGATGCCGCGGTTTTTTTCCAGCATGTCCAGGGTGTCGAGCGGAAGGAGGCCGCGATCCCACTTCGAGCCGCGGAAGCTCTGGTAAACGCCCCGCTCCGCCGCGAGGTCGCTGCTGGCGTCGTAGGCGTAGAAGGCGATGGCTTCCATGATTTCGTCGTTGAAGGCGACGGCTTCCGGCGAGTCGAACGGCGTCCGGCGCGCGTAGAGCGCGTCCTGCATCCCCATGACGCCGAGGCCGACGGGGCGATGGCGCTGGTTGGCGTTGGCGGCGGCGGGCACGGGGTAGAAGTTGATGTCGATGACGTTGTCGAGCATCCGCAGGACGAGGGAGACGGTGCCGCGCAGTTTGTCATGGTCTATGCTTCCGTCCTCGCGCAGGTGGTTGGGGATGTTGATCGAGGCGAGGTTGCATACGGCGACTTCGTCCATGCTGGTGTTCAATTCGATCTCCGTGCAGAGGTTCGAGTTGTGGATGACGCCGCAATGATCCTGCGGGGAGCGGACGTTGGCCGGGTCTTTCCACGTCATCCACGGGTGGCCGGTCTCGAAGAGCATCTCGAGCATCTTTTTCCAGAGCGCCAGCACGCGCACTTTGCGGCCCCATATCCTGCCGTCCTCGGCCATCTGCTCGTATTCCTCGTAACGTCGCTCGAATGCGGCGCCGTAGAGTTCCGGAAGATCGGGGGCGTCGTTGGTGCGGAGGAGCGTCCAGGTGGCGTCCTTCGGCAGGATGCCGTCGGAGATGGCTTTCAGGCGCTTCATGAAGAGATCGGGTATCCACTGCGCCGTGTTCATGTTGTGCGTGCGGCGGCGCTCGTCGCCGGTCTCCTTGCGCAGGTCGAGGAAATCCTCGATGTCCGCGTGCCACAGTTCCAGGTAGCTGCATAACGCGCCGGGCCGTTTGCCTCCCTGGTTCACGGCGATGGCGATGTCGTTGGAGACTTTCAAGAACGGGATGACGCCGGAGGATTCGCCGTTCGTCCCCTGGATGTGCGCGCCGGTGCCGCGAACCGCCGTCCAGGAGCAGCCGAGGCCGCCCGCCCATTTGGAGAGAAGGGAGAAGCGCGTCCACGTTTCGGTTATCTCCTCGATGGAATCGCCGCAATAGAGGAGGTAGCAGCTCGAAAGCTGGGGGATGGCCGTGCCGGAATTGAAGAGGGTCGGCGTGGAGGAACAGGCGCGCCGGCTCTTGTAGATGGCGTAGAATTCCTTCGCGTGCGCCTCCCTTTCCTTTTCGCGCAACGAGAGGCCCATCGCCACGCGCAGCCAGAATATCTGCGGGGCTTCGAGCCGGCGCTTGCGCCCGGTGGCGGGGTCGCGCTTGTTGATGAGGTAGCGGTCGTAAAGATTCTGGATGCCGATGAAGTCGAATTGCAGATCGGCGTAGGGATCGAGCGCGCTGGCAAGCTGGGGAAGGTCGAACTCGGCCAGCTGGGGATGGAGCCGGCCAATCCGTATGCCGTGCGGGATGTAGTCGAGGAAGGCGCGCCGGTGCGCTTCCTTCAAGCCGCCGATGCCGTCGGCGATTTTCCACGGCAGGGTTTCCTCATAGATATAGGTGAGGAGGATGCGGCCCGCGAAGAAGCGCGAACCGGCGTCGACATCGAGGAGGTTCTTGGCGTTGAGGATGATGGTGTCCCGCTGTTCCTCGGCGGTGAGGTTCATCGAGACGCTGCGAAGAAGCCGCGCGATGAGGTCTTCCTCGCCGAGGGTCAGTTCGAGGCCGATGCGCGCGAATGAAATGCGCGCGCGGATGTCGGCGAGCTGTTCGCGCGAGGCGAGTTCAAGCTGGCCTTCGTCCTCCGGCTCCTGTTCCAACTCGCGCAAGGCGGCGCGCCTGCCCCGGTACTTGGCGTAGACCAGCGCGATCCTGCCGTGGCCGATCTCCATCAAGGTCTCCTCGACCATGTCCTGAAGCTGCTCGATGTGGATGAAGAGCGGGCGCTCCCGTTTCATCCGGAACTCGATCTCCGCCTGCACCTGCTCGCCGATGGAGACGTCGGCGCCGGCTGCGAGCGCCGCGGCCCGCACGGCGTGCGCTATCTTGTAACCCAGCCACGGGACGATGCGCGGCTTGTCCGGCTCGGCGGCGTTCCCGGACTTCGCCTTGGGAACGTCCCGCCGGATGACGTGTGGAAACTCGCCGGCCGCTTCGGCGGCGACGGCGCTCGTGAGGGTTAGGGTTTCTGTGCTGGCCATCGGTTAGATCAAGTCGTCCTCGCTGGTGTTTTTTACGCTGCCGCCGGTTTGGTACTCCGTGACGCGCGTTTCGAAAAAATTCTTCTCCTTCTTAAGGAAGATCACCTCGTCCAGCCACAGGAACGGGTTGGACTTCACCCGCGACTGCGCGGGCAGCCCGAGGCTCGCGAGCCGCCTGCCCGCGTTGAACTCCACGTAATCCAGGAAATCGCTTTGTGTCATGCCGACGGTGTCCTCCGGCAGGCAATCCCGCACGAATTCCTTCTCCAGTTCGACGCCCTCGTTCATGAAGTCGACCAGTTCCTGCTTGAAACCCGGCGTCCAGACATCCGGGTTCTCGCGGATGAGTTCCGTGAGGATGTACAGGCCCAGTGCGATGTGGTTGGACTCGTCGCGCAAGGTGTATTGGAACATCTGCCCGATGCCCGTCATCTTGTTCTGCCGGTGGAGCGAGAGGATCATGGCGAAGAGCGCGTAGAATTGCGTCCCTTCCATGACTTGCGTGATGCCGAAAAGGGCCTTCGCGAATTTCTGCTTGTTCGCCGTCCGCGTCAGGTCGATGCCCATCTTCAACTCCGGCATGTGACGCGTGATGAATTCGTTCTTCCGCCGGATGCTCGGGATGTCCTGGAACTTCGCGGTCACTTCGTCGAGGTCGATGTTGAGGCTGCCGATGATGTGCAGGAGCGAGTCCATGTGGATCGACTCCTCGGCGATCTGGCGCAGCGAGGCGTGCTTCAACTCGGCGGCGGTCAGGTTGTCCTCGATGACGTGCAGCACGGAATCGCCGACGATCCCCTCCGCCGCGGAGAAATAGCCGACCCCCATCTCGATGATCCAGCGTTCTTTGGCCGAGAGGGCGTTGCCGTTCCACTGGGTGCAGTCCTTGGTCATGTCGATGACGTCCGGCTCCCAGTGGTTGGCCTTCATTTGTTTATAAATCCGGTACGCTTCGTGATACTTCAGCGGCAGGACGTTCAATTCCGCGCCGCGCAGGCCGTTGATGACGCGCTTGCCCGCGAGCCGTTCGCGCGATTTGGCCTTGTCGAGCCGGAAAGTCTTGTTGCCGAGGCGGTAGACGACGTAATCGCCCTCCTCCTGCGCGGTGACATCGAGAACGGAAGTGCTGCTCATGGTTTTTCCTGGGAGAAAAGGCGTTGACCGACAGGTATTCTCGCCCCTTTCTGGGACAAAGAAAGGCGTTTCGCGAAAAAACATATACCACAATATGTTGTATTCACTCCACGCAACAACCACGTTATATAGCGGAGATGGCCAAAGGCTGTCAAGACCGCCGCGCCGGTTTTTCAACCCCTTTTCAACGCCCGCCCGGGGCTTCCGCCCACTCCCGCACTTTGATCGCGATTTCATCCCGAATCGCACGGATTTTCGCCAGCTTCTCTTCGCGGGTTCCCTCGATCTTCGACGGATCGCGGAACGGCCAATGGAGCCGTTGCGCGACGCCGGGGAAAACCGGACAGCGTTCAGCCGCTTCGGGATCGCAGACCGTCACGACGAAATTGAAATGCGCCCCCTCTCTGAGCTTGTCGAGAACGCTCCTGGTCTCGTTGCGTGAAATGTCGATGCCGATTTCCCGCATCGCCTCGACGACGAGCGGGTTCAACGCGCCCGGCTCGATGCCGGCGCTGTGGGCTTCGAAGCGGTCGCCCGCGAAATGATTCAGGAAAGCCTCGGCCATCTGGCTGCGGGCGCTGTTGTGGATGCAAATGAAGAGAACGCGGGGCTTGTTCATGATGAAATCCTTGCGGCGCGGGTGCAGCACCCCTCCTCCCGAACGCAACGGCAGGCGGCGGAGGCGAGAGCGGCGCCCAGGACGGGCGCGGCGAGATAGAGCCATAAATGGCCGAAACGCATCGTCACGAGCGCCGGGGCGAGCGAGCGGGCCGGATTCATCGAGGCGCCGCAGATCGGCCCCGCGAACATCGCTTCCAGCGCGATCATCGCGCCGATGGCGATGCCCGCGGTAACGCCCTTTTCCTTCGCGCCGGACGAGACGCTCAAGATAACGAGCATGAGAAAAAAGGTCAGCACGAGTTCAAGCGTGAACGATTGGAATTCCGAGCCGGCCGGCAATGTCGCGCCGAGCGTCGGATGACCCGGGAAAAGGAGCCTGAGCAGCCCGCTGGCGGCAATCGCGCCGAGGATCTGGCTGAGGATGTAGGGCGCCAGCAAACGGGCTTCAAACCGCCAGGCGAGGAAGAAGCCGAGCGTCACGGCGGGATTCAGGTGCGCGCCGGAGATGTCGCCGAAGGCGTAGATCATCGCGAGCACGATCAACCCGAACGTCAGGGCCACGCCCGCGTGCGAGATCGCCCCGCCCGTCACGTCGTTGACGATGATCGCGCCGGTTCCCGCGAAGACCAGCGCAAACGCGCCGAGAAACTCCGCCGCGTATTTTTTCATGCGCGGCATGGCTTCCGGCGGCTTCGCGGGGGGCAAACCTCCTCCAGCCAGCCGAGTTTTGATCGCATCGCCGCCAGTTCCCGGAGGTCCCTTTTGAACACCGGGTGGGTCTGGACGCAGTCCTGGAGACACTTCAGGTTGCTCTCCAGTTCGGCTCCGCGCTTTGCCGGGAGGCCGTAGATCATCCAGTTCCGATGCCGCCGCGCTTCCACCAGGCCCTTCGACTTCAGGTAGGCGAGATGCTTGGAAATCTTCACCTGCGGCTCCCGCAGGACGCCCTGGAAATGACAGACGCAAAGCGGCGTCGCGGCCAGCAGATTGAGGATGCGAAGCCGCGTCTCGTCGCAGAAACATCGGTAGATGCGTATCAGCTCCATAGTGCACACACATACTCTCCTCTTGGAATATGTCAATATAGGTATATAGAAAGGGCTTCAAAAATCAGGTTGCCTTGAAATCCGCCTGGCTTTACAATGCGGGCGAATGGTCTCTTCGCCGGCCACGAGAATTCCGCTCGTCCTCGCGCTGATTTTCAGCGTCGCCTTTGGGCCGTTTGCCGCGGCGCGGAATGTATGCGGCGCCTTCGCGTCGCGCGGCGGCGCGGCCTGCCAAAACCGGTGCTGCGCGGACAGGGCGTGCTGTTCCGCCAAGGGAACGCAATCGCGGGCCGCGCAACAAGCGCCGCCGCAAAGAGTCGCGCTGGAGTTAACCGCGACGCTCGCGCCGCGCCTGTCTTGCATCACACTCACGCCGCCGCGCGTTGACGGGACGTGCGGCGTTTCACCGCACTCGCAGCGCGGGCGCGCGCCGGCGACGCTGGCGGTCCTCTGCATACGCTTGATCTGAGCTAGAGGCGTCCACAGGCGGATTGCGCCCTTTTCCAACGGGCCTTTCGCGCTACCCGCGACCTCCATGCTCACGATCAATGAAACGATTACTGCTTTTCTGCCTCTTTCCACTCCTGATTCACGCCGAACGCCCGGATGATCTTTCGCTCGAAGGCGTTAGCCGCGCGGCGCTTGCGAACAATCCCGGCGTCAAGGAGGCGCTGGAAAAATGGAGCGCGATGCGGGCGCGCATTCCTCAGGAGGCCGCGTGGGATGACCCAAGGGTGAGCGTCCAGTCACGACTTGCGCGATTCGTCTCCATCCCGCCGAACGCGTTCGCGGATCAAACGCTCTCCGTGGAACAGATGATCCCGCTTTCCGGCAGGAACCGCTCGCGCGCCCGGGCCGCGACGGCGGAAGCGATTTCCGCCTTCGAGGAAGTCCGGCGGCGGCAACTGGACGTGCTGGCCAAAGCCCGCGCGGCCTATTTCCGGCTGGCGAACGCGTACGCGCAGATCGAGTTGAATCGCGGGAATCTCATCTCCCTGCAACAGATCGCGGAGAGCAGCCGGGCCGGATACCAGGCGGGCAGCCGGACGGGCGCGGACGTTCTGGTCGCGGACACCGAAGCGAGCAAGTTGCTGGAGGCCCGGCGCGATCTCGAGACAAGTCTCGCCGCCGAGCAGTCGCGGCTAAACGTGTTGATGAACCGCGACGCGTTCGCGCCGCTGGGCAAACCCGCCGATGTCCCGATCGAACCGATGGAGCTTCCCGTGGACAAACTGCGCGCCCTGGCGCTCTCCAATCGCCCGGAAGTGAGGATGGCCGAGGCCGCGATTGAAGCGGCCAAGGCGCGGCTTGAACTGGCGCATCGAGAATGGATTCCCGAACCGGCCCTCTCCATCCAGGGGCAGCGGTACAACGGCGCGTCGCAGGCGGCGAGTGAATTGGACGCAGGGATTTCATTCAACATCCCGTGGGGGAACCACAAGAAGTATTCCGCGGCGGTTCGCGAGGCCGCGGGCAATCTCGCCGCGGCGCGACAGGCCCTGGACGCCGCGCAAAGGGACGCGATCGGCCTGCTCCGCGACGCGCTCGAAAAAATCGAAACCGCGCGGCATCACGCGGAACTCTATAACGACAAGATCGTCCCGCGGGCGCGGCAGGCGTTCAAAGCAAGCCAGCTGGCTTATGAATCCGGCAAGACGGGATTTTCAGACTGGATTACGGCGCAACGCAACGTGCGCGATCTCGACGCGATGGCCCGTCAGAGCCAGGCGGACTGCCAGGTCGCCATCGCCGAACTTGAAGCCGTTATCGGCGCTGACCTCGGGGAGAAACACGCCAAATGAAAACAACCGGCATCCTTATCGCGGTTCTGCTGCTCGCTCTTGCGGGTTGCATGAAGAAAGACAGCGGCGAGAAACCCGGCGATGTCGATTACTACACCTGCACGATGCATCCGTCGGTGCATTCAAAAATTCCCGGCAAATGCCCGATCTGTTCCATGGACCTCGTGCCGGTTATTAAAAACGGAAGCGACGGCGCACACGATCCCCAGACCCGCGAATTTGTCGTTCCGGTCGAACGCCAGCAGCAAATTGGCGTGAGCTATGCGCGGGTCAAACGCGGGCCGCTGCGTCGCACCATTCGCGCGGCGGGAACCGTCCAGCCGGATGTGTCGCGGGACTGGCGGCTTGTCGCGCACGTCGACGGCTACGTGCGGCGGCTCAATGTCACTTCGCCGGGCGAACTCGTGGAAAAGGACGCGCCGCTTATGTCCATTTACAGCCCCGACCTGCTTACCACCGAGCGCGAACTAGTGCAGTTAACAACCATGCACGAGGCCCCGGCGCCGCTGGTCGAAGCGGCGGAACGCCGCCTGCGGCAGTGGAACGTGACCTCGGAGCAAATCGCGGCCCTGGAGAGATCGGGACGCGCCAACGACGAGCTGGCGTTGCTCTCCCCGTTTCGCGGCGTGGTGCGGACGGAGCCCGTACGCCAGGGGGAAAATGTGAAAACGGGCGATCTCCTTGTTGAAGTCGCGGACCTCTCGGTCGTATGGGTTTGGGCGGAGTTTTACGAAAGCGAGGTTTCGGCGATCAAGCTGGGCCAGAAAGCCGCGGTCACCAGCTACTCCTATCCGAACGAGAAATTCACCGGCAGGATTACGCTTATTAATCCATTTTTGGATGAAACGACGAGAACAACCAAGGCGCGCATAGAGATTCCGAATCCGGACTTCAAGCTGCGCCCCGGCATGTATGCAAGCGTCGAGCTTGGCATTGAATTAAACGAAGGACTGGTAATTCCCGTCAGCGCGGTCATGCCGACCGGAACGCGCAACATCGTGTTTGTGGACAGAGGGGGCGGAAAGCTGGAACCGCGCAGGGTGCTGTTGGGCGAAGAGTGTGACGACTATTACGAAGTGAAATCCGGGGTGTCGGAAGGCGAACGGGTTGTCGCCGGCGCAAACTTCCTGATCGACGCGGAGTCAAAGGTGCAAGGCGCGCTCAAGGATTTCGAGGAGCCGGGGGATCGCCCGTGATAGACCGCGTCATCGAGTGGAGTTCGCGAAACGTATTTCTCCTGTTTCTCTTAACCCTCTTCGCGGTTGCGGGGGGCATTTACGGACTGACGCACACGCCGCTCGACGCGATCCCCGACCTGAGCGACGTGCAGGTGATTGTCTATACGGATTGGGAGGGACGTTCCCCCGACCTGGTCGAGGACCAGGTGACTTATCCCATTTCGACCCTCTTCATCTCGGCGCCGAAGGTCAAGTTCGTGCGCGGGGAGTCGATGTTCGGCAAGTCGTTCGTCTATGTGATCTTCGAGGACGGCACGGATATCTACTGGGCGCGCTCGCGAGTGATCGAGTATCTCAATTCCGTCCGCGGTTCCCTGCCCGAGGGCGTCAACCCGGTCATCGGCCCGGACGCCACCGGCGTGGGATGGGTTTATGAATACGCGCTCGTGGACGACACCGGCAAGCATAACCTGGCGGAACTGAGGTCGCTGCAGGATTGGACTCTGCGCTACGCGTTGGAATCGGTAAAAGGCGTTGCCGAGGTCGCTCCTGTCGGCGGCTTTGTAAAGCAGTATCAGGTGGATCTGGACCCGAATGCGCTGGCCGCCTATAACATCCCGCTTAGTGAGATCGTAAGCCGCATAAAGATGAGCAACGGCGACGTGGGAGGCAAAATATTCGAAGTTGCAACAACCGAGTATTACGTGCGCGGACGCGGCTATATAAAGAGCGTCAAGGACATCGAAGACATCGTTCTCAAAGTGGAAAATGGAACGCCCATCTATGTCAGGAATGTCGGAAAGGCGCATCTTGGCGGAGACATCCGGCGGGGAGTTGCGGAGCTGAACGGCGCGGGCGAAACGGTTGGCGGCATCGTCGTGATGCGTTATGGCGAGAACGCGCTCGCCGTTATTGACGGGATTAAAAGGAAGTTCGAGGAGATAAAGCCCTCCCTGCCGCCGGGTGTGCGCATCGAGCCTGTGTACGATCGCAGCAAGCTGATCCTGCGCGCCATTGACACGCTGCGGGAAAAACTGATCGAGGAGAGCATCGTCGTCGCGCTCGTTTGCCTTGTGTTTCTGTGGCATGTCCGCTCCGCGCTGGTGGCGATTATCACGCTGCCCATCGCGATCATCCTGTCGTTCATGCCGATGTTTTACATGCGACTGACCAGCAACATCATGTCACTCGGCGGCATTGCGATCGCCATCGGCGCGATGGTCGACGCGGCGATCATCATGGTCGAGAACGCGCACAAGGCGCTCGAACATTTCCGGGACGAAAACGGACGCGAGCCTGATAAGCGAGAGCGCGTCGAGGCGATCATCGGTGCGGCGAAGGCCGTGGGACGCCCCCTCTTTTTATCGCTGCTCGTCATCACGGTCAGCTTCGTTCCCGTTTTTTCCCTGACCGCGCAGGAAGGCCGCCTTTTCAAGCCGCTCGCGTTTGCAAAGACGTTTTCCATGTTCTTCGCCGCCCTGCTTGGCATAACCCTCGTGCCGGTGTTGATGACCTTGCTGATCCGCGGAAAAATCACGCCGGAAGCCGATAATCCCGTGAACCGCTTCCTAATTCGGGCGTATCAACCCTTTGTTACTTTCGTGTTGCGTTTCCGCCGGGCAACGCTTGTTTGCGCGCTCCTTGTCGTCGCGGCCACCGTCGTCCCGTTGACACAACTTGGCAAGGAGTTCATGCCGCCGCTGAACGAGGGGACGCTGCTTTACATGCCGACCGCGGTTCCCGGCATATCCATCACGGAGGCGACAAAGACGCTGCAAATTCAGGATCGGCAATTGAAGAAATTCCCGGAGGTCGAAACGGTGTTCGGCAAGGCGGGGCAATCGGAAACGGCGACCGATCCCGCGCCGCTCTCGATGTTCGAGACGGTTGTGTCGCTAAAGCCGTTCGAGCAATGGCGGCCCGGCATGACCTGGGAAAAGCTGATCGCCGAAATGAACGCGAACGTCAAGACGCCGGGAATGGCGAACATCTTCTGGATGCCCATACAGACGCGCACGGAAATGCTGACCACGGGCTTTCGGAGCGTATTGGGGTTGAAGGTGTTCGGGCCGGAGCTTGGCCCGATCCAGGATGTCGCCGTCCAGATCGAGAGCGCCCTGCGCGACCTTCCCGATACGCGCAGCGTGTTCGCGGAACGAACGACGGGCGGCTATTTCCTCGACTTCACGGTGAACCGGGAGGCCGCCGCGCGTTACGGGTTGACGGTGGGCGACGTGAACGACGTCGTCGAAACCGCGATCGGCGGCAAGACGATCACGACGACGGTGGAAGGCCGCGAGCGTTACCCGGTGAACGCCCGCTATGCGCGGGATTTCCGGCAGAGCCTCCCCGCGCTCAAGAGGGTGCTTGTTCCGACGCCGGCCGGCGCCCAAGTCCCCATCGAACTCCTGGCCGATATTAAATACAGAACCGGTCCGCCTGATATCCGGACCGAAAACGGGCAGCTTGCCGGCTTTGTTTTTATTGACGTCACAACAACCGACATTGACGGGTATGTGCGCAAGGCGTCGCGGCGCCTCGCCGAGCGCGTCCGGTATCCGGCGGGGTATTACAGTCAATGGGCCGGGCAATTCCAATATCTCAAGGAAGCCGAGCAGCGGTTGAAGGTCGTCGTGCCGCTCACGTTGCTCATCATTTTCTTGCTCATCTATATCAACACCCGGTCGGCGTTGAAGACGTTCATCGTGCTGCTGGCGGTCCCCTTCTCGCTGGTCGGCGCGTTCTGGCTGCTCTTTATCCTCCATTACAACATGAGCGTGGCCGTATGGGTGGGATTGATAGCCCTCGCCGGACTCGACGCCGAGACGGGCGTCGTCATGCTTCTCTACCTTGATAACGCGTGGGAGAAATTCCGGGCGGAGGGCCGGATGAACTCGGTCGCGGACCTCGACGCCGCGGTGAAGGAAGGCGCCGTGCAACGCATCCGGCCCAAGATCATGACCGTGTGCGCGATTCTTTTCGGGTTGCTGCCAATCCTGTGGTCGCCTGTAACGCAAGCCGGGGCCGATGTCATGAAGCGGATCGCCGCGCCGATGATCGGCGGCGTGGTGACCAGCGCGATTCTAGAACTGCTGATTTATCCCGTGATTTTCGTCCTCTGGAAAAGCCGCGGACTGAAACCGGGGTAGTCACCGCTTAAAGCGCGTCAGGCGCTTTGCGCCCACGCTCCCTGGGAGGCGTTGTTGTAGAGGCGGCTGGCACAGCCGCCTCTACAGCCAAGAGCGGGCAAAAGTGCACGCTCGAGGTCAAGCGGCGGTAACGTGCGAGAATACACTCTTTGCCGCTGAGGTTCACCGAGCCTTTACGCCTCCGCCTCTTCCGGGCCGGTTTGCGTCCGTTTGCGCGCGCCGAGGGCGCTAATCCCCCGCTTGCCGGAGGCGGCGACGAAGTCAAGGAACGCGCGCGCGTTTTCTCCCCATTCCCGCCCGGCGGCGCGTTCCAGCGCCTGGCGAAGGTTCAGCCCGCTCTTGTAAACGAGCTTGAAGGCTTCTTTCACCTCGCTTCGCTGGGCGGGGGTCAGCCCGGCCCGGCGCATTCCGAGGATGTTCAAGCCCGCGACTTGGTTCACTCCCGTGCCGACCATGTAGGGCGGCAGATCCTTGCTGAAAGCGCTGTTGCCTTGCGAGATCGCCCGCCTGCCGACGTGGATATGTTGGTGGAAAACCGAGGCGCCGCCGAGGAACACCCCATCCCCCACGACCACGTGCCCGCCCAGCAGGACGTTGTTCGCGATGATGACGCCGTTGCCCACGGTTGCGTTGTGCCCGACGTGGGCGCCCGCCATCAGGAGGTTTCCGTCGCCCACGCGCGTGACGCTCCCTTCTTTGGCGCCGCGATGAAGGGTGCAGTATTCGCGGACGGTGTTGCCGTCGCCGAGAATGAGTTGACTGCGGGTGTCCGGGCCGGAACTCAAGTCCTGCGCCGGCGCCCCGAGGATGGCGCCGTAGCCGATCCTGTTATTTTTGCCGAGGGTGACTTCGCCGGTGAGGACGGCGTGCGCGAGGAGAACGCAACCCGCGCCAATGACGGCGGGGCTTTCGATGACGACGCCGGGGCCGATCTCGACGTCGGCGGCGATCCGGGCTTCGGGATGAACGATGGCTGAGGGATGGATTTTCACAGGAGGCCGCCTTCCTTGCAACTGTACCAGGGCCGTCTGTCGGCTTCGTTCCCGCCGATGATGACGTGATCCTCCAGGTTGATCTGCAGCAGGATCGCGGCGTCCTTCAACCGGCGCGTAAAGGCGACGTCCGCGGCGCTGGGGGAAGGGTCGCCGGAGGGATGATTATGAACGACGATAACGGCATAGGCCGAGTGGACAAGAGCCGGGCGGAAGACTTCCCGCGGATGGGCGAGCGTTTCGTTGATGGTGCCGAGGGATATCTCCTCGACGCGCATAAGCCGGAAACGCGCGTCAAGCAGCACCACCCGCAGCGACTCTTTGTGCAGGGAGCGCATCTCCTGGCCCATGAATTCGAATATAAGCTCGGGCGAATCCATCCTGCTTTTTGAGACCGTCTCGCGCGAGAGCCGGCTGCCGAGGCCGAAGGCGGCGGCGAGTTGCACCGCCTTTGCCGGGCCGATCCCCTTCACCGCGGCCATCTCCTTGACGGAACACCGGGAAAGGCCCGCGAGCGAGCCGTGCCGGAGGAGCAGTTGCCGCCCGAGTTCCACCGCGTTTTTGCCCGGGATGCCGGTGCGCAGGAGAATGCCAAGCAGTTCGCTGTCGCTCAAGGCGGCGGCGCCCTGCCGCGCCAGCCGCTCCCGGGGCCGCTCGGTCTCGGGCATCTCCTGGATTCGCAGAGTCATTCCATCGCAAACCGCCCGATCAAGTCTCCCAGGGACGCGCATAGATCGCGCAATCCTTCGCGATACTTGGTCGCGGGAAGTTCGCATGCCAGGTTCATGGCTTCGCCCAGCAGCTTGCGCCCCGCCGCGACGGCCGCGGCCATGCCGCCTTGCCTCAATGCGGCGACGGCCAGCGTCTCCACGTCGCCGCCGCTGCCGCGCAGGATCGCTGCGGAGAGCCCCTGCCGTTGCGCCTCGGTGGAGGCGTTCAGGATGTGCAGGATGGGAAGAGTCAGCTTTCCCTTGCGAAGGTCGGAGCCGAGGGTCTTGCCCGCGTTTTTCTCGTCGCCGGCGATGTCCAGGCAGTCGTCGTATATCTGGTAAGCGGTCCCGAATTTCATGCCGAAGGACTTCATCGCGGCGATGACTTCCGGCGGCGCTTCGTTGATGAAGGCCCCCAACTCCGCGGCCGCCGCGAAGAGCGCCGCGGTTTTCATCTCGATGATCTTGTAATAATCGCCGATCGCCAGTTTCAGGTCGAAGCGCCGCTGCGTCTGGATGATCTCCCCCGAGCAGACGTCCGAAGCGGCGCTGGCGATGCGGCGGCTGATCTCGCCGTTGGAAAAATTCGTCGAGAGCTTCAGGGCGTGGGCGAAGAGGCAGTCGCCCAGCAGGACGCTGATGGTGTTGCCCCATTTGGCGTTGGCGGTGGGCTGGCCGCGGCGTTTGTCGGCGCCGTCTATGATGTCGTCGTGGACGAGCGTGGCGGCATGGATCAACTCGAGGACGACGGCCAGGTCCAGGTGCCCGGGGCAGATGTTTCCGGTCGCTCCGCCCACGAGCAGGGCCAGCGCGGGCCGCAAACGTTTGCCGCTGCTCTCGCAGGCATAGGAGATGTAGCCGTCCACAGCCGGGTCGAACTCCCGCGCCTGGCTGCGGATGCGTTCCTCGACGCTGTAGAGCTGGGTGTTGATCAGCTCGAACGACTGCTTGATCCTGTTGTCCTGCGCTTGCTGGCCGGCCTTTGTGAAAGATTTCACAACCCGCACCATACAGGAAACCCGCCTTCCAAGTCAATCGACGCTGGCGGGGAATGGCGCCTCCTGTTATGGAAAGCAGGTGACCTTGAGGGCGGCCTTTTTCTTCCTTCTTCTGACAGCCGCCACCCTGGGGGCCGGTTCCGACGACCCGCTGCTGGACGCGCGGCTGAACATGGTGACGTTGCGGCTGCGGTATTCGGAGAAGCATCCGAAGTTCCTCGAAGCCCGGGCGCTCATCGACATGCTGTCCAAACGGCCTACCTCGATAACGCCCGAGCAGCATCTCGCCCATGTCCGGGAACGGCTCGCTCGCGAGGAAGACGCCGACGCGGAACTGGGCTTGCGCTACGCGGAAAGGCACCCGAAACGCGTCGCGGAGGCGGAGAAGATCGCCTTCCTGCGGCAGGAACTGGCGGAGGCGGAACGGACCGCGAAGAATTCACCCCCGGTTCCGAGCGCCGGCTCCATTATCGTCAACGTCCTCGGAAGCGTGAGCAAGCCTTGCCGCGTCTCGCTGCCGGAAGGCGGCGCGATCCTGGACGCGCTGGCGGCCGCGGGCGGCGCGACGAAAACAGGAGACCTGAAGAAGGCGACGCTGCTGCACAAATCGGCGAAGGCTGAAAAGATCGACATCGGAAAAATCATGGCCGGGGAAACCGGCGACGTAATCCTCCACGAGGGGGACACCCTCGTTATTTCCGAAGTCTCTTATTAGGAAGCGACCGGCGCTTTGGGTGTTGCCTCCCGTTCCAGGCGGCTGGCACAGCCGCCTCTACAACACGCTCGAAGCGTTCAGGAAGCGGTCCATAATACGCCCAATCCCACGATGGCGAGAGCGGTCAGCGTGAGGATTGCCGTCATCAGCCATATGCCCAGGAGCGACTCGGGAACTTCGATGAAAATGCGTCTGGAACAAATGTGGGACATGAAGGAGACGGCGGGGAAAAAGTTGACATAGTTCTCCACCCACGAACCTCGGGGAGAGAGCAGGAAGACAAGGAGCAAAATGAGGAAGACGAGCGGGCCCAGCAAAATAAAAAGGCGCGCCTTATCTTCCAACAACCACTTCCGTACTCTGAAACCGCGCGGCACTCCGTCCAGCCTCCTTCCGTTTCACTCCGCCCAAATGGTGGAGCGGGAGGCCGGAGAGGGTCAATAAAAAAATGGCGGGCGGCCCAGGCGGCTGTTTACGGGGCGTCCAGTTGCCGCCTTTTGGGCTCGCGGGCCAGGATGCGGTTTACGGCGTTGAGATAGGCGCGGGCGCTTGCTTCTATGACGTCCGTGCTGGCGCCTTTGCCGGTGACTAGCCGGCCGTCGCCGAAGTCGCATTTGATGGTGGCTTCGCCCAACGCGTCTTTGCCTTGCGTCACGGCCTGGACGTTGTACTCGACCAGGTTTCCCTTTTGGTTCAGGATGCGGTCGATGGCTTTCATCGCGGCGTCGACGGCGCCGTTGCCGGGCGAGGAATCTTGCAACTCCTCGCCGCCGTGGCGCAGGCGCACCGTGGCGGTCGGGATGGTGGTGCTGCCGCTGGTCACATGGATGTAGTCCAGCGTGTGCGTCTCCTGCGTTTCCAGGATGGAGTCGTCAACCAGCACGGAGAGATCGTCGTCATAGACGAATTTCTTTTTGTCGCCGATGTCCTTGAACCGCTTGAAGACGTTCTCGATCTCGCCTTCCTCCAGGGTGTAGCCGAGGTGTTCCAGTCGCTTGACCATGGCGTGGCGGCCGCTGTGCTTGGTCAAGGGGAGTTCCGTGCCGCCCCAGCCTACTTCGCGCGGGTCCATTATCTCGTAGGTCTCCCGCTTTTTCAGGATGCCGTCCTGGTGGATGCCCGCGCTGTGGGCGAAGGCGTTCTCGCCGACGATGGCTTTGCTGCGCGCGACCAGCATGCCGCTCATGCGGCTGATGAGGCGGGAGGATTTCACGATCTCCCGCGTGTTGACGCCGGTGTGGACGCCGCCGTAGAAATCGGCCCTGGCGCGGAGGGCCATGACGACTTCCTCCAGCGCGGTGTTGCCCGCGCGTTCGCCGATGCCGTTGATCGTTCCTTCCACCTGGCGCGCGCCGGCCTTGATGGCGGCAAGAGAGTTGGCCACCGCCAGGCCGAGGTCGTTGTGGCAGTGGACGCTGACGATGGCGTCGCCTATGTTTTTAACATTGTCGAACAGGTAGCGGATCAGTTCCGCGTACTGCTCGGGCACGGCGAAGCCGACGGT
>JAJPII010000043.1 GCA_021324825.1 Spartobacteria bacterium | reverse complement strand
GGCCACGATGCCGAGCGTGGCCGACATGAAAAGACCGAGGCCGCCCGCGAGGCCGTCGAAGCCGTCGATGAGGTTGATGATATTCGGCACGGAGATGAGCCAGAAAACGGTGAGAAAGAAGCTTCCCACGTGCCCAAGCTCCACGGACCACGAGCCGTTCGCGTAGGAGACGCGGTCGATGCTCAGGCCCATCTTGTAGACAAACCCGGCGATGACGATCTGCCCCAGGAATTTCCAGCGCGCGGACAGACGCCGGAGGTCGTCCGCCAGCCCCAGGCCGAACATGAGCAGCGACCCTATGAGGATCGGCGCCCACTCGAACCGCCGCGCGGGCCGGATATAAAATATGACGACGAGGCCGGCGGTGAGGGCCATGAGAATCGGCAGCCCGCCCATCCGCGGAGTCGGCTGCCTGTGGCGCTTTCGCGTCTCGTTCGCTTCGTCGAGGCCGATGCCGCGTTGCTTGCAAACCCGGATGACCAGGGGCGTGGCGACAAAGGAAACGAGAAACCCCAGGAGGCAGAGAAGCGCGGAACGGATCATCGCCGGCACTGCGCGCGCTGGCGCAACGCGTGATCGCAAAGCGCCAGCGCCGCCATCGCCTCGACGATCGGCACGGCGCGCGGCAGCACGCAAGGGTCGTGCCTTCCGCGGGCGGCGAGGTCGATCTCCCCGCCCGCCGTGGTGACGGTATGCTGCTTGCGCGCGATGGTCGCCGTCGGCTTGAACGCGATGCGAAGCAGGATGTCCTCGCCGTTGCTGATGCCGCCCTGCACCCCCCCGGAGCGATTGGTGCGCGTGTGGACCCTCCCCTCCCGCATCTCGAAGGCGTCGTTGTGCTGTGAACCGGTCAGCCGCGTCCCGGAAAAGCCGGAGCCGATCTCGAAACCTTTCGTGGCGGGCAGACTCATCATCGCCTTGGCGAGGTCGGCTTCCAGTTTGTCAAAGACGGGTTCTCCCAGCCCCGCGGGGACGCCGCGCATCACGCATTCGACGACTCCGCCGAGGGAATCGCCGTCCGCGCGCGTCCGCTTTATGAGGTCGATCATCCGCGCCGCGGCGGCTTCGTCCGGGCAGCGGACGCTGTTGCGCTCCACCTCCTCCATCGTGACCGCGGAGGGATCGACCTCCGCCGTGAGTTCGTGGACCGATTTAACATAGGCGACGATCTCAAGGGAGGGCGCCAGTTCCCGAAGCGCCTTTTTCGCCACGGCGGCGGCGGCCACGCGCCCGATTGTTTCCCGGGCCGAAGCGCGTCCGCCCCCCTGCCAGTTGCGGACCCCGTATTTCTCCTGGTAGGTGAAATCCGCGTGGGATGGCCGGAAGGCCGTCTCCATCTCGCTATAGGCTTCCGGGCGCGCGTCTTCATTCTGGACGAGGATGGCGATGGGCGTGCCGAGCGTCTTTCCCTGGAAGACGCCGGATAGAATGCGGCAGCGGTCCGACTCCTTCCTCGGAGTCACGATGTCGCTTTGGCCCGGCCTGCGGCGATCCAGGTCCTTCTGGATGTCCGCCTCCTCCAGGTCGAGGAGCGGCGGGCAGCCGTCCACGACCACGCCCACCCCGCCGCCGTGGGATTCACCCCAAGTCGCAATCCTGAAAAGCTGTCCGAACTGGCTGGACACCGGTTTACCGCTCTTCCGACGGGTTGGAATTGCGGCAATAGCGGCGTTCGTGCGCGCGGGTCGCCTCCAACTGCATCTCGGCCTGCAACCAATGCACCAGGGCGCGCCCTTCCGGATATCCCTCGGCCACCCATATAAAGTAGGCGCACACCGCGATCTCCTCCTGGTCAGATTGTGATTGATTCATGGCGGTCTCTAAGTTCGCAGATTTCCTCCTCTCTTGCAATCGCCTCCCGCCGGCCTATAGATTGAACCCAGCCATGGATTACATGCAAAGGGGCGGTCCGCTCATGTGGCTCATTTTGTTCTGCAGCGTCGTGGCCGTCGCGATCTTCGCCGAGCGGCTCGCCTATTTCCACCGGGCTTCGATCCATGTCGCCGAGTTCCTTCGGGGCCTGGCGAATCTCATCGAACGGGGAAGCATCGGCGAGGCCCGCCAGGAATGCGCCGGCGCGCCCGGCCCCGTGCCGCGCGTCATCCACGCGGCGCTGGCGCGGCACGAGGAGAGCCGCGCGGAACTGCGGGCCATCGTCCAGGACGCGGGGCAACTGGAAGCGCCGCGGCTGGAGCGCAACCTTTGGGTGCTCCCCACGGTCGCTTTCGTCACGCCGCTCATAGGGCTGCTCGGGACGGTCGGCGGCCTCATCGAGGTCTTTTCCGTCATTTCCAGCCGAAACGGCTACGCCAGTTCCGCGGATATCTCCAATGGCGTTTACCACAGCTTGCTGACGACAGCCGCCGGGCTGGTCGTCGCGATACCCGCGGCCGTGGCGTATTGCTACCTCTGCGCGCGGCGCAACGCCCTCCTGCGCGACATGGAGCGCGCGGGCATCGAGATCGTCCAGCTCCTCACCGAACGGCGCGGCGCCGCCAAGATCATCGACCTGCCTTCCAGGCGGCAACTCTCGGGGGAATGAATCTCGTCCGGCGGACGGGGGTCAACCCCGCGCTCTTCAATCTCATCCCGTTTCTGAACGTCGCCTTTCTGCTGGTCGTTTTCTTTACCCTTGGCTCGACGTTCATCCTCCAGCCGGGCCTGCCGCTGAACCTGCCGCTCTCTGCCGTCACCCTTGCGCCGGTGCGGAATCCCCGGATCGTCAGCATAACGGCCTCTCCCGTGCCGGAGATTTATTTCAAGGACAAACGGGTCGCCCTGGGCGACCTCGCGAATGCGCTCGCCGCGGACCGTTCGGAAGACCGCTCGCTCATCATCCGCGCGGATCGCGAGGTTCCCTATAATGTCGTCATGCAGGCGGCGAATCTCGGTTTGCAGGCCGGGTACGCCGTGGTGCTCGCAGCCGAGGGACGGAAATGATCGAAGGAAAAAGGGGGTGGCTGCTGGCGGGCTGCCTTTTTCTCTCGCTGGCGGTCCATGCCGCCGCGGTCTACCTGATACAGGTCGCGTATCCGCCGCCCGCGGCGCTCGCGCCTCCGCCGCCGGAAGTCTCCCTGCTCGATCTCACGAACCCCGCCAACAAGGCGCTGCGCGGCTGGATCGAAGCGCAGGACCCGGCGCGCATCCATGCTTCGCGCGAGTCCGCCCCGATGCGGCTCGTGGAATTCCCTTACCAGCCTTCCTATGCCGGAATGACCAGCGTTCCCAAGCCCGACCCCGAGGAACCCCTCCCCCTGCGCGCGCCGCCCGCGCGCGACTTGGCGGGCTTGATAAGCCTCCCCGAGGCCCCTTCCCGCGATACCGCCCCCGCGCCCGCCTCCAGCCGCATCCTGTTTACCGGGCCGCTGGCAAAACGCGGAACGGGCGGTCCGGGCGGGCGGGGCGAAGCGGGCGCGCTGTCGCCGCGGAGCGCGACCCTGCTGGAACCGGCCCGGTTCCTCATCGGCGTCACGGGCGAGGGCGAGGCGCGGTTCTGCTTCCTGCAACGGTCTTCCGGCGACAAGGCGGTCGACGACAAGGCCGAAGCCTTCCTGCTCCAGATGCATTTCGCCCCCGCGGCCGCCGCGCTGGAGTGGGGCGTGGCGAGCTTCTTCTGGGGGAACGACGCCTACGCCAAGCCATGATCCAGGTCAGCCTCTCGCGGCTCCTCTACATTTATCTGCTTGTTTTCCTTGCGGCGGTTTTTTGCGCGTGGATATGCTATGAGTGGAGACGGAAGAGACGGGAAAAATTTTCCCTGCGCCACCGGTTGCGCTGCGTGATCTGCGCGCTGGAATTTGAAGACAGGACCGAGACTTTGCTACCCCGCTGTCCGCGATGCGGCAGCCTCAACGAGAGAGACAGACTGAGAATTATCTAAACCTATGGGAATGTGGATCGGACGAAACCGCAAAGCGCGCGTAACCTACGGGTTCGACGAGATCGCCCTCGTTCCCGGCGAGGTGACGATCAACCCGAACGAAGTCGACATCTCCTGCCTCATCCCGCGGCGGGACGCGGAGCCGCTGAAACTGGCGATCCCCATCCTCGCCAGCGCGATGGACGGCGTGGTGGACGTCGGTTTCGCCATCGCGATGGGCAAGCTGGGAGGCCTGGCGGTGCTGAACCTGGAAGGCGTCCAGACCCGCTACAAGGACCCGCAGGAAGTGCTCGGCAAAGTGTTGCAGGCCGACAAGGACCAGGTCACCGCCCTCCTGCAAAAGATATACCAGGAGCCGGTTCAGGAAGACCTCATCGCGGCGCGCGTCCGCGAGATAAAGGACGCGGGCGTCCTCGCCGCGGTCAGTTCCATCCCGCAGAAGGCGGAGGCGTTTGGCAGGATCGCGCAGGAAGCGGGCGCCGACCTCTTCGTCGTGCAAAGCACCGTCTCCACCGTCCGGCATATTTCCTCCGAGTACAAGTCGCTGGACCTCGCCGCGTTTTGCCGGGAGTTGAACATCCCTGTCATCATCGGGAACACCGTCGGCTACAACGTCACGCTGGAACTGATGGAGTGCGGCGTGGCGGGCGTGCTCGTCGGGGTCGGCCCCGGCGCCGCCTGCACCTCGCGCGGAGTGCTCGGCCTGGGCGTGCCGCAGGTGACCGCCACGGTCGATTGCGCCGCCGCGCGCGACGCCTATTTCAAAAGAACGAGCCGCTACGTCCCGCTCATAACCGACGGCGGCATGAACAAGGGCGGCGACGTCTGCAAGGCGCTCGCCTGCGGCGCAGACGCCGTCATGGTCGGGAGCGCCTTCGCCAAGGCGAGGGAAGCGCCCGGCAAGGGGAATCATTGGGGCATGGCCACGCCGCACGCGAACCTGCCGCGCGGCACGCGCATCAAGGTCGGAACCACGGGTTCCCTCAAACAGATTCTGTTCGGCCCGGCGGAAGTGGATGACGGCAGCCAGAACCTCGTCGGCGCGATAACGACTTGCATGGGGAACGTCGGCGCGATGTCGATCCGCGATTTCCAGGAGACCGAGATCATCATCGCCCCGTCCATCAAGACGGAAGGCAAGCTATTCCAGACAGTGCAGAACGTCGGGATGGGCACGCGCTGAATCCGCCGCCGGAAGGGGCGTGGCTCGCTTTCTGGCGGACCGTGCTCCGTTTCGAGACCGGCAAAATGTCCGTCTGGGTCGGATTGCGAAACGCCATCGGCCTGGCGCTGCCGCTTGCGCTCGGCGTCGCGATGGGGCAGCCCGCCGGCGCGGTCATCGTCAGCCTGGGTTCCTTGAACGTCGCCTTCGCCGACGGACTCGACCCGTACCGGCAGCGCGCCCGCCGCATGTCCGGCGCCTGTGTCGTCATAGCCGCCGCCGTCTTCTGCGGCGCGCTCGCGGGGAACTTCGCCCCGCTCGCCGTGGCCGTAGCGGGGTTGTGGGCCTTCGGGGCGGGCATGCTCGTCACTCTGGAAGCGGCCCGCGCCAACCTGGGCGTCTTCAGCCTCGCCGTCGTGGTCATCTTCACCGGACGGCCCGCGGGGTTCCCGGAAGCGGCGCTCTGCGCGTTCCTGGCTCTCTGCGGCGGCTTGCTCCAGACGGCGCTAGCCCTGGCGCTATGGCCCGTCCAGCGGTACCGCCCCGAACGCACCGTCCTCGCCCATCTCTTCCAGAACCTCGCCACGGCCGCGGCCTCCCCCATCAGGGCGCACGAGCCGCCGCCCGCCACGGCGCAGAGCGCCGACGCGCAGGAATCGCTCGCCGCGCTGGACGGCGACCACTCCATCGAGAGCGAACGCTATCGCCTGCTCCTGGAACAGGCGGAGCGCAGCCGCTTGTGCCTGGTGACTCTCTCCCGCCTCCGGACGCGCGCGCAACGGGAAGACAACCCCATCGGCGGGACGATAGACCGCTTTCTCGGAACCGCTTCGCAACTCCTCGGTTGCATCGGCGGTCTCCTGCGCGACGGGAAATGCGAAGACGCCTCTGCGCTGATCGAGGCGCTGCGGGCAATCCCCGGGGAACCGCGCGATGTCCGCATCCAAATGGACGCGCTCTCCCGCCAGCTTCGGATAAGCCTGGACCTCGCGAAGAACGCGACCGCCGCGGACGGCGCCGCCTTCGCGAAAAGAGAAGCGTCGCGCCCGCGGAAACTCCGCTTGCGCAGCGCATGGGCCACCCTGCGCGCGAACTTTTCCCTGCATTCCGCGGCGATGCGCCATGCCATCCGCCTCGGGGCATGCGTCGCGCTCGGCGACGCCATCGGGCGCGGCCTCCTGTTCCAGCGTTCCTACTGGTTGCCGATGACGATAGCCGTCATCCTGAAGCCGGATTTCACCGGCACTTACAGCCGCGGCCTGTGGCGCCTCTCCGGCACCTTCGTCGGTCTCGTCCTCGCCACGGTCCTCTTCCATTTCCTGCCTCCCAATCCATGGCTGGAGGTCGTCCTCATCGCCGCGCTGACATTCGTCCTCCGCTGGGCGGGGCCGGCGAATTACGGGCTGTTCGTCGTCACGATCAGCGCGCTGGTCGTCCTCCTCGCCGCCGTGGTGGGCCAGTCGCCGGAAGCGACAATCCACGCGCGCGCCCTGAACACATTCGTGGGCGGGGTCCTGGCCCTGCTCGCCTATTGGCTGTGGCCCACCTGGGAGCGGACCCGCGTCGCCGAGGCGCTCGCCGATTTGCTGGAGGCGTACCGCCGCTATTTTCACGGCGAGATGGAGACCTGCTTCGGGAAGCCCGACCCCGCCGCGCAGGATCGCGCGCGGCTCGACGCCCGGCTGGCGCGCTCGAACATGGAGGCCTCCTTCGACCGCCTCGCCGCCGAACCGGGAACGCCGCCGCGCCAGGTGAGCGATTTCAGCGCGATGCTCGCCAGTTCACACGCCTTCGCGCATGCCGCCATCGCGCTGGAGTCGAGTCTGCTGGAAGGCCCGCCCGCGGCTCCGGGCGAAACGCTGCGGGTCTTCGCGCGCGACGTGGAACGGACGCTCGGCATGCTGGCCGCGCGCCTGCGCGGCGGCGGGGGGGGTGAAGACGCGCCCGATCTGCGGGAAAACCATCGCCGCCTGGTGGAATCGTGCGAAGCGAACGCCCTGCTGGCCGTGGAGGCGGATCGGATCACCAACAGCTTGAACACGCTGCGCGAACAAGTCGCGCGGTTTGTCTCCCAACCTCCGGGCGCCTAGTAACTGGCGTCCTGCACTCTTGCCGCACTTGGTTGCACTTGGTTGTAGAGGCGGCTGTGCCAGCCGCCTGTACAACGGCAACGGCGCCGCTCAGAGTGCAAATGCATGACACGCTCTATGCGCCTTCTAGCTTTTTGCGACGACGTTCTGAAGATACCAGCGATAGGTCTTTTCAATCCCCTCGCGCAGGGAAACCCGCGGCGACCAGCCGAGCGCCTTGATCTTGTCCACCGAGAGCAGTTTTCTCGGAGTGCCGTCCGGCTTGGTCGTATCGAAGGTCAACTCTCCTTTGTAGCCGATTATCTCGCAGAGCAGTTCCGCCAGCTCGCGGATCGTCACGTCTTCGCCGCAGCCGATGTTGATGATCTCGGGCGAATCGTATCTCTCCAGCAGGAACCGGCACGCGGCGGCCAGGTCTTCGACATGCAGGAATTCGCGGCGCGGGGAGCCGGTGCCCCATATGACGACTTCCGGGAGGCCCGCCTCTTTCGCTTCGTGGATTTTCCTCAGGAGGGCGGGGAGGACGTGCGACTTCTTGAGGTCAAAGTTATCGCCGGGGCCGTAGAGATTGGTCGGCATGGCGCTGATGAAGTTCCTGCCATACTCGCTGTGGTACGCCTGGCAGAGGCGGATGCCCGCGATCTTCGCGATGGCGTAGGCGTCGTTCGTCGGCTCCAGCGGACCGGTGAGCAGCGAGGTCTCCGGGATGGGCTGCGGCGCGTGCTTCGGGTAAATGCAGGAACTGCCCAGGAAGAGCAGTTTCTCCACCCCGGACTCATACGCGGACTGGATGAGGTTGTTCTGGATCTTCAGGTTGTTCAAAAGGAACTCGACGGGAAAGTCGTTGTTCGCCTTGATGCCGCCGACCGTCGCCGCGGCGACGACCACCAGTCGCGGCTTTTCCCGCTCGAAAAAGCGGGCGACGGGTTCGCTTTGCGTCAAGTCCAACTCGGAGTGGGTGCGGGTGAGGATTTTCTCATACCCGTTCTCCCGCAAATCGCGGACGACAGCGCCCCCGACGAGACCCCGATGCCCGGCTACAAAGATCGATTTCTCCTTCATCTCGAAAAATGGGACTATACCCGCACAACGGGGTTCGTCATTCATTAACTCTATCCATTTCGCCGGGCTTGCACCATATTTGAGAAGAATGAACACGGCGGCTGAGTTCGATACGATCGAGGAGGCGATAGACGAAATCCGCGCCGGGCGGATGGTCATCGTGACCGACGACGCGGATCGCGAAAACGAGGGCGACCTCATCATGGCCGCCGAGAAGATAACGCCGGAAGCGGTGAACTTCATGGCGACGCACGGGCGGGGCCTCATCTGCGCGCCGATAACGGAGAAGCGCGCCGCGGAACTCGGGTTGCAGCGGATGGTGCTGCACAACCGGGAGAGCCAGAAGACGGATTTCACGGTTTCGGTGGATGCGGCGCACGGCGTCACCACGGGGATAAGCGCCTCCGACAGGGCGGCGACGATCCGCGTGCTGGTGGACCCGGCCGCCCGGCCCAACGACCTCGTGCAGCCCGGCCACGTCTTCCCGCTCCAGGCGAAGGACGGCGGCGTGCTGCGTCGCGCGGGCCATACGGAGGCGTCCATCGACCTCGCGCGCCTGGCCGGCCTGCCCCCCGCGGGCGTGGTTTGCGAGATTCTCCATGATGTCGCCATGGCCCGCCTGCCCGAACTGCTGGAGTTCAAGAAAAAGCACGGGCTGAAAATCTGCACGATCCAGGACTTGATAGCGTATCGCCGGCGGCGGGAGAAGCTCGTCGTTTCCGAGCAGGTCATCGCCCTGCCCACCGCTTACGGGGAGTTCGAACTGCACATGTACCGCTCCCTGGTCGATAACGCCCACCACCTGGCGCTGGTGAAGGGGCGCGTCCGCGAGGAGGAGACGACGCTCGTCCGCGTCCACAGCGAATGCCTCACGGGCGATGTCTTCGGCTCCCTGCGCTGCGACTGCGGCAACCAGCTCCATGCGGCGTTGCGTCAAATCGAGGAGGCGGGCAGCGGCGTCCTCGTCTATATGCGGCAGGAGGGGCGGGGCATAGGCCTCCCCGCGAAAATCCACGCCTACAAACTCCAGCAGGAAGGCCTGGACACCGTCGAAGCCAACGAGAAACTCGGCTTCCCCGGGGAGTTGCGCGACTACGGCATCGGCGCGCAGATCTTGGTCGACCTCGGCGTGCGCCGGATGCGGTTCCTCACGAACAACCCCAAGAAAGTCGTGGGGCTGGAAGGCTACGGCCTGGAACTGGCAGAGGTCGTCCCAATCAAGTTCCCGCCGAACCCGCACAACGAGAGATACCTCGAAACCAAGCGGGTCAAGATGGGCCACCTGCTCTGATGTCCAACGCGCTTCCCACCCGTCCCCGCCACATGACGCAGCGCCGCGCGTTCGCCATCGTCGCCAGCCAGTACAACTACGAATACGTCCAGGGCCTCCTCGAAAACGCCCGGCGCGAGCTGGGCGTCGTCTCCCCCGGCGCCACCATCGCGCAATACGAAGTCCCCGGCGCGTTCGAGATACCGCTCATCGTGCAGGAGATCGCCGCGCACGGCGGCATCGACGCCATCCTGGCCCTCGGCGTCATCATCGAAGGGCAGACGCAGCACGCCCGCCTGGTGGCCGAAGTCGTCACCGATTCCCTCATGCGCCTGGCCCTCCACTACAAAGTCCCCGTCATCCACGAAGTCCTCCTGGTCGCCGACGAAGCCCAGGCCCGCGCCCGCTGCCTGGAGCCGGAATTGAACCGCGGGGTGGAAGCGGCCCGCGCCGCGGTGCGGATAAGCCAGGTCTTTCAGGAAACAAAGAAGCGCAACGATGGGTAAACGCCGCGAGGGGCGCGAAGCCGCCGTCCAGTTCCTTTACCAGGGCGACCTGAACCCCGAAGGCGGGGAAACCTTCTGGCAGATGCTCTCCGCCAAGAGGGCCACGCGCGATTTCTGCGACGGCCTCGTCCAGGGCGTGCTCGCCAACCGCGAGATCATCGACGAGCGCATAAGGAAATACGCCGTGAACTACGAGTTGCACCGCATCGCCGCGGTGGATCGCAACGTCCTGCGCGTCGCGATCTACGAGATGCTCTTCCTGGACGACGTCCCCCCGGTCGTCTCCATCAACGAAGCCATCGAGATCGCCAAGCGCTTCGGCTCCGAGGATTCCGGCCGCTTCGTCAACGGCATACTGGATCGCGTCCGGGTCGAGCTCGACCGCCCCGCGCGAACAGCCAGGGAATAAACCGCATGGCAATCGGCTTCTTCAAATCGCTCATCGCGAAATTCTCCGGCAAGCCCGTCGATTGGGACGAACTGGAGGAAGCGCTCATCCGCGCCGACCTCGGCGTGCCGATGACCCTCAAGATCATCGCCGCCCTGAAACCGCGCGAGAACATCACCGCCGCCGACGTGGTGGAAGTCACCCGCGCGGAGATCGCCCGCGTCCTGCCGCTGGAAAGTCCGCCGCTGCGCCCACTCGCCGCCAAGCCGAAAGTCATCCTCATCGTCGGCGTCAACGGAACCGGCAAGACCACCTCCGCCGCGAAGCTCGCCCATTACTTCAAGGCCAGGCGCCACAGCGTCATGCTCGCCGCGGCGGACACCTTCCGGGCCGCGGCCATCGAACAGCTTGGCATCTGGGCCGAACGCGCGGGCGTCGAAATGATCCGCGGGCAATACAACGCCGACCCCGCGGCGCTCTGTTACGACGCCTACGTCGCCGCCGAGCGCAAAAACATCGAGTTCCTCCTCTGCGACACCGCGGGCCGGCTGCACACGAAGAGCAACCTCATGGGCGAACTGGAGAAAATAAAACGCACCCTCGCCCGGCACGACGAAACCGCCCCGCACGAATCGCTCCTCGTCGTCGACGCCACCACGGGCGGCAACGCCCTCGTCCAGGCGCGCGAATTCCACCAAGCCGTCGGATTAACGGGCGTCATCGTCACCAAGCTGGACGGCAGCGGCAAAGGCGGAGTCGTCATCGCCATCCAGAATGAGTTGGGCGTCCCCACGCGCTTCATCGGCACGGGCGAAAAAATCGACCAGTTCGCCCCCTTCGACGGCGCGAGTTTCATCGAGCAAATGTTGTAGCGATCCGGATTTGCCGTCCCGCCAGTGCGGACCGGGAACAAGCCATCAAGCCAGACTCCGCAATGCGTCCGTGCCCTGTAAAGGTCATCGCCAGAACCTGGTTCAATTTGTCCGCTTTTAAAAATGGATCATCGTTTTTACTTATACCTTGATCCCCGCTGCGTCGCCTCCTGCCGGTAAGCCTTTTCTTTCTCCAGCGATTCATAACCTGAAATAACGTCGAAGAGTTCCTCATCGATGGAACTCTGCCGCAACCGGTGGAATGTGCCGTGAAGGCTTTCCAGCAACTCGTCGATGTTTTTGTCGGCGCGTTCCATCGCCGCCAGCCGGCTCGCGTTCTCACTCGCCAGGGATTCGGCGCACGCCCGAAACAAGGAGATGAAAAGATATTCGCGGATGAGAACCCGCAGGGTCACGCCGCCGTCGCTCATCACCTCGGGCGGGAGCGGCGTGGGCCAGCGGATCTTGGCCAGACCTTCCTGCCACAACGCATCGAGAGGCAGCAGCCGCTGGCTTACCGGCTCGTAAAGCGATCCGGACTTTGGCCGGTTATGGAAGACGTAAACACATCCATATCCGCCCTTCGTCCGGTGCGCTTCGCTTTGCACCTGAATTTGCCCGACGAGCGGGGTGATGGCTTTGACGGAGTTCGGCGCCGGGAAGAGTCCCGACATCGGCAGGCCCTCGTCCGCCAGCCTGGCATGAACCCGCCCGCCCACAGCCCACACCTGGGCCGTGCCGGGCAGAGCCGCGAGCGTCTTGATTGCATACTCCGCCACCACGTCATTGAACTGGCCCACCAGCCCCTGGTCGGAACCGAACACGATGGCGCCGACGGTGTTGGCACACTCGCGGGACTTTCCTCCCGCCGTCGAGACCGCCGGCCTATTTTCGCGAAAGCAAGCGCTCAGGCCCAATTCCACCGTCCGGTAATAATCGCTCAGCGCGAGCACCGATTTTTCGTATTGCCCGATGCTGGATGCCGCCAGGGCCTTCATCGTGCGGACGACAGACTGGAGATCCCCCGCGCTCTTGATCTTCCGGCTCAGGTTCGCGGTGCTCTCGCTCATTTCCTTTCCTGGGATTGCTTGGGTAGGAACGGAGCGAGCGCCTTGCGTGCGATCTCGACGATGACGTTTCGGTCCTCGTCGCCCAGCTTTTTCGCGGTCTCGAAGCGCTCGCGAACCTCCGCGGGAATGGCATTCGCCGCTTCATGAACCGCGTGCTCGGCATCTGCTATTTGACCGATGGGGATGGGATCGAAAAGTTTCGCGGTCAGCGCCAGCAGGATGGCGATCTGCGCCGGCACTGGCACAGGGGCGGATTCCGGCTGTTTAAGGCAGGCGCGGATCCGGCGTCCGTGCTCGATGGTCTTGCGCGTCTCCTCATCCAGGCGCGCGCCAAAGCGGGCAAACGTCTCGAGTTCCTCGAATTGCGCATAGGCCAGCTTGAGGTCGCCGGCCACCGCGCGGAAAGTCGCCCTTTGCGCCTTGCCGCCCACCCGCGAAACGGATTTCCCGACATCGACCGCGGGCAGCACGCCGAGTTCGAACAGCGACGGCGAGAGATATATCTGCCCGTCGGTGATGGAAATGAGGTTGGTCGGAATATATGCGGACATATTCTCCGCTTCGGTCTCGATGATGGGCAGCGCCGTGAGCGAACCGCCCCCGCGTTCCGGGCACAAATGCGTGGCCCGTTCGAGCAGGCGCGAATGAATATAGAAGATGTCGCCAGGAAAAGCTTCCCTGCCGGGTGGCCGACGTAGCAGCAGGGAGAGCTCCCGGTAGGCCTGGGCGTGTTGTGTAAGATCATCGTAAACGATCAGCACGTCGCGTCCCTTTTCCATGAAATGCTCGGCAATGCTTGTCGCGGCATAAGGGGCGATGTAGGAGAGGCCCGGAGGATCGTTGCCCTCGGCGACCACCAGCACGGTGTAATCCAGCGCCCCCTTTTCCCGCAGGCTGGCCACTGTTTTCGCCACAGCGGAAGCGCGCTGGCCGATGGAGCAATAAACGCACGCAACGTTCTGGCCGCGCTGATTGAGGATGGTGTCGATCGCTATCGCCGTCTTGCCCGTCTGCCTGTCGCCCAGGATCAACTCGCGTTGGCCGCGCCCGATGGGGATGAGCGCATCGATGACTTTGACGCCGGTCTGGAGCGGCACGGTAACGGGCGCTCGGCCCATGATCGGCGCCGCGGGGCGTTCCGTGGGGAGACGCTCGCCGGAGGCGATCGGCCCGTTCCCATCGAGCGGCCGGCCCAGCGGATCGATGACGCGCCCCAGCAATCCCTCGCCCACGGCCACATCCATGACTCTGCCGGTGCGCTCGACTTCGTCTCCCGCCTGCAGACGTGTGAAGTCGCCCAGCAACACCACGCCGATTTCGTCCTCGTCCACGTTGAACGCGATGCCAAAGGCGCCTCCGGGAAACTTTAGCAACTCCTCAAAGCCCACCCCGGGAAGGCCGGAAACCCTGGCGATGCCAGTCGAGATATTCGTGATCGTGCCGATCTCGCGCGGCGACAGTTGCGGCGTGAAGTCTTCTGCCGCCTGGCTTATTCCGGCAAACGCGCCGTCGAAGACGCTCTGCAAGTTGTCAGGCGCTGTGTTCATTGCTTGTTCAGAAGTTCGCCGACGCCTTTTTCCAGCGACAGGAGATAGTCCGCGATGCTCCAGGCCACTTTTTGCCCGTTTGCGGTGAGTTCGATCCCGCCGATCAAGTCCGGGGCAGTCTCGAACCGGACGCGGATGTCCGCCGCAAACGTTTCATTGAGCGCGTTCTGTATCGTCGCGCGCTGCTCCGACGGCATGTCAAACGCGCTGCGCAAAACGGCGGGCTCAGTCTCAGACGCTGTCTTAAGCGCATTGGCCAGCGTTTCCTTCGGCCGCCCGTTCATCTCTCGCAGGCGGCGTGTGAACACGTTGCTGAAGCGTTCTTCGAGACTTGTGGTGGAAAGATCCATCAGCGCCTTTCGCGTGATCGCCAACACTTCCTGCTGCGCCCGGCGAGTAATGGCCTGGTTCAGGTTCCGGGCATCGTTCCTCAGCGTCTCCCGCCGCTTCGCGCTTAGGGCGTCCGCCGCCTTCCGGGCTTCCTCCAGGAGTCGCCGGCCCTCGGCTTTCGCCTCGTCCGTCGCCTTGCTCAAGAGCGCGGCGCTCTGTTTGTCGAACTCCTCATTCTTGTGCCGGAACTCGTCGCGATCCTTTTGAGCTTCGGCCTTTTTCGCGTCGGCATCCGCGAGTTCCGCTGCGATCCGCCTTTCACGCGCGTCGATGGCGTTGAGGATGGGCTTATAGAGATAGCGTTTCATCAACCACACGAGGATGACGAAGTTGAGCGCTTGCGCCCCGACGGTGAACCAGTCAATGAGCATCGGTTACTTCCCCGCGGTTTGGGCGACGACGTGGTTCCAGAACGGATTGGCGAAAATGAGGATCATCGAGACCACGAAGCAGTAGATGGCCGTGGACTCGATCATCGCCAGACCGACGAACAAAGTGCGGGTAATGGTGGCGGAGGCGTCGGGCTGCTGGGCCAGCGCCGTCAAGGCTGTCGCGACTGAGCGGCCTTCGCCCAGCGCAGGCCCCATGCATCCGATGCCGGTCGTGAGGCCGGCTGTGACGATTGAGGCGCATGCAATGAGGGTCATACTATCCATGGTGTATCCTTTGTTTTTTTTCGGTTGTTTTAATTTTGAGGCGCCGGCTCGGGCTTACGGGGGCGCGTGGCCGCCGCGATGTAAACCGCGGCGAGGATGGTGAAAATATAGGCCTGCACCATACCGGTGAGCAGGCCGAGCGCCGTCATAACAGCGGGAAAGAGAAACGGCGTGATGGTTAGCAGGATGGCGACAAGCATCGCCCCGCTCATCATGTTGCCGAACAAACGGACAGCCAGCGCGAGCGTCCGCGAGAGTTCGCTGATGATGTTAAACGGCAGCATGATGAATGTCGGCTCAAGGTAAGACCTCAGATAGCCGCCGACGCCTTGATCCATGATCCCGAAGAGCGGCACGGCCACGAATACGCACAGCGCAAGCGCGGCGGTGGTCGAGAGCGAACTCGTCGGCGGTTCATAGCCGGGAACGACTGTGAAAAGATTGGCCGCGGCAACAAACAGAAAAAGTGTGCCGAGAAAGCCGAGATACTTTTCCGGATGTCGGAGGCCGATTTCTTCGATTTGTTTTTCGATCCCGGTCACGATGATCTCAAGCAAGTTCTGCCAGCGGGAGCGCCTCAGATCCATGGAGAGGCTGCGCGTGATCAGCTTTGAACCGGCGGCCAGCACGAGCATCAGCGCCCATGTAAACACGATGGTTCCGTTGAGTTTCACAAACCCGCGCTGCCAGAAGATCATCCCGTCAGGACTAAGGCGCATGGCCGGCCTCCTCCGCCGCAGGGCGGGTCAGGAACGTCACCATCCAACGCGCCATGACAAATCCAAGGAGACACGCGAGCAGCCGCTGCCAATGCCCCCCGGAGACGAAGTAAAATCCAGCCAGGGCTATTCCCGTTCGCAGGAGCAGGCTGCCGGAAAACCAGAGCGCGGGAATCTGCGACGCCATGCCCTTGCGAATCGTCCACCAGAGACCGCCAAAGAAGATCGCACCGAGCAAAACCCCGGCCACCCATGAGAAACCGAGTATCAGCGCTTCATTCATCTTCATCCTCCCCGCGGATCGCCTTCTCTTCCTTCTCGACCCAACGCCACGCGTTGAGACAGCCGATTACAAGCCCGGCGACCAGCAGCGCCAGCGTCCAGGCGTGCTTGCCGGGATGATGCTTGTCCAGCCAGAGACCAAGCGCCGCTCCCATCAGCGTCGGAACGACTACGGACCAGCCGATGAGCCCCATCATGCCCAGGCCGAACCAGACGCCCCGCGCAGAGTTGCGCGCCTTGAGCTTCCGCGCCGCCTTTGCGCCGATCTGCGCGGCCAGGTTTTGCGGGCTCGTCGGTGGCGGCTCGTCATTCATGGTGAAAAGCCGCGAACCGGCGCAGAAAACCGGTCTCCAGTTTTGCCGTTACCGAACGCACATTTTGCTCCTGCTCGTCCAGGGCCAGAAACTCCTGCTCGACCGAAGCGCGCAATTTCCCAAGGTCGGTTCCCTCGATCGCGCGGCGCACGGAAACAAGCACATCCGCGCCGGTCTTCACCAGCACTCCTTCGTCCACGGCCACAAAGACCTCGCCGTCCGCTTCGGTCTCGAAAGTCAGAATCCCGGGAGCGAGCGCCGCGACGCAGTCGAGCCGGTGCGGAAGGAGTCCAAACGATCCTTCATGGGTTTCCGCCACAATGCGGGAAACGTTTGTTTTCTCGGCGAAAATCTGGAAAGGAAGGAGGACTTTAAGATTCATGCTTTGGCCTCCTGTTTGGCCGGAGCCGCGGGCTGGCCGGGGTTCCCCTTGCCCTTTACCTCGTTGATCGCCCCTATCATATAGAGCGCGCTCTCCGGGTAATCCTTGAATTCGTCGCGCAGGATTCGCTCGCAGCCGTCCAGTGAATCCTTGAGGCTGACGAGCTTTCCCGGCAGACCGGTGAACTGCTCGGTCGTGAAAAAAGGCTGGGTGAGAAAGCGCTCCAACCTTCGCGCGCGGCCCACCACGTTGCGGTCCTCCGGAGAAAGCTGCTCCAGGCCGAGCATGGCGATGATGTCCTTGAGATCGGCATACTGCGCGAGCGTCCGCCGGATTTCCTGCGTCAAAGCATAGTGCCGCTCGCCGACGATGCCGGGGGTGGCCATCTTGGAACTGGATTGCAGCGGGTCGATGGCCGGAAAGAGCCCTTCGCTCGCCCGCTTGCGGGAGAGCACGATGGACGCCGAAAGGTGCGAGAACGTATGCACCGCCGCAGGATCGGTGAAGTCATCCGCAGGCACATACACCGCCTGGATGGAGGTGATGGCGCCCGTATCGGTATTTGCGATGCGCTCCTCCAAACCCGAGAGCTCGGTGCCCATCGTCGGCTGGTAGCCGAGGCGCGAGGGCATCTGCCCCATCAGGCCGGAAATCTCCATGCCTGCCTGGATGAAGCGGAAAATATTGTCGATCAACAGCAGCACGTCGCGATGCTCGTCATCCCGGAAATATTCGGCCATCGTCAGCGCCGCGTGCCCCACCCGGAAGCGGCTCCCGGGCGGCTCGTTCATCTGGCCGAAGACCATCACCATGTTCGGCAGCACACCCGCTTCCTTCATATCCCGGTAAAGCTCCTCGCCTTCGCGGCAGCGCTCCCCTATGCCGCAGAAAATGCTCACGCCCTTCTGCTTTCCGGCGATGTTGTGGATCATCTCGCTGAGCAGAACCGTCTTGCCAACGCCCGCCCCGCCGAACAAGCCCGCCTTGCCGCCGCGCTCCAGCGGTAAAAGCACATCGATGACCTTGATGCCGGTCTCGAATATTTCCGACTTGGTCGAACGCCGCGCCAGCGGAGGCGGCGCGCGATGCACCGAACGCCATTGCACATCGGACACCGCCGCTTCGCGGTCGATGGCGTTGCCGAACACGTCGAACATCCGCGAGAGAATCCCACGGCCCACCGGCGCTTTCAAGGGCCCGCCCGAATCCTCCGCCGCCATCCCGCGCGCGAGGCCTTGCGTAGGCGTCAGCGCGATCCCGCGCACATGGCGCGCATCCCGTTGCGCCAACACTTCGATGACGATCCTCCCTTTCTCTCCGGCGTGAAGCACCGAATAGATGGGCGGCAAATGCCCGTCGAATCGTATATCGACGACGCTGCCGCGCACGGAGACGACCACGCCGGAATTCGATGAACCGTTCCTGCCTTGAGTCGTCATGCGCCCCACTTCCAGTTCCGAATCTCCGGCATGTCCTGCCCGTGCAGACAGATGTAGCGCCGGTGTTCGATGAGTTTGTCCTGCAAATCCTGTTTCAAATATGCGCCCGTTTCGCCTATCCCTGGCACGCGGTCGATGGTGTCCATCACCAGATGGAAGCGATCCAGATCGTTCAACACGGTCATGTCGAAAGGCGTGGTGATGGTGCCCTCCTCCTTGTAACCGCGGACGTGGATATTGCGGTGGTTGGTGCGGCGATAGGTGAGCCGGTGGATCAGCCACGGGTAGGCGTGGAAGGCGAAGATGACCGGCTTGTTCTTGGTGAACAGCCCATCGAAATCCATGTCGCTCAACCCGTGCGGATGCTCCGTCTGCGGTTGCAGCTTCATGAGATCGACGACGTTGACCACCCGAATTTTTAGCTCGGGCAGATGCTTGCGGAGGATCGAGACGGCCGCGAGCGTTTCCAGCGTCGGCACGTCGCCGCAGCAGGCCATCACGACGTCGGGCGCGAGGCCTTTGTCGTTGCTCGCCCACTCCCAGATGCCGATGCCTTCCGCGCAGTGCCTGGCGGCGGCATCCATCGCAAGCCATTGCGGCGCGGGGTGTTTGCCGGCGATGACGACGTTGACGTAATGACGGCTGCGCAGGCAGTGGTCCATCACCGAGAGGAGGCAGTTCGCATCCGGCGGGAGGTAAACACGCACGATCTCGGCCTTCTTGTTCACGACGTGATCGATGAAGCCGGGATCCTGGTGCGTGAAGCCGTTATGATCCTGCCGCCAGACATGCGAGGCCAGCAGGTAATTCAAGGAGGCTATTTTCCGCCTCCATGGCAGGTGCGCCGTGACCTTCAGCCATTTGGCGTGCTGGTTGAACATCGAGTCGATGATGTGGATGAACGCTTCGTAGCAATTAAACAGCCCGTGCCGCCCGGTGAGCAGGTAGCCTTCCAGCCAGCCTTCGCACTGGTGCTCGCTGAGCATCTCCATCACCCGTCCGGTTGGCGCGAGAAATTCGTCGTTCGGAACAGTCCCGGCGTCCCATTGGCGTTTGGTGACTTCGAAGAGCGCTTCCAGACCGTTGGAGAGCGTCTCGTCCGGGCCGAAGACCCGGAAGTTCCGCTGCGCATCATTCCGCTTTGCCACATCGCGCAGGAAACGCCCGAGCACATGCGTATCGCCGATCCCCCGCACGCCGGGCGAGGGCACGTCCACCGCGTAGTCGCGGAAATCCGGCATCCGCAAGTCGTGGAGCAAAACACCCCCGTTGGCGTTTGGATTCGCCCCCATGCGCCGTTCGCCCTTGGGCGCCAGATCCGCCAGTTCCGGTTTAAGCCGGCCCGCATCATCAAAGAGTTCCTCCGGCCGGTAGCTCCTGAGCCAGTCTTCCAGCATTTTGAGGTGTTCGGGATGCGTCGCCGGGTCGGAGAGCGGCACCTGGTGCGCGCGAAACGCGCCTTCCACCTGCAAGCCGTCCACCACCTTCGGCCCTGTCCAGCCCTTCGGAGATTGCAGGACGATCATCGGCCACCGCGGCCGGATGAAACCGCCCCGGTCGCGGGCGTCCTTCTGGATTTGTTTGATCTGCTCCACCGCTGTGTCGAGTTTTGCGGCCATCGCCTCGTGCATAAGCGCCGGTTCGTGGCCTTCGACGAAATAGGGCGTCCATCCGTAACCGCGAAGAAGTTGTTCCAATTCCTCGCGGGTGATCCGGGCCAGGATGGTCGGGTTAGAAATCTTATAACCGTTGAGATGCAGGATCGGCAGCACCGCGCCGTCCGTCACCGGGTCGAGAAACTTGTTGGAATGCCACGCCGTGGCCAGCGGCCCGGTCTCCGCCTCCCCGTCCCCAACGACGCACGCGACAATGAGTTCGGGATTGTCGAACACCGCCCCGAACGAATGGCTGAGCGAATAGCCCAGTTCTCCACCTTCATGGATCGAGCCCGGACACTCCGCCGATGCGTGGCTCGGAATTCCCCCCGGAAACGAAAACTGGAGAAAGAGCTTTCGAAGACCCGCCTCATCTTGGCTGACATCGGGATAAATCTCGCTGTAAGAGCCTTCGAGATAAGTATTGCCCACGACCGCCGGGCCGCCGTGGCCCGGGCCGGAGACATAGATCATGTCCAGGTCGTATTTCTTGATGACCCGGTTCAGGTGCGCATAAATGAAATTTTGCCCCGGAGTCGTGCCCCAGTGCCCCAGCAGCATGTGTTTGACATCGGCGAGCGCCAGCGGCCGCTTCAGGAGGGGATTATCGTAAAGATAGATCTGACCGACCGAGAGGTAGTTCGCGGCCCGCCAGTACGCGTCGATATGGGCGAGCAGTTCCGGAGTGAGCGTCTTTGCGTCTGTATTCATTTTTGGATTTTTCAGCTATGTGCCAAGGTTGAGGATGCCGCGGGCGCTTTATTCATCGTTGCCATAATATCTCCCCGGCTTCCAAGGGAAATGCGATCCCGTTGCGGCATGGTACCTGGCATCAGGAGAACCGCTCAAAGGCTCTCGGCCAATATGTCGAGATCATAAAAAACGAGGCCCCCGCTTGGCGCTGAAATCGGCGCCGTCGCCTCCGTCTAAACATTCCAAGACCCGTTATGGCCGATGGAGAGCGAAAGTGCACGAATTTTCATTTGCTTACTCTATTGCGTTGGTATAGTATCACCGAATGCATCAAGATTCAGCGAATAAATATGCCGAGGCGTGGGCTCTGAACGCGCGCAACTCTTTGGGTGGATGGCCCCGAAAGGACACGTGAGAGCCCTCTACGCGCCGACAGAGTTCGATGTGCCGTGGATTCCCTCTTCAATCGAGGTCGGTTCATCTCCCATGCCGCGAAGATCCATCGTCGGCTTTCTTGAACGCCTCATCAAAGAGACCGGAGAGTCGGATTATTTGGTATACAGGCCAGTCGGGGCGTTCGGGCACCGAGGCGGAACCTATCAACTCGCGCGCTTCGTTTTTATGGGCCCGGCGTCGGAAGACGAACCGGTCCGCCTTGGCCTGTTCGCCGGGATCCATGGGGATGAGCCGGAAGGATCGCAGGCATTGGTCGAGTTCCTTTCCCGGCTGAACCGCGAACCGGAGAGAGCACGCGGATACCAGATTTTCGCCTACCCCATTTGCAACCCATCCGGGTTTGAAGATGACACACATTTTTCGCGGGCCGGCAAGGACTTGAACCACGAGTTCTGGCAGGGTTCCTACCAGCCGGAAGTCTATTACCTCGAGCGGGAGCTCGGCGCGCTGGGCTTTCACGGCGTCATTTCCCTGCACTCGGGAGACGTTGGGAGCTTTTATGGGCATTCGAGGTCTTGGACGATCCGGGACTCGCTTGTCCGACCCGCCCTGCAGGCGGCGCTGCAGATTCTGCCGCGTGACGGAGATGGGGTTCCGAGCGAATGCACAGCCGCGGAGGCGACCGGTCGCAAGTGCCGGGAAGGTCTTCTCGTGAATCCCTACGAGATGACTTCAAAGCCTTTTGAGATCGTTTTCGAGACGCCGCGGCGGGCGCCGGCGGCAAGACAAGTGGAAGCCGCGGTTGCCGCGCTCGACCGCGTCGTTGCGGATTACCGTCTATTCCTCGCGCTGCAAAGAAATATTTAAACCCCGCGCCGCATGCCAATCCAGAACAACATCCCGGCCGCCCGCTCGGAATCCCCGGCGCCGCCGGCTTGCCGGCCTGAAACGATGAAAACGATCCAGCCCGCCAGGCTGCGCGAGTTGCTCGCGTTGGAACCCGCCGCGGCGGTCATCGACCTCCGCACGCCGGCCGAATACGCGCAGGCCCATGTGCCGGGAGCTCATAACATCCCGCTGGACCAGCTCGCGCCGCGGGCGCTGGTTTATGAAGGCGCCTTATGGGCGGACGAGACTGTTTATCTGATCAGCCAAACGAGCGCCGGCTCCACGGAGGCAGCCGCGAAATTTACTCGCGACGGCCTTGAAAACGCCGTCATAGTGGAAGGCGGCGCCCTCGCGTGGAAGGAAGCCGGGCTTCCGGTGGAAAGAGGAGCGGCCGGCAACGCGCTCGAAAAACGGGTGAGCGCGGCGGCGGGGGTGCTCGTGCTGACCGGGGTGATACTCGGCGGCTTTGTGAGCCACTGGCCCATGGCATTGTGCGGGTCTGTCGCGGCAATGGGCTGGGGCCTCGTGAAGATCGCGGAGCTTTTCCAACGGGGCGGTCCGTCTAGAGCGTATCATGCACGCCCCCTGAATTCTTCGTTGTAGAGGCGGCTGTGCCAGCCGCCTGGAGCGGGGAGGCAACGACCAAAGCGCCAGGCGATTCGCTGTCTTTAGCCGGCTGACACAGCCGCCTCTACAACGAAGAGCGGGCAAAAGTGCATTCAACTCGCAAAGGCGACCCGCGCCCGCCGCCTCATCCTTCACCGCCCCTCGCGGTCGACCAATCCTGTTTCGCGCAACATCCGTTCAATCTCCTCTTTGAGCTTCGCGCGCTTGTCCTTCGTCAACAGAACGCGCGCCCAGAACGGCGCCTCTCCGTGGATCTCCACGCTCTTCGGGTAGAACCTGACTTCCCACTTGGCAGGGGGGGTGGCGATCAGAAGCACCTTGCCGGTCTCCTCGTCCCAATCGTACGAGACTTCCGAGGGGGAAAGATGGGCGTTATCGGCGATATATTTGTCGACAGCCTTTCGCTTGGCCGCGGTGAGCGGATAAGCAATGGGAATGTCAAAGAACTTTTCCTTCACCGGGCGAAAGCGCGGACCGCGTCAGTTTAGTTGAGGGAGGCGAAGGCGGTTGCATCCCTGACGGCCTGAATCTTGGTTCTTGCAGGCAGTTTGAGCGCTCTACCGCTGTTGCGGCGGGCGATGGGCGCCTTGCGTTTCTTTTTTCGGGCCTTCACAATCTTTGCAGGGGGAAGCGACGTCTGCGTGACCTTCGTCACCTGCGTGAGGGGGCCTTCGGGGTTCCATGCCAGCAAGAGGATGTCGGTGAAGTTAAATCCCAGTTTCTCGAGGATGGCTCCCGCGATTTGGAGGGGTTTGGGGAGCGCCACCCGCACGGCGAAGCCCATTCCAATTCCCACGACAACACCGGCTCCGAACGCATACATGCCTTTCGCTATGACATTTGGGTTTTGCATTGTTCTTCCATGTAAGGACATTCCGCGGAAGAACGCAACCTTTTTCTATACTGATTTACTATAATTAAATGGCTTCAACCTTCGGAATCCCTTGACGGGACAGATAGAGTTTATAGGCTGTCGCCGAACAAATGATCGTTCAACCTCGAACTCTCCCGCGGGACGCGGGCGCCCGGAAAAAGGCGATTCAAACGCTCGCCTTGGCGGAAAGGAGGCCGACTCCCGCGCAGGTGCATGCGCTCCCGGCCCTGCGCATCGCCCCGAGGAAGAACGGCCTGACCATCCGGCATTTCGCGCTGTTCAGCGATCCTGCCAGCACGGAGAGCCGACTTTTTCTGTCCAGGATTTTCAGCCTCGAGGAGATCAAATCCATCGAGATCGACCGCGGCAAGGGAATCGGCCGCCTGCGTTATGGCGGGTCGGGGAACATCCCGCAAATTCTCCGCAAACTGCGGCAGGCGTTGACGAGGACCGTCGGCGGCGGCGTCTCGCGCGCGGTGGACGAACTTTTTCTGGAAGCGCCCGCGTCCTTTCCCATCCGCGTGACGCGGGCGGGCTCCGGCCTTTCAACCTGGCGTGTGCGGATGGAGGAGGAGGACCAACTGCGGCTGACGCATCCGCTGCTGCGGAATCGCAAGGACGTGGCGTACCGCCTGGAGGAGGAACTCGCCGCCGTCCAGGGCGTGCTGGAGTATAAGACGAGCGTCTTTACCTCCAGCGTCGTGGTGCGCTTCGACCCGCGCCGGCTGGATGCTCCGCATCTGCTCCGCCATCTGGAATGCTGCTGGCCGCGGCTCGTGAATGGCCTGGAGGGGCCGCCGCCGAGCACGCGTTTTTTCGCCTCGTTCAGCCTGTTGGGTCTGGCCTTTACCGGTGAATTTTTCCTGCCGGTCCTCACGCCCTTCGTGCTGGCGGGGCTCGGCGTCTACGGCTTTTCCAACGTCATCGGCGCCACGAAGCTTCTGGGCCGGGGGAAGGTTGGCCTGCCTGTTCTCTACACCGGCACGCTGACCTTCACGCTGCTGAGCGGGATGCCTTTTTCCGCCACGCTTATGGCTTCCCTCATGCAATTGTGGCCTCGCTGGGCGTACGGCACTCTCACCAAGCGGCAGCGCAGGCTGTTCGCCGCACACCGCCAGCGCGCCATCTGGGCGCGCCGGGTGGGGGAGGACGGCGCAGAGTTCGAGGTCACGACCGACAGGCTGAAAGCCGGCGACCTCATCGGCGTCGAAGCGGGCGAAATCATCCCGGTGGATGGCGTGGTGGTCACGGGATTGGCGGCCGTGGATGAAGAAGCCCTCTCCGGCAAGGCCGGCGCGCTGGATAAAGCGCCGGGCGACACCGTGTTTGCGGCGACGTTCGTGAAAACGGGACACATAACCGTGCGGACGCGGAAGGTGGGCGTCCAGACGCTCGCGGGGTTCATCGGCTCACAACTCCCCCATGGCCGCGTCCACCATCTCCCCTCCTCCGCCAGGGCCGAGCAGGTGGCGAACCGCATGGTCGCGCCCGCTCTCGCGCTGGCCGGGCTCAATCTTCTCGCCACCGGAGAGATGCAGCCGTCCCAAACCGCCATTCGCCCGGACTATGCCACGGCGCCGCGCATCAGCGCGCAGTTGGCCACCCTGTACGACCTCAGCGATGCGCTGCGCCGCGGCATCCTGTTCCGGGACCCGGCCGCTCTCAGCCGTCTGCCTGCCACCGATATCTATGTCCTGGACGACACTCCCGCGCTTGAGCGCCGCAAGGTTGCGGTGGGAGAAATCATCGCGGCCAAAGGGGCGCCGGCCGGGCTGATTCTCAGCTATGCCGCCTCCGCGTTTCCCGCGTTCCAGAACGCCCGAGCCCGCGCTTTGATGGATGAATGCGTCAAGCTGCGCGCGCCTCTTCTCGAGATCACCGGGCGTTCCCGGCACGCGGGAGTCATCCGCTACCGTGATGCCGAGGGCAACCGGGTGGAAGTGGCTTCTCCGCCTTATGTCGAGGCGGAAGGCCTCAAGGCGCCATCCTCCGTCGAGAAGGCCGTCGCCGCCTCCCCGAGCGCGTGGGCCAAACCGAGCGACGTTCCCGGCAAGCAGGGTATCCCTCATGATGAGGAGCAACTGCGCCCGCTTTGGATCATCCGCGAAAACGTGGTTCTCGGCGTCGTCACATTTCACCGGCAGGGCGACCTCGAGGCCATAGGGATAATCACCACGCTCCGCGCGCGCAACGCGGAGGCGCGGTTCGTTCACATCTCGAAACGGCCCCAGGCGGAAGCGGAAGCCATCGCCGCCAGGATCGGCGTCACGACGGTCTTCGGCGGGCTCGATACAGCCGGGAAGGTAAGCGTCTTGCAGCGGCTGGGGCGCCGCACCATGTGGATCGGCGACGGCAGCGACCCCGATGCTCTCCCGTGCATCCAGGCGAGCATGGTCAGCATTTCCGTCGCGGGAGCGGAGACAGTGCCTCGGGATGCGGCGAATATCGTCATCCTTCAACCGAGCCTGCGCGGTCTCGTGCCGTTGCGCCGCATCGGCCGCCACCATCGGGCATTGCTCAGGAGTGGTTATCGCACCGTTTTTGGAGCCAATCTCTTTTGCGTCGCCGGTGCGTTTCTCGGCGGGTTCAACACCCTGGCGGCGGCCATTATCTCGAATCTCGCCACCGGCTACGTCTATGCGTCCCATCGGCGGCTGCTGGACGGCTTGATCGCCCGCATGGAGGCGAAAAGAGTCCGCGCGAGCGACAGCGAAACGCCGGCGGAGTCCGAGGATCACGATCCACAAACCGGCACGTCGGATGACGGCGCCCATGAAGTGGAACAACACGAGGACTACACCGAACAGGAGTTCGAGGAACCGGCGCCGGAGGAAAGACCGGTCTAGTCTAAGCTAGCCGCCAGAGCGAAATTATTCGTCCGCACTCGATTGCGCGAGGTGGAGGACGGTCTCCGACCGGATGTAGTTTGCGAGCGTTCCGAGGTTTGTCAGGACAAGCGACGTAAAGCGGGGCGGCGTGAGGAAGAATGCCGCCAATACGGCGGCGACGTTCGGCGCGAGCGCGACGTGGAAGGCCGTCTCGATGTGAGCCGCCAGATCGGCGGCGATGGCCCTGAGTTCCAGAAATTTCAGCAGGTCAGGGGAGAGCAGGGCGATGGTTCCCTTTTCCAGGCGGTCGAACGGTGGGGCCAGCACGGTAACGGCCAGGTCCGCCTTCTTCGCGACGGCGCGCTCCGCCGCGCAATCCCCGACGAAAACAACGGTGCGTCCTTCCCCCTGCCTTCGTTCGATGTAAGCGCGTTTCGCAACCTGGGAACTTTCCGCCTGGAAGGTTGCAAACCCGAGACGCGCCGCCAGCCTTGCCGTTTCCTCCTGTGAACGTTTCGAGAAAAAAACGACCTCCTCCACTCCCTGCTTCAACGCGATTTCGGCGAAGGTTCCTTCCACAGTCTCAGGCGTCTGCCACGGGATCGTGTCATCGAAGATCACACACACGGGGCCGCCCAGTTTTTCCAGAGGCGAGTTTCTGGCGATCAGGATGCCGGAACTCGCCGCCCGCATGATTGCCGCGAGGGCGTCGAGGTCCTCGGAAAGCGCCGGCCCGGTCAGGTAGTCAGGCCCAAGCACCGTTCTGGCCAGCGGGAGGCCTCCCTGCGCCGCCGCGATCGCGCCGGCCGCCAGGACGGGCAGAACCGTCTTGTCCGCTCTCTGCATCGCAGGGGATTCCGAGACGCGCCGCCTGGGGGCCTCGCTGTGCCAGCGCGCGAGGCGACCCGCCGCCGTGTCCTCGCCCAGCGTCTTGATTTTCATCCGCAGAGATCCCTCGACCACCCGGCTGGCAGCGTAGATCTTGTCGCCATTTATCTTGGGAACGCTCTCTCGCGCTCCAGTCAGCCATCGCTCGTCGATTTCCGCGGCGCCGTCTACGACGATCCCATCTCCCGGCACGATGTCTCCCGCGCCGAGCGCAACCACGCTGGAAGGGGTGAGTTCTTCCACCCGCGTCTCCAGGGAGGTCTCCCCCTGATCGATCCAAATCCTGCGCGGGCGCAGCCGATACCGGGCGACAAGGCGCGAATGGTGCGAGTCATACAACCCCCTGGCCCGCCGCGCCCAGAACCGCATCAGCCAATACATCAACGCGGTGGGCAGGAAATCATACGTGATCACCGCGAGGGACGCGATGGCGAGGTAAAGGACCTCGAGCGTGAACTTTCTCTGCCGCAGGCCGGCCAGAGCCCGGGGAAGGTAACCCGCGGCGAAAAGGGCGGTGGCGGCGACATTGGCGGCGCCCAGCGGGGGAAAGAGGAAGTCGCTCGCCAGCGCCAGCCCGAGGTTTGCATTCACCAAGACATCGCGAGGGCTGGGCAGGGGGCGGGGTTTGGCCCCGGAGAGGCAGCGGGTCAGAACCGGATCAAGCGCCTCCCGAAACAGGGCGGGATCAACACGATGCGGGCGCACAAAAACGAGGAGGGAGGCGCTTCCCAGGAGGGGAAGGTAGATCGTCCGGGGACTAACCTCCGCCAGGGTGGCCAGTTCCCCCAAAATCTTTTTGCGGATGTACTCGAGCCGCAACAGCGGATGCGTCAGCCGAAAATACCGGGTGGAAGGAGCCTCCACCTGCCACAAAGTCAATGCCGGGCCGGCGCGATAAACCCCGAACGGGCGTTCCTCCCCGCCCAGGATGGCCTCCTCGTGCGGCAGCGTCAGCGCGGGCGGCCGGTTGCCGCCAATAGCCTTGGCCAGCGATGCCACGATCCCGGAACGCGACGTTTTGCTTGCCGCGAATTCCAGTCGCACCTCGCCCTTTTTGGGGTCTAGTCGCAGCGAATCGAGCAGGCGCAACGAGAATAGGCGATCGATAAACTCCCGCCGGGTCGGAACCTGGGCCGCCGCCGAGATCGTTCTTCCGGAAAGGAGAGTCGCGGGTCCGCCCTCCAGGAACCGAACCGCCAATCCTGGCAACTCTAGAACCTCCGGCGCCGCCCCCCTTGCCGGCCCGCTGATGACTGCCAACTGCCGCACGAGGCCGTCCGAAAGCCTCAACTTACGCTTTAACGTCTTCGTAAGCCGATGCCGCCGCGGCGCCTGCTCCCTTCGCCCGTTTCGCGACGCCCTTCGCCCCAGCCCGGGCCTTCGACTTCACCGTGCGCTTGATGGTTGCCGAAGATTGTTCTTCCTTGTCGGCCGCCTGCTTTGACTGCGCTTCGAAGGCCGCGTCCGCGCCCTCCTCGAGGCCGCGCCGCACCGTGCTGTCTTCGGGCAGCAGTTCGGTCAGGAAGACCGTGGCATAGACGGCGCCATACGAAATGCCGTAGGCGGCGTTATAGATCCCGATCTTCACGACGCGTTGCGTTGTTCCAGCCGCTTTCCTGGCTGATTGCCGCGCATTGGAGGCGCCTTCTTCAAATCTGCTCGCAGCCGATTCCAAGGCGTCTCCCAAGTCAGAAAACGCGTTTCCCACAGTGGCTTTTTTTGCTTTGGTTGTCATATTTGATTGTCAGTTTCCACGTCCGTTGGACGGAGCACAAGACTAAAGTATACTTATCGAGTAGGGTTCATAAAAATGTTCACGCCTTCCCGAAACCGAGAAGCGAGCCCACTCCGAAGATGACTCCGCCGAGCAGCAGCAGAGAGGCGATCCCCGTCACGACGCCGGCGCAGATCACCACCCCGTCCTTTTCGACCAAGCCGAGACCTATCATGAAAACCGCGATCGCCTGCGGCATGTTGAACCCGGGAATCGGAAAGGCGATCGCCAGCGCAAGGAGAAAGATGAAGACTCCCAGCGCCCGCTGGGCAACCGGCGAGGCGGCCCATTTCCAGCGAGGCTTGGTGATTTTCTCCGCCTTTTTGAGAACGGGAAGGATGGCGTGAATCGCAGTGACGAGCGCCTTCCGCGGCACGGCGCGCCGGAGGATGAACCGGGGCAGCCTGATCTCCCGCTTCCCGGCGGCCATTTGCGCGGAGAGCACCCCGGTGGGAAGCACCACGATGGCCGAGATGCCCGGAATCGGAATCGGCAGCACCTCGGGAATCGCAAAAAACATGAGCGAAGTTCCGAACGAGGTCACGCCCAACTCGCCCAGGATCTTTTCGATCGTAAAGAATTTCGCATCCGGGTTCCTGAGTAGAATCTCATTGAGAATCTGCGAGGTCCGGCGCACGTCTTCGGACTGCGTCTTTCGCGCGCCCGTTCGGATTATCCCTTTTGTCGCCGTTCCGGTTTTCTTCCGCGTGCGAACCTTCGTGGCGGGAGCGGGCGCGGCGAAAGCGCCCGGAGAGAGAGCTTGAACACTCATAGTGGACCCGACCATCGCGACGGCGCTCAATTTTGTCAAGGCTGTTAACTTGACTAATTCACTGTGTCTTTTATTCTTTTCGGATGTTTGACAAAGCCCGCGCCCACCGCAGGAAAAAACCCGCACGAGAAAGAGGCGAGAGCCTTCCGCTTTTGAATACGGAAAAAGCGGGGGATATTCTCCGGTCTGTCACCGGGCGGCTTCCGGAACTCCGGGAGCGGATCGAGCCTATCATTGGAAAGAGCCGGGAAAAACTCGGCGACCTTTATTCCGCCGTCGCCCAGCTTGCGGCCACGCGGAAGGAGGCTTTTGAAGACTATCTCGCGGAGAGGAAGGATCGCTCGCGCGCGGAGCCCAGGAAGAAGCGGTCCGCTCGCAACCCGGCGGCGGAGACGTGAGAAAAATTGTGACATAACGAAGCCATGTCGCGTTCCAAGCCATCCACTGTTCTACGCCGCGCCCCGCGGCGCCCGAAGCGTTCCCCTTCGAAGGCGGTCTTCGAAGGCGAGGTCCCGGCGTCTTCGTCGGAAAGCGACATCCGCATTTCCTTTCCCGCGGAGGACCAGATCCACGTGCACAGCGTGAAGCTGTTTTCCGATCCGCATGGGGAATTCTCCCGCCTGTTCATCGAGCGCGCGTTTCTCGCCCGCGAAGTGGAGTCGGTGGAGATCGAAGGTCTCATCAATCGCGCGCAAATCTTCTTCCGAAGGAACGGCGCTTCGGGGCGCGATCTTATACGGAGAATTTCCCGGTTTCTGTCGGCGGGCTCGCCCCCCGGCGGTGCGCCCCTGACCTTTCCTCTGGCGTGTCTACAGTCGAAAAAGAAATCGCTGCGGCTGCACCGGCATGGCTCCTTCATTTCCACTTGGACCGTGCGGCATGAGACGCGGGGGCGCATTCGTTTTCACAACCCCGCGTTGCACCGCAAACGGGAACTCTGCCAGGCCATTGAACGGGAACTGATGAGCGTCACCGGCGTGGACCGCTACCAGACCAACGACCTCACGGATACCGTCCTCGTCTATTATAACAAGCGTTTGATTCACAAGCGCCAGCTCATCGAGATCCTCGACGAGGCGCTTCACAAGTCGGAGCAAGCCGGCAAGACGCCAGCCGATCTTGACCTGCCGCTTTGCACCGTGTCACTGGGTTTGGCTGCGGCCGCTCAGTTCATCGCGCCCGCCTTTCTGCCGCTGGCCGCCATCGTCTTCCTCTATTCCGTCATCCCGAGTTTCAAGAGCGCCCGGCGCGTCCTTTTCAAGGAAAAGCGTCTGGGCGTGGACGTCCTCGACACCATCGTCGTCGTGGCCTGCCTGGCTACCAACCAGGTTTTCGCCGGCGCCGTCCTCGCCTGGTGCCTCAGCTTCGGCCGCAAGCTCGTGAAGAAGACGGAGGATGACTCCAAGAAGATGCTGCTGAACGTCTTCGGCAAGCAGCCGCGCTTTGTCTGGCTCTATAAGGACGGAGTGGAGATCGAAACTTCCCTCGAGAAGCTGAACCAGGGCGACGTCATCATCATCAACACAGGTGAAACCGTGCCGGTGGACGGAGAGATTGTCGAAGGCATGGCCATGATCGACCAGCACGCTCTCACGGGAGAATCCGCGCCCGCGGAAAAGACGAAGGGCGACAAAGTCTTCGCCTCGACCACGATGCTGGCTGGAAAGATCCAGGTCGCGGTCACGAGCGCGGGCGCCGAGACCACCTCGGCAAAAATCGCGCGCATCCTGAACGACACCGCGGGCTACAAACTCCGCTCCCAGACTCAAGGCGAGGAACTGGCGGACAAAGCCGTCATCCCGACCCTCCTCCTCGCGGGCCTGGGCCTCGGCGCCATCGGCGTCAATGGCGCCGCCGCCGTGGTCAACTGCGATCTCGGCACCGGCATCCGCATGGCCGCGCCCCTGGCCATGCTCACTTCGCTCACCCTCTGCGCGCAACACGGCATCCTCGTCAAGGACGGCCGCGCGTTGGAATTGATGCGCAAGGTGGACACCTTCCTGTTCGACAAAACCGGCACGCTCACCCGTGAACGCCCGGAAGTGGGCCGCGTGATCACATTCGGCGAATACTCCGACCGGCAAATCCTGCAATGGGCCGCCGCCGCGGAGCATAAGTTCAGCCACCCGATCGCCAAGGCCATCCAGGCGAAGTTTGAATCGCTCGGAATCCCGAGCGCCAAAACGGACGATTCGAAATACCACGTCGGCTACGGCATCACCGTGAGTGTGGATGGCCGCACGGTCCGCGTCGGCAGCGCCCGCTTCATGAAACTGGAGGGCATCCCGCTTCCCGCGGCGCTGGCCGGGGAGATGGAAAACATCCATGGGGAGGGCAACTCCCTCATCCTCGTGGCGGTGGATGGCGCTCTCGGCGGCGGCATCGAGATGTGCGCTGCAAACCGGCCGGAAGTGGAGGAGGTCATTGCCGGGCTCCGCGAACGGGGAGCCAAACATCTGGCGATCATTTCCGGCGATCATGACCGGCCCACCCGGAAACTCGCGGAGAAGCTTGGCATGGACCGTTATTTCGCCGAAGTGCTGCCGCAGGACAAAGCCAAATACGTGGAGCTCCTGCAAAAGGAAGGGAGAACGGTCTGCTTCGTCGGCGACGGGATAAACGACTCCATCGCGCTAAAGAAAGCGAATGTTTCCATCTCATTGCGCGGCGCTTCCACCATCGCCACCGACACTGCCCAGGTCGTCTTCATGGAGGAGAGCCTCGCGAAACTCCTGCACTTGCGGGACATTTCCCAGTCGCTCCAGCGCAACATCAACCGAAGCTGGGGGCTCATCATCGTTCCCAATGCGATCTGTATCACGGGCGCATTCCTGGCGGGCTTCGGCGTCATGCACTCGATGGTTTTCAACCAGATCGGCGCGGTCGTCGCCCTGGCAAACGGGCTTCTTCCCCTCCGCAAAGTCGCCCACGCGCAGGCCGAGAAAGACAGAGCCGCGGAACTGCTGCTGGCCGCCCACCCGGGCGGTGAAGACGACGAAGAGATTTACTCCCGTTAAAAGGACGCCGCGCACGCCATGAGCAGGGTGCGCGCTACGCCGTGAGAAGGGGAACTTGGGAGGGAAGAGCGATCACAGGCGCGGGCGGCTGAGCCTCCACCTTGCGTTTGATCCCGACCAGCGCTTTGGCCGCCATGTCGTAAACGAGGAATTTCATCAAGGCTGCGTCCTTCATGGGCAAGCCGAGAAACAGCAGCTTCCTCCGGATATGATGGGTGATGCTGACGTGCACGGAGCCGTCCGGCAGCTCCGCGAAATTCCAGACCACTTTCATTCCCTGGGTGATGTTCAGCGTCGATTTCAGGTGATGAAAATGCAACCTCCGCTTGTTCGTATCGATCCGATATTCGGAGAGCCACGTCGCGGGAATGCCCGGGCGCGAGAAGGATGTCTTGATGATCCCGCCGGAAGGCTTGTGCGAAACAAACCGGTTATAACGGCAATGCGGCATGAATTCCGGCCAGCGAACCACGTCCGCCGCCGCGGAGAATACCCTGGTTAACGGCGCCTGAATGGCGATGTCGACGGTGTGCTGCATAATCTCAGTTTCCTCCCCTTATCATACCAAATAGTACAGCGGTTGCTTTTCTTCGTTTCGGAGCGGCTCCGTCTCTCCGCTCCGGGCGTCCTGTGCGAGCCTCTTTTCATTAAGGAGATGATGGGCATGCCGCACCGCGCGGAGCGTCGCGGAGAACACTTCGTCTTCCTCGGTGAAAAGGCGGTCCGTGGGCAGCCAATCCCTGAAACGCAGGTTCTCCAGCACCCTCGCGAGGTCAGGGCGGATGCCCGCCAGCAAAACGGTGAGGCCGTTCTTCTCCGCCTCGTGCAGGAAATGCTCGATGTGCTCGATCGCTACCATATCGGGATTGCGCGTCCGTTTCAGGCGGAGGACGACATACCTGGCGCCGGTGCGGAGCGCTTCCTCCTGGATGGCGTCCAAGTCCCGATCCAGCTCCGGCGCCGCCCCAAAGAAGAGCTCCCCTTCCAAATCGTAGATAAGCAGCGAATCCGCGCGGGCTTCTCCGGCCTGGCGTTCGCGGACGACGCGCTCCGGCGTGACGATGAGTTCCCGGATGCCCAGCTTCGAAGCGCGCGGGATGAACAGAACAACGGAAAGGCCGACGCCGATGAGGACCGATTCGTCCACACTGATGAAGATGGCCGACAACGCCGTGGCCAGAACCAGCGTCGCGTCGAAGCGGGAGACGCGCATCGCGTACACCAGACGCTTCCAGTCGATCAACCGCGCCGCGGTGATGAAGAGCAGTCCGGCGAGAGCGGACTTGGGAATGAAGCGCGCATAAGGCCCGAACAGAAGAACCGCTATGGCGACGATGACTCCCGAGTAGACGCCGGACATCCGCGTTATGCCGCCCGCCTGAAAGTTGATCGAGGAACGCGTCAGCGAGCCCGAGCCCGGCAGGCATTGGAAGAAGCCGCCGCCGAGATTCGCCACGCCTTCGGCAAGGCACTGGCGATTGTAGTCGAGCGGCTGGCGCGTGTGACTGGCTATCGACTTTGCCACCGCAAGCGCTTCCAGCAAGCCGAGGAAGGAAATGGCGAAGGCCCCGCCCATAAGCCTGGAGAACCATCCCAAATTGATCTCCGGTATGTGGAAGGAGGGCAGAGCGGCCGGGACTTTGCCGACCACCGAAACGAGCGTCTTGCCATCGGGCGCCGGCAGCGACCAGTGATAAAACGCCGCCACCAGCGAGGCGCCGATAAGAGCCAGCAGCATGTCCATCTGCGGAAGCTTGTACTTGTCGATCACCTTCCGCAGGAGCACCACGGCCGCAATGACCCCGACGCCCAACCCGATGGCGTGCGGATTGGGCGCCCCGCCTTTGGCGAGCGTCTCCCACAGTTGCACGAGCACGGATTGATCTCCGGCGCCCTTCTTCGCGATGCCTAGAAAATTACCGATCTGGCCGACCGCCACCAGAATGCCCGCGCCCGCCATGAAGCCGAGGATTACCGATTCGGAGACGTAGCGCGTGAGATCCCCCAGCTTGAAAACGGCAATGAGTATTTGGATGATTCCCACCAGGATCCCGAGCAGAAACAGCGCCTGATACGTGTCGAAGCGCTCATCGAACCCGGCCAGCGCCGCGAAGACAACAAGCGAAATGGCGTTCGTCGGGCCGTTGATCAGGTGCGAGGACGAGCCAAGCGTCGAGGCGATCACCGTCACCACGATGGCGGAGTAAAGGCCAAACCGCGGATCGACTCCCGCTATGAGCGCATAAGCCATCGCCTGCGGAATCGCGATCGCAGCCACCGTGGCGGCGGCGACCAGATCGCGGCGCAGGGCATTCCCGCTATAATTGAAATCCATTTTGAAGGGAATGCTCATTGGTTTCTCGAAGCGCGGATGAGGTTGTAAATTCCATTTTCGCCGAAGAATTTCGTCTGCGCGTCGTCCCAGTCCCGCGCGAGGAGCGTCACCGGAAAGAGGGTGAGGTTCGGCAGCCGAGCCCTATGCTTTTCCAGAACCTCCTCATTGATCGGCCGGTACCCGTCCTTTGCCAGAATCTCCTGCGCCGGTTCGGTAAAAAGGTATGCCAGGTAAGCCTTCGCGGCGGACGCGGAATGATGCTTCGCCACGTTTGCATCGACCCACGTCACGCTCGGCTCCGCACGAATGCTTACCAGTGGGTAAATAATTTGAAGATCGCCCTTCGATTCCTCCACTTCACGCAGCGCCTCATTTTCCCAGGTCAAATGCACGTCCCCCGTCTCATCCAGAGCGAAGGTTGTCGTGGAATTGCGCGCCCCCTGGCCTAGAACCGGAACATGCTCATAAAGTTGGGTGATGTAGTCGCGCGCCTGCTCCTCGGTTCCGCCCCGGTAGATGACGGTGCCCCAGGCGGCCAGGAGACTGAGCTTTCCATTGCCTGACGTGGCTGGATCCGGCGTGATCACCGTAACGCCCGGCACGATCAAATCAGGCCAATCCTTGATATGTTTGGGATTGGTTTTTCTGACCACAAAAACGATCGTCGAGGAATAAGGCTGTGAATCGTGCGGGAAACGCTTTTTCCAATCCGGCGCGATCAGTTTGCTCTTCACGAGGATTTCCACGTCCGACGGGAGGGCCAGCGTCACCACGTCGGCGGCCGCCTGGCCGGCAGCCACCGCGCGCGCCTGGCGGGTGGAACCGCCGTGCGACTGCTGGACCCCCAACCAGCTTCCCGTATCATCCTCATACTTTGCGACGAACTTCGCGTTGATTTCCTCGTAGAGCTCGCGGGTGGGATCGTAGGAAACGTTGAGAAGCGGCTGGGCCTTGTCCCGCTTAAAGTTTTTAAACCCCACCAGCGCGACCGCCAGCGCCACCAGGAGCAAAGCCCCCGCATTCTGCCAGCGTGCGGTCATGGAAGCCGCCGCCCCTTGCCCGCTGGGTTGATGACGCGGGCCGATGAGGCGCAAAACCGAAGATGCGGTTGACGTGCATTCATTTTTAATCTACCAATTCGATATAGATTATGTATCCGCGCGCCCAAACCATCGTCAACGTTTATTTGCCGTCTCCCCCCACGCGGTTCCGACGCCCTTGACCAATCTTGAAATTTCATGATCCACATCGATCAGCCGCCCCAAAATATTCGCAGCCTCAAGAGCGATTGCCTCTCGTACGCGGAAGTCATCGCCCAATCGATCTCCGTCATCGCTCCTTCGACCGTCCCTGCGGCGGTCCTCGGCCTCATCTTTGCGGCGGCTGGGAATGGGACGTGGTTGAGCTTCGTGCTGGCCATGGCGGGGCTCGTCTTCGTCAGCTTTAACATCAATCAATTCGCGCGCCGTTCAGCCTCCCCCGGTTCGCTATACACCTATACCGTCAAAGGCCTCGGAGCCACCGCCGGCGTTCTCGGCGGCTGGAGCTTGCTTTTCGGCTACGCGCTCACCGGCATGTCCACTTTGTGCGGGTTTGCCATCTTTGCCCGGATGCTGCTCTTGACCCTCGGCATCCATACACAGATCCTGACGCTTTTTGCAGCGGGCGTCCTCGTCTCCTATTGCGTCGCTTACAAGGACATCCAGCTTTCGGCCAAGATGATGCTCCTCTTCGAGGGCGCCTCGCTTTTTGTGATACTGCTCCTGGCCATCATCATCTGGGTGCAAAAAAGCTTCGCTGTGGACACAGCTCAACTAACGCTGGAAGGAGCCACCCCAGGCGGCGTGCTGACCGGCATCGTCCTTGTCGTCTTTGGCTTTTCCGGCTTCGAGAGTTCCACTTCTCTTGGCGACGAGGCCAAAGACCCGCTGCGCACCATCCCGCGCTCGCTCATCCAAAGCACGGTCCTGTCCGGCGTCTTTTTCATCTTCACGGCGTATGTGATCGTTCTCGCCTTCAAAGGCTCCGGCGTCAATCTCGGCAAGACCGAGGCGCCTCTCGACGTCATGGCGTCCCGAACAGGTCTGGGCTTTCTCGGGATATTGATAAACATAGGCGCGCTTCTGAGCTTCTTCTCCTGCACCCTGGCATGCATCAACTCGACCGCGCGAATCGTCTTTTCGATGGCCCGGCATGGCTTGTTCCACGATGCGCTCGGCGAAGCCCACGAGAAAAACGAAACCCCGCACATCGCCGTCGGGCTTTCGGCGCTGGTCACCTTTCTCGTTCCCGCTGTTGCTTATTTGTGCGGCGTCCCCGTTTTCGACTCACAAGGCTATTTTGGCACCCTCTCCAGCCTTGGCTTTCTCCTCGTCTATATTTTGGTCTCCATCGCCGCCCCGGTTTATCTTCGTAAAATGGGCAAACTGCGCAGCCTCGACCTCCTCTACTCGGCTCTCGGCGTCGGGTTTATGATCCTGCCGATCCTCGGCACAGTGGGAATCCCGGGGAGCCGACTGTTTCCCAGTCCACCGTTCCCGAACAACCTGCTCGTCTGGCTCTTCGTCGCTTATATGGCCGCGGGACTTGCCTGGCTGCTGCTCCAGAAAGCCCGTTCTCCGAAGCTGATCCACACGATGAAGATCTCCATCGAAAAGATCCACCTGAAATTCGGCGACGTGAAGAACGTCTCTTAATTAAGTCTAGCGCCAAAACAGGTACCGGCGGAGGGGGTCGAACCCACACACTCTTGCGAGTACTGGATTTTGAGTCCAGCGCGTCTGCCAATTCCGCCACGCCGGCAAATAGGAGAGGGGTTCAGGGTAGGCGCGCGCCAGGACGTTTGCAAGCCTTCACGGCGCGGAGGATGCGGTTCGCCGCTTCAGGACGCGCATCAGCTCGCGGTTCTCGCGGCCGGGATAGGTGACTTTGGGCGTCCATTCCCGAAGCAGGTCGAAGTGTTTTCCAAACAGGGCGTCCAGTTCCTCCACCGAAACTCCGAAGGGCGGGCCGGGGTCGTTCCCGGGATCGAGATAGAACACAGCGAGAAGCAGGCCGCCTGGCTCGAGGGCGTCGAGGAGGCCGGAGACGTACGCGGGGCGCATCGCGGGCGGCAGGGCGCAGAAGCAGGTGTGTTCCCAGACCCAGTCGAAGCGGCATCTCAGGTGCGCGGGCAGGGAAAAGAGGTCGGCCAGTTCGTAGGTTTCGTCGCCCGCCTTGGCGAAGGATTCCGCGCGGCGGATGGCGGAGGGGGCAATGTCAATGCCGGTGACGCTCGCGCCGGCGGATGACAGCGCGCGGACGTCGTGCCCGGAGCCGCAGCCGACCGCCAGCACACGCCCGGAGAGGGGATGCCGCGCGATATAGTCCGCCAGCGCGGGATGCGCGGCGCCCTTTTCCCAAGGGGTGTCGCCTTGCCGGTAGCGCGCTTCCCAATCCGTGAAGGCTGCGTCCATTTTTTATGCTGTGACGGCAGGCCGGATGTCTCTAAAAGCAGCATAGCTTATGAAGCGGCTTGTCATCGTCCTTATCTTAATCGCGGCGGCGGTAGGGGCGTTTGTCATCCTGCATCGCGGCGGCGGGGAAGCGCAAGGGCCGAAACTCGCGCCCGCCGGGACTGTGCTTTTGCTCGATTTTCCCGACATCGCTCGCACCAGGGAGCGCTGGCAACAAGCCGCGCTGCATCAACTGGCCCAGGAACCGGAGGTGCAGGCGTTCCTGGAACGTCCGGAGTCCAGGCTGCCCGCGCTCGCCGCCGTCTCCGACGCGGAAAAGCAGGTTGCCTCCCTGGAGCCGGCCGAGGCGTTTTTCGCGCTGACGTCGATAAAGGAGGATCCGCCCCGTTTTCTCGCCGGGCTGAATTTCAACGGGAAGAAGGAGGCGCTCGAAAGCTTGCGGGATGAGGCGCGGACATGGCTGCACACCGCCTGGCCCGCGGGCAAGGCGGACCTCGTCAAATACGGGCCGGTGGAGATCGAGACGTTTGTTTATGGAAATGTGTCGGTGGCGGCGGCGGTCGATAAACGCTGGTATGTCGTTTCCGATGACATCGCCCTGCTGAAGACCACGCTTGACCGGCTGGAGGGCAAACCGGACGTCCCGGGCGAAATGCTGGCCGGCGAGAAGCGCTTCCATGCGAGCCTCGGCCATGTGCCGAAGGAAAGCGACCTGCTCCTTTACTTGCAGCCGGAGACGGTGATCCAGCGGCTGGCTGATCTGCTGGCCGCGGCGGGCGCCCAGCTTCCCGCCGCGCAAACGAACCAAATCCGGCGCATCCAGGCCGCGGCGGCCGCGGTGAAGCTGGAGGGCGAGAATATACGGGACACCCTTTTCATCCTGGCGCCGGATGTCGGGAGGGAAGAGCCGTTGCAGCGCGCTTCCCTTGCGCTCACTTCGACGAATACTTTGTTCTATTACGCGGCGGTCCTGCGCTCCTGGACTCTTCCCGATACGCCGCCCGGCGCTTCGGGGTTTCTGGATGATTTGGCCGCCGCGCGCCAGGCTCTCGCGGCGCAGGGGCTGGATCGGGCGGCGTTCGACGCCGCGTTCGGCCCGGAGGTCTCCGCGCGGCTGGATTGGCCCCCGGGCTTTCCTCAGCCCGGGCTCCTGGTTTCGCTGGATGTCCGCGACGAAGGGAAAGCGGAGAAGTTCCTGGACGGCTTGCTGGCCGGCCCGTTCGGCGCAGCCTGGGCGCGGCAAAAGATCGACGACACCGTCTTCTACGGGATGACCTCCACCCCCCTTCCCACCGTGACGCCCGCGCTGGCGCTTACGCCCGGGTTCCTGCTTCTCGGCCAGAACTTCGACGAGGTGAAGGCGGCGGCGCAATCCTTAAAAACCCCTGGCGCGAGCCTTGCATCGTCGAACGCATTTCAGACCGCTGAAAAAATGGTGGCGAAGCCGACCGGCTCCTTCGGATATCTGGAGGGGCAGGCCGTCTGCGAGAGGGTTTACGGCTCCCTGCGGCCCCTGGCCATGATCTGGGCGAACTTCGCGCCGGGCGTGGTCAAATACATCGACCCCTCCAAGCTCCCGGCCACGGAAACGTTGCAAAAGCACCTGGGGCCCATTGTCTTTTCCGAATCGGCGGTCGCGGATGGGATGCTTTTGGAATCCGCCGGGCCGGTCACTTTCCAGGAGTTGGTCGATGCGGCGGCCATGGGCGCGGGTGCGGCGGCCATGGGCGCGGGTGCGGCGGCCTTGCCCAAGCTGAAGGCCCTCCAGGGCCGCTAGCTTAGTCTAAGCTAGTCCAGCTAGGCGTCCGTTGTCGTTGCCGTTGTAGAGGCGGCTGTGCCAGCCGCCTGGAGCGGAGGCCAGGGAAAGGATGTCGCCCAAGAAGAGCGAGCCAAAGCGCCTGACACGCGCCAACGCTGTTTATAGTAGGATTTTCCCTACAAATCGGCCGGTCTCCCGAAAAACTTTTCGTGTTCCCGCCGAAGCGTGTTATAGTGCCCGCTCTATGGCTATCCAAAAGAAAAATGCTTTTTCCCGTCGTCTTCCCGATTTGGTGACTGAGGAACTGGTTTCCGTCCTCTCGCAAAAAAGCTCTTTCGAATTCAAGCAACTGTTCGAGATCATCCATGAAAACCTCCGGCAGCGCAACGCCGCCAGCGGCGGCGAAGAGATGCTCCGGCTGCGCGCTTACGAGAAGCTCCAGAACCTGGTGCAGCGCGGCATGGTCAAGAAAAACGGCAAGAAGTACAAGGGCCTCTCCTCGGCTCTGGCGACGGTCAATACCGCCCCCGCCGTCGTTCACTAAATTCGGGGACTGAACCCCCAACCCCCTGGGTTTATGATAAAGGACTACCTGCCCATCCTCATCCAGGCTGTGGTGGCCATCGGCTTCGCGGCTTCGGCGCTCGTCGTCAGCATCATCCTGGGCAAGGCGGGAAAGCGGAATCCCACCAAGGACACGGCTTACGAATGCGGCATGCTGCCGGAAGGCAACGCCCAGCCGCGCTTCAGCGTGAAGTTCTACCAGGTGGCGATGCTCTTCATCCTGTTCGATATCGAGATCGTCTTCATGTATCCGTGGGCGGTCGTTTTCCGCGAATTCGTCCGGGCGCATCATCCCGTCATCTTCTGGAGCATGCTCAGCTTCGTCAGCATCCTCACTGTGGGATATGTCTATGCGATAAAGAAGGGCGCGCTGGACTGGAAGAAGTAAGCGCTTGTTCGTCGATCACATAAGGGTCTTCGCCAAGGCGGGGGACGGGGGGTGTGGCAGCGTCAGTTTTCGCAGGGAAAAGTTCGTTCCCAAGGGCGGGCCGGACGGCGGCGACGGCGGGCGCGGCGGCGACATCATCCTGCGCGTGGACGCGAATGTGGACAACCTCGCCGCGTTTTTCTACGAGCCGATCATCAAGGCGAAGAACGGCAAAAACGGCATGGGCAAGCAATGTTACGGGCGCGCCGCGCTGCCAAAGCTTGTATCCGTCCCGGCTGGCACGCTCGTTTATCGCGCGCCCCAACCTGCCGGATCGCCCGAAGCGCCTCGGGAATTGCTGGCCGATCTTGACCGGGAGGGGGTGGAATTCGTCCTTTGCGCGGGCGGCGAAGGCGGCAGGGGGAACATTCATTTTAAAAGCTCGCGCAACCGCGCCCCGCGCCAATACACGGAAGGCGGAGCCGGTGAGGAGGGATATTTCTACCTCGAGTTGCGCAAGATCGCGGACGCCGGCCTCGTCGGCTTCCCGAACGCGGGCAAATCGACCTTGCTGGGCGCCATCTCCTCCGCGCACCCGAAGGTGGCTTCGTATCCCTTCACCACCTTGCATCCGGTGGTCGGCATCGTGGAATTTCCCGGCTACAAACGCGCCGCCGTGGCGGACATCCCCGGCCTCATCGAAGGCGCGCACCGCAACGTCGGCCTGGGGCACGATTTCCTGCGCCACGTCGTCCGCTGCAAGCTGCTCCTCTTCGTCCTCGACATGGCGGGGAGCGAAGGGCGCAACCCGCTGGATGACCTTGCCGCCTTGCGCAAGGAGTTGAAGCTCTACGACCCGCAACTCTTCGAACGCCCCTGGATCGTCGTCGCGAACAAGATGGACCTCTCCTCAGCGAAGGAGAACCTGAAGCAGTTCAAAGCCCGCTTTCGCAAGACCGTCGTGATTCCGATGGTTGCGGCGGAGGGGGCGGGCGTCGATCTTCTCAAGCAAAAGCTCGCCGAGTTGATCGCGCCCGAATGAAGCTTTCGACGCTCCAGCAAACGCTCGCGTCGCTGGATGTGCGGCCCAGCAAGCGGCTCGGCCAGAATTTCTTGCACGACCAGAACCTTGCGGCGTGGATCGTCTCGCAACTCGAACTCGAGCCGGCCGACACCCTGGTCGAGATCGGCCCCGGCCTCGGCGCGCTGACCGAAAGCGCCATAAATCAATGCCGCGCCGCCATCCTCATCGAGAAGGACAAGCGGCTCGCGGACTATCTGCGGACGCACTGCGCTTCGGACAATGTTGAGGTCGTAAACGACGACGCCGTTGATTTTGACACGCGCCTTCTCTTCGAGCGCGCCCCGGTCAAGGTGCTGGGGAACCTTCCTTACTGCATCACCAGTCCCATCCTCTTCAAGTTCGCCGCGGAGCCGTCTCCGGTGAGCAGGATGGTCTTCACCATCCAGCGCGAATTCGCGGAACGGCTCACCGCCCAGCCCTCCACCAAGGATTACGGCGCGCTCACCGTCATCCTGCATCGCCGCTGGCGGGCGAAATATCTGCGCACCCTTCCCCCAACGGTTTTCCTCCCGCAACCGGGGGTGGATTCCGCGGTCATCTCGCTCGTCCCGCGCGCCCCGGATGAACTGCCCGAGTGCGACGGAGCTGTCTTCGAGCGCCTGGTAAAGGCCGGCTTCTCGCAACGCCGCAAACAGCTTCGCAAACTGCTTCCCCCTTTCGACTGGCCCGCGTTCGCCGCGAGGTGCGGCCTGCCGGAGACGGCGCGCGCCGAAGAGCTGAGCCCGCTCCAGTGGATCGAGCTTGCGAACATCGTCCAACCCTGCGACGGCGCGGCGGCGGCGCAGAATGTCCACGGAGAACGCTTCGACGTGGTGGACGGGCGGGATCGCGTTGTCGGGAACGCCACCCGGCACGAGGTCCACACGGGCCGCCTGCTCCACCGGGCGGTGCACATCTTCGTCTTCAACCGGGCGGGCGATCTCTTTCTCCAGAAACGCTCCCGCTGGAAGGACGCGCATCCCTCCAAATGGGATTCCAGCGCCGCCGGACACGTCGATTCCGGCCGCGAATACGACGAAACCGCGGTGCGCGAATTGCGGGAGGAACTCGGCGTTGAAGCGAACGTGACGTTGCTGGCCGCGATCCCCGCCTCCGGCAGGACGGGCCACGAGTTTGTCCGCCTGTACAAGGCCGGGAGCGAAGGCCCTTTTGTCCTGGCGCGTTCCGAGATCGAGTGCGGCGCCTTCTTCCCCGTGCCGATCATCCGGCGCTGGATTCAAAACAGGCCGCAGGATTTCGCCACGGGCTTCGTGGAATGTTTCCAGCGCGCCTACGGATGAGCGAGTCCGCCGACCTCGACCTCCGTTACCTGTGGCATCCCTTCACGCAGATGCGCGAATGGACGGCGCCCCTCGCCATCGTCGAAGGCGAAGGCGCGGTGTTGCGCGACGAGGAAGGCCGCGAATACCTGGACGGCAACTCCTCCATCTGGACGAATCTCCACGGGCATCGCCGCCCCGAGATCGACCGGGCTATCAAGGATCAGCTCGGGCGCATCGCGCACAGTTCCTTCCTCGGCCTCACGAACGACGTGGCGCCCAGGCTCGCGCGCGAACTCATCGAATGGCTCGGGTTTGAAGGAAAAGTCTTCTTCTCCGATGACGGTTCCACCGCCGTTGAAGCCGGGTTGAAGATGATCCACCAGGCGCGGATGCAACGCGGCGAGACGGAGCGGAGGGTCTTCGTCTCCCTCGCGCAAGGGTACCACGGCGACACGATAGGAGCCATGAGCGCGGGCCACAGCGCTCTCTTTCACCGCGCCTACAAGTCGCTTCTTTTCGAGACGAGGGAAGTCATGTCCCCCTTTTGCTACCGGTGCCCTTATAACCGGGCGAAACCGGAGCGCGGCCAGGACGCGCGCCTCACCCGCGAATGCAACTGGGAATGCGCGGCGCTGTTGGACGAAGCGCTCGATTCCCTTGGCGATTCCGCGTCGGCCTTCGTGCTGGAGCCGCGCGTCCAGGGCGCGGGCGCCATGGCCATGCACCCCGGGGGCTATCTCCAACGCGCCGCCGCAAGCTGCCGCGAACGGGGCGTCTGGCTCATGCTGGATGAAGTCCTCACCGGCTTTGGCCGCACGGGCGGGATGTTCGCATTCCAAAAGGAAGACGTCCTCCCGGATGTCATCGCCCTGGCCAAGGGCCTTAGCGGCGGGTATCTCCCGCTCGCGGCGACCGTCGCATCGCTGGAAATATTCGACGCATTCCTCGGGGATTTCGCCGAGTTGAAGACGTTCTTCCACGGCCACAGCTACTCCGGCAACGCCCTCGGCTGCGCGGCATCCCTCGCCAGCCTCGGCCTTTTTAAAACCGAACACACCATTCCCCATATCCAGGCGAAAGCGCAAACCCTCGCCGGCCTCGCCGCGCGCTTCTGGGATCACCCAAACGTGGGCGACGTCCGCCTCGAAGGGATGGTCTGCGCCGTGGAAATCGTCCGCGACTTCGACACGCGCGAATCCTTCCCGTACGCCGCGCGGACGGGCCATCGCATCTGCGAAGCCGCCAGAAAGCGCGGCCTGCTCACGCGCCCGATCGGCGACGTGCTGCTTCTCATGCCTCCCTATTGCGCCACGGACCGGCAACTGGAGCAGATGACGGAAGCGCTCTGGGAGGCTCTTTGCGAAGCGCTGATCTGAATTTCACTCCCACAGCGGTTCGTGGGTGTCGTCGTGGGGAATGTCGGTCTTCGGGAAGCGCGTGTGCTCGGGCGAGCCGGCCCGGATGCCCAAAAGGCGGGACTCGGCGGCCTGGTAAACGCTGATCAGCGTGCGATCCCAGTGAATGAATTGCTTGTCGCGGTCGTAGGTTTCAGACGCCTTCGGCAGAACGATGAGGAGGCTCGAAAGGAGCGAACACCAGATAACGCATACGGTCACCGCCGCGAACAGAAAACTGAAGACGCCTTGCGCCCAGCCGGGAAATTCCGGCTGGTCGCGGTCTTCCGGGATGTTTTTCAGACGCAGCAGCAGCATGTAGGCGAGGCCAAAGAGGATCCAGAAGGAGCCAAAACTGATCTCCCCGGGCCGAAACGAAAGCAGCGAGCCGATGAGGGACGCCAGGAGCCACCAGTAACGCAGGGCTATCGCGGCGGCGAACAGCGCGGCGAAGGCGTTCATTATCACCTCGAAAAGCGGCTGGCGCCGGCAGAGCCAGGCGCCGATCAAAATAACCGGCACGCCCGCGATGCTTAGGAATTGTTCGGCGATCATCTCTCAGCCCGCCTGCAGCACTTCATCGACGGTGGTTATGCCCAGCAATATTTTTTCCCCGCCGGACTCCCGGTACGCGCGGAACCCTTTGGCGCGGGCGAGTTCCAACAGTTCCGCCTCGCCGTCCTGGCGGCTGACGGCCCGCCGAAGTTCGTCGTCGAGGACGAAGAGTTCGAAGATGCCCGTCCGCCCGAGGTAACCGGTCTGCGAGCATTCCGGGCATCCCTTTGCGCGGTAAATGGTCTCGCCGGGCGGAAGTCCGAGGCCGATGGCGTCAAGCTCCCCGCCCGAACACGCATACGGCTCGCGGCAGGCGTTGCAGAGAACCCGGACGAGCCGTTGCGCGATGACCATGAGGAGGGCCGAAGCCATCTGCGAGGCTTCCACGCCCATCTCCGCCAGGCGCGGGATGCAGTTGACGGCGTCCCTCGTATGGAGGGAACTGAAGACGAGCGTGCCGGTGAGCGCCGCGCGGATGGCTATCTTGGCCGCTTCCGCATCCCTCATCTCGCCGACAAAGATGACGTCCGGATCCTGCCGCAGGATCGACCGCAACCCGGATTCGTAGGTGATGCCCGCCTTTGGGTTCACCGGTATCTGCGTCGCGCCTTCCAGTTCGTACTCCGCGGGGTCTTCGATCGTCATCACGTTGAGCCGCGTCTTGTCGAGCTGGCTCAGCGCCGCGTACAAGGTCGAGGTTTTCCCCGCGCCCGTCGGGCCGGTGGCCAGGATCATCCCGCTGCGGGAGTGGATGGCCTGGTTGAATTGCGCGACCATTTCCTCCGGCATCCCGAGGTCCGCCAGGCCGAAGATGCCCGCTTTGCGATCCAGGATGCGGACGACCAGTTTCTCTCCGAAGATCGCGCTGGCCGTCGAGACGCGCATATCGACGTCGCGCGTGGAGAACTGGATGCGGAACCGGCCGTCCTGCGCCTTGCGCTTTTCGGCCACGTCGATGCCGCCCAGCGTCTTCAAGGCCGAGACGACGCGCAGGCCCGACGTCTTTTCGAGCAACGTGCGCTCTTGCAGGATGCCGTCGATGCGGAAGCGCACCTTGTAACCGTTTTCCTGCGGGTCGATATGCACGTCGCTCGTCCGCGCTTGGACCGCTTCTTCCAGGATGCGCCGGGCCGCCTCGCTGCCCGTGGCTCCGTCGTCCTCCGCGGCGGTTTGGGCGCCTCGTTCCACGAATGTCGGGTCCACGGGCGTACTCGCGGCAAGGCCGGGCGCGGACTTCCGCTTCTTGAGGAGAGACACCCCGCCGCATGCCTTGAAAAGGAAAAATCCGCCGAAGGGTAAGAGGAGGGAGACAACGTTCCAGTCGGTCTCCCCGGAACGGTTTTCGCGAAGCTCTTTCTGGGTCCAGACCATTGTCGCCAGCCAGGCGAAGACCGCCGCTCCGCAGCCCAGGAGGAGGCATTCCATCCGCCAGTCGTGGTGATATTCCAGCTCGGAGCTTGCCGCTCCCTCGGGCGCGGCGGGGAGCGGGCTGGGCGCCGGCGCGGCCTCCGTGGGGGCCTTGGCCGCGGGCGGAACGCCGTCGATTGTCGCCACCGAGGAAAGCGGAACGGCGATGTCCCCAAACTGCGTGCGGAGGTTCAATTGCGCCGGGGATTTCGCGAGGATTGTTACGTCTCTATAGACCGAGCCGTTGGTGAGTTGCACGACGCTCCCATGAACATCCGGCGCAAGAAAGGCGAGGCACACGAACAAACCCGCGCCATATCCTGCTCTCAAATTCATGAATGAGGGAGCGTATCACGCGAAACCGGATTATGAAGCCCGAATCGCCTTGATTTAAGCCCCGATTTGCTGATAGTATTTCCCGCTCGCGCAACGGACGCGGGCGGTCAGTACCCATATCCTTTTTCAGGAGACACCATGCAGGCAGAAATCATCGTCAGAGAAGGCGCACGGGCTTTGGGGCGCTACGTTCTTGATCCGGGCGAATACACCATAGGCAGCGACCTGTCTTGCGACATCCTGGTCGACTGCCAGGGCGTTTCCCGCAAGCACGCCCAGCTCATCGTAACCCCGGAGAAACTGCTGGTGCGCGATCTCGGCAGCACCAACGGCACCTTCGTGGGCGAAAACGCGCTGACGGGGGCCTCCCCCGTTCCGCTGGAGAAGAAGATTATCCACCTCGGTCTGGCAGGAAGCGCGGAAGGCCGGCTCATCCAGGCCACGAAAGCCGCCAACGGCAAACACCCAGCCCAGAACGTCGAATTGGAAAACGCCCTCGCCCTGGCCAAGGCTGAGAACCAGGCCGACCGCAAGAAACATGAGGAGCTGGTCGCGCGCCTGGCCGCCGCGACGGACGAGATCGACTCCTTGAAAGGCAAGCTCGACAAGTTCGACGAGCGCGACGGCGATTCCTCCGGCAACGAAGCGCAGGCCAAGGAAATCGAGTCCCTGAAAAAAGAGAACGCCCTCGCCCTTCAGAAAAACGAGCAACTGGTCGAAGAACACCGCAGGCAGATCGAGGTTCTCACCGCCGAGCACCAGGCCGAATTGAAGAAGCGGGACGAAGAGATCGCGCGCTTGAAACAGGGCGGGGAAACCAGCGCCCAAGAGATCGCCGCTCTCGCCAGGACCATCGAAGCCAACAAGACGGAGATTGTCTCCCTCACCCGGCAGCGGGATGAAGCCGTCAGGGAAAAGGAGGCCGCGGCGGAAGCCCTGGCCGTCGAACGGGAACACGTGAAAACGCGGACGCAATTCGCCGAGACGCGCGGCGCGGACATCGAAGTCTTGACGGGCGAGCGCGACACCCTCATCCGGGACAACGAATCCCTCGCTTCCGAAGTCCAATCCCTCCGCCGCGAGCGGGAGCAACTCCTGGCGGAGAACAAAGCCGCCCTCGCCGAACGGGAAGAGGAACGGAACCGGCGCAACGCGGGCGACGAGGATAACACCCGTTTCATCACGGCGCAGCGGCAGCATATCGCCTCCCTCACGAGCGAGCGCGACGTTCTTCTCCGGGAGAAGGAGGAATCCGCCGCGCGATACGACGTCCAGCGGCAGGCGTTCGAGCAGCGAGTCCATTCCATGGCCGCCGAGCTCAAGAAAGCGGCGGCTGAAAAGGGCGCCGCCCTGGCCGAACGCGAGGGCCTCCTGGAAACGCAAAAGGAACAGATCGAGTCGCTGGCCGCGCAGCGCGACCGCCTCATCGAAGAGCGGGATGGCGCAGTCGCCCAATTCTCCGAACTCGCGGGCGCCCGGGAAAAGGAAGCCGGCGAACGCGAGTCCGAGGAACGCAGGCTCCTGGCCCAGCGCGCGGAGGAGAAAGCCGCCGGCCTGGCCAGGGAGCGCGATGAAGCGCTCGCCCGCGTCCAGGAAATCCAGCGCGAGCGCGACCGGCACGCCGGCAATCTCGCGGACTCCCTCCGCGTCGCCGATGCGCAGAAGGAGCAACTCGCCTCCCTCGCCGGCGAACGCGACGGCCTTGCCCGGGAGAAAGAGGAAGCGGCCGAGCGGTTCACCGCCGAACGGCAGACATTGGAACGCCGGATAAACTCCCTGGAGGAAGACCTCCAGCGCGCGGGCGCGGAAAAGGGCGGAGCCCTGGCCGAACTAAGCGCCACGCTCGAAACGCAAAAGAGCCAGGTCGAGTTCATCCAGCGCGAACGCGAACGCCAGAGCGCCGCCCTGGCCGAAGCCGCCCAGCTTGACACCGCGCGCAAAGAGCAAATCGCCTCCCTCGCCGCGGAGCGCGACGCGCTGACCCGCGAGAAGGAAGAAGCCGCCGCCCGGTTTGGCATCGAGCGCGAGGCCCTGGAACAACGCGTCCATTCGCTGGAAGGCGAACTCCACCGCGGAGCGTCGGAGAAAGGCGAAGCGCT
>JAJPII010000008.1 GCA_021324825.1 Spartobacteria bacterium | reverse complement strand
GGCCACGATGCCGAGCGTGGCCGACATGAAAAGACCGAGGCCGCCCGCGAGGCCGTCGAAGCCGTCGATGAGGTTGATGATATTCGGCACGGAGATGAGCCAGAAAATCGTGACGCCGTAGCCTGCGACCGCGCCAAGATTGACCCCCCAGTTCCCGTTCGCGTACGAGACGCGGTCAATGCTCAAGCCCATGCAATACACGCAAGTGGCGATGAGTATCTGCCCGGCGAATTTCCATCGCGCGGGAAGATGCTTCAGGTCATCCCAAAGGCCGAGGCCGAACATGCTGAACGCGCCGATCAGGATCGGAAGCCACTCGATCCGCCGCGCCGGGCGCATATAAAAAATGATGGCGAGGCCCGCCACGAGCGCGACCATGATGGGCACTCCGCCGAGCCTGGGGATGGGCGTCGAATGCCGCTTCCGGGATTCGTCCGCATTATCCAGGCCGATGTTCGCGGCCTTTGAACGACGGATGATCCAGGGGGTGAGCGACACCGAAAGGAGGAACCCCATTGCGCAAAGTAAAAGGGAGCGAATCATCGGGACGGACCCAACTTAAGCACATAATAACCGCGCTTACTAGCAATTTTCATAAAATTAATGATAGCAAGAACGATGCCGCGTTCGCTTCAATCAGGAATTCGCAGCCTGCGTGCGGCTGCGTGCGGCTTTGGGAGGGGGCGCTTTTACTTCCGCCGGGCGGCGGTGATCAGCGCGCGCAGGACGAACGGCAGAATGCCGCCGTGGAGATAGTAATCGACTTCGATGGCCGTATCGATGCGCAACCGGAGAGGAATCGTGTCCGAGGCGCCGCCGGCCCTGTGGATCGTCATGGTGACATCCTTGCCGGGGCGCAGGTCGCCGCCCAACCCGGAGAAATCGAATGTCTCGGAACCGTCCAGCCCCAGGGTTTGGGGCGTGGTTCCCTCCATGAACTGGAGCGGAAGGACGCCCATCCCGACGAGATTGGAACGGTGTATGCGTTCATAGCTGGCGGCCACCACGGCGCTCACGCCAAGGAGGCGGGCGCCCTTCGCGGCCCAGTCGCGGCTGGAGCCGGTGCCATATTCCTGGCCGGCCAGGATGACGAGCGGCGTCCCGTCTTTGATATAACGCTCCGAGGCGTCGAAGATCGAAAGCCGCTCGCCGGAGGGATAATGAACGGTGACGCCCCCTTCGACGCCCGGCACCATGAGGTTCTTGATGCGGACATTCGCGAAGGTGCCCCGCGTCATCACGCGGTCATTGCCGCGCCGGCTGCCGTAGCTGTTGAAATCGTGCGGCTGCACCCCGCGCGAGATGAGATACTTCCCGGCGGGCGATTGCGGCTTGATCGCCCCAGCGGGCGAGATGTGATCCGTCGTCACGGAATCGCCGAAGATTCCCAGCGGACGCGCCCCGGTTATCTCGCGCGCCTTGCCCGGCTCCATGGAGAAGTCCGCGAAGAACGGCGGTTCCTGGATGTAGTCGCTCTTTTCGTCCCACTGGTAAATGGCGCCCGTGGAAGAAGGGACCTCGTTCCACTTCGGATTCTGCTCCGCAAAATCCGTGTAAAGTTTTCTAAATATCTCGGGTTTAAGCGCCGATGCCATCGCATCACGGATTTCTTCCCGCTGGGGCCAGAGGTCTTTCAGGTAAACGTCGGCGCCTTCGGCATCCTTGCCGATGGGGTCTTTCGACAGGTCGATATCGACTCTCCCGGCGAGCGCGAACGCCACGACGAGCGGCGGCGACATGAGGAAGTTCGCCTTGATGCTCTGGTGGATTCGCGCTTCGAAATTGCGGTTGCCGGAAAGCACGGACGCGGTGATGAGATCGCCGCTGGTTATCTCCTCCTCGATATGCGGATGGAGCGGGCCGGAGTTGCCGATGCACGTCGTGCAGCCGTAGCCCACGATGTTGAAGCCGAGCTGGTCGAGGTATTCCTGGAGGCCGGTCTTGGAAAGATAATCGGAGACGACGCGCGAACCGGGAGCGAGCGAGGTCTTCACGCTGGGATTGACCTTCAAGCCGCGCTCGACGGCCTTCTTCGCCAAAAGCCCGGCGCCGAGCATGACGCTCGGGTTGCTGGTGTTCGTACAACTGGTGATCGCGGCGATGAGGACGCTCCCGTGCTTCAGCTTTTTTCCGTCCGCCAGCGGGTCGGCGGCGAACTCCGTCACGTCGTCATCGGTGGGCCGGTTGGAGACCATCTCCATTTCGTTCAGCGGCTTTGGGCTGCCATCCGAAATCGGCTTGCCGTAGCCGCCCTCCGCGACGGATTTCGCCAGCAGCGCATTGAAGACGCTTTTGAGGTCGGGCAGGTTGATGCGATCCTGCGGCCGCTTCGGCCCCGCCACGCCCGGCTGCACGTCGTCGAGGTCCAAATCCAGGTCGACGCTGTAGTCGATCTCGCCCTTGCGCGGCATGCCGAACATCTTTTGCGCGACGTAGTAGTTTTCGAACAACCGGCATTGCTCTTCCGTGCGGCCCGTGGCGCGCAGGTAGTTGATGGATTCCTTGTCCACGGGGAAGTAGCCCATCGTGGCGCCGTATTCGGGGGACATGTTGCCTATGGTCGCGCGGTCGGGGAGCGGCAGGGAGGCCGCGCCTTCGCCGTAGAATTCCACGAACTTGCCGACGACTTTGCGCGCGCGGAGCATCTGCGTCACATGCAGGGCGAGGTCGGTCGCCGTGACGCCCGCGCGCAGGCTTCCGGTAAGATGGACGCCGACAACCTCGGGCGTGAGAAAATAGACGGGCTGCCCGAGCATTCCCGCTTCCGCCTCGATGCCGCCCACGCCCCAGCCGACGATGCCAAGGCCGTTGATCATCGTGGTGTGCGAATCGGTGCCGACGAGGGTGTCCGGGTAACAGATCATCTCGCCGTCGGCCTCCGAGCTGAGAACGCCGCGCGCGAGATACTCGAGATTCACCTGGTGGACGATGCCGATGCCGGGCGGCACCACGCCGAACGTCTTGAACGCCTGCTGGCCCCACTTGAGGAACTGGTAGCGCTCCGAGTTGCGCTGGAACTCCATTTCGAGATTCTGGCGCAGGGCGTCCGCCGAGCCCGCGAAATCGACTTGCACGGAGTGGTCGACCACCAGGTCCACGGGCACGAGCGGCTCGATGATCTTCGGGTCGCCGCCGAGCCGGGCGACCGCGCTGCGCATGGCGGCCAGATCGACCAGGAGCGGCACGCCGGTGAAGTCCTGCAGCACGATGCGCGCGACCACGAACGGGATTTCCTCGTTCGCGGGCTTCTTCGCGTTCCATTTGGCGAGGGTCCGCACGTCATCCTGGCGGACTTTCTTGCCGTCGCAATTCCGAAGGACGGATTCAAGGACGATGCGGATGCTGACCGGCAGGCGCGAAACGGCGCCGATCCCGGCTTCTTCCAGCGCGGGGAGCGAGTGGAACGAAACCAGGCGGCCATCGCCGCGATCGAATTTCCGCAACGTTTCAAAGCTGTTATTCATAAGCGATACGCGGACGCCGCAAACCGCAAACATTCTGATCCCACAACGGCTGCCCCGTCAATCGCGAAGGGTGAAAAACACCCGCGTTTTTAATTCTCAGCGAACGAAAAATTTCGCGGCCTCGAGGCGCAGCCCGGGAAACAGTTTGCAGTCGAAGAAATCGCCTTCAAGCCAGGCGGCCTCGGGATCGGTCTCCGACTTCCGGAGGTTATCCGGCGCGCCGTGGATGCCATCCTCCTCGAGAAGGTGCAGGTTCTTCTTCGAAACGAAAAAGATGTCTGGCTGGCAAACGCTTGTTTCGGTGAGGAAGACGTCGAGGGGCGCCTGCAAAACTTCGCCGATCGGGTTCTGATCGACAAGGCAGGCAGAATGCGCTCGATGTTGGCGCTGATTTCCTGGTGGAAGAGATTCGGGGAACCCGCGTCCGGCAATTCCCGGTAGTCATGCACCGTCAGCGGCGCGGCGCCTAGGAAAGTTCGGCCATCGAGCCCGTGTACCGCAACAGCCCTGAATCGCAAGCTCCGCGTTACGCGCACCGGGCGGTGGCGTGGACGATCTCCGCGAAGGCGCGCGCTTCCAGGCTCGCCCCGCCGACCAGCGCGCCGTCGATGTCCGGCTGGCGCATGAGCGCTTCCGTGTTGTTCGGCTTCACGCTGCCGCCGTACTGGATTCGCATCTTCGCGGAAGTGGTTTCGTCGAAGAGTTCCCCGACGGTCTTGCGGATGAAGGCGTGCGCTTCCTGGGCTTGCTCGGGCGTCGCGGTGCGGCCCGTGCCGATGGCCCATACCGGTTCGTACGCGAGGACGGCGTCGTGTATTTCCTTCGCCGTCAAGCCCGCGAGGCTCCCCTTGAGTTGCGCGGCCAGGACTTTTTCGACATCACCGGCATCCCGCTGCTCCAGGGTCTCGCCGATGCATACGATCGGCTTGAGGGTGGCTTCCACCGCGGCGTGGAGTTTCCTGTTCACGACCGCGTCGGTCTCTCCGTACAAGCTGCGGCGTTCGCTGTGGCCGAGGATGACGTACCGCACGAAAAGCTCGCGCAACATGGCCCCGCTGACTTCGCCCGTAAAGGCGCCGGATTTCTCCGCGGACATGTTCTGCGCCCCGAGACGGACGCCCTGCGTATTGGAAAGACGCTCCGAGACTTTCGAGAGCGCCGTGAACGCGGGGACGATGACCACCTCGACGGTCTTTTCATCGCCCAATTCGCGCAGGAAGGTGTCCAGGAAGGACGACGCTTCGCTCTGCGTCATGTTCATCTTCCAGTTGGCGGCGATGATTTTCTTGCGCATCAGGCCTTTTCGGTGAGCGCCGCCACGCCCGGCAGTTCCTTGCCTTCCAGCAATTCGAGGGAAGCGCCGCCGCCGGTCGAGATGAAGGTCATCCTGTCCGCCAGCCTGAATTGCGTGACCGCCGTTACGGAATCGCCGCCGCCGATGATCGTCCGCGCGCCCGATTTGGCGAGCGCTTCGGCCAGGGCGCGGGTGCCCTTCGCGAACTCGGCGATCTCAAAAATGCCAACGGGACCGTTCCAGAGGACTGTTTTTGCCCCTGCGATTTCCGTTTCGTAAAGGGCAGTCGTCTCTTTGCCGATGTCCACGCCCTCCCAGTCATCCTCGATGCCGCTCCCTGGCGAGACGACGCCGGTGTTGCGCGTGGCTGCTCCCGGCTTGATCTCCTGGGTTTGCAGGCTGTCCACTGGGAGGAGAAACTTGACTCCCTTTTTCTTCGCGAGATCGAGTATCTCGCGCGCGAGATCGAGCTTGTCGGCTTCCACGCGGCTTCTGCCGACGGGGATGCCCAGCGCTTTGAAGAATGTGAACGCCATCGCTCCGCCAATGAGGAACACGTCCGCCTTTTCCATCAGGGCCTTGATGACGCCGATCTTGTCGGAAACCTTGGAGCCGCCAAGGATGACGAGGAACGGCCGCGCGGGCGCCGCGAGTTCTTCGTGGAGATATTTCAACTCCTTTTCCAGGAGAAATCCCATCGCGGCTTGCGGAACGAATTTCGTGATGCCCGCGGTGGAGGCGTGGGCGCGATGCGCCGCGCCGAATGCGTCGTTGACATAGACGTCGCCCAGCTTCGCGAGAGCCTGGGCGAACGCGGGGTCGTTCGCTTCCTCCTCCGAGTGGAACCGGAGATTTTCCAGCAGGGCGACATCCCCCGGCTTCAGGCTCGCGATGATTTCCTCCGGGATCGTCCCGGTGCATTCATGGCTGAAGACGACGGGATGGGAGAGGAGATCGTGCAGATGAAGCCCGACGGGGCGCAGCGAATATTTTTCGACCGGCTTGCCCTTCGGCCTGCCGAGATGCGCCATGAGGATGACGCGCGCGCCGCGCTCCCGAAGGAACTGGATGGTCGGCACGGCGGCCCGGATGCGGGTGTCGTCGGTGATGGTCTGGCGTCCGTCCTTTTCCTCGAGGGGGACGTTGAAGTCAACCCGGACAAGAACGCGGCGGCCTTGAAGAGCGAGGTCGCGGACGGAGAGCTTGGCCATGACGTTTACTTTGCCAGCATTTCGAGCATCTGGACGCAACGGTTGCTGTAACCCCACTCGTTGTCGTACCAGCCCACCACTTTCACGAACTTGTCGCCGAGCATCAGCGTCAGTTTGCTGTCGAAGACGCAGGAGTGCGGGTTGCCGACGATGTCCATGGAAACGAGCGGTTCGTCGCTGTATTCCAGGACTCCGGTCAAAGAGGAGTTCTTCGCGGCGGCGGCAAACGCTTCGTTGACCTTCTCCGCGGTGGCGGCGGTTTTCAGGAGGGCGGTGAAGTCCGTCACCGAGCCGTCGGGCGTGGGGACGCGAAACGCGCCGCCGTTGAGCTTGCCCTTGAGGTCGGGGATGACTTCGCCGATCGCCTTCGCGGCGCCGGTCGAGGACGGGACGATATTGACGGCGGCGGCGCGGGCGCGGCGCAGGTCCTCGTGCGGGAGGTCGAGAATGCGCTGGTCGTTCGTATAGCTGTGGATGGTGCTCATGAAACCGCTCTCGATGCCGAAGGTTTCGTGGAGGACCTTGACCATCGGGGCGAGGCAGTTCGTCGTGCAACTGGCGTTGGAGACGATGAAGTGCTTGCCGGGATCGTACGTATCGTCATTGACGCCGACGCAGAGGGTGGCGTCCGGGCTTTTCGCGGGCGCGCTGATGAGGACGCGCTTCGCCCCGCCTTTGCTGATGTGCAGGTCCGCCTTGTCGCGGCTGGTGAAGAAACCGGTCGATTCGAGGACGACATCCACGCCGAGGGTTTTCCACGGCAGATTCGCGGGATCCCTCTCTTTCAGAATCTGAATCTTATGGCCGTTGACGATGATGTTTTTGTCGTCGTAGCCGATCTCGCCGTCGAATTTTCCGTGGACGGAATCCCACTTCAAGAGATGCGCGAGAGTGTGTGTATCCGTGAGATCGTTGATGGCGGCGATTGATTTTGCCTGATCCGCCGTCATCGCGCGAAGGACGTTGCGCCCGATGCGCCCGAAACCATTAATTCCGAATTTAGCCATATGATTAGATTGTTGAATGCTGCGTGAAATGAACGACGGAGGTTAGGCGCAAGCTCCCAATCGCGTCAACCAAAACGGCGAGTTTTTACTTCAGGCCGGGACTTCGGTCAAACCATGCGGGTAATCGGGCGCCAGGGTGGCGCCGGGCGAGGGATCGTGCTGCGGCGGCCGGTTCCGGACGGGGACGCCGTTGGAGGGCGGATTGAGCATCCGGCCATGCTTGATGATGTCGCGGATATGCACGCCGTCCAGCGTCTCGTATTCCAGCAACGCGCGGGCGATGGTCTCCAGCTTCTCCCGGTTTTCCACGACGATCTTGCGGGCGCGCTGGTAGGCGTCGTCGCACAGCTTGCGCACTTCGCGGTCGATCTCCTGGGCCGTCGCCTCGCTGTAATCGCGGGCGCGGGAAATATCGCGGCCAAGGAAGACGTAATCCTCATGCTCGCCGTATTCGACCATGCCGAGTTTCTCGCTCATGCCCCATTCGCAGACCATCTTGCGGGCGAGGCCGGTCGCCATCTTGATGTCGCCGCGGGCGCCGCTGGTCACGTCGCCGAAGACGATCTCTTCCGCCACGCGCCCTGCCATGTCGACCACGAGATTGTCGAGCAGCTCGTTCTTGCGCATGGTGTATTTGTCCTCCATCGGCAGCCACATGGTGGAGCCGAGGGACGGGCCGCGCGGGATGATGGTGACCTTGTGAAGCGGCTCGGTGTGCTCGAGCAGTTCCAGGAGCAGGGCGTGGCCGGCTTCGTGGTACGCGGTGTTTTCCTTTTCCTTTTCGCTGATGGCGAGGCTGCGGCGTTCCTTGCCCCAGCGGACTTTGTCGCGGGCTTCCTCCAGTTCGCTGAGGCCGATCGCCTTGAGGCCGCGCCGCGCGGCAAGCAGGGCGGCTTCGTTGATGACGTTCGCAAGCTCGGCGCCGGAATAGCCGGGCGTGCCGCGCGCGATGACCGCGAGGTCCACGTCTTCGCCGATCTTGACCCGCTTGGCGTGCACTTTCAGGATTTCCTCGCGCCCCTTCACGTCCGGGAGGTTGACGGTGATCTGGCGGTCGAAACGGCCCGGGCGCAGCAACGCCGGGTCAAGCACGTCGGGCCGGTTCGTGGCGGCGATGATGATGACGCCTTCCTGCGTGTCGAACCCGTCCATCTCGACCAGGAGCGCGTTCAAGGTCTGCTCGCGCTCGTCGTGTCCGCCGCCGAGGCCGTGTCCGCGGTGGCGGCCCACGGCGTCGATCTCGTCGATGAAGATGATGCAGGGCGCGGACTTCTTCCCCTGCTCGAACATGTCGCGAACGCGCGAGGCGCCGACGCCGACGAACATCTCGACGAAGTCCGAGCCGCTGATGCTGAAAAAGGGAACGTCCGCCTCGCCCGCGATCGCGCGTGCAAGGAGCGTCTTGCCGGTGCCGGGAGGGCCGACCATCAGGACGCCCTACGGGATGCGCCCGCCGAGCTTCTGGAATTTCTTCGGGTCCTTGAGGAACTCGACGAGTTCCTGCACTTCATCCTTGGCTTCCTCGACGCCGGCCACGTCTTTGAAGGTGATCTTGTTCTTGTCCCGCGCGAGCATGCGGGCCTTGCTCTTGCCGAAGTTCAGCGCGCCCTTGCCCGCCATGCGGATTTGCTGGCGGAAGAAGAAATAGAGAACGAGCAGGAAGAGGGCGATCGGCAAAAAGCCGATGACCGCCGACGCGAGAAGATTGGACTCCGACTTCACGGTCACGTAATCAAGCCCGCCCGCCTTCAGACGGCTCTGCAAATAGCGGTCATACTCCATGTCCACCTGCACCCGGAAGGGGATCGGCTCTCCCTGCTGGGGATGGAAATACCCCTTCACCCACTGGGTGGGCCGGCCATCCTCGCGGACGATCTCGACCGGGTGATGGACATCGTTGACGATCTTCTTGTCGGCCAGGAGTTGGTCGAACTGGTAACCCTGTATCTCCTCGACGCCGCCGTAAGGCCCCCCGCGGAAGACGAGAGCCCCGCCGATGAGGATGATTGCGATGACGCAGAGGACAATCCCGCGCCAGTTGAAATTCGGGTCGTTGGCGTTGCGGTTGCCTTTTTCTTTGGGTGGGCGTTGGTTGAGTTGTGCCATATATGCCAAGCAGTTTGCCTGGACTGCGACCATCCTAGCACCGGGGGCTGTTTAACGCAAATGCGCTATTCGGGGTTCATCCACGCCTAAAGCATCCGGCTTCCCAACTCCATCCACCAGCACGCGAGACGGCTCGCACGCACCGAAGGCGTTTCGATAACCGGCTCGTGGGCAGCGCTCTCGCCGAAAAGCTTTCCGCCATCGACGCCGAGCGGTATCTGTACGAGCGCGCTGAACGCGGCAGGAAGGTCGATGTTGACGCGATTTTGCCAGGATTCCGAATGACGAACCCGAGCCGATGACGGCGGGGGCCCGCCGTCATCGACAAGCGCGGAACGCGGCCCTATGTTTCATCCGGGAAAATGACCAACGGCAAGTCTTTGCTCGAACGCATCGTCAGCGGCGCGCGGTTCATGGTTCCGCTGACGTACCGCGTCCAGCGTTCCACGAGGCACTGGATGCGCCGCGCGCTGCACAAGCCCCGCACCGTCTCCGAAGCGCCGAATCTGCTGCCGCTCCTCATCCAGGTGCTGGCGGCGTTTTCCAAGATCAACGGCAAGGTGCTGGAGGAGGAGATCGATTCGAGCCTCGGCTTCCTGCGCTACGATTACCCGGAGGCGGTTTATTCCGAACTGCGGAAGCTCTTCCGCCAGGCGCTGAACGAACAGCAGGATTTGATGGCGATGGCGCAGAAGCTCTCCGGCCAGCTCAGTTCGGAGAGGAAGATCATGCTGGGCGTGCAGCTCTACGATCTCATCTCGAAGGCGGGCCTGAACCAGGAGCAGGTGGTCAATTACTACTCCTTCATGTCACAACTGGGCGTGGCGGCGCAGGCCATCGACATTGTTTATCAGCTCAACGCCTCGTCCGAGGCCGACCCGTCCGTTTACCAGCGCGGGGCTTCGCCGCTGGAGGCGCTCCGCTTCGGCCACAACGGCGCCGCGGACATCATCCTGAAGGGGCTGACGGGGGATGAACAGCTTGTCGCCTTCCGCTATCACGACCTCATCATCCTCAAGAACCTGAGTTCGCGCCCCGTGGTCGTGAGGGGGAGTCCGCTGGCGCGCGGGGATTTCTGCCGCGTCTATTCGGGGCAGCGGATCGTCCTGGGCGAACAGGTGCTGACCCACCAGGACCTCGTCTATTATTTCAACGCGAAGAAAAACGTCTCGCTCGCGCAGCTTTATCTCTCCATCGACCGGAACGACGAGGTGCTGGTCGAGAAGTCCCGGACGCGGGACAGTTGCCTGGAGGTGAAGTTCGGCCTGAAGGTGCAGGTCAAGGCGCTGAAGAAGGTGGACGCCACGCTGAACGGCGTGCCGCTCAATCCCGGCAGCCTCGTGGAAGGGACTCTCGAAGACACGATTCTTTTTCATAACGACAGCGAGCTTTCCCTGAGCGATCTGCGGCGCAGGGCGCGGGCTTTGGGAGGCCGTTTCCAGTTAAAGGCCCACAAGTCCGAGTACCTGGTCTCCAACAACCCTTCGCTCCTGGAGGAGGACGACATCCTCCTTTCCCCCGGCACGGGCGGCGAAGTGCTCCTGAAAATCCAGTGCGACTACGAGAACCGCGTGGGGCGCATCGAAGTCCTCCAGGCGGACCGCCCCATCCTGGTGGGCGACGTGCCGGTTCGCAATTCCCTCCCGTTGAAGGACGGCGACACCATCCGCATCGACACGGGGCAAATCCTGCGGTGCGATTTTTCCGAGAGGATCATCGAGGAGGAGCGGAACATCATCAGCAGCTTCGAGGTGCATGACCTGACCCATCGCTTCAGCGACAACGAAGGCGGGCTGGACGGCATCTCCTTCGCCGTGAGCCGCGGCGAGATGGTCTGCGTGATGGGCGCGAGCGGCTCCGGCAAGAGCACTCTGCTGCGCGCGCTGGCGGGCCAGTTGCAGCCGGCGATGGGAGAGGTCCTTCTAAACAACCAGTCGCTCTACGGGGATATCGAAAACCTGAAGCGGTACATCACTTATATCCCGCAGGAGGACGCCTTCGACGAGCATCTTACCATCGAAGAGAACCTCGACTTCGCGGCGGCGATCCGTTCGCCGCATCTTTCGCGGTGGGATCGCGCCCGGCGCATCGACGGCAAGCTGGTGGAACTCGGGTTGAGCGAACGCCGGGACAACGTCGTGGGCAGCCCGCTGAAGAAAACCCTCAGCGGCGGCGAACGCAAGCGCCTCAACATCGGCCTGGACATGATCGGCTCCGCGGATGTCTACCTCTTCGACGAACCGACCTCGGGGTTGTCCTCGAAGGATTCCGAGCACGTCATCGAGATCGTGCGGAGCATGTCGCACAACAAGATCGTCCTCGTCACGATCCACCAGCCGACCTCGAAGCTCTTCCAGATGTTCAACAAGGCGCTCCTTATAGACAAAGGAGGCAGGCTCGTGTTCTTCGGCACGCCGGTCGAGATGCTCACCTATTTCGCGCAGGCGGAGCACGAGCAGCAGTTCGGCACGGAACTGGGCGGCTGCCCCGCGTGCGGCGCCACGCGCCCGGAATTCATATTCGACGTGCTGGAGACGCCGTTGCGGGACTTGAGCGGCGACATCATCTACGAGGAGAACAGCCAGGGACAGCTCGTCCCCGCGCGCAGGTATGCGCCCGATTACTGGCGGGACAAATACGAGTCGTTCCGCCTGGTGCAGGACATGCGGCAGATGGCCGTCCGCAAGCCGCCGCCCGCCCCGCTGCCGCCCGCGCCCGCGAACAAGAAGGAGTCCATCCGCTGGCGGGACGAATGGACGCAACTCCAGACCCTCCTGCGCCGCGCCTTCATAAGCAAGCTGCGCAACCGGGCCAACCTGCTCACCACCATCGTCGAAGCGCCGGTGCTCTCCGCGCTCATCGCCGGCGTCCTGCGTTACAGCGAGTCCGGGCATTACGACTTCGCCTCCGCGTTCCACATCCCGACTTACCTGTTCCTGAGCCTCATTGTCGCCATGTTCCTCGGCCTCACCAACAGCGCCGATGACATCATACGCGACCGGGTCGTCCTGCAACGGGAGCGCAATCTCAACGTCAAGCTCCCCTACTACGTCTTCGCGAAATCGCTCACGCTCGCCCTCTTCGCAGCCGTCCAATGCGCGCTCTTCCTCCTCATCGGCAACGCCATCCTCGAGATACGGGGGATGTTCTGGATATACTTCGCCTTCACCTTCATCACGGCCATCTCGGGGGTGGCGCTCGGGCTGCTCATCTCGTCCCTGGTCGGCGACGCGAAGACGGCGGCAAACTTCGTGCCGCTGGTGCTCATCCCGCAGATAATCCTCGGCGGCGCCCTCATCAAATACGACGAGATGAACCGCAACCTCGACCTCATCTACACCTTCAACCGATGGTTCTCGAACCATCCCGACAGCGAAAAGGAAAAGGACGAGAGCGCGCTGCACGTGCCGATCCTGTGCGAATTCATGCCCATGCGCTGGTCCTACGAAGCCCTGGTGGTCGCCCAGGCCAAGCTCAACCCCCTCACCTCCCGGCAGGAGCGGCTCCAGCGCCAGATCGACGACCTTGTCGCCCTGGCCGACCGCAGTCCCGTGCAAGCCGACCGCCTGGAAGACTTGAAGGACACCCTGGCCGTCCTTTCGGGCCTCGACTGCGATTCCGTGGGCGAAGTCGAGAAGCGCCTCTGGAAAGTGGATGAAATCCTCGCTGGGAAGGCGCTCGACATCGCCTCTCTCCGGTGCAGGAAGGCCGGCACGCCCGCCGAAGCGCTCTACGTGAACAAGAAGGTCAGCGACCTCGTCTCCAAGGCGGAGACCGAACAGGACGACTACCGACGCACGGAGAAAATCAACGTATTCTTCGGGCCGGAGAAATATCTCGACCGGTTCCAGTGCAGCGTTTTTCTCTTCAACACGATCGTTCTGGTCGTCTCCTCGCTCGTGACGCTTTACCTCCTTTACGTGACCCTGAAGCGGCAGTTGCGGATGAAGAGCTGATGAGAAAACGTTCGCCACGGACGTAAAATTTGCTACACTCCATACCTTTCGGGCATCCCGCCATTCGTTATCCCCCGAATAAGAAATTGACCTATGCTTAAGTTATGGCTGTCGTTGGTCGTCATCTTCATGACGGCCTTAACAGGGTTCGCGGATTCGGTGACTCTGAAGAGCGGCGAGCAATTGACGGGCAAGATCATCACCGAAACGCCCCAGGACGTGACCATCGACGTCAGGGTCTCCGAAGGGGTCATGGACGAGCGGACGATCCAGAAGAGCGACATCGCCTCCATGCAAAAAACGCCCGAGGACGAGATCGCCTTCCAGTCGCTCAGAAACCTCCAGGTCCCGCAAAATGAATTCACACTGACCGCACTCGACGGGCAGATCGGCTCGTTGCAAAATTTCGTGAACACCTTCCCCCGGAGCAGCCACCTCGCGGAAGCGAAGGCGAACCTGGATCAATTCAAGGCCGACGCCAGCCGGCTCGAGGGCGGCGAGATCAAACTCTTCGGCAAGTGGCTCTCAAAGCGGGAGGCTTACAGGAACCGGTATGAAATCGAGGCGGCGCAACTTTATGCCGAGATGGAAGCGCAGATCGCGAACCGGGACCTGGTCGGATCCCTGAACACCTACATGCTGATGGAAAAGAGCCATCCCGGCGCCCGGGTTTATCCGGACGCCATCGATCGCGCGAAACAGGTCATCGCAACGTTGATTCCTGAAATAACGCGGCTGCTCGCAAAATGGAACCACGATGAAGATGAGCGCATAGCCGGCCTGCAACTGGTGAGGGAACCCGAGAAATCGCATTTGATCAGCGCGGCCAAGGAGGAAAAACTTCGGTATGACACAATCGTCAAGGCCGCCAAAACCGCGGGCATAAAGTGGGTTCCGCTGCTGCCGCGCAGCGACGCGAGCCTCAATGCGCTCCAGGACACCGCGGGCGCCGAGGAACAGCGGCTCGCCTCGCTGCCGTCGGACGCCATGCACCAGTCCATCGCGGAACTGGACAAGGCGGCCAAGGCCATCGCCAACAAAGACTTGGAAGTCGCGGAGGAATCGGCAAAGGAAGCCAACTCCCTCTGGATCAACAACCACGCGCTCACGGAACTGAACGAACGCCTCAACGCCCTCCGCATCGCATTGAGACCGACTCCAAGCCCGTCCCCCTCGCCTTCGCCGAAAGGTCCGCCGAAACCATCCCCGGCAAAACCGGCCGCGACGGCATCGCCCGTTGCCGCGGCCAACCCCGCCGCGCCGCCTCCCCCGCCGCCGGATGACGGCATCCTTTCCATAGTCATGTCACCCACCGGGTTCCTCGCCATCGGCGGAGTGGTCGTCATGGCGGCGGGCGGAGCGTTTTTGGCCGTCCGCGCCCGCAAAGAGAAAGCGTCCGCCCCGCAATGAGCGGCTCGCCACGCCGCGGCCACGTAGAACGCAAGACGACCGAGACGGAGATCGTTCTCGACCTGCTAGTGGACGGCCAGGGCGGCGGCGCCATCGACACCGGCATCGGGTTCTTCGACCACATGCTAAAGCTCTTCGCGCGGCACAGCCTCATCCAACTGGACGTTCACGCCCGCGGCGACACGGAGGTCGATCTGCACCACACCGTCGAGGACGTCGGCATCTGCCTGGGCCAGGCGTTCGCCCAAGCCCTCGGCTCCAAGGCCGGCATACGGCGCTACGGACTCGCTTATCTGCCCATGGATGAAACCCTCGCCCGCGTCGTCCTCGACTTCAGCGGACGCCCGTTTTGCGGCTACCGGGCGCCTTCGCCCGTCGAGTCCATCGGCGCCTTCTCCTTCCAGCTCGTCGAGGAATTCCTGCGCGCCTTCAGCGTCCACGCCGGCGCCACCCTGCACGTCGACATCCTCCACGGGCGCGACGCCCATCACATGGCCGAAGCCGTCTTCAAAGGCCTCGCCCGGGCCGTCGATGAAGCTTGCCAGATCGACCCCCGCGTGCAAGGTGTCCCGAGCACAAAAGGAATTCTGTGATCGCCATTATCGACTACGGCAGCGGGAATCTGCGCAGCGTCAGCAAAGCCTTGGAGCGCGAAGGCGCCGACGCCGTCCTCGTCCGTTCGCCGGAGGAGTTGGAAGGCGCTCGCGCCGTTGTGCTGCCGGGCGTGGGCGCGTTCGGCGATTGCGCGCGGAATCTCCGCGAGAGGAATCTTTGGGAACCCATCCGGCGCTGGATCGGGAAGGACAAACCCTTCCTCGGGATATGCCTGGGGTACCAGCTTCTGTTCGACTCCAGCGAGGAAACGCCCGGCGAAACCGGCTTCGGATTCTTCCGCGGAAAAGTGCGGCGCTTTCAAACCCGCGGCTTGAAAATCCCCCACATGGGCTGGAACAACCTCGCCCTCGCCGCCCCGGGAAATCCGCTCTGGCGCGGATTGACGGCGGACCCGTCCGTCTTCTTCGTCCACTCGTACTTCCCCGCGCCCGAGGATGAATCAATCGTCACCTCCCGCGCCACGTACGGCGAGACATTCGCGGCGAGCGCCGCCGCGGGCAACATAACAGGCGTCCAATTCCACCCCGAAAAAAGCCAGGCGGAAGGTCTCGCCATTCTCGGAAACTTCGTCGCGTCGGTTTCCTGATTATCGAATAATCGGCGCGCGCCATCGTCTCACTGTTCAAGATATGCAAAAACTCAGCCTCCTCGCCGCCGCGTTCGCCGCGGCGCTCACCTTCCAGGCCCGCGCGGGCAGTCTTACCTATGTCGCCATTCCCCCCACGGGCAGCGACGCCGCCTCCGGCCTCAACCCGGGCAACAACTACACGAGCGCCGTGGACGGCGGCAACACCAGCGGCGCCGACCGCGTCGTAAACGGCGTGACGCTCTCCGCGCTGGTCGGCTCCGGCGCCTCCGCCAGCGCCAGCAACGTTACTTTCACCGCCACGACCGGCAGCCTCGCCAACGCGGGCGGCGGCTCGAACATCGGCGCGGACGGCGCGCTGCTGGACGTTCTGGGCGCCGCGGCGTTTGTCCATGGCGCCGACCCGGATTCCGGTCCCACGATCACCCTCGCGCCCGCCAGCCTCACCCAGGGAACCACGTACGATCTGCGCGTCTACATCAGCGGCTGGTCGGGCCAGAACCGCCTGGTGAACCTGACCTTCTCCGGCGACGGGCAGGACCCGGTCAGCACCGATTTCTTTAACGAGGATGACGCGACAACCAGCGCCGGCGGCTTCGCCAGCGCCAACCAGGTCTATTACATCGACTATCAATTCACCTGGGACGGCTCGACGACGCCAGGCGTCTCCATCACGCAAAAGGACAGCCACATCCCCTTCCATCTCTACGCGCTCACCAACCAGGCTGTGACCGCCCCCGCCCAGGCTGCGGCGGATACCGGGGGCGGCGCCGCGCCCGCGCCCGTGGCCGACAATGACATCGGCAATGTCTCCAGCGATCTTTTCTACACCCCCCTCCAATCCGACGGCGATTGGGTGTCCGTCTCCGGCTATGGCCGCTGCTGGCATCCCTCGGGCGTGTCGGAGGGCTGGCGGCCCTACACCAACGGCTATTGGGCGAACACCGATTGCGGCTGGACGTGGGTCTCCAACGAGAGGTGGGGCTGGGCCACCGACCATTACGGGCGCTGGACGTATATCGACGGCGAAGGCTGGGTCTGGGTCCCGGGCCGCGTATGGGCCCCCGCCTGGGTTTCCTGGCGCTACGGCGGCGGCGCCGTGGGCTGGGCGCCCTTGCCGCCCTCCGCGCGCTTCGATCCCGGCGTCGGCATCAGCATTTGGGCCGACCGCAGCTACGATATCGGCCCCTCGTATTACAACTTCGTCGCCGTCCGCAACTTCGGCTCCCCGAATCTCGCCGGCGTCATCTTCCCCCCTTCGCGGAATGTCACCTACATCAATTCCACGAGAAACATCACCAACATAACGTATAACAGCCATAACACGACCGTTTACAACGGCGGGCCGAATCTCGCCGCCGTGAATTCCGCCATCCGGGCCGGCGGAGGGACGCCCATCCGCACCCTGGCTCTCAGCCGCAGGCAAGTCGCGACTCCCGGGGCCGCCGCCGGCAAGTTCTCGCAAGTGCAGGGCAATCAACTCTCACTCGTCGCGCCTTCGGTCATCCCGAAAACGAAAGCCGTCGCGCTGCCGAAGATCGCCAGGACGATCTCCGCCCCCAAGATCGACCACGGGTGGAGCAAGATCACCGATCCCAAGGTCGCCGCTCAACTGAAGGCCAAGGTCGCCGCTGAAAGCAAGGGCCTCACCCCCCAAAACACGCACGCAAAACTCCCCGCGGGCCTTCCCGTCGTCCATACGGCCGTCGCAACGCCCGCCGCAACCTTCAAGAAAGGAAAGCTCGCGACGACCCCCGCCCCCACCCTCGCCCCGCTGTTGCACAAGGCGCCCGTGACGCCGGCCCCGGCAGTCACGCCCGGTTCGAAACCCGCGCTGGAACACTTCGAGCGCGTTACGACGCCCGCGCCAACTCCGCATCACGCCATAACGCCCGTTCCCACTCCGAGGCCGAAACCCGCCGCCGCGATTGAAAACCTCGAACGCGTGACAACACCCGCGCCTCACCGCGCCGCCACACCCGTTCCCACTCCGAGAGAGAGGATCCAACACTTGGAAACGACGCCCGCGCCTCACCATGCCGCCACGCCCGTTCCCACTCCGAAAGAGAGGATCCAACACTTGGAAACGACGCCCGTGCCGCACCACGCCATAACCCCCGTTCCCACTCCGAGAGAGAGAATCCAACACTTGGAAACGACGCCGGCGCCGCACCGCGCCATAACCCCCGTTCCCACGTCCCAGGAAAGGCCCGCCGCGAGCCAACACACTGCGACGCCCCCGCCGCACGCCAGGGGAACGCCGAAGAACGAGCAGCAGGATCAATAGTGATCCTCCTGCCCGCCATCGACTTGATGGGAGGCCAGGTCGTCCGCCTCCGCCAAGGCAAGGCCGCCGAGAAAACGGTATATTCTGATGACCCGGTCGCCATCGCAAAACGGTGGGAAGCGGAGGGCGGCGATTACCTGCACCTCGTCGACCTGGACGCCGCCTTCAGCGGCCTCTCCCATAATCTCGAACACGTCAGCAACATAGCAGCCGCCATTTCCATCCCCTGCGAACTCGGCGGCGGGATGCGAAGCGAAGACGCCATCCGGCTCGCGCTCGACGCCGGCGTGTCGCGCGTCGTCATCGGCACGCGGGCCGCGGAATCCATCGGCTTCGTCGCGGATATGGCGAGAAAATTTGGCGGAGAAAAAATCGCCGTCGGCATCGACGCGAAAAACGGCGTCGTCGCCGCGCGGGGCTGGACGGAATCGGCGGGAGTGGAAGCCGCGAAGCTCGCCCTCGACGCGCAAGCGGCCGGCGCCGGCGTCATCATCTATACCGACATCGCCACCGACGGAATGCTGAAAGGCCCGAACTTTCGCGAGATAGAAACCCTCCTCGGGAAGCTCGACTGCCCGCTCATCGCGAGCGGCGGCGTGTCGAACGCCGCGGACGTCCTCCGGCTTGGCGGGTTGAAAAAGCTGCATGGCGTGATAATCGGGAGAGCGCTTTATGAACCGACCTTGAACCTCGCGGAAGTCAGCGCCAAAGTGAACTGATACCATGCGCGTTCTTTACCTCGACTGCTTCTCCGGCATCAGCGGCGACATGATGGTCGGCGCGCTTTGCGACCTTGGAATAAAACCCTCCGCGCTCGAATGGGAATTGTCCAAGATCGACATCGGGGAATTCCACGCCCACTTCGAGCGAACCCGGCGCCGGAGCGTGGAAGGCGTTCACTTCAGCATCCACGAGGGGACGACCCATCACGATCACCACCATCATCACGACGGCCACGAAGATCACGCGCACGGGCGTTCCCACGCGGAAATCCGCCGGCTCATCGAGGAAAGCAGCCTCTCCCATTTCGTGAAGGAACACGCGTCGAACATCTTCGAGCGGATCGCCATCGCGGAAGGGAAAATCCACGGCGTCGCCCCCGGAGCCGTTGAGTTCCATGAAATCGGCGCGCTCGATTCCATCGCGGACGTCGTCTGCGCCTGCGCGGGCCTGGAGCAACTGAGCGTCGGCAAAGTCTTCTTTTCCCCCCTTAACGAAGGAACCGGCTGGGTCGAATGCGCCCACGGCAAATTCCCCGTCCCCTCCCTCGCGACCCTGGAAATACTGGCGGGAATCCCCCTGACGCAGATCGACGAGCCGTTTGAATTGATAACGCCGACCGGCGCCGCCATCGCCGCGGAATTCGGCGTCTCCTTCGGCCCCATGCCGCAACTGCGCGTCGAGAAGATCGGCTACGGCGCCGGCTCGCGCGATCTTGCGAGCCGTCCAAATGTCCTCCGCGCCGTCCTCGGCGAGACGCCGGAAGAAACCTTCCGCTACGAGACGGACTCCATCACCCGCGTCGAAACCAACGTCGACGACCTCTCCCCGGAAATCACCGGCGCCGTCCTCGGCAAACTCCTGGACGCAGGCGCGCTCGACGCCTTCCTGACGCCCGTGCAGATGAAAAAAAACCGCCCCGGCGTCCAGTTGACCGTCCTCTGCGAAGACGCAAAGGTTCCCGCCATCGCCGATCTCCTTTTTGCGCAGACGACCTCCTTCGGCATCAGGATGGACTCCGTCCGGCGGCTGAAGCTCGAACGGCGGATCGAACAAGTCGAAACCCCCTTCGGAAAAATCGCCGTGAAGCTCGGCCTGCGGGGCGGGGAAATCGTCCAGGCCGCCCCCGAGTTCGAAGCCTGCCGGGCGGTGAGTGAAAAGAGCGGCCGGCCCCTCCGCGTCATCTACGACGCCGCGCGGAGCAAATTTCAGGGCGCGCTCTGACGCGTGGGATGCGTGCTCAGGACGATCGCCCCCTCCGCGACCGCCGCTCCCCCGACTCGCGCCATCACGTTGAACTGGAGCACTCCCCCCATATCCGCCGTCTTCTCCGCGCTTAGCAGGATCGCGTCCCCCGGACGCGCCGGCCTCGGGAACTTCATCTGCCGGATAGCCGAAAGGCGGTAGGACGCGCCCTCCGCCGGCCTGCCCGCAGCTATGCCCGCCGTCTGTGCGAGCGCCTCCGTCAAGAGCACTCCCGGCACGAGCGGATTGCCCGGAAAATGCCCGCGAAAAAACGGCTCCGTCCCGTCGAACATCTTGCGGCAGAGAGCCCGGGACCCCGGAACCGCCTCGACCACCTCATCCACGAAAACGAACGGCTCGCGATGGGGCAGCCCGAAAGCGAGCGGAGAAGCGTCCATCTCCCTACCCGGAAACGAAGTAAGCGAACTTCCAAACCCCGTTCACCTGCGTGAACCCCGCGCGATAGCCGTGGTATTGCGGGTCGGTGGCGAACTGGGGCGGCGCCACCATATACGCGCCGTTGGGAACGAAGCGCTCGTTCAGGATCAACTGCAATTCATGCCAAAGCGAATTCTGGTCCCAATATTGAAAAACGCCCGGCCCCTCCCCCACCGGTTCGAGCCGGTAGCCGAAATCCGGCGTCATCATCGAGGCGAGCAACTGCATATCGCGCTTGGCGACCGCCTTGCGCACCTGGGCCACGAAACTTTGGAACGCCGCGTCGCCGGTTTTCGCGGAGGTGTGCTGGGCTTCCTTGGGCGGCGTGTGGCAAGCCGCGCAGCAGACAGCGAGAGCCAGGATCAACAACATGCGAAGAGGCATACCCGCAAGCCTTAGGAGCGCGAAGCCCCGGTGGAAAGAAAAAAATGCGGATTGCACAAAGCCCCGGCCTGTTACAGAATGAATCTCCCGCTCGGGTGGTGAAATGGCAGACACGTACGTTTGAGGGGCGTATGCCGAAAGGCGTGGGGGTTCAAGTCCCCCCCCGAGCACCAG
>JAJPII010000042.1 GCA_021324825.1 Spartobacteria bacterium | reverse complement strand
TCGTAGGAAGCCAATATCCGTTCCCGCAAATCGAGTGATAGGGTTCGCATAGAAAAATCCTATCGCCGACCCCTGAAAATGGCTACAGTTTTATTTAAACTGCTCTAAATGACCTGGAAGCGCCTCTGGCGCGGTTGCCTCCCCCTCCAAGGCGGCTGGCACAGCCGCCTCTACAACCGAGAGCGGGCGGAAGGCGCATGACGCGCTTTAGCAATATTCCTCAGGAGAAAGTAGAGCGTCTCCAGCCGTTCGGCTTTCGCTCCCGCAGCGACTGCGCGGCGATACGGCTCGCCCCAGATCGATTCCACTTCGATCTCCCTCCCCAGCTTGTAGTCGATGAGCGAGGAGGGCTCGTAAGGCCCCATGGGGAAGGTGCGCGCGTGTTGTTCGTCGATGAATTCCGGCGGGATGTGGTATCCCTGCCTGTTCGCGGCGCCAACCACTTCGCGCATCAGGTTTTCCGCGAGAGTTCGCAGGCCTTCGTCCGCCAGGATCTCCGCGACGTTGCATCCGCCCGCCGCCACGGATAATCCGTTGAACGGGATGTTCCATACCAGCTTCCGCCAGCGTTCCTCCATCAAGTCATTCACCGCGCGCGCGTCGATCCCGCTCCGCTTGAATTGATCCGCAATCCCGTGCGTGCGCGGGAGCGGTTTTCTCCCGAATTCGCCGATGGAGAGACTCCCGTGACCGATGTGTTCGATGACGCCCGGCGCGACCCGGTTCAGGCAGACGAAACATATCCCGCCGAGCACGCGTTGCGCGCCGAAGCGCTCCGCGAGGAATTCCTCGTTGCCCAATCCGTTTTGCAAAGTCAGCAGGAGCGTCTCCTCCTTGAGAAGCGGCGGGATGAGTTCTTCCAGCGCGGCGTTGGAAGTGGTCTTCAGCGCGATGAGGACCGCGTCGCAAGGGCCGATCTCCGCCGTGGAGGCGTGGGCGTTGACGTTTCGCAGATGGAAATCGCCGCCGGGGGAATGCACGGTCAAACCGTTCTCCCGGACGGCGGCGAGGTCGCTTCGCATGAGGAAATGAACGTCGCCTCCGCGTTCGGCAAGCCTCCCTCCGTAGTAGCAGCCGACGGCGCCCGCGCCGACGACAGCGTATTTTATGGACTGCGTTGCGGGGTCGCTGCTCGTTTCCATCGTGGGAACGCTTATCCTGACCCTGTCGCTCCGCGCTTGCCAAGGGTAAGCCGCGCCGCGAGTTTTTTTGTCTTCCGCTTGGTTCGGCGATGCGAGGCGCGTTTCCTGTTCAAGCCGCGTCCAAATTCCGCCGGACGCTCTTCAAACAACCGCTCGCCGAGGTCGAGCGCCGTGTCGATGAGTTCGCCCTTGCGTACGGCGATCATCTTTTGCAAGGCGGCGAACTGGCGGGGGCGTTTCAAGACTTCGCGCCGCTCCTCCAGCGCGGCGGAGAGCATCGCCAGGTCATGGTCGTCGCCCAGGAAATCCGCCAGCACCTCCAGCTCGTGGGCGAATTCCTTCAGGAATCGCGGGCACGCCTTGTGCAGCAGGCCGGCGTGGAGCCAGAGGTCTTTGACCCGTTTGCGCCATTCGTGCAGGGTCTCGGCGGAGCGTTTGGCCCCGGCGGTCTTTCGGGCCGCGCGGGCGTGCTTGTAAAGCCGCTCGATGGCGCGGCGGGCCTCCTTCCAGCGAAAAGCCTTGAGGTTCCATTGGCGGCTGCGGGCGAGGGCGGCTTCCAGCGCCGCGAGGAGACCGTCGCCGGCGCCGGGTTGCGTGACGTGCTCGAGGCGGCGGCGCTCATCATCCATGAAAAGCCTGCGCGCGTGCGCCGCCAGCGCGGGCCGCCGTTCAAAAAAACGCCCGCTGACGGCATCCAGCGTTTTTAACAGGGACTGTGAATCGCGGAGATCGCGCAGCCGCCGCCCGGCGTCGCGGAAACGGGCGTTTTCCGCGGCGAAAGCTTCCTCCCCGACCTCCCCGCGAATCATGCGCAGGAGCGCGCGCGTCTTCTTGAAACGCCGGCGCGCTTCATGCGTGTTGTGCAGCGCGTTGGCCTCGCTCAGCTTCGCGAGCAATTCGATGGCGGCAGAGATCTCTTCCGCGACAACGCGCTGGAGACTCTCACCGATCATTGCCCGTCACCCCCGTTCGCGGATGGTCTCTTCCTCGTGGAGGCGCATCCTCGCGGAAAGAATCGCCGCGCGCCCGAGGTAGCCGACCACGCGGGTGGGGTCGCCCCGTTCCACGACGGGAAGCCGCCCCACGTCGCGATCCAGCATTTTCGTCAACGCGGCGTGCAGCGACTCGTTGGGAAATGTGACGACGAGATCGGCGGTTCCGGCCTGGGCCGCGGTGATATCCGGCGCCTGCCTCAACGCGCGGAGAATGTCGCGCCGGGTGATGATGCCCGCGAGCCGGTTTTCGCCGTCCACGAGCAGGGTTCCCTGCCGCCGCGTCAAGGCGGGATCGCCCCGGGCGATCTTGTCGGAGAGTTCCGACACCTTCATCGTGGAGGGGACGGTCGGAACTTCCTTGTCCATCACGTCGCGCACCCGGGCCAGTTCGAAGGGATCGACGCTGTATTCGCAAATGATATGGTGGCCGCGCCGGGCGAGTTTTTCCGTGAGGATGGATCGCCGCATCAGCAGCACCGTCACGCCCAGCGCCGCCACGGAGGCTATGAGCAAGGCGGGGAAGAGATTGAAGTCGCGCGTCAGCTCGGCGGCGAAAACCACGGCGGTGAGCGGCGCCCGCATCGTGCCGCCCATCATCGCGGCCATGGCGATCGTGGCCCAGAGACCCGGATCGCCCGAAGGGATCCATGACCCCGCGAGCGCGCCGAGCGCTCCGCCGATGATGAGCAACGGCGCGAGCACGCCGCCGGAAGTTCCTGAGCCGAGCGAGACGGACCAGACAAGCCCCTTGGCCACGAGCAAGCCGATGACGATCGGGCCGGCGATCTCCCCGCGCAGCAGGCCGTGAATCGTGTCGTAACCGACCCCGAGCACCCGCGGTTCGATCAAGCCGCCTATTCCGACGAAGACGGCGCCGATGGCCGGCCACCACATCCAGTGAACGGGCAGTTTTGAAAAAAGGTCTTCGCAGGCATAGACGACCGTCGTCAGCAATCCGGAGCCGAACCCCGTGAGAATCCCGAGAGCCGCGGCGATCGCCAGTTGCGGCCCGGAGAGCGGCGCATGCGCGGCGACGGGAAAGATGGGCCCGGCGCCGAGAAGCGGACCGCGCAATACGAAAGCAAAAACCGAAGCCACCGCCACGGGGATGAGGCTGCGCGGCTTCCATTCAAAGAGCATGAGTTCCACGGCGAGCAGGATGGCCGCCACGGGGGTCGCGAAGATGGCCGACATCCCCGCCGCCGCGCCTGCCACGAGCAGCGTCTTCCGCTCGGCCCCGCTCAGGTGGAACTGCTGCGCAAAGATCGAACCCAGGGCGCCTCCCGTCATGATGATGGGGCCTTCAGCGCCAAAGGGGCCGCCCGTGCCGATGGAGATGGCCGAGGAGAGCGGCTTGAGAATGGCCACCTTCGGCTGGATGCGGCTGCGGCCAAGGAGGATTGCCTCGAGCGCTTCGGGAATGCCGTGGCCGCGAATCTTGTCCGAACCGAAGCGCGCCATGAGGCCGATGATGAGGGCGCCGATCACCGGCACGAGCACCACCCAGGCGCCCAGATGATTCCCGTGCGGCGTTGCCGGGGCGGAGGAGAAATGCTGGTAAAACGCGAGGTTGGTGATGACTGCGATCAACCAAAGCAGCGCGTAAGCGACGACCGCGCTGATCGCCCCGATGGGAATCGCCATGGCGCACAAAAGCAGCACATGCCGGTTCGTGCTGAAATCAGCCAGATGATCGTCATCCGCGGCGGCGGCTGCGCTTACAGGGATAAAACTCGATTCCGTGGACACAACTGGAGGAAGAAAACGTACGGCCCTTCCCGCGATGCGTCAAGCGGCCCACGCCGAGACATCCATTTGGCCCGCGGGCTACGTTCCTTTTAAAGGAGAAATCTATGAAAACGCTTATTGTCATTTTGTTGGGCTGGATGCTTCTGCTTCCTGAACTCTTCGCCGCGGGGCAGGATGATGTCGATCGGTCGGCGGCGATCGTACGGGAATTCCGGGACATGCCCGAGCGGCGGATTCCGCGCAGACTGCTGCGCGACGCGCGCGGGGTGGCGATCCTCAGCGTCGTGAAGGCCGGGTTCTGGGTGAGCGGGAAGGGCGGCAAGGGCGTGGTCGTCGCGCGAACGGCGAACGGCTGGTCCGGGCCGGCGTTCATCGCCACGGGGGGCGCGGGTTTCGGCCCGCAGATCGGCGTCGAGGTCAATGACATCGTGTTGATATTGAACACGGACGCGGCGGTAAAGGCGTTCGAGCGCGGCGGGAACGTGAATCTCGGCGGAGACGTGAGCGTGGCTGTGGGGCCGGTGGGTCGCGACGTCAAAGCCGGCGCGCAAGGCCTGCCCGCGGCGGCCATCTACAGCTACAGCCGCAGCAAAGGCCTCTTTGCCGGAGCCTCGCTGGAAGGCGCCGTCATCGTTTCGAGAAATTCCGAGAACGAGAGATACTACGGACACCCCGTGAAGCCGGGGCGGATTCTCTCCGGTCGCGCGCCGGCGCCTGCGGGTTCGTCGCATCTTCTGTCGCTGCTGGGCAGGTAAAAAGACGCCTTTACAACGGGGTGTAACCATCTAGTCGTGGCCTGCGGCCGGCCTTCGCGACCGGCAACCGCGCGCTCATTGCCGGCGCCATCGCCGCTCGTCCGCATGGTATGGGGCGCCGCTTCCTTTTAGTTCCGCGTTGTGCCAAACTGCTCGGCGGAGAAATTCAGCCCCGTCCATTTCCACTGCCTATACCCATCATGCGCACATCCCTTCTCCTTCCGATACTATTCCTTTTTTTCACCGCCGCGGTCGTCCGGGCCGAAGCCGAGTCTTCTCCCCGCGAACGCATCCTCTTCGACGCCGATTGGCGTTTTCAAAAAGGCGATCCCGCCGGCGTGGGCGACAGCCTTGAATATGAGAAGCTCAAACCGTGGTTGCTGCCCACGGCCAATGCGTTTGTGTCCCTCCCCCGGCAACGGCCCGCGGGCGAGGCTCCGGGCGAGAGGGCGGATTACGCGCAACCGGGCTTCGACGACTCGGGCTGGCGCCGGCTCACGCTTCCGCATGACTGGGGCATCGAAGGGCCTTTTGACCAGGCTCTCCCCGGCGAGGGCGGAAAGCTGCCGTGGTTTGGCGTCGCCTGGTATCGGAAGACTTTTGACCTGCCTGCCTCCGATCAAGGCCGCCAGGTCTATTTGGAAATCGACGGCGCGATGTCCTACTCCGCCGTCTGGTGCAACGGGAAGTTCGTTGGCGGCTGGCCTTACGGGTATGCGTCGTATCATCTCGACCTGACGCCTTACCTGAAAGCCGGCGCGCGCAACTCTCTCGCCATCCGTCTCGACAACCCGAAGAAGTCCTCGCGCTGGTACCCCGGCGGCGGCGTTTACCGCAACGTCTGGCTGGAAAAAACATCGCCCATCCACGTCGATCCATGGGGAGTCTTTGTGACGACGCCCGAGGTGAGCGCGGAGAGGGCGACGGTGAACGTGCAGGTGACGGTCGATAACGGCGCCGGCGCCGTGGCGAGCCTCACCGCGAAAACTGTGCTGTTTGAACTCGCGCTCAACGATGACGAACGGACGCGGGTCGTGGAATTTCCGTCGGTCACCCTAAACGCAGGCAAGACGACGCAGTTCTCCGTCACGAGCCCGTTGGAGCATCCCAAGCTCTGGAGCCTCCAGTCTCCAAAACGGTACGCGGTTGTGACGACGCTCGAACAAGGCGGGAACGTGGTGGACCGCTGCGAGACGGTGTTCGGCGTCCGGAAGGCGGAATTCACCGTGGCGGACGGCTTCCGGCTGAACGGCCAGCGCGTCCCCATCCAGGGCGTCTGCATGCACCACGATCTTGGCGCGCTCGGAGCCGCCGTCAACACGCGCGCCATGGAACGCCAGATCGAGATTCTGAAGGAGATGGGCGTCAACGCCATCCGCACAAGTCATAATCCGCCCGCGCCGGAGTTGCTCGATCTCTGCGACCGCATGGGCATGCTCGTCATGGATGAGTCTGTCGATTGCTGGAAGATTGGCAAAAAGCCGAACGGTTATAACCTGCTCTTCGCGGATTGGTCCCAGGCGGATATCCGCGCCTACGTGCGCCGGGATCGCAACCACCCCAGCGTGGTCCTGTTCAGCATCGGCAACGAGATCCCCGAACAGAGCAGGGGCGAAGGGCCGGCCATCGGCAAGGAACTCTCCGGCTTCGTGCACCGGGAGGATCCCACGCGTCCCACGACCATTGCGGTGAGCAGCGCCGCCGCGGGCTACAATGGCTTCCAAACCTGCGTGGACGTTTTCGGCTATAACTACAAACCGTTCGAATACAAAAGATTTCGCGAGAAGAATCCGGACCAGCCGCTCTTCGGGAGCGAGACTTCCTCCACCGTCAGTTCGCGCGGCGAATATTTCTTTCCGGTCAACAATGCAAGATCCGATTTCCAAGTGAGTTCTTACGACTCGTTTGCGCCGATCTGGGCGACAATGCCGGACGCCGAATTCAAAGGGCAGGACGAAAATCCGTTCGTCGCGGGCGAGTTCGTCTGGACGGGGTTCGATTATCTGGGCGAGCCGAGCCCCTACAACTCCGACAGCACCAATCTGCTGAATTACCACAATGAAGCCGACAAGGCCCGGGCCGCGAAGGAACTCAAAGCCCTCGGCAAGATCAAAGCGCCCTCCCGCAGCTCCTACTTCGGAATCGTCGATCTGGCCGGATTCAAAAAAGACCGCTTTTATCTCTACCAAGCCCGCTGGCGGCCCGACTTCCCGATGGCCCACATCCTGCCGCATTGGAATTGGCCGGATCGCACCGGGCAGGTGACCCCCGTCTTTGTTTACACCTCCGGCGACGAGGCGGAGCTTTTTCTCAACGGACAATCCCTCGGTCGTAAAAAGAAGGCCCCGTTTGAATACCGCCTGCGCTGGGACGACGTGAAATACGCCCCGGGCGAGCTAAAAGTCATCGCGTACAAAAACGGCAAGGAATGGGCGGTCTCCTCCGTCAAAACCACCGGCGCCGCCGCCAGGCTTCTGCTCGCGCCGGATCGCGCCACGATCAAGGCCGACGGACTCGACCTTTCGTTTGTCACCGTCACCGTTGCCGACAAGGACGGCCAGATGGTCCCGCAATCGCATCCAAAACTGAAATTCGCAATCACCGGCCCCGGGGAAATCGTCGCCACGGACAACGGCGACCCCACGGATCACACGACCTTCTCATCCCCGGAGCGAAATGCGTTTAACGGCCTGGCGCTGGCCGTTGTCCGGGCAAAACCGGGGGCTGGCGGAGCGATAAGTCTGCGGGTAACCGGCGAGGGGTTGCCGCCTGGCGAGGTCATTTTGACGTCAACGCCATGAAACGCCTCTCTGGGATTGCGGCCGCAAATATCCGCTGGCTGCTGACGTTGAACGGGCTCGCCTTGCTTGGGATGCAATTCATGCTTTGGAGCAAGCTTCCGTTCGATGTCCTGAGATTCGGCGCGCTTTGCTCCATCGTCCTGCTCTTTTCGCTCTGGTCCCGGCGCGAGTCGCTCCGTCTGGAGAGCGGGTTGGTTCCGACCATTGCGGGGCTTCTCCTCATCGGTTTCGTGTTGGTTGAGAGCGTTTCCAGCGCGGGGTCTCTCTTCGCTTCGCTGGCGCCTCTGGTTTCCGGCCTGGGCATGGCCCTGCTTGCCTCCGGGGGAGTGCGCCAATATTGGAAGGAATTCGCCCTCCTCGTTTTGCTGCAAGCCCCGTTTTTGCTGCATCTGCTGGTGTTCGATCTCCTCGGTTGGGATCCTTCCCCCGCCACGGCCGCCGCGGCGGCGGGGCTCGCGCGTATTCTCGGCTGCCAGGCCGTGGCGCGCGATGTGTATGTCGCAACCCCGGGCGGGCTGCTGGCCGTCTTCGAGGGGTGTTCGGGCATCCGCTCCATGTTCTTTCTCCTCGGTCTCGCGATCACCCTCCTTGCGCTGTTTCCCCCTCGGGCGCGCTGGGGAAAGCTGGCCGCCTTGCCCGCGGGGATCGCCATCGCCTTCGGTATAAACGCGTGTCGTGTCGCGCTCCTCATCATCCTGGTGAGCGAGTCCAGACACGAAGCGTTCGAGTATTGGCATCTTGGAAACGGCGCGCTTCTTTTTGAGAGCGCGTCAGTCTTTGCTTTCGTTCTCTTTTACCATTTCATCATCCTCCATGAGACGCATTCCGCGTAAGGCGTACCCTGCGCTTTTCGCTTCGAGCGGCGTCGTTGTCATTGTAGAGGCGGCTGTGCCAGCCGCCTGGAGCGGGAAGCAACGCCAGGTCTTCAGGCAACCAAGAGCGGGTATAATTACATGACACCCCCTGGAACGCGGGCCGTCCTGCTCGCGGCCTCGCTCATGGTCACGCTCGGCTTTCTGGGAAGGGCCTTCCTGGCCCCGGCGCCTTTGGAACGCCCGTTGCCCGCTTTCCGCTTTCCCTCCCAGCCGCTTCCAGGCTGGGGAGCCGTCGAGACGGGCGATCCCAGCCACGCGGTCTATCGAAAAGGTCCTGTCGAGGCCGCCTTCTGCTTCATCCCGGATATCCACCTTTACCACCGGTCTGAAAGTGACCTCGTAACCCGGATGCCGCCCGCGGGCGACATCCCGCTGGACGCGGGGTTGCACTTTTTTGCGGACGCGACGGGAAGAGTGAAGTCGAACGAAAAGGGAGTGATGGTTCCCATGCGACCGCTGGAGATCAGGCGGGAAAGCGAGGGCTTCCACGGCTTGTGGGATGACGGGGCGCGGTTTCACCTCGTTTCCATCCTCGGCGCGAACGGACGTTCGGCCGCGACTTCCAGGGAGGTTTTATTGAACGTCTTCCTTCCGCAATTCAACCCGCGCCAGGTTGCCCGCTGGGTGCTGGCGGAAGGGCGGCTGCCGGACAAACGCTGCATCCTGGCGGACATCCGCATCCCGATTTCCGCCGGCGGCGAAGAAGAGGGGCGCCGGGCGCTGGAGCAAGCATGGACGGAGTGGCGGGGCTGGTTGGCCGCGGCGCAGCGGGCGCGATAACTCTTGAAACGCGCCGGGCGCCTTCCTATCTTCCTGGCCCCATGCCGGGCGAATTAAAATCACTGACGGAGGAGCGTGCGCGCAAATTGCGCAAGCTGGCGATCATCCTTTCCCTGGTGGTCGGGATTATCGGCCTGCCGGCGGGATGGTTCGGCCCTCCCCTTTATTCGAACTTGCAACAGGGGCGCCTCGTCCGCCAGGCGCGCCGCTTTATTGCCGGGGGAGACTACCAGGCCGCCGTGGGCCGGCTGCACCGCGCGCTTGGGTATAACGCGGACAATTTGGACGCCCTGCGGCTGCTGGCCGCCGTGGCGGAAAAGGGCGAGATGCGGCAGGCTGTCGGCTTGCGCAAGCGGGTGTCGCAAGGGATGCCCGGCTCCTTCGACGACGCCTGCGCCTGGGCCGACGACGCCTTCCGTTTCAACGATCTCGACGAGGCCGCCCAGGCTCTCGCCATCATGCGCCGCGTGCGACCGGGGGACGCCCGCTGCCACGAAGCCGCCGCCAAACTCGCGGCGGCTTCCAGACAACAGAAAAAGGCTGACGCGGAGTTTGCCGAGGCGCTCAGGCTGGATCCCGCGAACGAGACGTTTCAACTCGAGTCGGCGATCAACGCCCTCGCTTCGGACACGCAAGACGCGCGAGCCCGGCTTGAGAAACTCTCCGCCAACCCCAAGGTCCGGCTGCCCGCTCTGCGCGCCCTGGCCGGGGAAGCGCTGGCCCGCCACCGTTTCGCCAGCGCGTTGTCCCTGTTCCAGAAAATAACGGCGGAACCCGATGCCACCTTCGAGGACCGGCTTGCATTTATGAATGTCTTGCAGGTTATCCGGCAGCCGTTCCTCTTCACGCAGATAACCGCGATGGAGGCGGCCGCAAAGGGGGATTCATGGAAAACCGCGCGCCTCCTTTCGTGGATGAACGGCCACGCTGAGGCAATGATCGCCTGCGAATGGCTCGGCGCGCTGCCGCCGGATTTCATTGCGAAGCCGCCCGTGGCCTGCGAGGCGGCGCGTTCGTACCTGCTGGTGTTGGATTGGAAGAAACTGCGCGTCCTTGCTTCGAGCGGAAACTGGGACTCCTACGAGTTCGTCCGCAAGGCGTTCCTGGCGCGCGCGCTCCGCGAGGCGGGCGATCCGCACGGGTCGGAGAACTGCTGGAGCGACGCCGTCATCCTGGCCGCCAGGCAGCCGGAACGCCTCTCCACCCTTGAACGCATGGCCGCCGCGTGGGATTGGCAGACGGAAGGGAACGACGTCTTGTGGCTCCTGGCGGAGGTTTCGGATCAACCGCTCGAAACGCTTCATTTCCTGGCGGGGCGCTACGCAGCCGCGGGAAATACGCACCAGCTCCTGCGGGTCTGGACGAAGGTGCGCGAGATCGCCCCTTCCGATGCGGAAGCCCAGAACAACTGGGCGAGGCTCGCCCTCCTCCTCAGCGCGGAGAAGGACGAGGCCGCGAGGACCGCGGCCGACCTCGCCGAGAAAAACCCCGCTGTTCCGGACATCATCGCCACCCACGCCCTGGCGCTTCATCTCCGGAAGCATACTGACGAGGGACTCCTGGCGCTGCGCTCCCTGAAGCCCGAGGATCTCACCCAGCCGTCCGTCGCGGCGATCTACGGAATCCTGCTCGCCGCGAAAAATTCTCCGGACGCCGCGAAGTATCTCGACCTCGCCGCTCAAGCCCCGCTTTATCCGGAGGAGAAAGACCTCGTCGCCCAGGCGCGCGCCCCGGCGGAAAAGCCGGTGGAGCATCCGCGCGGGCCGGCGGCGATTCAGCTTCCTTCTCAACTGCCCGCCAAACAGTCCGCTTCGCGAGAGCCGCCCTTGATAGAACTTCCCTCCCAGTTGCCGGCTAAAACGGGAACCTCGCAACAGCCGTCGCTCATAAAGCTTCCCTCCCAACTGCCCGCGAAGAGCAAGTAAAGGGAGCGCCGGAAGCGGCGCTTAGCACAGCAGTCCGAGGCGAGAAATTCCGCGGCGTTCGCGACCGCCGAGCTTGTTACATGATTGTAACAATAAAAGCCTTCGTCTCCGGATAAGACAATTTATACGATTCACAGCCCCGTGTTTTCGGCGGCCGCCAAGTGAATTTATAAAGTGAAAAACCTATCCATACCTATTAATGCGAAGAGACGGATCGCAGCCCTTCTTTTCGCATTGGCGATGGCGGCGGCCCTTGCCGGCCGGTTCGCCTATGCCGGCGGCCAGCAGGTCGTCTATACCAGCGGCGATCTGTTCATCGGGTTTGAGGCGACTGCCGGCACGGGATCGCCCAACGATTACCTGATAGATATCGGCCAGCCCTCGACTTTCAACTTCAACACGAATTTCACGCTGAGCATAGTCAAACCCAACGTGGGCAATACCGGGGCGGATTTGACGAATATCTTCGGCTCGGATTGGTTCACGCGCGTCGATAACAGCAGCGGCAACAATTCCGGCAATGCCGCGGCGCTTTGGACGGTGGTGGGCGGCAACGTGGCCGTGAATGGAACGGACCCGGCTGACACTCTCTATGCCGCCGTTGACGTAAGCGGCACAAGCAATCTCGGCGGACAATCTTCCTTGACGCAGAATAGCGCGGGAACACAAAGCACGACCGCCAACGCAGTTAAGAGCATGGGGGGCTTTTACCAGGGCAGCACCTCCAGCACGAACAGCAACCTTGGAGTCAAGCAAACGGACTCCGCGAACTCCAATACGTTCTTCAACTTTCAGGCAAACTCCGGAATTGGCAGCCTGGGCCAGGTGAATGATCCCATGGAACTGGACAGGCTGGCGCCGTCAACCGTCAGCTCAAGCGGGACCAGCCAGGCTCTGGGCTACTTTTCCATCGATTCGAGCGGGAATATAACCTTCACGACTTATACAGTGACAACGGTGACGCCATCCACCGCCTTTTGGAGCGGCATTTTAAGCGGAACATGGAGCACAACCGTCTCCGGTTCCACGAACTGGCGCACGGATCACACGGGAGCGATCGATACGAATGTTGTTCCCGGGGCGGTGACCGACGTTTATTTCACGGTGGACAGCGGCGCTGGCAATCTGAACACGGTGCTGGGCCAGGACTTCACAATCAAGGGCCTTATCTTCACGGGAACCGGGACGACGGCGGGCGGGCAATCGGTGACTATAGGCGGAAGCAATACTCTTACGATTGGCGCGGACGGGATCACTGTTCAGCCCGGATCAGCGGCGCATACTATCAGCAGCAACATCGCGCTGGGGACAAGCGAGACATGGACAAATAATTCCCTTAGCGCCTTGATAGTAAGCGGGCAGGTCAGCGGCTCGTCCGGGCTTGCCGCGGCGGGAGCGGGGACGCTCGTGCTTTCAGGATCGAATACATACGGCGGCGGGACGACGGTTAATTCCGGCACGCTGCAACTAGGCAATACATCCGCGCTTGGCATAGCTGGGAACAATCTGACGGTGAACGGCGGCACGCTGGACTTGAACGGCTTCAGTCCGACAGTGGGAGCGCTGAGCGGCAGCGCCGGGGCGTTGATTCATTCGACCGCGGGATCCTCCACGCTGACGGCTGGCGCCAGCGGCAACTCGACGTACGGAGGCGCGCTCGATGACGACGGTCCTGTAGGGTTTGTATGGAACGGCCCCGGTACGGAGACGCTATCGGGATCAAACACCTACAGCGGGGGGACGACGGTCAACTCGGGCACGCTGCAAGTGGGCAACAACTCGGCGCTGGGAGCCGGCAGTGTCACGATGAACGCCGGGACGCTCGATTTGCATGGATTCAACCCCACGGTGGGCGCGTTGAGCGGGAGCGCCGGGGCGCTCATCACCACAACGCTTTCGGGCACGGCAACCTTGACAGCTAGCAGCGGAGGCAATACGACCTACGCGGGCGTTTTGAGCGACGGCGCGGGGCGTGTTGCGCTGGTTAAGAATGGCGGCGGCACGCTTACATTGAATGGCGCAAGCACCTATACGGGCGCGACCCTTGTCAACAGTGGAACGCTCCTGCTGGCCGCCGGAGCTTCACTCGGCAACACATCCATCACCATCGGCGGGGGCGCGACGCTTGCGGCCCTGCCGTCGAGCGGCGTTTTAAATGCCGGAACTAACGGAGCGGGTTCCGCCGGAGCGACGCTGACGCTCAATGCCGGCGCGTCATTCAGCATGGTGGATGGCTCCATCGGCGCTTTCAATCTTAGGGAAAACAGCGGCTTCAGCGGCAATGCATTGATCTTCGGAGGGAGCAACTCGTTGAACTTTGAAATCGGCAACAACGCCGCAGGGACGGATCAGATCGTGGTGACCGGAAACGTTTCAGCGCCTGCCGGCGGCGGCATGATAACCATTAAACCTTTGGCCGGCGACACGAGCCTCACCACGGGAACGTATAACCTCATCACGACCGCGGGCGGTTTCAGCGGTTTGAACGGCAACGGATTCAACCTTGCCCACGCCAGCATCGTTCTCGGCGGCACGACCTACACCCTTTCCCTGGCCAATTCGACGGTCAGCAACGAAACGGTGACCCTATCGATCGTCAATGCCGCGTATTGGAGCGGCGCGCTCAGCGGCGCGTGGAATACCGTTGTCTCCGGGACGGCGACAAACTGGCGGGTCGATCACGCCGGAACGGTGGACTCCGGGGCGCTTCCGGGTGTGACAAACGATGTCTTCTTCACCGCCGACAGCGGGAGTAATCTGAACACCGTCCTGGGCCGGGATTTTTCCATAAAAGGCCTGGTGTTCACGGGAACCGGCACCACCGCGGGCTCGCAGTCGGTTACAATAGGAGGAAGCAACACCCTCGCCATTGGCGTGGACGGCGTCACCGTCGATGCCGCCTCGGCGGCCCACTTCATCACAACAAATGTCGTCCTCGGGGCGAGCGAGGAGTGGACGAATAATTCCACCAACGCCCTGACGGTGAGCGGACAGGTCAGCGGCTCGTCCAGCCTCACTACCGGCGGGGTCGGGACGGTTATTCTTTCAGGATCGAACACGTATGGCGGCGGCACGACGATCGCTTCAGGCACGTTGCAACTAGGCGACGCCTCGGCGCTCGGAGCGGTTTCCAACGGACTCACGGTGAACGGCGGGACGCTGGATCTCCATGGCTTCAGCCCCGTGGTCGGCGCTTTGAGCGGCGGCGGCCTCATCACAACGACAATTTCCGGCTCCTCGATTCTTACCGTGAACGGCGCGGGAAACACGATCTACGCCGGGGAGTTGACCGATGGCGCAGGACAGCTGGCCTTGGATAAGAGCGGCTCGGGGAGGCTGACGCTTTCCGGCTCGAACGATTACAGCGGCGGAACCGTGGTCAATTCGGGCACGTTGCAACTAGGGAATGCGTTCGCCTTGGGATCGACGACTGGCAGCCTGGTGATCAACGCGGGAACGCTTGATCTGGATGGCGTCAGCGTGAGGGTGGGGGGGCTTGGCGGCTCGAGCGGAGCGGTTATCCTTTCGAGCGCCGGGAACTCCGCCTTGACGGCCGGCGCAAGCGGCAACTTCACCTACGCCGGATCCTTGAACGATGACGGTCCTGTTGCGTTTGCCTGGAGCGGCCCGGGCACGGAAACCCTCAGCGGCTCAAACAGCTACAGCGGCGGGACGACGGTTACGGGCGGGACTCTTCAATTGGGCAACACCTTCGCTCTGGGCGCGGCGGCGGGCGGCTTGGCTGTCAACGGAGGAACGCTGGATTTGCACGGCTTCAGTCCGACTGTTGGCGTCCTGAGCGGAAGCAGCGGGGGCGTTATTACGACGACCGTCTCCGGGACTGCGACGCTCACGACAAACGGCGCCCATAATTCAATATACGGAGGCGTCCTGGACGATGGCCCGGGGGGTCAACTAAGCCTGGTCAAGGGCGGGGCGGCAACCCTTGCGCTGACCGGGTCGAACACTTACAGCGGGGGGACGACGGTCAACTCGGGCACGCTGCAACTGGGCGACAACTCGGCGCTGGGAACCGGCGGTGTCACGATGAACGCCGGGACGCTCGATTTGCATGGATTCAGCCCCACGGTGGGCGCGTTGAGCGGGAGCGCCGGGGCGCTCATCGCCACAGCGCTTTCGGGCACGGCAACATTGACCGCTGGCAGCGCGAGCAATACGGCCTACGCGGGCGTTTTAAGCGACGGCGCGGGGCGTGTTGCGCTGGTGCAAAGCGGCGCGGGTGTATTGACGCTTTCCGGTTCGAACAGTTATTCGGCTGGAACCACGATTAATTCAGGCACGTTGCGGTTGGGCAATAATTCGGGATTGGGAGCGGCGAGCGGCAATCTGACATTAAATGGAGGGACGCTGGACCTGAACGGATTCAGTTCCACGGTAGGCGCGTTGAGCGGCGGGAGCACGGCGCTGATCACGACCGCGAGCGGCACGGCTGTGCTGACGGCAAATAGCGCGAGCAACACGGCGTATGCAGGTGTGTTGAGCGACGGCGGGGGCCGCGTCACGCTGGTTAAGAATGGCGGCGGCACGCTTACATTGACCGGGGCGAACATCTACACGGGTTCGACCATTGTCAGCGGCGGCACGCTGGCGCTGGCCTCGGGCGTTTCGCTCGGCAACACGGCCATTGCCGTCGGCGGGGGCGCGACCCTGGGGATAAGCGGGGCGGTGACCGCCGGGGCCGGGGCGACGCTGACGCTTAACGCGGGTTCGGCGCTGAACATGGCTGATGGAACCGTCAACACATTCAATCTGCAACAAAACAGCGGCTTCATCGGCAACGGGTTGGTCATAGGAGGAACTTCTGGGGCGGCGACGCTGACCTTCGACATTGGCAACGCCGGGGCTGGAACGGATCAAATCATCGTGATGAAGAACGCCTCGGTTGAATCGGGCATTATCACGATCGACGCCTTGGCCGGCGACACGAGCCTCACCACGGGCACGTATAATCTGATCAGCGCGGCGGGCGGATTCAGCGGTTCGGGCGGCAATGGATTTACCCTGAGCGGCACGTCTCTTCTGGTGAACGGGAAGACATACATGCTTTCGCTCGCCAACTCGACCACCAATAGCGAGTTGCTGACCGTGTCCCTAGTGACGTCTTCCGCCGAATATTGGAGCGGAGCGATCAACGGTGGGTGGAACACGCTGGTTGGGGGTTCGACGAATTGGCGCACGGATCACACGGGAGCGGTCGACACGAATGTTGTTCCCGGGGCTGTGACCGACGTTTATTTCACGGTGGACAGCGGCGCTGGCAATCTGAACACGGTGCT
>JAJPII010000014.1 GCA_021324825.1 Spartobacteria bacterium | reverse complement strand
CGCTCTGGCATTGCCTCCCCGCCCCAGGCGGCTGGCACAGCCGCCTCTACCACCCAAGTGCGGGCGAAAGGTGCAGGACACGCTTTAGACTAGCCAGGATGGCGGGGGCGGAGCGGACGCGGACTTCGAAACACGGCTGGCTGTAAACCGCGGGGCCGTTGATCACGTTTCCATCGACAAGCGGGAACGGATGGGATCAAAAAAAGATTGCAATGCCGGCGCATGGGGGTAAGTTCCTTCCCTTCCTTATGGCAAAGACTAGCTGGATCGAGAGAGAGAAACGCAAACGGGCCACGGTGGCGAAATACGCCTCGGTGCGCGCCGAGTTGAAGGCGAAGAAGGATTACATCGGCCTCTCCCAACTCCCCCGCAACGCCAGCCCCAGCCGCCTGACCAACCGCTGCCAGGAGAGCGGACGCCGGCGCGGGTATCTCCGCCGCTTCAAGCTTTCCCGCATCGCGTTTCGCGAACTCGCATCGTCCGGCCTGATCCCGGGCGTAACCAAGTCGAGCTGGTAGCAGGGCGGATTGACGCGGACGGGTTCCGCGCGATTTCTTTGTCCAATGGCTTTCATTGCGGACGCCGCCAATTTTGATGCCTGGGAGCCCGCGGAGACGATCTTCGCCAAGCTGCTCGTCATCCTCTTCCTGGTCTGCCTGAACGGGTTCTTCGTCGCGTGCGAGTTCGCCTTCGTCAAGATACGCGGCAGCCAGCTCGACGCCCTCGCCGAGGAGGGGGATAAACGCGCGGCTCTCGCCCGCCATGTAACCCTGCACCTCGACGCGTATCTCTCCGGGACGCAGTTCGGCGTAACTCTGGCCAGCCTGGCGCTCGGGTGGCTGGGCGAGCCGTTCATAGCGCATATGATCCAGCCGCTCTTCGCGCTGGCGGGCATCCACGCGCCGGCGGTGGTTTCGACGCTCTCCATCACCCTGGGGTTTGTCACGATCACCTTTCTCCACATCATCCTGGGCGAGCTGGCGCCGAAGTATCTCGCCATCCGCAGGCCGGCGCCCGTGGCGTTGATGCTCGTGAGGCCGCTGGCGGGGTTTTATCTCCTGTTCAAACCGGCGATCTGGTGCCTGAACAAGTCCTCGAATCTCATCCTGCGGAATCTCTTTCACATCGATCCCGTCGGCGGCGCGGAATTGGCGCATAGCGAGGAGGAATTGCGCGTCATCCTTACGGAGAGCCAGAAGGCGGAGGAAGTGTCGCCGCTGGGCAGGGAGATCGTCATCAACGCGCTGGACCTCCGCCGCCGCGTGGTGCGCGACATCATGACGCCGCGGGGCGAGGTGGTGTTCCTGAATGTGGAGGATTCGTTCGAGGAGAGCCTGAAGAAGGCCAGGGAGTCGCGCCACACCCGGTTCCCGCTGTGCCAGGGGCATCTGGATAACACCATCGGCCTCGTCCACATAAAGGACTTGCTCCCCCTGATGCGGCAGCCGAAGCCGGACTTGAACTCGATACGGCGCGAACTCCTGCCGGTGCCGGAGATGATGCCGCTGGAAAAGCTGCTCAACTTCTTCCTTGCGAAGCACGAGCACCTGGCGCTGGTCATCGACGAATACGGCGGCACGGTGGGGATCGTGTCGCTGGACAACGTGCTCGAGGAGATCGTCGGCGACATCCAGGATGAATTCGACGCGGAGCAGCAGGAGTACCGGCGGATCAACGAGGACGAATTCCTGGTGAACGGCTCGCTGGGACTTTACGAGTTGAATGACCTGGCGGGGTTCGAGCTGGAGAGTTCCGACGTGAGCACGGTGGGCGGTTACGTAACGCACCTGCTGGGGCACCTCCCCGCGCAGGGGGAACAAACCCGGATTGAGGGGTATCTCGTGACGATAACCCAGACCGACGGGCGCCGGATCGTCCAGATGAATTTCAAGAAGATGGCGCAAGAAGAGTCGCCCCAGGCCGCGGATAAAAGTTGAATTCGCGGCCAGCGGGACCTATTTACTTATCCCCATGGCTAAGAAGTGCTCAGCCCTTCGGTTGAGTCTCTTTTGTTTGTGCGCCGGGTTGCTTCTCGCCGGACCCGCCGCGGCCCAGGACTCCCCGGTAAACAACCTGCTGCAAAACGCCGCCGCCTCGTTCAACTCCGGCGACTACCCCGCCGCGGCCAAATCGCTGGAGGAGGTGATCCGGCAGGCCGCCGATTCGCCCCAGTTGGAGCCTGTCTACTACATGCTCGGCTCGTCGTACTTCAACATGTCCAACTACGACAAGGCGATAGAGGTCTTCACCAAATACAAGGCCAAGTTCCCGAAAGGCGATCGGATGATCCCGGTATCGTTCTCGCTGGGGCAGGCTTACATGCTCACCAAGAAGCCCGCGCTTGCGGCGACGGAGTTTTCCAAACTCTCCACGATCTCCCCGCGGTTCCGCGAGGAATCCCTCCTCTACCAGGCGGAGGCGATGAAGGAGCAGGGCAACGCGGAGGGAGCGATCCCGTTGCTAGAGAAGCTGACGGCCGGCGGCATAAAGAGCGGGCTGGCCGCGAAAGCCGGGCTGGCGCTCGCGCCCCTTTACGCGAAGAAGGATGAGGGCCAGAAAGCCGTCGCCCTGCTGACGGAATTGCAGAAGAACATGAACCTGGTCGAGAACATCGTCCAGTTCAACTCCGTGGCCATAAAACTGGGCGACACCTTCCTGGGAGGGAAGATGTATGAGGAGGCGCTCTCCTGCTACCGGATGGTGTTGCTGAAGAAGGAGGTCGTGAAACTCCAGACCGAGCGCCTGGAAAAAATGCAGGACGCCGTGAAGCGCAACCTGGACGCGATCCGCGCCGATCCCAAGACGGCCCCGAATATCATGCCGATAAACAACCGGATCAACGGGGACATCGAACAGGCCAAGTCGCTGCTGGATCAATTCCAGAAACT
>JAJPII010000021.1 GCA_021324825.1 Spartobacteria bacterium | reverse complement strand
GTCTTGGGCGAACGCACGGCGCACCGGACGAATCCAACCTGGAAGCTACTCCAGGAGAGCCTCCCGAGTAAAAATGCTTTCGACCTGAAGGCCCCGCGCCTCGATATTCTGGCGCCCGCCTTCCTGCCGGTCCACAAATGCCAGCACGAACGCCACCTTCCCTCCCTCCGCCTCGACCGCGTCGATGGCCTGCAAGGTTGATCCTCCGGTCGTTATCACATCGTCGATGACGACGACGAAAGCCCCTTTCTCGAAGTTCCCCTCGATCAATTTCTGCCGCCCGTGTTCCTTCGATTTCTTGCGCACGGAAAAGATGCGCGGCGCGCCTCCCGGGGTTTGCAATTCCGCCGCGATGCCGATGGCGAGCGCGATGGGATCGGCCCCCATCGTCAATCCGCCGATGGCGTCGATCTTCAATCCCTTCGACTCGATCATGCGCCAGCCGATCCTGCCGACCAGGAGCGCCATCGCGGGATCGAGCGTGGTCAGCTTGGCGTCGATATAAAGGTCGCTCTTCGCGCCCGAGGCCAGGGTGAACTCCCCGCGGCATACGGATTTCTTCAGGAGGAAGCCGCGCAATTCGGCTTTGGATTCGGCGATGCTTGTCATGGCGGTAGAAGTATCATCCCTGAAAGACCGCGACAACAGGCGCGTGCACTTCGCACAAGACCGCCGATGCACGTCGATCTCCGCGCGCGCCAGATGCGTGAACCGTGGCCGCGGAGAAAAATCCTTCCCGCACATGCAGGCCCACGCCGGAATACCCCTTCGGCCCGCCGTGCCGCTGACACCAGCAACCTTCCATCTCGCAGAACTCCGGCGGCGCCTGCTCCGGCGCGGCCTTTATCTCCTGCAGGCGCAGCACGTCCGGGCGTTCCCGCTCCATCCATTCGCGCACCTGCGCCTGCCGCGCCCGTATGCCGTTCACGTTCCACGTCGCCACTTTCATCCCCCGCATTCTGGAACCCGCCGAACGCGCTTGACAACAATCAAAGCCGGGCAGGAGGATTCCGTCGCCGAAAATGGAACCCTTCGTCATCACCAGGATTCTCGACGCCCCGCCGGAAGAGGTTTTTCGGACATGGACGGAACCCGGGCGCATCGAACGATGGTGGGGGCCCAAAGGCTGCGCTGCGCGCGTTCGCAAGCTGGAGCTGCGGCCCGGCGGCGTCTTCCACTACTCGATGCAAACCCCGGACGGCCCCGCCCTGTGGGGCAAATGGATTTTTCGCGAGGTCGCGGCGCCGCATCGGCTGGTCTTCACCAACTCCTTCGCCGACGAGGCTTGCAACATCGCCCGCCATCCTTTCGCGCCGGATTGGCCGCTGGAAACCCTGACAACCATCGAGTTCGCCGGGCGCGGAGCCGGGACCGCCCTCACCATCACGTGGGCGCCGCTCAACCCGACCGAAGCCGAGGCCAGGGCCTTCGACGGCGGGCGCGACTCGATGCAAAAAGGCTGGACTGGCACGCTCGACCAGTTGAGCGATTACTTAAATCAACAACCAAAGGAAAAACCATGCAGATAAATCCGTACCTCCATTTCAACGGCGACTGCGAAGAGGCGTTCAATTTCTACGCCAAAGCCCTCGGGGGAGAGATCGCCTTCAAGATCACCTACGCGGAGAGCCCCATGGCCGGGGAGACCGCCAAGGAATTGCTCGGCAAGATAATGCACGCCAGGCTTCAAATCGGCGGGAATGTAATAATGGGTTCCGACGCGCCGCCCGGACGCTACAAAGAACCCCAGGGCTTCTCCGTCTCGATCAGCGTGGAGAGCGCCGCCGATGCGGAGCGCATCTACAAAGCGCTCGAGGAAGGCGGCGACGTCTACATGCCGCTGGCGGAGACCTTCTGGGCCGAACGCTTCGGCATGCTCGCCGACCGCTTCGGCGTGCCGTGGATGATCAACTGCGAGAAAAAGAGCTGAGCCGCCCTTCCGTTGCCCCTTTGTTGTAGAGGCGGCTGTGCCAGCCGCCTGGGAGTCAACGCCAAAACGCCGGGCGGTTTCCATGTCTTTAGGCGGCAACGGACGGCAACGGCAACCACCCCGCGCGCGCTGGCGGAGCCCCGGACTTGCTAATTTCCAGTAAACCTGATACCATCCAGGTTTGCTCGGGTCGGCACAGACGCAAACGCAGGCCGGGCGCAAGCTGCCGCGGGTTGACGAACTGGACGGTCTCCGCGGCATTTTGGCGTCCTGGGTCGCTGTTTCCCATATACTATGCTGGTGCGGCTTTGCCAAGGTGGCTCTGCCCTATCCTTTGGGGCCGTTATGGCCCGACTTCATTCTCGCCCAACCGGCCGTGGAGACCTTCATCATCCTCAGCGGCTTCGCCATCTCCTTCATGCTGCATGCGCGGAAGGAGTCTTACGGCGCATTCATGCGGGGAAGGTTTTTCCGGATTTATCCCACCTACTTGCTATGTTTGCTGCTCGGCCTGGCGACGATTCACCTGATACCCGTCATCGTTCGCGACGCCCCGTGGCGGGATACGCCCTATTTCTACCTGGTAAGATCAACTTCGGAGAGCGAACGGGCGCACCCCATTCTCCACACGCTCTGCCACCTGACCTTGTTGAACGGGCTGGTTCCGAGAAGCGTCTTGTTTAACGCCACGGGCACCTTGTTGCCGCCGGCCTGGAGCATCACGCTGGAGTGGCAATACTATTTGCTCGCCCCGTTCCTCGCCCGCGCCGTCCGGTCGGGGGCGTGGCTGGTGGTGTTAAGCGTCGTTTCCTATCTGGGCATCCAGTTCTCGGGCCACTGGCAGAACCCGCATTCGTCGTTCCTGCCCGCCCAGCTTCCGCTCTTCCTGGTAGGCATCGGAAGCTTCCACCTGTACGCCCATTTCTCCAATACAGCCGCCGGACGTTCCGCGAAATTTTCCGTCCCGGTCGCGGCCCTTCTGGCGGGCGCCATATTGCTTTCCTGGCACTCGATCGCCCTCGCGGCCTGGGGCCTCGCTTTTGGATGCGTCTTCGTCGAGGGGCCGGGCCTCTTCGGGCGGGCGCTCTGCGCATTGCGCCGCTTTCTTTTGCATCCCTGGCTGCAACGTCTCGGAAAGATTTCTTATCCCCTTTATCTCGTTCACTGGCCGATCATCATCGCCTGGATGTTCCTGCTTCTCCGCTGGAAGCCGGCGGCAACCCCGGCCGAAGCGGCCGTATGGATGTTCCTGTTTGCGGCGCCCACGATCTTGCTTGCCGCCGTGCTTCTTCATAAGTTTGTCGAAACGCCGGCTATGAAACTCGGGAAAGGATTCAAAGCACAGGGCATGGAAAGTGCGGGGGAGAAACTCGCATGAATAGCCGCATTCTTCGCGTGTTGGTCCTTCTCCTGGCATTGAAGTGCCTCGCCGCGGAGGCTTATCGAGCCGCCGTCGCTCCGAGCGGCCTCAGCAACTACGGGGAATACGACCAGGCGGCAAAGCGGTTGAACAAAGGCGAGCCGCTCTATATCCACGAACAGGGGTCGGAACTCGTCAACCAATACGTTTCCTCCCCCCTGATCCCCGAACTGTTGCGTCCCTTGGCGCGGTTCCCCGTCGGAACCGGGCTTCACTTATGGGTCGGCTTCAACACCGTGCTGCTGGTGCTTGCCGTCGTGCTGTACAGCCTGGGAACCGGGTTGCGGCCATTGGACGCCGTCGCGCCCGCCCTCCTCCTGTTGTTTACGGCGTTCCGGTTTTGGCCGACCGTCCTGGAACTGGCCATGGGAAACGTCGACATCATTTTACTGGCGGCGGTGTGCGGCATGTTCATTTGCGACCGCCGCGGGAAATGGGTGTGGCTGGCCTTGCTGGCCGCATTGGCCGCCTTGACCAAGACGTGGATGATAGGCGCTCTCTTCTACCTCGCGGCGCGGCGCAAATGGCGGGCGGCGACCGCGGGCGTCGTGTTCTTCGCCGCGGGGCTGGCGATCCTCTTTTGCGTGGCGGGCTGGAAGGAGTTCCCCCAATGGATCGAGATAACCCGGCGTTATTCCTCGCAGCCGATGATCGTCTCCCATTCCGTGGCCGGCATCGCGCGGATGTATTTCTCGCCCAACCCGGTCATGACCCCCTGGGTGAACAGCCCGGCGCTTCACGCGCTGGCATTGGCCGCCGGCTACGGAATTCTGCTGGGCGGACTCTTCTACCTCTGGTGGAACGGGCCGCGGATGAACCAGCGCCAGGCGCGCCTTTGCCTGGGCCTCACCCCCCTGGCGCTTATCCTCGGGAGTTCCGTCTCGCACCAATACTACTTCATCCTCGCCCTGCCGCTTCTCTGGACGCTTATCCTCGGCTCCGCGGAAACACCCGGCGGACTGGGCGTAAGCCTTGCCGCATTCGCCCTCTACGTCGCTTTTTCCATTCCGTCGCCGGGCGATCCTCTCCCCGAAGCCTTCAAACACGGCGTCAAATCGGCCGAGGTCGCCATAAGCTTCGTCTCCGGGATGCTGCTGTGGGGGCTCGGCCTCTTCGCGGTGATGCGGGACTTCTCTTTCGCCCAACGCCCAGCGGCAGACCCCCTTGCGCCAGGAAAATGATCCAGCCGCCGCCGGTCGTCAGCATCATCATCGCCGCCTATAACAGCGAGCGCTTCCTTTCCGCCACGCTGGACAGCATCCGGGCGCAGACCTTCCGGCATTGGGAATGCGTAATCGTCGACGACGGATCGGTCGACCAAACCCCCGCCGTGGCGCGGAGACACGCCGGCGAAGACGAGCGCATCCGCACCGTCAGCCAGGCGAACGGCGGTCCGGCGTCCGCCCGCAACCGGGGCCTCGCGGAAATCGGCCCCGGCTCCAAATACATCACCTTCATGGACAGCGACGACCTCTGGATACCCGACGCCCTGGCGACCCTCGTCGGCGAACTGGACCGGTTTCCCGAGGCGATCGGCGTCCACGGCCTCGCGGACAGCATCGACGAGAACGGGCGCCCCCTGGAGCAGGGATTCGTCGACGCCGGGAGAGCCCGCATGGGCTACGACATCCTGGACGAATCGCCATGCGACATATCGGAACCGACCACCTTCCGGTTGCTGGCATGGACAAACCGCGTCTATCCGCCCGGCGTGCTCCTCGCGAAACGCTCCGCCTACGAACGCGCCGGGCCGTTCGACGGCTCCTTCCTGCGATTCGACGACTGGGACATGATCGTACGCCTGAGCCGCTACGGCGACTTTCGATTTCTGGACAAAGTCATCCTCCTGTACCGCAGGCACAACGCGAACCTCTCAGCCCGGAACATGACCGTGCACGCGCGGGCGTTGCGCGTCTTGCAGCACAAGATATTCTTCTCGCCCGAGAACACAGAAGAACACAAACGGACGCTGAAACAGGGCTGGCGCGGATTGCAAGTCCGTCACGCAAAACGAAAATGGGCGCTAGTCAGGGAGAAACTGGCGAAAGGCCAACTCGTGCAAGCCGGAACCGAGCTAGTAGGAATATACACCCAACTCCACCGCTACGTCCGAGGCTACCCCACCCAAAGCGGGATCTAGTATAAATAAAACTCAAACCGCCGTGCCGCAGTGAAAGTCCAGTCTTCAAAACCCTGTTGGACAAGCACTTGCACCGAATCGGACTTCCGCCTGGAGTCCTCCCGAATCATCCCAAATTTTGGGGTGGACTTACGTTTTTGACATACCTTTTCCCTCGCCCTCAAAACCAGTAGAGCACTGGCGCGGAAGCACAAAGTGTCCCCTGGCGCCTGGACGGAATAAGCGCCATACCTCGTCAGGCGTGCCAGTGTCGGGAAATACGTCTAACTCGTACCCCTCAGAGAACCCTAGATGGAATCCCCCTATATCGTCGGCGACGGCGGAAGTAACGCGAATCGGTACTGTCGAATGGGCAGCCATGAATGACTCGAAGAATCGGTCACAGCGATTCGCTCCGGCAACGTCCCAATCGAAGCTATCAGGAATCGGGTCTGTCCAGAATGGCACTAAGATAAGGGCGATTTAGGACGTTTTGTCTTAGGGCGGTTGCGGCGTGGCAGATTGCCGGTTTCGGAGCGGGGCTTGGTGAGCAACTGGTAGTTT
>JAJPII010000037.1 GCA_021324825.1 Spartobacteria bacterium | reverse complement strand
TTGCTCACCAAGCCCCGCTCCGAAACCGGCAATCTGCCACGCCGCAACCGCCCTAAGACAAAACGTCCTAAATCGCCCTTATCTTAGTGCCATTCTTGCCTGACCCCTATATTTCTGACCCTATATTTCTGACCCCTATATTTCTGGGATGCATTCGGAACCGGCATCGCCTCGTGGTCGGTTGTCACCACGCCTTCGCAAATGGATCCTAAAAAAAGCATAGGCTTTCTCGAATAATGTCGAAGAAAGGCGTGATTATCGTTTTGATGACAGCGTTGAACCTATCCGGCCTATCGGCTGGGAATTCAGCGGGTGACGGGGTTAAGTCTCCTAAACAGATTGCAGAAGCGCTTTTCCATAAGGGTTGGTATGACCGCTTTCATAATAATTCGTTTTCCCTTCCATTAACGCGAGTCCTTCCGCTTTTGACTCCTGAGTTAGGTTCACTGGCAGGTGAATGGTATAAAGCGCGCGAACATCTATTATCGATTGGGCCATGGCCTGACGGAAACTATGACCCTATACTGCAAAGCTACTGGCTTGTTAACATGGTAAAGGTAGATAATAGCATTGAACGGGGTGATGAGGCAACTGTTGATGTTCATATAAGACGTTCGGAGCAGGGTATGACTGGAACAGAAACTAGTCGATGCGAATTCAATAAAATAAATGGACGGTGGTTTCTAAACGATATAATATTTGATAGGAACATGTTAGAGCCCTCCCGCAACATTACGATCGTCAAACACATGATCTTAAGCGATCAATTGCGGACCGATATTCGGAGGTTCGCGGCGGATTTCAACGCATCTCAGCTCTCAAAGAAAATACTACAAGAGTCTTCACAAGGCAGATCTATTGGAACAGGAAAGGGAGGCGTATCATATTGAGCTACTGCCTTGAAGATCAGAGGGGACAGCCGACGCGGAAAGAATCACCTCAAGAAACCGGGGTAAAGCCGAGCGATTCACCTAATTCCCACCTTGCGTGTGCCCCAAAAAGTGACGAATGTGTTGCCTAAACCTGCACATATGGCTTGAGCGGCGTGTATGGCAGGTCACTGAACCAGAACACGTTGGGACGAATCCGGGATTTTACTCTGTCGGCCCAAGGAGGCTCATAACCTGAAGGTCGTGGGTTCAAATCCCACCCAAGCAACCACTTTAAATGGCTCGCAGGCAACGGTTTGCGAGCCATTTCTTTGTGGGAGGCTCATGGGGGAGGAAGATGACTCCCGGTAGAAAGGGTGGACTTGCTGGGGTGCAAAGGTATAATGTTCAAATGAACTCTTATGGGCATTTCCGAAGATACACTCCACCCGCCCGCTTATATCTGCGAGCACGCGGAAAGGGTCGCTCAGTTGCGTGGTCTCCTCGCGGAAAAGTTCCCTGCGATTCAGCCCAAGCCAGGCGGCATTTTTCGCACGGGCCTTGCCGACGTGGATACGGCGGAAGGCGGCTTGCGGCGCGCCGCCCTCACGGAGCTTTCCACGGCATCGGGTGCGGGCGCGTTGTTCATTCATGCGATGCTGGACACGGTGCACCGGGAGCGTTGCTTTGCGGCCTTGGTGGATGCGGCGCGTTCTTTTGAACCGGATTGTACGGCGGCGCTGGCGCGCCTGCTGGTGGTCTTCTGCGCGGATGCAGTGCAGGCGGTGAAGGCGACGGATTTGCTGCTCCGCGACGGCAATGTTTCCCTCATCATGCTCGACCTCCAGGCCGTGCCATTGCGCCAGCTTCAACGCATCCCGGCGAATACATGGCATCGGCTCCAGCGACTCGCGGAGCAAACGACGGCGGCGGTCGTGGCGCTCACGCCTCAGCCGATGGTCGAAGCTGCGCAGGTGCGCATCACGGCCGGGGAAGGTTGGATGCTGGCGGCGCAACGTCGCTGGCGACGCGATCTCATTGCGGCGGCACGGTGGCACGTCTTTGCCAGGCGCAGTGCCGGGAGTCTTACAGCTTGGAAAGGCGAACGTGAGTCCGCCATAGCGTGAGGGGGTGCGCCATGTTCGCGGTCATTCTTCTGCCCAATTTCCGACTCCAGGCGGCGCTGCGGTTTCGCGAGGAAATGGATGCACAGCCCGTGGCGCTCATAGACCAGCAAAAGCCGAAAGCAGGTGTGCTCGAAATCAGCGAATCGGCGGCGCTTGCAGGCGTTATGCCGGGCCAAACCTCGCCGCAAGCCCTTGCGCGTTGCGCGAGGCTGACGATCCTCTCGCGTTCACTGGGGGAGGAGCGTAGCGCGCGGGCGGCACTGCTCGAAATCGCCGCGGCGCTTTCACCGGAAATCGAGGCGACCGCAGACGGCTTTTGCACGGCCAATCTGCGAGGCTTGCGAGTGATCGATTGGCAGGCGCTCGGCGCGGGTGTCGTGGCGGGCCTCGCGTCATTGCGACTGCACGCCCAAATGGGCATCGGCCCGAATCCCGACCTCGCCTTTCTCGCCGCCCGTCACGCGCGGCCCGTGCTTGTCGTTCAATCGCCTGCCGCCTTCCTCGCGAACCTCGCCTTGCACGAACTCGACCCCGCGCCCGAATTGCTTGCCCTGCTGTGTGATTGGGGGATTCACAATCTCGCGCAAATCACGAGTCTCCCGCGCGGCGATTTGGTGGATCGTTTAGGCCCGGAAGCCGGGCGGCTGTGGGAACGCGCCGCGGGACAAATGGAACGGCCCTTGCGCATCGTGCGAGCGGCAGAGGAGTTTTCCGAAGCCTTCGATTTTGAGCATGAAATCGACACCGCCGAGCCCGTGCTTTTCCTTCTGCGCCGCTTTCTCGACCAACTCGCGCTGCGTCTTGGCAATGCCTGCCGCGTTGCCGGGCAAATGACGCTCACTCTGCCGCTGGCAAACGGGAGCGCCTACGAGCGCACCTTCACAGTTCCATCGCCAACCGCCGACGTGGACGTGCTCTTTCGCATTCTCCACACGCATCTCGACGGCTTGCGGCTTGATCATTGCGCGACGGGCCTGCGTTTGGTCGTCACGCCGACGTGCGCGGAGCGGCAGCAGTTTCAGCTTTTCGAGACGCCGTTGCGCGACCCGAATCGTTTTGGCGAAACGCTGGGGCGGCTCGCTGCCTTGGTGGGTGAGGAAAACGTCGGCGTCGTGGAAGCGCTCGACACGCACCGGCCTGACAGCATCCGGCTGCGCGCACCGCGCTTTCACGAACTCGGCAACGCGGCCACGCCTGCCGATGACTTTGCCGTGGGCCTTCCCCTGCGGCGCTATCGCCCTCCCGTTGCGGCGCAGGTGCGTGTGGTAAAGCATCAGCCCGTCGGGCTCGAATCGGCCGGGGTATGCGGGGCGATTCGCGCGGTGCTGGGACCATATCGCGCATCGGGAGGCTGGTGGGAATCCGACCGTTGGAGCACGGAGGAATGGGACGTGGAAATGGAGGAAGGCGGACTTTACCGGCTCGCGCGCGTGGGTCGCGAATGGCGCATCGAAGGCAGCTATGACGAGCCTTTACCGGGAAGTCGACGCGGCGCACCGGCTCTTGTCGCAAAGCCTTCAACCGGAGTATGAGCATGGAATACGTCGAGCTTCATGCCCGTAGCGCGTGCAGTTTTCTACGCGGCGCTTCGCACCCGGAAAGCCTCGCGGCTTGCGCGGCGGAGCTTGGCTTGCCGGCTGTGGCAGTATGCGACCGCGAGGGCGTTTATGGCGCGGCACGCTTCCATGCGGCGGCAAAGGAGCAAGGCATCCGCCCCATCGTTGGCGCGGAGTTGGCGATGGAAGACGGGAGCATTTTGCCCGTGCTCGTAGCGAGCCGCGCGGGATACCGAAACCTCTGCCAGCTCATCACGCGCGCGAAATTGCGCGGCACGAAGACCGATGCGCCCGTAAACATGGACGAACTGGCGGACTTTGCCACGGGTCTTGTCGCGCTGACTGGTGATGAAGACGGGCCGGTGCGCCGCGCGCTGGCGCGCGATGATGGGGCAAGGGCGCTCGCCTGCGCCGAGCGGCTGACGGCGATCTTTGGCAGGGAAAATGTCTTCGTGGAAATCCAACGACACCTGCGGCGCGGCGAGGCCCGTGAAAATGATTCGCTGCGCGACTTTGCCGCCGCCGCCAGGCTGCCGCTGCTTGCAACAAACGGCGTGCTCTACGCGACCCGCGCCGAAAGAGCAGTGATGGATGTATTCACCTGCGCCCGGAATCACACCCATCTCGACGCCGCCGGACGCCTGCTCACTCTGAATGACGAGCGGCATTTGAAACCCGCAAAGCACATGGCGCGGCTTTTTGCCGATACCCCGGAAGCGGTGACGAATACCGCCCGGCTTGCGGAACGCCTCGACTTTACGCTGCAAAACCTCGGCTACGAATTTCCGAAGTATCCCGCGCCGAATGGCGAGACGACGGACTCCTTTCTCCGCAAGGTGACGCTCGACGGCGCGCTGGGACGCTACGGAAAGCCAGGCCCGCAGGTGCTCGCGCAGATTAACCATGAACTCGATCTCATCGCCCGGCTTGGATTTAGCGGATACTTCCTCATCGTTTGGGATTTGGTGAACTACTGCAAAGCGGAAGGCATCCTCGTGCAAGGGCGGGGCAGCGCGGCAAATAGCGTGGTCTGCTATTCGCTCGGCGTGACGGCTTGCGACCCCATCGCGTGCAAACTGCTTTTCGAGCGGTTCCTTTCCGAAGGCCGCACTTCATGGCCCGATATTGACCTCGACTTGCCGAGCGGCGACCGGCGCGAGCGGGTCATTCAGGAAGTCTATCGGCGGTACGGCAAGCACGGCGCGGCCATGACCGCGAACGTCATTACCTTTCGCGGGCGCAGCGCCATGCGCGAGATTGGCAAGGCGCTCAACTTTCCGCCCGACGTGCTCACCCGCTTCTCGCACCTTTTCGGGCACGGGGATTTTCCGCACACGCTCGAATTGGAGGCGCAGGTCGCGCAGGCGGGCATCGCGCAGGCGCACCCGCGCGCCGCGGCGGCCGCGGCGCTTTACCGGCGCATCCACGGCTTGCCGCGCCACCTCGGGCAGCACAGCGGCGGAATGATTATTTGCGAAGGGCGGTTGAGCGGCGTCGTGCCGCTGGAAAATGCTTCGATGCCGGGGCGCGTGGTGGCGCAGTGGGACAAGGACGACTGCGAAGACCTTGGGATTATCAAAGTGGATTTGCTCGGCCTTGGCATGATGGCCGCGATGCAGGATACATTGGAAATGTGCGCGGCGCGCGGGCGTCCCGTGGACTTGGCGATGATTCCGAAAGACGATGCGGCGACATATGATTTGCTTTGCCGCGCCGACACCATCGGGACGTTTCAAGTGGAGAGCCGCGCGCAAATCGCCACATTGCCGCGCGTACAGCCACGGGAATTTTATGACGTGGTGGTGGAAGTCGCCCTCATCCGGCCCGGCCCGATTCAGGGAAATATGGTGCATCCCTACATCGCACGGCGGCGGGGTGATGAAGCGGTCGAGTTCATGGACGAGCGCCTGCGGCCCGTTTTGGAGCGCACGTTTGGCGTCCCGCTCTTTCAAGAGCAGCTTTTGAAAATCGCAATGGTTATGGCGGACTTCAGCGGGAGCGAAGCGGAGGAATTGCGCCGCGCCTTAAGTTTCCACCGCTCGCAGGAACGCATGGAAAAGGTCTGCGTGAAACTGCGCGATGGCCTTGCGCGAAACTCCGTGCCGCCGCAAACCGCCGAGCGCATCGTCCAGGCGGTGCAATCCTTCGCAGTTTATGGTTTCCCTGAATCGCACGCGATTTCCTTTGCGCTCATCGCCTACGCGAGTTGCTGGATGAAGGTGCATCGCGCGCCGGAGTTTTATGCGGGCCTCCTCAACAATCAGCCGATGGGCTTTTACTCGGCTGCGACGCTGGTAAAGGACGCGAAGCGGCATGGCGTGCGCATTCGCCCGGTGAATGTCTTGGAAAGCGACTGGCTTTGCACGGTGGGCGCGAATGAATCGCTTCGCCTTGGCCTGTGCTACGTGCGCGGCCTCACGCATGGGGATGGGGAGCGCATTATTGCCGAGCGCAACGCCGCGCCGTTTGCGTCGCTCGTGGATTTCCAGCTTCGGACCGCTCTATCGAAAACGGCCATGCGCGCGCTGGCAAAAGTCGGCGCGTTGAATGGCTTGAGCGAACATCGCCGCGCCGCGCAGTGGCAGGCGGAGATTACCCGCACCCCGGACGATCTCTTTGGGAGTGCGGAAACACTGCGACCGCCGCCCCTGCACCCGATGAATCCATTCGAGCGGTTGAACGCCGACTACGCGGGCACGACGCTGACAACCGGCCCGCATCCGATGGCGCTGGTTCGCAAGCGTGTGCCGCATCTTTGGCGCGCGAGCGATTTGGAAGCCGCCGCAAATGGCGTACATCTCGCCATCGGCGGCATGGTGATTTGCCGCCAGCGACCGGGCACGGCGAAGGGCGTCGTATTTATCAGCGTGGAGGATGAAACCGGCGTCGCGAACACCATTGTCTCCGCGAAACTTTTTGAGAAAAACCGCCTGCAAATCTCAGAAGAAGGCTTCCTCGAAATCCACGGCATCCTGCAAAAAGTCGATGGCGTGATTCAGGTCAAAGCCTGCGAGATTGTGCCGCTGCTCATTGAGCAAATGGCGACACCGGCCTCGCATGACTTCCACTAGACCGCCGTTCTGGACTGGGAGCATTTCTTGAAATCGTGATCGGCGGCTGTCACACAACCGACGGTCAATCGGCGGACGAAGCTTTTTGTGTATGAACGCCAAACTTGCCAAAAAGAATGTGGCCATCCTGGCAACCGATGGCTTCGAGCAAGCCGAACTCGAAGAACCGCTGAAGGCTTTGAAGGAGGCGGGGGCCGCTGTCCGCATCGTCTCCTTGAAGAAGGGACGAATCCAAGGGATGAAGCACGCTGATAAGGGAGATCAATTCGACGTCGACCTCGCCCTGGCTGACGCGAAGCCGGATGATTTCGACGCTCTGATGCTGCCTGGGGGGTTGATGAACCCGGATACGCTCCGGTCCACGAAGGAAGCGGTGAGTTTTGTTCGCGCCTTCGCCGAGGCGGGCAAGCCGATAGCGGCGATCTGCCACGCGCCGTGGTTGCTGATCGAGGCCGGGATTGTCGCGGGCCGCAAGCTTACTTCATGGCCGGCCATTCAGACCGATGTGCGAAACGCCGGCGGAAACTGGGTGGATGAGGAAGTCGTCGTGGACAATGGGCTCGTAACCAGCCGCAAACCTGATGACATACCTGCATTCAACAAAAAGATGATCGAGGAAATTCTCGAGGGACGGCACGAGAGGATGGCGCCGTCTGTCCCAGTCTAAATTGGCAATTCCCTGGCGGGAGGATAGCCGTGTTGCTCGCGTCCGAGATCGCCGTCATAAAGTTTTGTCGTTTTGAAACGCTCGAATCGGCCGTCGCCTGCGAGGTCTTTGCAACGCTTGCGAAGGGCGTCCATCTCGTCCTCGCTCATCGGTTTGAACCCACGCGCAACCGCGAGGTTCTACTCGAGCACATAGAGTGAATCGATCCCGCTGATCGTCGTCGCGACGGGCAAACTCATCGCGTAGCGGAGTCCTTCCTCGGGTGTGATCGCTCCGTTCGCCACCATCTCGCCGCTTCCGCCCAAGCTCTTCATTCCCAGCACGGCGATGCCGCGTCGATTCGCTTCGGGAAGCACTTGTTTCTCGAAACTGCGGAAGCTCGCGTCGAAACAATTTAAAGGCATCTGCACCGTATCGAAGGGAAAATCGTGCGACAACATTTTCAGGTGGATTGCGGGATCCTTGTGCCCTGTGAAGCCGATGAAGCGGACTTTTCCCTGCTGTTTTGCAAGCAGAAGCGCCTCGGCGGCTCCGCCGGGCGCGAAAATAAGGTCCGGATCGTTGTAATAGACAACTTCATGGATTTGCCAGATGTCGAGGTGATCGGTTTGAAGGCGGCTTAAGGACTCTTCGAGCATCCGCATCGCCACATCCTTGCCGCGTCCATGCGTGCAAACCTTCGTCATCAGGATCGCTTGGTCGCGCTTGCCCTTGAGGGCCGCGCCCAGCCGCACTTCGCTTTCGCCCTCGTGGTATTCCCATGCATTGTCAAAAAAATTCACGCCCGCATCCAGGGCGCGGGCGACTATCTCGACGGCCTCCTTTTGATCCGCGGCGCCTAAATGAAATCCACCAAGCCCCAGCGCCGAGGCTTGCAACCCGGTCTTACCCAGGGGTTTTTTAGGAATTTGAGAATCATCCATTCCGGCGGCGCCAGTGGATTTATCTTTAGCCATGGAGATGCCTCCCGGGATGAACGTCGCCGCGCCCGCCAGCGCCGCTCCTTTCACAAAGGTGCGCCGGTGCAGTTTCCACGGCCCGGAATCGCTGGAAGCCTCATCGTTCACGATTTTAAGACCGGAAAAGCGCGCCCGGTGTTATCCGTCTCCCGGAGCATTTCTTTTATTTCCTTCTGCTCTTCATCGACCGGGAAACCGTGCGCCCACCGCGCTTCCGGGTTGTCGAATTGAAGCGAGACTTTGTAATGCTCGAAGCGGCCGTCCGCCGCATGGTCGCGGCACTGCTCGCGCAAGGCGTCCATTTCCTGGGGACTCATCGGCTCGAAGTCCTGCGCGATTTTCAAGTTCTGATGCAACACTTCGAGTTTATCCATGCCCGTGATCGTCGTCGCAACCGGGAGACTCATCGCGTAACGGAGCGCTTGTTTCGGGGTAAGCAGCCCTTTTTTCAACGGCTCGCCCTTGCCGTTCAGCGGCTTCATCCCGAGGGGGGCGATGCCACGCTTGTTCAACTCCGGTAACACTTGTGTTTCGAAGCTATGAAAAGAGGCGTCGAACGCATTCAGCGGCATCTGCACCGAATCGAACGGAAAGCCCGTCCCCAGCATCTTCAAATGGATCTCGGGCGCCTTGTGGCCGGTGAAGCCAACGAAGCGCACCTTGCCCTGCTGTTTCGCCTTCGTCAGCGCCTCGGCCGCGCCTCCCGGGCGGATAAAAAGCTCCGGATCATTATCGAACCCGACGCCGTGAACCTGCCAGAGGTCCAGGTGGTCGGTCTGCAATCGGCGCAGGGATTCCTCGAGCATCCGCATGGCAAGCGCGGCGTCCCGTCCGTGCGTGCAAACCTTGGTCATAAGGAAAACCTTATCCCGCAGTCCCTTGAGTTCCTTAAGGCCTTTGCCCATCCAGTTCTCCGATTTCCCCCGGTTATACTCCCAGCAATTGTCAAAAAACGTCACTCCTCCGTCGACCGCCTCGCGAATGATCTGGATCGCGGTTTTTTCATCTTGCGCGTCGCCGAGGTGATGCCCTCCGAGTCCAAGGGCGGAGATCTTGACGCCCGACGTTCCAAAACTCCTGAGCGGAATTGAACTCATGGGAGCAGATTAGCCCGTCGCGGGTTTCGCCGTTCCGCGGTTTACTGAAGCGACATCGGAGAAACATTTGGCGACACATTAGGCGATGTGCCAGGTGAGACGCCGGGTGACGAACCAGGCAAGGGTGAGACGCCGGGCGACGAACCGGGCGTTCCAGGATTTGTGCTTCCCCCGGGCGAGATGTTCCCGGCGCCGGGAATTGTCCCATTTCCGCCCGTTCCTCCATTTGCAGTTCCGCCGGTTCCATTTCCTGCGCCCGTCCCGGCGTTCCCGCCGCCCGTCCCGGCTTGCATGAGTAGGATGCCGCGCCCCGAAGCTTTCCCCCCAAAGCTGAACTCGGTCAGAAGCAGCAGGCAGGCGCTCGTCAAACAGTATATATATTTCTTTTTCATGGTTAGTGAAGATTCGATATTCGCGAGCGGCATGGATGTAAGAATAACCCCTTCGTTGCGGGCGAAAGTGCATGACACGCTGTAAGGGGATGACATGGCGATATTCCTGAGTATCCTATCCGCCGCCATGGGCCGCTCATTATCTGAAAACAAAAGGCCCGCCGTTTCCGGGCCGCGACATTGACCATCGCGATGCGCCCGCCGCCGTCGATCAGCGTCATCATTCCCGCGTACAACTCGGCGCAATACATCGGCGCGACGCTGGAGAGCGTCCGCGCGCAAACCGTGGAGGACTGGGAATGCCTCGTCGTGAGCGACGGCTCGACTGACGGGACGGCTGCGGTCGCGGAACGCCACGCGGAAGCCGACCCGCGCATCCGGGTCATACGGCAGCCGAACGCGGGGCGTGCGTCGGCGGCCAACAACGGCTTCGGCCTCGCTTCCCCGGCTTCCGAATATGTTACGTTCATGGACAGTGACGATGTCTGGCTGCCGGACGCGCTCGAGGCCCTGCACGACGCGTTGCTCAAACACCCGGAAGCGGCGGCGGTCAGCGGGCTAGCGGACTTCATCGACGAGAAGGGCGATCCGCTGGAGACGGGCTGGTTTTCGGAGCAGGGCCGCAGAAGGTTTGGCGTGAAAGGGAAAAAGGTCGCCGTGTTGGAACCTTCGGAGCCGACCACCTTCATTTCCCTGGCATGGGCCACCTCCATCTGGCCTCCGGGCGTTCTGCTCGCCCGCCGGAAGGCTTATGAACTCGCCGGCCCGTTCGATCCGGCGATGTGGCCTTCGGATGACTGGGACATCACCATCCGTTTAAGCCGCAACGGGGACATCGTTTTTCTCGACCGGATCGTTCTCCTTTATCGGCGCCACGGGAGCAACAGTTCGAGGGACGCGGAGAAAATCGAGAGGGCGCGGGATGCCGTCCGCTTCAAGACCTTTTATGCGCCGCGGAATACGCCGGAACAACAGCGGCTGCTCGTCCAAGGCTGGCGGGCGTGGCAGAAAAGGTACGCGAGCGAACATCTCAAACGGAGCCTGGAAAGTTTTCGCCGAGGCAGATTTCTTGAGGCCGTTGATTTCTTTGCGCGCATTGGAATCGCGGGGTTCCGGTGGCTCCGCGGTCATCCCGTTAATTAATCTTGCCGTCCGGCCCCCGGCGCTCTTAAGTTGCGCTTTTTCCGGGAGACTCCTCCCTTCCCGGGCCGGAAAGCACATGTCATCGCGAGTTTTCAGGGAGGGAAATTGGCGTTCCGCGCTGGCGGCGGCTCTCTTCCCGTCGCTGTTTGTTCTTGCCTTGGTGGTGTCGATTTCCGTCGCCGGGTTCGCCGTCATCCGCGGTTGGGAGCGAAGAAATCTGCAAAATGAATTCTCGAATCTCGCCCGGAACCGCGTCGACATCCTCCACGGCAAGATGCTGGGGTCGATGGAGGTGCTGCAATCGATCGCCCAGCTTTTCTCCTCCAATGCCGCGTTGACGCGGGCCGGGTTCGAGAACTTCGTCTCCGACGCCCTTGCGCGGCATCCTGAAATCCAGGCGTTATCGTGGAACCCGCGCGTGCCGGGGCCGCGGCGCGGACTGTTCGAGGCGCAGGCGAGGCGCGAAGGCTTGCCGGACTTTGAGATACGCGAGCTGGATGGGAACGGCCGGCTGACGCGGGCGGGCGCCCGCGAGGAATACGTGCCCGTTTACTTCGAGACGCCGCTGGAGAAAAACCGGGCGTCGCTGGGGTTCGACCTCGCCTCCAACCGCGAACGGGGGGCGGCCCTGGCCGCCGCGCGGGACACCGGCAGCGCGACGACGACGCAGCCGCTGCGGCTCGTGCAGGAAACCGGGAACCAGATGGGCTTCGTGGTCGTCCTTCCGATCTATGGCGGGGGGCGCGCCGGCGTGGAAGAGAGGCGCAGCCATCTCATAGGCTACGCCTCCGCCGTATTTCGCACCGGGGACCTCGTCGAGTTTGCCTGGAAAGACCTCGGCTGGCGGGACATGGATGTCTCCATCCATTGCGTCGCGGGGCGCCGCATGCTCATCTATCGCCACGGGTTCGGCGAAAGCGACGCCGGCGTTTTCCACAACCAGGCCATGGATGTCGCGGGCGGGCTTTGGCAACTGACCTTCACCCCGACGCCGCGCTTTCTCGCTTCCCACATCCTGTGGCAGGCGTGGGCGGCGCTCGCCGCGGGGCTGACCATCGCGTTCCTGGTGGGCGCGTGCCTCTGGGGCTGGCTCCGCCGGTCCGCCGAGATCGAACAGCGCGTGGTCGAGCGCACGGCGCAACTGCGCACGGCGGAGAAGAAATACAGGAGCATCTTCGAGAATTCCGTGGAGGGCATCTTTCAGACGACGCGGGATGGCCGCTATATCAGCGCGAACCCGGCGCTGGCCCGCATCTACGGCTACGGGTCGCCGTGGGAATTGATCGCCGCCCTCGACGACATCGAAAGGCAGCTCTACATCGAGCCGGAACGCCGCAAGGAGTTCATGCGCGCCGTGCAGGAGGATGGCGAGGTCTCCAGCTTCGAGTCGCAGGTCCGCCGCAAGGATGGTTCCGTCATCTGGATATCCGAGAAAGCGCGCGCCGTGCGCGGCGAGGAGGGGGAAGTCCTCTACTACGAAGGCGCGGTCGAGGACGTCACCGGACGCAAGGCGGAGCGCCAGGCGCTGGAGGAGCGGGTGCGTGAGCGCACCGCGGCGCTGCAAGCCGAGATCATCGAGCGGAAGCGGGCGGAGGACGCGGCGGCGGCGGCCAACAAGGCGAAAACCAGCTTCCTCGCGCACATGAGCCACGAGATCCGCACCCCGCTCAACGCCGTGCTGGGTTACGCGCAGATCCTCCAGCGGGACAAGGCGCTCCCGCCCGAGCATCGCCGCGCCATCGAGGCGATAGCCAACAGCGGCGCCCATCTCTTCGGCCTCATCGACGACGTGCTGGACATTTCCAAGATCGAGGCGGGCCGGATGGAACTCCAGCTCGCGGACTTTTCCCTGGCCGGCCTGGTGCGGCGGCTGGAGGCGATGTTCCGGCACCGTTGCGAGCAGAAGCGGCTCCGGTTTTCCGTGACGCGCCCGGCCGAAACGGGCTGGGTCCGCGGCGACGAAGGAAAACTTCGCCAAGTGCTCATCAACATCCTCGGCAACGCGGTCAAGTTCACCGAACGCGGGGAGATAAGCCTCCGGGTCGGGAAGAAAGCGGGCGGCGTCCACCATTTCGAAGTGGCCGACACCGGCATCGGCATGGACGAGGAGGAGCAGGCGCGGGTCACGGCTCCTTTTTCCCAGGGCGCGGGCGGCATACGCAAAGGGGGAAGCGGCCTCGGCCTCGCCATCTCGAAGCGGCAGATCGAGCTCATGGGAGGCGAACTCCGTTTCCAGTCCGAGGCGGGCGCCGGCTCGCGCTTCTCCTTTTCTCTGCCGCTGCCCGGAGCGGGGGTCCTGCCCGGAAGAACGGATTATGGCACAGCGCGGCTGGCGCCCGGCTGCAAGATCAACGCGCTGGTTGTCGACGACATCGAGGAAAACCGAACCGTCCTCGCGGGGCTGCTCTCCGCGGCGGGGTGCGGCGTCCTCACGGCGGAGAACGGGCAGCAAGCGCTGGAGATCGTCCGCGTCGCCGCGCCGGACATCATCTTCATGGACATCTGGATGCCGGGCATGAACGGCATCGAGACCACGCACGCCATCCTCGCGGAGGGCGGCGGCAAGGCGAGGATCATCGCCCATTCCGCCTCGGCGTTCGACCACGAACAGCGGCGGTACCTCGACGCCGGTTTCGATGATTTCTTCGCCAAGCCGTTCCGGTACGAACGGGTGTGCGAATGCCTGGCGCAGCACTTGCAAGCCCGCTTCGAGCAGGAGCCTCCGCCGGTGATCCCGCCGCCCGGGGACTTCGCCTTGCCGGAGGAACTGGCATTGCGTTTGAAAGCCGCCGCCGAACTCTATAACGTGACCGCCATGAAAGCCTGCCTTGGCGAGGCGGCCCTGCTGGGAGACGGCGCGAAGGATGTCGCGGACCATCTGCTGGCGGCGGTGCATCGCTGCGATATCGACCTCATCCTCGAGTACCTCGCCTGACGCGCATGGCGGAGAAAATCCTGCTGGTCGATGACAACCCGGTCAACCTGAAGGTGCTGGGAGACGCCCTGGAGCCGCACGGCTATTCCATCCTGGCGGCGCCGAGCGGCGAAGTGGCGTTGCGCGTCGCCGCGGCGGGCGCGCCGGAACTGATCCTGCTGGACATCCTCATGCCCGGCCTGGACGGCATCGAGACCTGCCGTCTTCTCAAGGAAAAACCCGCCACGCGCGACATCCCCGTCATCTTCATCAGCGCGAAGAACGACAGCGTGGCCGAGGGGTTCCGCGCGGGCGGCATCGACTACATCACCAAGCCGTTCCAAAGCGAGGAGGTTCTCCTCCGCGTCGAGAACCACCTCAAACGCATCCGCCTGACGAAAGAACTGGTGGACAAGAACGAGCGCCTTCGCAAGGAGATCGAGCTGCGGGAGCGGGCCGATGAAAAGCTGAACGCCCTCTCCGACCAGGAAGCGGAACGCTGGGGCGTGGCCGGCCTGGTCGGCAAGAGCCGGACGGTCGCCGCCATCCTGGAAGACGTCCGCAAGCTCCACGCCTTTGGCGCCACGAGCGTCCTCCTGACCGGGGAGAGCGGCACGGGCAAGGAGCTGATCGCGCGGGCCATCCATTTCGGCGGGCCGCGCGCGAAGGCGCCGTTCATCCCGGTCAACTGCGTCGCCATCCCGGAAGAACTGGCGGAGTCGCTCTTCTTCGGGCATTTGAAAGGCTCCTTCACCGGCGCCACGGCCGACCGCAAAGGCTATTTCGAACAGGCCGACGGCGGCACGCTTTTCCTGGACGAGATAGGCGACATGCCGCTGCTGCTCCAGGCCAAGCTGCTGCGCGTGCTGGAGGACGGCATCGTGACCCCGCTCGGCGCGACCGCCGGCAAGCGGGTGAACGTCCGCGTCCTGGCCGCCACGAATGTCGATCTGGACGCAAAGATCGCGGACCGCTCCTTCCGGCAGGACCTTTATTTCCGTCTCGCGCGCTTCACCGTCCTCAATCCGCCCCTGCGGCAGCGCCGCGAGGACATCCCGCTGCTGTCGGAACATTTCCTGCATTTGTTCTCGCGCGAGATGGGCCGGCGCGCGCGGTTGAGCCCCGGGGCGCTCGCCATGCTGGAGGCCTACGATTTCCCGGGCAACGTGCGGGAATTGAAAAACATCATAGAACGTTCCCTCATCGAAAGCGGCGGCGGGGAGATCCAGGCGTCGCACATACGGCTCGCTGGGCCTCGCGCCGCGGCGGCGCCTTCGCCGCGCCCCGCCGCGGATTTCGCCGCGGCCGAAGAACTCCCGTTGAACCTGGACAAAGCGGAGGACTTGCTCATCCAGCGCGCGCTGGCCGCGGCCGACGGCAACATAGCCGAAGCGGCCCGCCTGCTCGGAGTCCACCGGACTCGGATATACCGCAACCTCGCGGCCAGGCGACAGACATGAGGCTGGCGCGCCATGACCGCGCCAGCCTCGTTGCCTCCAGGAAAGCCAGGAAAGAAAATCTCGCTATTCGGCGAGCGCGGGAATTTCGCCAAAGCCTTCGCCTTCGCCTTCGCCTTCCTCTTCCTCCTCGGCCGCGGGTTCGGAGGCGGTTGCGAATTTGGCGCAGCCGGTGAGGAATAGCGCCACGGCGAGATAGCTTGCCGCCACGACAGGCGTCTGCCCGAAGCCGACCGCTTCGCCGTGCATGAGGCCGAAGAAAGTCAGCGCCGAGCCGGCGAACGCGAATCCCGCCGCATACAGGAATTTCCGCTCGATGATGTAGGTCGTCGTGGCGCCGAGCACCACGCCCGCCAGGATCGAGCCGCCGCCCAGCACGGCCAGCCCGTGGTACATCACGCCCGTTTGCGCCATGGCGGCGATCATGTCCGGCGTGACTTGATGAATGCCGGAGACCGCTCCCAGGGAATTGTCGATCTGCAATTTTCCCCAGGCCGCCAGCGAGGGAACCAGCGCCACCACGATGGCGGGCGCATGCCGTTTCGGGCTTTCCTGGAAGGCTTGCGAGCCGATCAGCATGCCGATGTACAGGAGGATCGGCGAGATCGCCACCACGGGAATGAGCGCCGTCATCAAGGAGATGACGCCGAACCACGAAAGGACGATGACCATGAGGCCCGTCGCCGCGGAGTAGCCGATGCGCCCGCCCATCGACTTCCAGCCCGGGTGGCCGATGTAAACCGCGTTGATGTAAGGATTGCCCATGAGGCAGCCGATGAGGCTCACCACGCCGTCGGCGGTCAGCACGCGCGTGGTCGGGTATTCGTCGCCCGCCGCGGAGGCGCTGACGACGTTGTCCATGGCTTCCACGAGGTCATAGATTCCAAACGGGATGGCCGTGACCAGGATGACCTTGAGGAAGCTCCAGTGCAGCCCGCCCAGCACCAGCCCGACCGCGGGATGCGGCACGGCGAAGTGGAATGTCTGGAAGGAACCTTTCAGGCCTTCGAGGCTCATGCCGCCGTAGTTGAGATGGAGCAGGTTCGATCCCCACGCGATGAGAGTCCCCGCCGCGATCGCCACCAGCCCCGCCGGTATGCCGCCGTATTTCACCCCGCCGAACCAGCTCACCAGGATGACCGCGAAACAGACGACGCCCACCACCGGCGTCATGAACATTTCCAGCGCCGGCTTCATCGAGATAAACGTGATGGAGACGCCCGCGAGCGCGCCGAGCAGGGCGGCCTTCGGCGTGATCTTCCGCACGATGGGCGCGAGGAACCCGCCCGCCATCAGCACGAAACTCTGGATGAACACCCACGTAAGCCCGGCCTGCCAGCCCTTCATCGGGTCGCCCGTGGCCAGCTTCACGGGAAGCATGATGACGAGCGTGACGATGAACATGTGCGGCACGCTGATGCCCGACGGGAGCGCGCAGACATCCGTGCGCCCGGTTCTCTTCGCCAGCCTGTACGCGAGCCATGCATAGTAGAAGGTGGACATGCACATCATGAGCCCCGCCGCGGGCAGGATGCGTCCGAAGACCAGTGCGTCGGGCATTTTCAACACGAACCGCAGCAGCGCGGTCAGCGTCAGCAGGTTGACGAGTATGTTCGTGCCGAAGCCGAAGAAGGCGTTCCAGTCTCCCGGCGTCCAGATTTTAGGTTTATAGGTGGAGCTCATGTTGTTATGTGGTTGTGTTTGAGGATGCCGCCTCCAGCGCGGCCAGAATTTTGCCCGAGTCCGAGACCCAGCCGAAGATGCCGCCCTGGGCCTTGATCATCTTGAGGCCCATCTCCTGGAATTCGGGGAAGTAGGAGCCGACGCAATCCTCCGGCACCAGGCAGTCGTACCCCCGGTCGTTCGCCTCGCGGACGGTGGTGTTGACGCACACCTCCGTGGTGACGCCGGTGACGATGAGTTTCTTGATGCCGCGGTGTTGCAAAATGGCGTGCAGGTCCGTCGCGAAGAAGGCGCCCTTGCCCGGCTTGTCGATCACCGGTTCGGCGGGCAGCGGGTAAAGCTCGGGGATGATGTCGTGGCCCGCCTCGCCGCGAACCAGTATGCGGCCCATCGGGCCTGCGTCGCCGATCGATGTCTTCGAGCGGCCCCGGATTTTCTTGGCCGGCGGCAGGTCGGTCAGGTCGGCGCGATGTCCCTCCCGCGTATGAAGGACTTGCAGACCCGCGCCGCGCCAGGCGGTTAGCAGCTTGCGATTCGGCGCTATGGTGCGGCGAAGTTGGGAAACGTCATTGCCTAGCATCTCTCCGAAACCGCCCGGTTCCAGAAAATCGCGCTGCATGTCGATAATAAGGAGAGCGGTGTGGGATGGTTCGAACTCGTAGAGATACGGTTCCGCCTCGATGCCAAGCGTTTTCATGGGTTGCGAACTCGCTTAGCACGGGCCATGCCACCCGGTTATATATAAGCGGTCCGCGCTGCCCTCCAGGCACTTGCATAATGCGGACTAGCGATCCGTTCCGGGCGGAGCGTGTTTCAGATGTCGCGATTGGAACAGTTGCTACAAACGCCTGCGCATTTTGCTCCAAGTGTGCCAGGCGCGACATTTGAAACATTATCCCGCGCCAGGGGGGAGTTAAGCGACAGCCCCTAATTAACTAGCATCCAATCCATTAGGACTTTTGTTGAATTCTGGCATGGCAGCCGCTTAGGGCGGGCCGGTCATCGCAAAAGGGTGCGGTGGCGCTTAAACCCAAGAAAAATCCAAGGAACACCACTAATGAAAACAAACCACCGATACCTGCGGGCCGCGCTGGCCATGACCGCGCTGGCCGGCTCATTCCTCGCGCCCGTCCCGCGCTCCGTCGCGGGCGAGGAGTCGCCCGAGGCGAAGATGTCCAAGCCGCTGAGCGAGGAGCCGATCGAATCGAAGATTCACGTTTTGTTGAATCTCGACCTGAGCAATGCCTATATCACGCCGCGCGGACTCAATGTTAACAACAAGGGCCTCATCATCCAGCCGCTGGGAGTGCTGCTGTTCGACCTTTACTCCTCGAAAGGCTGGCTGAGCGACGTGACCATGAACCTCGCCGTATGGAATTGCCTCCAGACCTACGAGCGCAATACCGGGCCGAGGCCGGGGCCTTGGAATGAGATCGACTTCTCGGGCGGCCTGACCGTGAAAATCCTGAAGAACATCCAGCTCGACGCGGCTTACACCTCGTTCACCAGCGAGACCCAGGCGTATCCCACCTCCACGAACCTGGACTTGAAGCTGACTTACCACGATAATTTCGTGCCTGGCTTCAGCCTCAACCCCTACTATGAGTACTTCCAGGAAGTCACGAACAAGGCCACCGTCGATCTCGATCCGACGACTTCGCGGCGCAGCTTTTACTTCGTGCTGGGAATGGACCCGACGATCGCCGTCAAGATCCCGTTCCCGGTCACGATCGAACTGCCGACCTTCGCGAACTTCTGCGGCGAACATTTCTACCAGCAGTTCGGCGGCGCGGGCGGCGGCTCCGGGTTCGCGCTGATCTCGACCGAGCTGAAGGCGACCGTGCCGCTCTCCTTCATCCCGAAGGGTTACGGAAACTGGAGTTTTTACGCGGGCTGCCAGTATTACTACCTGCAAAACCACGGCTTGCTGGACGGCAACCTGGCGCTGGAACCCGGCGAGCTGCGGCATAACCTGGTGCAAGTGCACACGGGCCTGACGATCTTCTTTTAATCGGGACGCGGAATTTGCCATAACGGGCGCTGTCCGGGAGCCGATTGGCCGGACGGCGCCCCTTTCCGATATGAACTCTTCCATAGAGGCCGATCCCTATCCTTATCCGTACGACGGCGACCTGCGTCCGGAGAACACGGCGCTCATCGTCATCGACATGCAGACCGACTTCTGCGGCTTCGGCGGTTATGTCGACAAGATGGGCTATGACCTTTCTCTGACGCGCGCCCCGATAGAACCGATCCGGCGCGTGCTCGACGCCGCGCGCGCCAAGGGCTTCCACGTCATCCACACGCGCGAAGGCCACCGGCCCGACCTCGCCGACTTGCCGGAGAACAAGCTCTGGCGCAGCGCGCGCATAGGAGCCGCGATAGGCGCCGCGGGGCCGTGCGGACGCATCCTGGTGCGCGGGGAGGATGGGTGGGACATCATCCCGGAACTTCGACCCCTCGAGGGCGAAGTGATCATCGACAAACCGGGGAAGGGGTCGTTCTACGCCACCGATCTGGACCTCATCCTGCAACGGATGCGGGTGCGCAACCTCATCCTCACGGGCATCACGACCGACGTCTGCGTCCACACCACCATGCGCGAGGCCAACGACCGCGGCTACGAATGCCTGCTCCTCTCCGATTGCACCGGAGCCACCGACTACGGAAACCATCTCGCCGCGCTGAAGATGATCAAGATGCAGGGAGGCGTGTTCGGCGCCGTGGCGGACTCCGCCGCGTTCATCGCCGCGGTCCGATGACCGGCGTGCTCCTCGCCGTCAACGGCACCCTCATGCGAGGGCTGGAGCTTAATCCGAATCTGCTCGAAGCCGGCGCGGCGTTTGTCGAAGAAACCGTCACTGCGCGGGCCTATCGCCTCTGGTCGATCGAAGATCGGCACCCGGCCATGCTGCGCGTCGCACAAGGCGGCGCGGCCGTCGCGGTGGAAGTGTGGTCCGTTCCGCCCGAGGGCGTGGCCGCCATCTTGTTGAAGGAACCCGCGGGTCTCTGCGTCGGCAAAGTCCGGCTTGGCGACGGGCGGGAAGTATTGGGCGTGTTGGGCGAAGCGGCTCTCTGCGAGACGGGCCGGGAGATCACGCAATACGGCGGCTGGCGCGCTTACATCGCCGCGCCGCGGGACAAGTAACCTGCCCCAAGAGTCGCAATTCGTCGCGGACGGCCGCGGGCAAACCCCGCGGGCCGGAGCCGTCCAGCCGTTCATCCGCCGCTTCGAGGCGCCGGATGAGATCGAGCACTTCGTTGCGCGCATACGGGCCGCCCGCCGCCGCGCAGAAATGCGTGCGGCAGCCAAAAGGCCGGTCCTGGTAAATGAGGCATTTGCCGTCTTCGCGAAGCAACGGGCACGCGCCGTCCGCGCGTTCCGGCAGGGCTTTGCGCCCCGAGGCCCGCAGGGCTTTGGCGGCGACGATTGCTTCGCCGCGCGTGAGTTGCGGCGTGCGACCCGTCACGCGGAACGCACAACATTCCGTGAGCCTGCGGCAGCCGCGATCAATCGGACGTCTTTCCAAATCCCGGTAAACGGCGCGGACTTCATCGAGCGCATCGGCTTGGTTTGGACGCTTTTTCTTCACGACGCCACCGCCAGTCCGCACGCGTGTCCCGAGGCCCATGCCCATTGGAAATTGTAGCCGCCCAGCCAGCCGGTGACATCCAGGGCCTCGCCGATAAAATAGAGTCCCGGCGCCGTCCGGGCCTCCATGGTCTTCGAGTTGAGATCGCGCGTGTCGATGCCGCCGACCGTCACCTCCGCGGTCATGTAGCCCTCCGTGCCGGCCGGATGGAGCGTCCAGTTCTCGAGGCGGCGCGCCAGTTCATTGAGATCGGAAGGACGATGCGCGCGCATGATCCGGGCCGCTCCCGACGCCGCGCACCACGCGGACGCGAGCCGTTCGGGAAGCCGGCGCGAGAGGAGGTTGTTGAGTTGCATGCCGGAGGCGTGATTTTCCTCCAGCCACGCGCGGGCGCCGCCGTCGGGGAACAGATTGACGCACACGCCCATGGGCGGCTGCCAATAGGAGGAAATTTGCAGCATCGCCGGGCCGCTCAGGCCGCGATGCGTGAAGAGAAGATTCTCCGTGAAGCCGGCGGAGCGCGACCCGCGCGTTCCGTTCTCCTCCAGCCGCACCGAACAGGCTGCGGAGACGCCGCTGAGCGCGCGGCAAAAAGCGAGCGCCTCGCCTCCGAACGTGAACGGCACCAGCCCGGCGCGGGGAGGCAGAATGTTCAATCCAAACTGGCGCGCGACGGCGTACGCGAAGTCGGTCGCCCCGAGTTTGGGCAGGGAGAGGCCGCCCGTTGCGATCACCAGGCGCTTGGTCTCCATGGAACCGTCCGCCGTCTCCACGAGGAAACCCGCGTCCGCCCGGGCGCGTCGAACCGCTCCGACCTTCACGCCGGTCCTGATCTCGACCCGGCTCGCCTCGCACTCGCGCTCCAGCATCGCCACGATGTCGCGCGAGCTGTGATCGCAAAAAAGCTGGCCGAGCTTCTTTTCGTGCCAGGCGATGCCGTGCTCTTCCACGAGCGCGATGAAATCGTGCGGCGTATGGCGCGCGAGCGCCGACTTGCAGAAATCCGGATTGGACGACAGATAATTCTCGGGACCGGCGTCGCGATTGGTGAAATTACATCTGCCGCCTCCGGAGATGAGAATCTTGGCGCCGATTCGCGCGCCCCTCTCCAGCAATACGACGGAACGCCCTTGCCGGCCGGCCACGCTTGCACACATCAGGCCCGCGGCGCCCGCGCCAATTACGGTAACATCGGTCATGTCGCAAACAGTCTGCCGCGAGTAAGATGAGCTTTCCAAAACAAATTCCCCCGAGGCACAATTCAGCATGACCAGCAAGCGCAGTTACGTTGCACGCGGTGCGCTTGCGCTTCTTCTTGCGCTTGCCGCGGGCGCGGGCGAGCCCGTCAAACTTGAAGTCACTCCCGTCGAACCGGCGCGCTTTGAGAAGCGGGAGAACGGCGTCTATTTCGCCGATTTCGGGCAGGACGCATTCGGCGGGTTGAGGATCGAGTTTCCCGCCGATCCGTCCCCGGGCGCATGGAAAGTGCGCCTGGGGGAAAAGCTCGGCGCGAACGGCGCGATCGACCGCAACCCCGGCGGCAGCGTGAGCTTCCGCGAAGTGCCGCTGGCCGTGCAACCGGGCAGGCGCGCTTATCAACTCGACATCCCCCCCGGGAAACTTCCCAGGGGGGCGGTCACCGCCAAGGCGCCGGGGGCGGGGGAGATCGCGCCGTTTCGCTACGCGGAGATCGAAGGCCCGGCGTCGGCGCTGGAGAGGTCGGGCGTCCGGCAGTTGTTCGTGCACGCGCCCTTCGACGAAAACGCATCGGGCTTCGAATGCGCGGACGAAACGCTGAACGCCGTGTGGAAGCTCTGCAAGCACACCATCGAGGCGGCCACGGCGTTCGGCGTTTACATCGACGGCGACCGCGAGCGCACGCCTTACGAGGCGGACGCGTACATCGCGCAGTTGACGCACTACGCCTGCGACCTTGATCCGCGCGTCGCGCGCGCCACCTTCGAGTATTTGTTGAAACACCCGACGTGGCCGACCGAATGGAGTTTTCACATGCCGATGATCGCCGCGGAGGATTACGAGGCGACCGGCGATCCGGAGCTTGCGCGGGATCATTACGAAGAGTTGAAAGGCAAGCTGCTGACGGGCAAGGCGCGGGGCGACGGCTTGTTGCGCGCGGGCGCGATCGTGGATTGGCCGGCCGGCGAGCGCGACGGCTACAACAACGGAAGACAATTTCCCGGCGACCGGCAACTCGGGCCCGAATACAACACCGTCGTCAACGCCTTCTACTATCACGCGCTCGGGAAGATGGCGCTGCTCGCGCGCGCCTTGAACAAGGAGGACGACGCGCGCGATTTCGAGGCGAAAGCGAAGCAGGTCTATGAAGCGTTCAACCGCGTTTTCTTCGATCCCATGCGCGGCGTTTACACCGACGGGGAAGGCGGCGCGCACGCTTCGCTGCACGCGAATATGTTCGCCCTGGCCTTCGGCCTCGCGCCCGAGGACCGGGTCGCGCGGGTCGCCGATTTTGTGCAATCGCGCGGGATGGCGTGCAGCGTCTACGGCGCGCAATATCTGCTCGAGGGGTTGTTCAAGGCGGGCAGGGACGGCTATGCCGTGCAACTCATGGCGTCCAAAAGCGACCGGAGCTGGGGGCATATGCTGGACCTCGGCTCGACGATGACGCTGGAAGCCTGGGACCCGAAATACAAGAATAACCTGACCTGGAACCACGCCTGGGGCGCGGCGCCCGCGAACATTCTTTCGCGGTTCGTCCTCGGCGTGCGCCCGCTTGAACCCGGCTCGTCCAAAATCCTGGTCGCCCCCCAGCCCGGCGGGTTAAAATGGGTGCGCGGCAAGGTCCCGACCGCCATCGGCCCCGTCTCGTTGAACATCGGCAACGGCGCTGTTTTCAGGCTGGAAATCGAACTCCCTCCGAACGCGAACGCGCGCATCGTGCCGCCCCGGCGCCTGGGCGGGCAAGTCTGGCTGGATGGGAAACCCGCTTTGAGCCTGGATGGCGTCAGGGCCGGGCGGCATGTCATCGAATCGCGCTGACGCGCCGCCGCCCGATGCGCGCTTCGAGCGCATCCGCGAGGAAAGCCGCCAGGAGCAGCGAGAGCAAAAGGTTGCGGGGACTGTAATACGCGGGACGGCGCGGGGCCTTCCATATCCGCGCCAGGTCGAGCCGCTCGACGCCGCCGGTGGCCCTGGCGACGCCTTGCAACTCCAGGAGTCGGGCGCGGTCGAACGCCCACTCGATGCTGCCGCCCGCGACGACCGGGCCGAATGGCAGGGTGAAATTGGCGGCCTGCACGACGCCGCGCGCCCACCGCTCCGGCGCCAGGTCTGCGGTGGCGGCATAATGGCCCGGGGAAAAGCGTCGCCAGACCAATTCGCGCGAACCGGCCGCTCCCTCTTCGGCGAGCAGGATGCGCGGGGCCGCCTGGGCAAACCGCGGTTCCCAGGAAGCGTCGTGGTACAGATCGAGCCGCAGTTGCGTGCCGGCCAGGCGCGTTTTCAGGGCGATGCCGGGCGGCGGCTGCTCGCCCCCGAGCCAGCGGGCGAGCGTCTGGACAAAGTCCGCGTAATGATCCCAGGAACGCGTCCTCGCGGAAAACTCGCCGCCGAGCGGAAACGAGACCGCGGCCACCCGGCCGGCGCCCCGCTGCCAAAAGGCGGCGAGCGGCGCGTGGTATTGGTCCCCGGAAAAGGCGGCCGCCGTGGCATCCGGCTTCATGTAGCTGAGGTTGTAGCCGTCCACGGCGTCCGGCCAGGGAAGGGGGCGCGCGGCCAGCGCGAGCCAGCCGGCGGCGGGTTTCACTTTCACCGGTTCCTGGATGAAAGCCGAGCGCGCCACGGCCACGGTTTCCTGGGAGAAGATCGCGGGGAGATCGGAAGCGTTCTCGTTGAAAAAGACGCGGCCCTTTCCAAGCTGCGCCACTTCGCGCAGGAAGTTGCCGCCGGAATCGCTGTCGCGGCCGAGGCCGATGACGCTGATGGTGATGCCGTCGCGCACCATGTCCTTGATCAGCGACGGGTAATCGCCGAGTTCCTGGGTGGCGTCGTTCGCGTCGGCGAAGAGCACCACGTGGCGCTGGCCCGCCGGCGCCTGTTTCAGGGAGTTCCAGGCGGCCCGCAACCCGGTGGGGACGCAGATGCCGCCGCCGCTGCTGGTGATGCGCCGCACGGCGTCGATGAGCGGCTGCCGGTTCCCGCCGAGGCCGGTGAGGGGCACGATCTCGTGCGGCTGCGTATCCACGGCGAAAACGCTGACAGCGTCCATCGCGCCGAGAAGGCCGATCGAGCGCGCCGAGCCTTCGTCCGCCAGGTCGATCTTCTCCACTCCCGGCGCGACCGACGCCGCCATGCTGCCGGAGCGGTCCAGGACGATGGACATGGCCACCGCCAATTTTCTCTGCTCGGTGCGAAGCTCCATCGAGACGGGCAGCAGCGAGTCCACCGGCGATTCAAAATAGCCGCCCGAGCCGAACGACTGCTTTCCGCCCGCCATCAGCAAGCCGCCCCCTTGCGAGCGAACATAGAAATCGAGGGCCTGCAGGAACTCGGGTTGGAATTGCCAGGCGGGGACGTTGTTCAGGATGATGGCGCGCGCGCCGGAAAGCTGCCCGACGTGCGCCGCGCGCGGGTCAACTGTCTGAACGTCGAATCCCTGCGAGCGCAGGACAGCGGCGAGCGGATCCTCCGCATACGCCGTGACGAGGAGGATGCGCGGGCCGCCGGTTATCTCGATCCATTTCTCCGCGCGATTGTTCCCGGCATGGGCGTCATTGGCCGCGGAAAGAACGGCGGTGTAACGGTGCGCCCCCGTTTGCGGCAGGCGATCCGTAAATCGCACCACCGCCTTGCCGTCTTTGACATCCGCCTCGCTTTGGCCTATCGGCGCGCCGTCCCGGAGGATTTGCAGATGGACGGGGCCGTCGGGCTGGCCGTCGATTTCGGTTTCCAGGAGGAACGGCTCGCCGGTCTGCGCGCGCACCGGCAGGTCGAAACGCCCGACGCGGTAGTCCGCGGCGTCCGGCGAGATCAGGAGCCGGTAATCGAGCGCGACCTGCTGGCGGTTGAGGCGTTCCGCCGCGTCGGAGAGCGGCTCCGTGGAGTAGCCGTCCGTGACCAGGAGGATGCGGGCCGCGCGATCCGGCGCCATGCGTGCGAGCGCGAATTGCAGGGCGAGGTTCGTGCGCGTGAGCTGCCGTTGCCGGGGCGACATCTCGTCCGCTTCCTCGCGGAGTTGGGCGAGGCTGGCATAGTCGGCATAGATGATCCGGTCGTCCGCGCCGCGCGAACGCTCGAGAAGCGTCTCGATCTCCTGCCGGTGCAGGGCCAGCGTGTCCGCCGCGGAGGCGGATTGATCCTCCAGCACCCACAGGTCCAGGCCGCGCCCGAGGCGGCGGATTTGCGGATCGGTCAAAAGCAGGATCAGCAACGCGAGACAAAAGAGGCGCAGCGGAGCCAGTCGCCCGACGAGAAAAGCCGCCGCGGGGAGGAGCAGAAGCCAGGAGGGCGCGCCCAGATGGATCACGGGCGCCTCCAGCTCCCAAGCATCGCGGCGCCCAGCGCGAGCATCCACACGGGCGCAAAGAGATCGGCCTGGCTGTTTTTCTGGATCGTTCGCGCCGTCTCCGCGCGCAACTCATCGGCGGCGCAGGCCTGGCGGAAATCGGCCGCGCGCGCGTCCGCGAAATTCGCGGCTCCGTCCACCCGTTCTTCGGAGCCTTGCACCACGCGGAAGAATCCCGGTTCGGCGGGAGCGCGCAAAGCCGGTTCCGCGGACCCGGCGATGACCGGCGCCGGGAGATGGGGATTCGCCGCGACCGCGAGGAGTTCGTTCGTCTCGAAGTTGCGGGCTTCCGGCGCGGCCTTGGCGGCGCGCACCTCTTCCGCGAAGCGGTGCAGCAGCAGCACGAAAGCGGGGAGCCGCGCCGCGTTCGACGCGCGCACGTCGAAGTTCACCACCAGGAGCGGGGAAGAGCCTTCCTGTCTCAGGAACAACAGCGGACGGTCTCCCTGCCAGACAAGCGTCTGGTCGCCGGGTTGGGCGGGAACTTTCAGGCTGTCGTGAACGAGCAGGCCCGACCAGTTCAAGTCCGCGGCCAGCGACTCCGGCGCGGCGGCCACGGCGCCGGGCGGGAATTTCTCGAGCGGAGCGGGATCGGCGACAAAGACGATGGCCGCGCCCGGCGGCAGTTTGGGAGCGAGAGGATCGTAAACGGCGAGTTCCAGGTCCGCCACGGGGGCCGGCGCTTCCACGCGCTCGACGCTCTTCAGGAACTGCTGGAAGAAGCTCGCGAGTTCCGGCGGCGCGGCGTCCTGGCGGACGGCGAGGCGCTTGAGCCGCGGCTGGAGCATCGGCAGGCGGCTGTCCAGCGGGAAGGCGTCCGCGTCCATCACCAGTTCGCATCGGCTCGCGCCCGGCGGAAAGGAGCCGTTTATGGCGACCGTCCCGTCCGGGGGGATATCCAGCGTTTGCGGGGCGGATTTTTTATCCCCGGCCTCGATCCACCAGTTGCGGCGCTGGGCGGCGGCGCCGTTGTTGCGGACGAGCGCGCGCCATTGGGCCCCCTCGACGGAGACGCCCGCGAAACCGCAGTGGTCGAACGGACGCCCCGTTGCGAGGAGGCGGACGCCGTCCGGCAGTCGCCGCTTGCGGTCGCTCACGAAGACGAGCGTTCCCTTTCCGCCCAGGAGATTTTGCGCGGCCTCCAGCGCGGGATTCGGGTCATGCGCCCCGAGGCGCGGCTTCCAGCCGCGGAGAGCCTCGAGCAGGGCCTTGCGGCTCGGGCCCGAGTAGAGGGTCGGCCTCGCCATATCGGATTCCAGGAGCTGCCATTCCGTATGAATCGCCGCGCGGTCGATGCGGGCGGCGTCCTCGTCCACCGCCTGCAACATCGCCTCCCGGCAGGCGAGCATCGAGACCGTGCTGTCCAGAACCAGGACGACGTGCTGCGCCGCGTTTGGCCGGATCCAGCGCGGCTGGACGAGCAGCCACGTCGCGAGGAGCGCCGCCAGCAGTTGCAGCCAGAGTTGCGCGGAGGAGCGGAGCCTCTGGAAGCGCCGCCCTTGCGCGCTTTCCGGCGCCAGGTGTTCCAGCAGGAAAAGGGTGCTGGCGACCACGCGGCGCGATTCCCGCTGCAAGAAATGGATCGCCAGGATTGCCGGAATGGCCGCCAGCGCGAGGAACCCGAGCGGATTGCCGAAGACGGGCATTATGCCAGCTCCACGGCTCCGACGGGCAGCGCCTCGGCCTGGAGCGCCTCCCGGAAGGCCGGCGCGGACGGCACCCGCGCCAGCAGGACGGCCCGCTTGCGCGCGCGTTCCCGCCACAGAGCGAAGTGCTGGGAATACGCCAGCTTGTAGCGGTTCAAGAGCCCTTCATCGACGCGCCGCAGGCTCTTCCGGCCGGACTCGCAATCCTCCATCTCGATGTTGCCGCTCCAGTCCGGCGCCGCTTCCGCCGCACAGAAGGGCGAGAAAATGACGCCGTGCCCGTTCCCCGCACACAAGGCGTTCAGGAGCGCGTCCGGCGCGCCGGGGAAAAGAAGGTCGGACACCACCACGCGCAAAGAGCCCTGCCGCCAAGGGACGCGGCCGCAATCCGGGGCGGCGGCGCTTCCTTCAAGATCGCCCTCCCGCAATTCCTCGCTCGAAGCCACGCGGCGCAATCGCGAACCCGCCGCGACGAAACAGTGCAGGGAGGAGGCGGCCTGGCGCGCGCTCGTCTCGCAGAAGCAAAAGGTCTCCCAGGCGCGCCGCGCCTTTTCCTCCTCGAAGAACATCGAGCGGCTCGCATCCAGCAGGAGGTCCACCAGCGGGCTGACTTCCTCCCGGTACAGCTTCATCGTGTAAGAACCGGTGCGGGCGTACGCTCGCCAGTCGATATAGCGCGGATCGTCTCCCGGCATATAGGGGCGGTGATCCTGGAAATCGATGGAACTGCCCGCGCCGGCGCCGAGCCAGTTTCCCGCATGGCCCTTCCAGTTCCGGCTGCGGAAAGGGAGGCGCAGATGCTCGGCCGCGGCCTCCATGCGCTGCGCTGTCTCAAACCGGTTTGGAAGCATCGCGTTTGAAGGCTCGTTGCATGGCGAAGATTTTTCTCCATTCAGGGATCATCATTATAAACAGCGCGAGGATCGACGCCGCGGTCGCCGCCGCCTCGCCCGAAGCCGAGAACGCAACGGAACTCTTCGGCCAGGAAGCCATATTTCCGCTCATCAACAGATGGCAGAAAGGAATCGAGGCCGCCAGCGGTTCGCCGTCCGTGCCCGATTCGCCGGCAAGCGAACTCGTGAGCGCCGCGACGAGGCCGCAAGCGCCTTGGAAACTGATGAAGAAAACGGCCGGAGGCAGCGAGCGCACGCGCGGCAGGCGCAACACGGCGGCGGGCAGGAGGAAACTGCCCGCCGTGGCGATCATCACTCGAAGGCGGACGGAATCGCCAAGCCGGGCATGGCGGCCCGCCGCGCCGGATAATCCCGAGAACGGGCCGTGCGGCGCCAGGAAAACCACGCCCAGCGCGATCAGCAAAAAGAGCACGCCGCCGGGCCAGCCGGGATAAAGCGGCATCGCGAGCACACGGCCCGGGAAACCGAACCGCTGGAAGGGGCGGTAAACGCTTGGCACGTCCCGCACGGGTTCGCAGACCGCGCCGATGCAGGTCGGGATCAGGATGAAAGCGGAGCCGAGCCAAAGCCACCAGACGCCCGGCAGCAGGGTGGTGTAGCAACAGCACACGAGCAGGACGGCGAACGCGGCGAGACGCCTCGAACTGCTGTGGTTCACCGCGTCCGGCGCGAGCTTCCCCGCCGCGAACTCGATCATGGAAAACAGAAAGAGGGCGGCCAGGAGAAAACAGGCGGTCAACTGCCTCCATATCGGGATTCCGCTCCCGCCGCCGCTCGAAAAGAGGGCGAATCCAAACGCGCCGGAACTCAGGAGTCCGAAGAGCCAGAAAAGAATCATCACGAACGCGATGATTGAGAAACCGCGCCGGACGACCGATTGGCCGGAGGAAACGGCGATCGTGACGGAGGTGAGGGCCGCCGAGCCCAGCAGGAGCCAGCCGAGCGCCTCCAGGTTAGCGATGAGATCGACTCCGCCCATGTAGTAGCGAAGCACGGCGTAGGGGAGGATGGCGGAAACCAGCAGGGCGCTCTGCGCCACGATTGCGAGCCACTTGCCCGCGGCGATGCGGCGGGGGCTGAGCCGGCTCAGGAAGATGAGTTCCAGCGTGTTTTCCTTCCGCTCCGAGGAGATGGCGTTCAAGCCGCTGAACGGCATGACGAGCAGCAGGGGGATGCAGATGATGAGCCAGTAAAACACCGTGGCGGCGGTCGTATCCTCGCCGGCTTTCGAGTTCGAGAGGCTGATGACCGTCAGCAGGATCAGCGCGCCTTGCAGAGCGAGAAACGAGATCAGGAAAGCGCGCGCGCGCATCCCCTGGCGCAATTCCTTCACCAGCATCGGGCTGATCCAGTCCGGAAAATCGGCGGGGGCCGTCATGGCTGCGGCGCCTCCAGCTTCTTGAGCAGATCGACAAAGGCGTCCTCGAGCTTACGGGTCCGGCGATGGAAATCCGAGACGGGGAGGCCGTCGGCGATCATCTTTTGCAACACGCCGGAAACCAGCCCGGGGGTCTCCTCTCCGAGATCGACCAGCGCTTTGTTTTCCAGCATTTCCACCAGCCGTACGCCCGGAGTCCGTTCCGCCCACTCGCGCAGTTTCGCGGGGCCGCCGTCCAGGCGAATCTCCACCACGACGGGTCCCTTGGCGTCGCCTTGCAACTCGGCGGCGGTTCCCTGGTGCACCACGCGGCCCGCGTCGATGAAGATGAGCGAATCGCACATCTCCCCGAGTTCGGAGAGGATGTGCGAGCTGATGAAGATCGTCTTCCCCTGCTCGGCCAGCAGCCGCACGAGGCGCTTGAATTCGATCCGCGCCTTCGGGTCGAGGCCCGCCGCCGGCTCGTCCATGATGAGCGCCTCGGGGTCGTGCATCAAGGTGCGCCCGAGGCAGAGGCGCTGGCCCATGCCCTTGGAAAGCTTGTTCATGGGCCGTTCGGAGATGACGTTCAGGTCGGTGAATTCCATCACCTCCCGCAGCCGCTCCCCGCGCCGGGCGCTTTCGTAGCCGAAGGCGCGTCCGTAGAAATCCAGGTATTCGGCCACTGTCATATTTGGGTAGGCGCCGAAGGTGTCGGGCATCCAGCCGATCTTGCCGCGCACCGCGCCCGGGAAGTTCATGATGTCGTAGCCGCAAATTTCGACCGCCCCGCTGGTGGGCGGTTCCAATGTCGCCATGATCCGCATGGTGGTGGTCTTGCCCGCGCCGTTGGCCCCGATGAAGCCGACGACCTCTCCGCGATGGATGTCGAAGGAAATGCCGCGCACCGCTTCGACCTCGGCGAAGGAGCGATACAAATCCCGGACGGCGATGATGGGTGCGGCTTGCGTCATTCTTCAGGGCGTCGTGACGGGACCGAGATACGTCACCGGCTGGTCCTGCCAGCGGATGGATTGCAGGGTGCCGATGAAAGCCGAGGGATCCCGGGCGGTGGCCGAAAACGTATCGGCGTCCGCCAAAGCGGGGCCCGCGTTCGTGGGAACGAGCGTCTGTTTCACTCCCGTGCGGACATCCGTTCCCTTCCATTTGCGATGCCGGGAGTCAAGGTAGACAATCTCATCCAAGGCGGACGAGAAGCTGGAAAGAATGACGGGCGGCGCGTCTCCCTGCTGCATCTCCCGCGCATTCAGGAGGGAAATTTCTCCCCGGGTCGGGATGACGGCGATGATCCTCTGCGTCTGCAACGCGCGGCTTGCGAACCAATCGCCGCCGTAGGAGGAGCCGTCGGTTTGCAGGGAGCGTTTGTGCGCGCGGCCCACGCGGAGCTCGTCGGAAATCTGTTGTATGAGGGCGGGGTCGCGCGTCTCGAACGCCGAGCCGAGCAGCAGGCCCGTGCGGGAGGTCTGCTCCTGCACGAGGACCTCGCAGTGCTCGCGCGGGACGAGATGGATGACCGCGCTGCGCACGCCTTTGCCGCCCATGCCGTCCTGCAACAGGATGAAGACGACCAGAAGCCCGCTCGCCGAAAGCGAAAGGAGCGGCGTCGTCCAAAAAAGACGATGGCGGCGGCGCCGGCCCGCGAAGGCGAAGATGTTCACCGGCCCGGCCACCGCGGCGAAAAGAACCATGAAGCCGATGAGCACCGGCACGTTGGGCGCGACGGGCGCGAAGCCGGCGGGATGGCCCATCGAAGGCGCGCCGAAGAGACCTTCCCGCGGAGCGGCCCGGGACCAGGCGGCAGCGGCGACCGCGTCCGCCTCGAGCGGGGCGCGCGCGAGTTGGACATCGCCAAAGCCCGGGGGTTGAAAATCCCGGGGGAAATCCGCGGCGCCGCAGAGCTTTAGGGCGCCGCCCGCGCGCACCCAGTCGCGCACGGCGCGCCGTTGGGCCGGGGAAAGGAGGTCCAGTTCGGCGCCTGTCAGCCACATGACGGAGACGCCCGAAAGCCCGCGCCAATCCTCCGGCAGATTCTGGGGATCGACCAGGGAGCCGATCAACTGGTGCTTGGAGTCCTTCACGGACTGCTCGATGCTGCTCCACAGCTTCGAGCCGAGGCTCTTCGACAGCACGATGTACTGCGTCACCGGCTGCCCGGAGCGCGCCCCTTCCGGGAACGACTGGCTGGCGCCGGCGGCGAAGCCATAGCCCCTTATGGTCGCAGTCAGCGGCGTCATCCCGTCGGTATCCGCGCCGAGCGGCGTCAGGAGGGCGATGGCGCGTTCGGCGTTGTTCTCGACCGCGACGGCGGCGTGGCAATACATGCTCGAAGTGCTCGCGAAAGGGTAGCTCTCCCTTGCAAAGTCAAAATTCCAGCGCTGGGCGGCGCCGGAGAAATTGTTGATCGTCACCGTCAAGGGCGCATAGCCGGTCGGCGGCGGGTTGTCGAAACAGCAGCCGATGGTGATGTTCGCCCTCGCTCCCGGCTCCATCGCCATCCGCATCTGCATCTCCGCCTTCGCCTGCGCGGCGCAGAAAAAAAGGGCGAGGCAAAGGCGCTTCACAGTTTCGCGTCCTTGAGTGTTTTCGGCAGCTCCCGTTCCTGGGCGGGCACTTCCTCGAGGATGGCGGCGACGATCTCCGCGGGTTTTTTGCCGTCGAGGCGCGCGGTGTAGTCGAGCACGACGCGGTGTTGCAACACGGGCGCCGCGATGGCGCGGACATCCTCCACGCTGGCGTTCATGCGCCCGGCCAGCAGGGCGGCAGCCCGGGCCGCCGCCGAAAGCCCCAGCGCCGCGCGCGGACTCGCGCCGAACTTCAAGCCTTTCGCAGCCGCCGAGCCTTCCGGGTGCGTGGCGTGGACGAGCCGCGCGATGTAGTTCGCCACCACGTCCGGCAGGAAGACGCGCCGGCTCAGCGCGGAGAGCGCCAGCAATTCCTCCCGGTCCAAAACCGCCGGGATGACGGGCGTCTCGCCGATCTCGCGGTTCTTCACGATGCGCTCCAGCACTTGGACGGGATTGCGGGTGACTTCCAGTTTGAAGAGGAAGCGGTCGAGCTGCGCCTCCGGCAACGGATAGGTGCCTTCCAGTTCGATGGGGTTCTGCGTCGCCAGGACGAAAAAAGGGTCGGGCAGCAGGTGCGTCTCACCCATGACCGTCACGCGCCGCTCCTGCATCGCCTCCAGCAGCGCGGACTGCGTCTTGGGCGAGGCGCGGTTTATTTCGTCCGCCAGCACGAGGTTGCCGAAGAGCGGCCCGGGCTGGAAAACAAACTGCCGCCGCCCGTCGACCTCGTTGAGGATCGGGTTGCCCGTGATGTCCCCCGGCAGCAGGTCGGGTGTAAACTGGATGCGCTTCGCCTCCAGCCGCAACGCTTGCGCGAGGCCTTTCACCAGTTCCGTCTTGCCGAGGCCGGGCAAGCCCTCCAGCAGGAGATGTCCCCGCGCCAGCATCCCCGTCATCACCTGCTCGACCAGCCTCTCCTGGCCGAAGAGAACCGTGTTCAACACTTCGCGGAGCCGCGCGAGCTTCGCTTTGGCTTCCTCGATCTCGTTCTCCGTGGCGTATTCGCGGTTCATGGGGTTACTTGAAATAGCGCTGCAATACCTGGCTCTCCTCGGGCGTGAGCGCGTCGCGCCATACGGCGTCGCCTCCCTCCCCCGCGGAGGAGATCGCGCCTCCCGCCGCGGGTTGCGCGATCTTGTCGACCGTATGCTTTCCCTTCGTCACCGCGAGAACGTCTCCCGGCAGGGCGCGGCTCATGTCCTCGTCTTTCGAGGTCTCGGTCCGCTTCGAGTGCAGGTTTGTCGCCTGCGAGTCCAGGTCCAGCGGCGCTGTTCCTCCGCCTCCGCCGGGGCCGCCGTTGCCCTTTCCTTCGCCCGGATTGTTTCCGTGGCGGCTGTGGTTCGGGCCGGTGCCATATTTTATATTGGGGCCGACGCATTGGGCGCACGTCTTCAGTCCGTCGCTCAACCGCTGTTGAAGAGCGGCCATCTGCTCCGGAGTCATACGGCTCAGGTTCGCCGGATCGAAGTTCCGCAAGGCGCCGAGCAAGTCCTTGCCGGCGGGAAGATTCCCTGCCTGCAACCCTTGCAGCGCCTGCTGGAGGGAGGCGGAAAGGGCCTTCAATTCGGAGGAGGGCATCCGGCCCGCCTGCCGCGCGGCCTCCGCCACGGCTTCCGAGCTTTGTTGCAGGGCGGTTTGCATGTCGCGCATTCCTTGTTCCATTTCCTGCCGCAACGCGTCGCCGGCTTCCAGGCTGTCCTGGGAATACCAATCCTCCGCCTTTTGGCGGCGCAGGTCTTCCATCTGCTCCCGCAGCTTTCGCAGCGCCTCGGGGTCGGCGAGTTTCGCCTCCTCCAGCGTTTGCAGCCAGGAGGAGACCTGGCTCCAGGCCGCCGGCTCCTCGGACGGGCGGCCGCTCGACCGCGCCCTCGGCGGCTGCACGAATGAGACGGCGGCCAGGAGCAGCCCCGCCACGGCCACGGGGGACAAAAGGCGCGGCCAATGCCAGCGGGCCGCGTCCCGAACGCCGGGCCTCGGCGCGGGCCACGGCCCGATGCCGGCGTGCGCGGAGACGAGGCGATTATGCAAATGCGCGACCTCGTCCAACCGGGCCAGCGCCTCGCGGGAAGTGTAGGGCCTTCGCGCCACCCACATCGCGACCGCCGCCGCCGCGAGCGCCAGCGCGCCGCTCCAGGCGAGCCAGAGAAGCCGGGCGTCCCGATCGAGCAGCCGCAGGATCAGCAAGACCGCCGCCGCCAGCCCCGAGACGCCCGCGAGCGCGGGCAGAAAGAGATCGCACCAGGAAGCCGCGTTCCTTCGAAGCGCCAGCCGCCAAGCCGCGCCGGCCCAAAAATCCCGGGGATTTGCCATCGCTCACCATACTGAGCGAAAACGGGGCGCCCGTCCAGCCCCTCCGGGACGATCAGTTCGACAGACCCGCTCTTATCTTTTCGGCGACGATTTGGACGTGGGGTTCTTCCAGCAACTCGATATGGCCGGCGGAGACCTCGTGGATCTGGAAATTTCCCGTCATCCATTTTTTCCAGGCCAGTTCGGGCGCGTCGGGTTGGAAGAAGACGGTCGGCGGCGGTTCGAGCGCCTTGAAAAAAAGCGCGTTTCCGGCGTAGGGCCGCGGAACATAGGCTTCAGCCAGTTCCCGCTGCACTCCCCACGGATGATGGACGTGCGGTTGATAGGTGTTCTTGTTCAGCTTCGCCTTTACCTGCCGTGCGCGGTTTTTCATTTTCCCAAGAACTTGCCTGGGCCGCGATTTGATCAAGTTCGCGACTATGAGATGGGGCGGCAGCAGCGAAGCGGCGGGGGTAAGGTAGCTGTCGATCAGAGCCAGCATGGCTGCTTGCTGGCCTTGGGCGTTGAGTTGTTGCGCCATCTCGAAGGCTACCACGCCTCCGAACGAGAGGCCGATCAAGTGATAGGGCCCCTCGGGTTGCAGACTGCGCATTTCCTTGACGTAGTGGGCGGCCAGGTCCTCGATCCGCCTGGGAAGAATCGCCACGCCGTCCCGGGTGTGGGCCGCCAGCCCGTAACGCAACCCGTAGATCGGTTGTTCCGTGCCGAGATGCTTCACCAGGTCCTTGTAGTGAAGATCGTGGACGCCGAACAAGGGAGGCCGCGAACCGCGGGGCTGGATGGGAATGAGGGAATACCAGGATGACGCCCATCCCGTTTCAAGAAGGGCGGCGGCGAGCCGCTCTACGTTCCGCGCTTGAAGGATGACGGAAAGGGGCAGGCTTTTGTCGAAGGCCTTCGCGATCCTGGAGACGAGTTGCACGGCGAGAAGCGAATGCCCTCCGAGGTCGAAGAAGTCATCCCGGACGCCGATATCCCGGATGCCGAAGACTTCTTCCCATATCTTCGCCAGCTTGACCTCCGGTTCATTGCGCGGGGCCACGAACACCTTTTCAAGTTTCAGGTTGGCGTGGTCGGGGTCGGGGAGCCTCTTGCGGTCGATCTTGCCGTTCGGCGTCAGCGGCAGCGCTTCCAGCGGGATGAAGGCCGACGGCGCCATGTAATCGGGCAATTTCAGCCGCAGGAATTCGCGCAATTCATTCGCCGGGGGCGCGCCGGTTTTCGCGACGATATAGCCGATCAACCGCATGGAACCGTCGCGCTCGCCCTTGGCTGCGACCGCCGCCGCGCTCACCCCCGGATGCCGGTTCAAAATGGCCTCGATCTCTTCCAGTTCAACGCGGAAGCCGCGTATCTTCACCTGGCAATCGGTGCGGCCCACGCACTCCAGGCGGCCGTCGGGGAGGAACCGGGCCAGGTCGCCCGTGTCGTAGATTCGCCGCTGCGCGTCCCGGACGACGAACTTTTCCGCCGTCAGTTCCGGGCGGTGCAAATAGCCGCGGGCGAGACCGTCGCCGCCGAGATAAAGCCGGCCCACGACGCCCGCGGGCGCGGGTTGCAGGTGCGCATCGAGGACGTAGGCTTGGGTGTTGGCGATGGGCCGGCCGATGCTGACCGTTCGACCGGGAGCCTCGCGCACGCGCTCCACGCACGACCAGACCGTCGTTTCCGTGGGGCCGTACATATTCCACAAATCGAAGCCCGCCGCGAGCAGCCGTCCCGCGAGATCGGTGGGCAACGCTTCTCCGCCGCAGAGCGCCTTGAATTGCCCCGCGGGGCGGAACCCGGCGTCCAGCAACATCCGCCAGGTGACGGGGGTGGCTTGCATGACCGTCGCACCGCAAGCGGCCAGACGCCTTGCAAGCAGTCCGGCATCGACGATCTCGTCCGCGCCCGCCAATTCCAGTCTCGCCCCAACCAGAAGCGGCAGGAATAGTTCCAGGCCGAAAATATCAAACGAATAGGTCGTGACCGACAGGAGAACGTCGTCCGCGTTCAACCCCGGCCGTTCGCGCATCGACCAGAGGAAATTGACCAGGGCGCGATGCGGGATTTGCACGCCCCGGGGCCGGCCCGTCGACCCGGAGGTGTAGATGACATACGCCAGGTCAAGCGGCTCGTTGACGGACGGCAGGTCCTCGCAGGAAAAGCCGGCCAGTTGCGGCCAATCCCGATCCAGGCGGAATCGTGGCGCGCCGGTTATGGCGCCGACGGCGTGGTCGCAGGATTGCGTCGTCAGCGCCAGGCGCGCGCCGCTGTCCTCCAGCATCAGCTTCACCCGCTCCGCCGGGTAAGTGGGATCGACCGGGACATAAGCCGCGCCGGCCTTCAGGACGCCGAGCAGGGCTATGACCAATTCCTGGGAACGCTCCGCGCACACGGCCACCAGATCGTCGCGCCCCAGCCCCTGCCGGCGCAAATAGCGGGCCAGTTGGTTCGCCCGCCGGTCGAGTTCGCCGTACGAAAGCTTCGTCTCTCCGAAAACCAGGGCCGCGGCTTCGGGGGTGCGGGCGGCCTGTTCCGCCAGGAGTTGGTGGACCGCGGCGTCCCGGGGATAATCCGCCGCGGTGGCGTTCCATTCCTCGATCATGCGCCCGCGTTCGGCGGGGGAAAGCGTTTCCAACCGGGAGAGCGGTTTGTCCGGGTCCGCGACGGCGGACTTCAGCAGTTCCAAAAACACGCCTGCAAAGCGCTCGATGATCCCCGCGTCGAAAAGCGCGGCGTCGTATTGCATCTTGACCTGCAGATACCCGCGCGTCTCGACCACCCGCACGGAAAGATCGTAATGTTCTTCCAGCGCTTCGACCGGAAAGTGGGTGATCCGCAGCGCCCCCCAGTTCATGCCCTCCGGGCGGGGCGACAGCATGCACGTCATCGGCTTGCCCGCCGGCGGTTTCAGGATGTTCAGCATCGTGCGAAACAGCGGGTTCGGCTCGAAGCTGCCGCCGGGACGCAGCAGCCGGACCAGTTCCGGGTACGGGAATTCCTGGTTCTCGACCGCGCCGTGCAGCTGCGGCCATGTCCTGGCGATCAGTTCGCGAAAAGCGGGGTCTCCGCTCAGGTCGCCGCGGATCGCGACCAGGTTGACGAAGTGGCCCACGACGATCCCCTGGCTCGCTTCGGTCCGGCCAAGCATCGGCACGCCGACCAGGATGTCCTGCTGGCCGGAAAGCCGCATCAACAGCGTCTGGTAAGCCGCCAGGAGGACGTTGAACAGCGTCACGCCGCACGACTGGGCCAGCGCGGCCAATTGCCGGGAAAGCGTTTCGTCCACCTCGAAGGAATGCACCGCGCTGGAGGGCGCGCCCGGTTCCCGCCGCGGATGCGTGGCGGGCAGGCCGAGCCGCGGGATTTCGCCGGCCAGCCGCTCCAGCCAATAGGCTTTGCTCTTTTCCCCGGCGGGGCTCGCCATCCATTGCCGATGGCGGGCGATGAGTTCCGGGAAATCCGCGGCCCTCGGCCGCAGTTGAGGCGTTCGCCCGGCGATTCCGGCCTCGTAACACTCCATGAATTCGTCGAGCAACAGCGTCAGCGCGTGGCCGTCGCAGATGAGATGATGCAACACGAGCAGAAACACATGATCGGCCTCGCCGCGGTGGAACAGGTGCAGGCGGACGAGCGGGCCGCGCCGCAGGTCGAACGGCTCGCGCAAGCTCCGTTCGGCCTGCCGCAGCAGTTCCTCGTCCGGCCATCCGCGCGCGTCCGTTTCCGCGAACCCGGCCTCGCCCGCGCCGCGCACCAGCATCTCGACTTGCCGGCCGTCGCCGTGGAACGTGGTGCGCAGCATGGCGTGCCGGTCGACCAGTTGCTGGAGCGCCGATTTTGCGACGTCCGCATCCATCCCGGACAGGACGCGCACGCAGAACGGCAGGTGGTACGCGTGGGTCGCCGAGTCCACCTGCTGCATGAACCACACGCCGCGCTGCGCCATCGAGGCGGGATGGGCGGTCTGCGATTGGCGCGCCTTGTCGCGCAGCAATTGCGCGAGCTGCCTGCGCCGCTGCTCCGGCGGCGAGGCGTTTTCGGGAGGGCCGGTCATTCGGGGACGGGCTTCTCTTCCATGGCGCCAAGCAGCGCCTCGATGTCCGAATCCGAGAGTTGATCGATGTTGGCCAGGAGTTTTTCGGCCCGGTGCGAATCAAGCGGCTTCCCGTCTTCGACCGGGAGATCGGCGGCGGGCGACTGGGCCTCCACGGCGGTTGACAGCGTCGTCAGCAGGTAATCGGCGATCGCTTCTATCGTCGGGTACTGGAACGTCAGCGTCGAAGGAACCGCCGCGGCGAAACTCGTTTTCAAACGATTGCTGAGCTGGATCGCGAGCAGCGAGTCCATTCCAAGCATGGTCAGGTTCTGGTCGGGCGGAATGCTCCGCTGGCGGTCGAGGCCGAACACATCCAGGACCATTTCTCCCACCAGCTCGATCAGCACGTTGCGCTTTTCTTCCGGCGCGGCCTTGCGCAGCCGTTCCGACGCGTCGGCGCCGCCGGAGGAAGCCGCGGCGGATTCCGGCGAAGACCTCGCGACCAGGTTCCTGACGAGCGGGGGAACCGCCCGGCCCGCCGCCGCGCTCCATGCGGATTCCGGGAACGGCAGCACCGCCATCTGGGCGATCCGGCTCTTCGTCATCAGCATTTGCAGGACCGCCAGGCCCTGCGCGACTTCGATGACCGACAAGCCGCGCAAGTCCCAGCTCTTGTGATGCCGTTCATGCAGCGCGGCGGCCATGCCGACGCCGGCCCAAGCCCCCCAGTTGACGCTCAAAGCCGGCAACCCCGCGGCGTGGCGCGCCAAAGCCAGCGCGTCGAGAAACACGTTGCCCGCCGCGTAGTTGGACTGGCCGGGATTGCCCAGCAGTCCGGCCCCCGAGGAAAACAGCACGAAGAAGTCGAGCGGCGTTTGCAGCGTCAGTTCGTGCAGGTTCCACGCGCCGTCGATCTTCGGTTTCAGCACGCGCTCGAACCGTTGCCAGTCCTGCAAAAGCAGCGCCCCGTCGTCGAGCACGCCGGCCGCGTGGATGACGCCGCGCAGAGGCGCCGAGGGGGAAGCATGCGCCGCGAGGAGATGGGCGAGCTGCCGCCGTTCGCCCACGTCGGCCCGCGCCACGATGATCTTCGCTCCGAGAGCCTCGAGTTCCCGGATCGTCTTTTCCGCCGCGGGGTTCGGGGCGCTTCTCCCCGCCAGCACGATGCGGCGCGCGCCCCCTTCCGCCATCCACCGGGCGAGGGCTAGGCCAAGCCCGCCCAGGCCGCCGGTGATGAGATAGGTCCCGGACGGCTCGAAGAGCGCCTCGGTTTGATGGACGACTATCACTTTGCCGATGTGTTTGGCGGCGGCCATGCAGCGGAACGCCCGCGGAGCGTCCGGCAGGCTGAATACGCGATGCGGCAGCGGGCGAATGGCGCCCGCGGCGAGCGAATCGGTGATCGCGGCAAAGAGTTTCCGCATGAGTTCGGGCGTCTCCCGGAACGGAGCGAGCAGGTCGATGACGTAATAGCGCGCGCCGGCGTTGATGCCCGCGACTTGTTCGACGCCCAGCAATTCGTTCTTGCCGATCTCAAGAAAACCTCCCCCGGGCCGCAGCAGGGACAACCCTTCCACGATGGCGTGGCCCGTCAGCGAATTGAGGACGAGATCCACGCCTTGGCCGCGGGTCAGTTCGCGAACCTTCGCGGCGAAATCGAGCGACCGCGAATCCATCACATGCGGAACGCCAAGCCGCCGCAGGTACTCGCGCTTGGCCGGGCTGCCGGCGGTTGCGAAAATCTCGGCTCCGGCTTGCTGAGCCAGTTGCACGGCGGCCAGCCCGACGCCGCCCGCGGCGGCATGGATCAGCACGCGGTCGCCCGCCTTCATGCCTCCGAGATGGGAGAGCGAATAGGCCGCGGTGAGGTACGCGACCAGCAGTGTGGCGGCGTCCGCCAGGGAGAGGTTCGCGGGCCGCCGGAACAGCATGTTCACCGGCGCGTTCGCGTACGTGCAGTAACCTCGGTGCGGGATCGCGAGCACCTGTTCGCCCACGCTCCAGCCGCTGACATCCGGCCCGAGCGCGACGATCTCGCCGACGCATTCGACGCCCAGCGCGCCCGGATTGCCGGGGTACATGCCCAGCGCGTTCAGCACGTCGCGGAAATTGAGGGCCGTGGCCAGCAGGCGCAACCGCACCTCCCCCGGGCCGGGCGCGGACGGTTGCTGGGAGACGAAGCGCAGTTGCCGCAGATCGCCGCGCGCGCCGATCTCCATCTCGACGGCGCGGCGCGGATCGCCCGAGTCCTCGTGGTCGAAGAGCCCCTGGCCGGCGCGCTCCAGCCGCAGGCCCAGCCGCTTCCCTTCCCCGAGCGCGACCTGGTTTTCGTCGGACTCGGAGGCAAGCTCGTCCGCGAGCATCACGGCGGCTTTGGCCGCCGGCAGGGACGGGTCGAGGTCGATCATCCTGCAATGCAGGTCGGGCAGTTCGGCGGCGATCACGCGGCCAAGACCCCACGCGCCGCTGCCTTCGAGACCGGAGGGGGTTCCAATGCCCGGCGCTTGAAAACCCTCCGTGACCACGGTCAGCGCGGGCGGATCGCCCGCTCCGCCGCGGGCCAGCGCATGCGTCAGATGCAGCAGTTGCTCGATTCTCGAACCGGCGGCCCGGGGCGTCTCCTGTCCGGAGCCGTTTTGTGCGGCAAAATAAACCGCGCCGCGCAACGGCCCGGCTTGAAGCGCCTCTTCGCAATCCCGGGGCGAGGCGATAGTCGCGCGCCCGCGCCGCCGCCGCACCACGTCCGCGAATTCCGCGGCGACAGGGTTCCCGTCGGAAACGATGAGCCACGACCCCGTTTCCTTTTCGCAAGGGGACGCCATTGGCAAAGGCTCCCACCGGGGTTCGAACAGCCAGCCCGCCAGCCCGCGTTCAGCCGCTTCCCGCAGGAACTCATTCCTGGCGTTCCGCTTGTAATGCACCCCCCGCAGTTCCCCGATCGCCTCACCGGCCGTTGAATAGAATTGCAAGTCTCCGACGATCGTCCCCTTGTTTCCGGGCCGCTCGGGCCGGAGGGCGGCGAGACACCACACTTCGCTCGCCCCAATGGGCCGCAGCCGGTAGGCGTCGACGGCGACGGGCATGTAGAGTTCCTTGCCGTCCCTCTCCGGATGCTCCAGGGAATAGGAGACTCCGATGGCCTGCACGGCCCCATCCAGCAAACCAGGATGCGCGCCGTAGCCGGCCGCTTGTTTCGCCACGTCGGCGGGCATCCGCAGGAGAACCAGCGAGGCGGCCTCGTCGTGCCGGATCGTGTGCATCACTCGGAACGACTTGCCATAGTCCACCCCGGCTTCGGCCACTTTCGTGTAAAACCACTCCGGGTCCGCCGGTTTATTGTAACGGGCGCGCAGCCGGTCGAGTGCGCCGGTTTCGGCAACGGGCGCGGCTGGTCCGATGGCCAGCTTGCCGCCGCAGTGGCGCTTCCAAGCCGGCGGAGCGTCATTGATTTCAGCCGAATGAATGACAAACCAATACCCGCCGGCCTCCGGGGTCAGCACGGTCTGGACAAGGTTCGTCCGGCCCTCGGGCAGCAACAGCGGATGTTCGATCACGAAATCGGTGAGGGAGACGTCGTCGTTCCCGAGCGCGATCCGGCCCGCGGCATTGCCCATCTCCAGCATCGCCGCCGCCGGCACGACCACCGTGGAAAAGAAGCGGTGGTCCTTCAGCAGCGGCGGATTGCCGGCGTTGAATTCGGCTTCGAAGACGATCTCCTCCCGCAACTGGGGCGAGTAAATCCTCCGGCCCAGCAGCGGGTGAAGGTTCTTCTGCGACGACTTGTGCGAGGCGCCTTGCGGCTTGAACTTCAACCAGCACTCCTGACGCTGGAACGGGTACGTGGGCAAGGCAAGGCGCCGGCGGGGCCAGGGGCTCTCGAATTTTTTCCAATCGATGGCGACGCCCGCCACGTAGAGCTTTGCAATCGCATCGAGAAGGTCCGCCCAGCCGCCGCCGGACGCCGCGATGCAGCCGGGTCGCGGCGGCTCGCCGATTGCAAGCACGGCCCGCATTCCCGCTTTCTCGAAATCGGCCGTTTCCGCGGGGAGCAGCGTGACCCGCGGCGCCGCCCAGGCGACGGCGGCGCGCGGGTCGGCGGCCAGCCGCAACCCGTCCCGCAGGGTGAGGGCGCCCGCGAATACCGCCGCCACGCCGCACCCGCTCACGGCGGCGGGATTTATCCCCCATTCGCGCCATTGCGCGGCCATGGCGTGGGCCAGGGCAAAGGAAAGAATCTCCCCGCCCGGCGACGGCAAATCCGCCGGCTGTTTCCAGACGGCGGCCGGGAAGGACGCGCCGAACAACTCCAGCGCGGCGGAATCGCACGCGTCGATGGCTGCCTTGAAGACGGATGATTCGAGGTAAAGCTGGCGGTGAATGTCGGTCAACGATTCGGCGGCGATGAACAACCCGAGCGGCGGCGGCTGGCTCGGCGCGCGGGCCGCGACGGAGGGCCGCGCAAGTTGAGCCTTCAAATCATCGACGGTCGTCGCAATCACCGCGAGCCGATGGGCGAGATGCGCGCGGCCCGTGTTGGCGGTAAAACAAACATCGGCGAGGTTTGCGCGCGGGTTGGCGTTCAGGAAACCCGCATGGCGCTCCGCCAGTTCGGACAAGGCCCGGGGCGCCTGCGCCGACAAGGTCAGCAAGTGGCATGGCCGATCCTGCTCGGGATTCGCCGCCGGTTGAAGCCGCGGCGCCTCTTCCAGGATCATATGCACGTTCGTGCCGCTGAAACCGAACGCGCTGACGCCCGCCAGCCGGCGGTCGCCCGCGGCGGGCCAGGGCGTCGGCTTGGTGGGAACCAGAAACGGCAGCGAATCCCAGGGAATCAGCGGGTTGGGATTTCGGAAATGAAGATTCGCGGGGATTTGCTCCTTCTGCAGCGCCAGGATGACCTTGCAAAGAGCGGCCATGCCCGCCGCCGCCTCGAGGTGGCCGACATTCGTCTTCACGGCGCCCAGCACGAGCTTGTCGTCCGCCGGGCGGTCGCCGCCGAAGACTTCGCCCAGGGCCTGCACTTCGATCGGGTCGCCCAGGCTCGTGCCGGTGCCGTGCGTTTCGAGGTAGTCGATCTCCCGGGGCGAGAGCCCCGACGCGGCGAGCGCGGCCTGGATGACTTCGCGCTGCGCGTTTCCGTTGGGCGCCGTGATGCCGTTGGTGCGCCCGTCCTGGTTGCAGGCGGTGCCGCGGATCACGGCGAGGATGCGATCCCCGTCGGCCTGCGCCTGCGACAGCAGCTTGAGCACGAGCACGCCGCAGCCTTCGCTGCGCACGTAACCGTCGGCTGAGGCGTCGAAGGTCTTGCACTTGCCGTCGGCGGAGAGCATCCGCGCCTTGCAGATGACCACGTTGGCCGCGGGCGCGATGATCAGGTTGATCGAACCGGCCAGCGCCATCTTGGACCCGCCCTCGCGCAGGCTTTGGACGGCCAGGTGGGTCGCGGTCAACGCGGAGGCGCACGCTGTGTCGACGGCCATGCACGGCCCCCGCAGCCCGAAGAAGTAGGAGATGCGGCCCGCGGCGATGCTGGGGCTGCTGCCGGTGGCGGCATGCGCCGAATCCAGCAACTCCTGCTCATTCAACACGGCCATCATGGAATAGTCCCCTCCGGCCAGACCGATGAAAACGCCGACCGGCGAGCCGGAGAGTTGATCGGGCGCCAGCCCGGCGTTTTCCAGCGCTTCCCAGGTCGTTTCCAACAGCACGCGCTGCTGGGGGTCCATGCTCGACGCCTCCTGCGGCGACACGTGGAAGAACAGCGGATCGAACCCCCGCACATTGTCGATGAATCCGCCCCGGCGTACATACATCTTCCCGGGCGCGTCGGGGTCGGGATCGTAGTAATCGTCGATGTTCCAGCGATCCGGCGGAATCTCGGTGACTCCGTCCGCGCCGCTGCTGAGCAGCCGCCAATAGGAATCGGGATCGACGACCCCGCCCGGGAAACGGCAGGCCATTCCGACCACCGCCACCGGTTCGTTCCGGCGGCTCTCGCCGGCGGCAAGGCGGGCGCGCAATTCCTCTATCTTGCGATAGGCGGATTTGAGCAGTTCCTTGCGACCGGGATCGTCAGCGAGATTCATTATAATTATTATCGAAAAAGCCGCCTCTTGTCATGCCCGTTCAATCTGCTGTTGCAGAATTCTTGCCAACTCGTCCTCCGTCATGGCGTCCAGGTCGCCGCCGTTTTCAGATTGCGCTGCCGGTGGGCCGCCCGCCACGGCCAAATAATCGACCAACTGGTTTATCGAAGGGTAATTATAAAGGAGGGTGGGCGGCAAATCGACCCCTGTCGAGCTTGCAAGCGTATTGCGGAACTGGACGGCCATCAGCGAGTCCAGCCCGAGTTCTTGCAGCGGCTGGCGCGGGTCGATTGTCCTGGACGAGTCGATGCCCAGAATTTTGGCGGCTTCGGAAACCGCCAGTTCCCGCAGGATGGCCTCGCGCCGCGTGGGGTCCGCCGCGTGCAGGGCGTCGCGCCATCGCCGCGCCGCGGCCGCCGGATTCCCCCGGACGGTTTGCTCCGCCTGAAGCCCCGCAAACAGCCCGCCCCCGCCTGAGAACTTTTTCCAGTTGATCGGCAGGACGGCGGCCCGGGCGTTGCCGGAAGCCAGCAGGCATTCGAGCGCGTTGAGGCCGTTTTTTGTATCGATGGAATCCACGCCGGTTCGCTCGATGCGCTCCAGCACGCCCAGGCGCGCGGCGGCCCCGGTCTCCCGCCATGCGCCCCAGTTGATGGAGAGCGCGGGCAGCCCACGCTCCCTGCGATAGAGCGCCAGCCCGTCCATGAATGCGTTGGCCGCCGCGTGGTTGGCCTGCCCCATGGAACCCAGCAGGGACGCGCCCGAGGAATACAATACGAAGAAGTCGAGCGCGGCGGATTGCGTCCGGGTGTGCAGATTCCAACTCCCTTCGACCTTGGCCTTGAGCACGCGTTCGAAGCGCGGCCAGTCCTGTTGCAACAGGGCCGCGTCATCGACGGCTCCCGCGCTGTGGATGACGCCGCGCAGCGGGACGTGCAGGGCGTTGACGGCGGCGAAGACCCGGTCCGCGCCGGATGAATCGCCGATATCCGCCTGGACGCAGACGGCTTCCACCCCGGCTTCCGCCCAGCCCGCGATTGCGGTTAGCGCGTCTTCCCCGGCGGCGCCCCTCCCGACGAGAATGAGGCGGGTCGCGCCGTGCTCCACGAACCAGCGCGCCGTTTCCAGTCCCAGGCCCGCCAGGCCCCCGGTTACAAGGTAGCTCGCGTCGGGCCGAAGCCGGCAGGCGGGATAGCGGAGGCCGCGAGCCGTCGCGCGCTTGAGCCGCAACGCCCACCGCGCGCCTCCGCGCAGGGCGACCTGGCTGTTCTCGCGGTCGTCGCGCAGCAATTCGTCCGCCAGGTCCTCGGCGCCCGCGTCCGCGTCGAGGTCGATGCGGCGGCAATGAAGTTCCGGGTGTTCCGCGGCCACGGCGGCCGCCAATCCCCAGAGAGCGGATTGAGGGGGTTGCGATTGTCCGCCGCGCGTGACGAAGGTTAGCGAGCCGCCGCCAACTCCCCCGGCTTGCACGAGCGCCTGGATGGCCGCGAGCGTCTCGCGGCATGCCCGCTCGACGGAGGATCGCACGTCCGGCAGGCTCGCGCGGTCGTCAATCGCCGCGTCGAGGCCCCACAGGAAAACCGCTCCGCGACACTCCGCCGCGCGCCGGAACGCGTCAATGAGATGTCGATGATCCGACCCGCGTTGCGCCAGCAGGCACTCTTCGCCGCGCTCCCGCAGGAGGGCCGCCAATTTCCCGCCCGTTCCGCCCGCGTCGCTCCACAGCAGCCAGCGGCCCGGAGCCTGCCTGGTTGGGATGGGCGCGGCTTGCGGCGGCGTCTTGGCCAGCAGGACGCTCTGGTTGGCAAGGAGGCCGGTTCTGTTCGCGGCCCCGCCCGGCGCGGCGCACGGTTCGA
>JAJPII010000026.1 GCA_021324825.1 Spartobacteria bacterium | reverse complement strand
TGGCTAGTCTAAAGCGTGTCCTGCACCTTTCGCCCGCACTTGGGTGGTAGAGGCGGCTGTGCCAGCCGCCTGGGGCGGGGAGGCAATGCCAGAGCGCCGCGCGGTTCGGGTTTTATTAGATTAGAGGGCTGGCCCCGGCCGCTTCTACAATTTGACAGGTTTATCGGCCGAAGTCTGGACGGCTTCGCGGCAGCACTGGCATGACGCCAAGCGTTGAATAGGATTTCCAGACCTCGGCGGTTTCCTTGTCGGGCAGCCAGATAGAGGGCCTGCTGTCGTGATATTCGGCGCGCGGCGCGATGACGACGTTTACCAGGCGTTGCTCGTCCCCCCACGGCGGGGTATGCGTGTTTTTCACGACGTCATACGTGCCGAGCCAGTCGAAATCCGGCCCGCGCCGTTCCAGCACGCTCTTCAGCCAGATGCTGATGAAGGGGGCGTCGGGATCGCCGCCGTGCTTCTGGCCGACGTGGTCTACGACGGTGAGCGGCGCGCCCTGGTTTGTCGCGAGAGAGCGCGCGTAGGCGTCGTGGGTCACGGAGGGCATCTCTTCCATTCCGTCCAGCAATGGGGAGGCCGAGTCGCTCCCGAACGAGGAGAGGAAGAGATGCGGCGCGGCGACCATCTGGCGCACCGGGTTGTAGCGGTCTTCGCCGATGGCGTGCAGATGAATGACCGCCAGGAGCCGATGGATGAACTCCGGCTGCGCGGCGACCAGATCGACATTCTCGGTTCCCTCCGAGAATCCATAGAAGACCACGCCGCACTTTTGGATTTCGGGATGGGCGAACCGGTTCGACGCCTGCTCCAGAACGGCCCTGACCCTGCGTGCGCTTTCAGTAACCCAACGGTAATCCAGCGTGAGGATCGGGTGGTCGCCATCGTCCGGCGTGGAATGGGCCCGGCCTTCGAATTTATAAGGGCCGAAGCCGATTATCATGGCGTTATAGCCGGCGGCGAGCGCGGTCAATCGCGGCTGGTCGATGCCGACCATGGAATAGATGAACACGGCGCGGACAGGTCTGTTCAAGTCCGGGAGGAAGACTTGATACGACTGGCTTTCTTCTCCGGGAACGCCGGCGGTGATTTCGCCGCGAAAGGGCTTGGGAGAAGCCGCCGCGGACATTGTCAGCGCGCCGGCCCGCGAAGGCTCGCCGCCCGCGGGGCGCACGGGCTTTACTCCGTCTCGCGCCGCGGCGAATGCCTGCGGCCCGGGCTGGGCTTGCTCGCCGCTGACGCCGATGGGAGCGAGCTGGTAGTAATACGTCCTGCCGCCCACGACGTTCGTGTCGATGAACGAAAGCCCGGCCGTCAGAAAAGTCGCGGCATCGTAAAGCGAGGTCCGATACAGTTTGTAGCCGATGGCGCTCTTCGACTCCGCCCATTTCAATTCGACGCCATTGCGGGCGGATTCGGCGGAGAGGCTGCCGGTCACCGGCGGCTTGGTCGTGGCGGACGCTTCGTTGGACAAGCCGCTCTCGCCGTCGCCGTTCAGGGCGGAGACGCGGTAGGAATACGTTTCGCCGTCGGCGCCCGTGAAATCGGTGAAGAAGGTTCCCTCCACGGTTTTCAGCAGCGCGCCGCCCCGATAGACATTGTAGCGCGCGGCGCCTTCCGAGGCTTTCCAGTTCAGGCGGATGACGGTTTCTATCGGGGCGACGGCGGAGAGTTTGGCGGGCGGGGCGGGGCTGGCTGCGACAGCGAGCAGCGCGCCTAAAAGGGCTAGCGCATTTCGGCCAGGCATCGTTCCAAATCTCCCTGAACCAGTTTTCCTCCCGAAGCTTCGATGGAAAACTCGAGCATGAGGTTGAGGGTGTTGCCGAAGTCCTCGTTGACCAGGTAGCCGTCGGAGTCGATGGGGTGGCCGGAAGCGTGAGGATGCGTTGCTACGCGGGATTGGACGATTGCCGGCAGGGCCTCCTTGCTCGCGACGTAGCCGTAGATGCGCTTGCCGCGCGCGTGGGCGTAGCCGATCTCCCACGCTGTGCCGTCATCGACGCACGCGCCGCGGAATGGGTTGCAATTCGCCGCGACGATGTCGCACCGGTCGATCATCTCCGCGTTCGCGTTGAAGATAAACCGGGCCAGTTCGACGCCGGTGAACGCAGCCGCGTTGTTGTCCAGCGGCGAGAGCGGCTCGAAGCCGTATCGCAGGCAGAGGGCTTTATGCCGCTCAAAAAACTCGACGGCGTCCGGCAGGAAGACTTCCGGCCCGGCGAGATAGATTTTCCTCATCCAAGCAGTTCGGCCACGAGGGACTTTTCTTCCTTCAACTCGGCGATGCTCTTGTCGATGCATTTCCGTGAAAAATCGTTGACGGACAGGCCTTGCACGATTTCGCCCGCGCCGCGGATGGGGAAGCCGGAGATGAGCCCGGCCTCAACGTCGTAGGAACCGTCGGAACAGACCGCGACGCTGTGCCAATCGCCCGAAGGAGTGGGCGTGGCGAGCGAGCGGACGGTATCCACGACGGCGTTCGCGGCCGAGGCGGCGGAGGAAAGACCGCGCGCCTTGATGATCGCGGCGCCCCGTTGCTGGACGAGGGGGATGAAGGTCTCTCGCAGCCACGTTTCGTCGCCGATAGCTTCGGCGGCGGGCCTGCCGTTGATCTTTGCGTTGTAGAAATCGGGGAACTGGGTGCTGGAATGGTTGCCCCATATGGCGAGGTTCGTGACGCTCGCGACATCCACCCCGGCGCGCAGGGCCAACTGCGATTTGGCCCGGTTTTCATCGAGCCGCGTCATGGCGAACCAGCGGTCGCGCGGGATGTCGGTGGCGTTGCTCATCGCGATGAGGCAATTCGTGTTGCACGGGTTGCCCACGACCAGGGTGCGGACGTCCGCCGCGGCGTTCTTTTCGATGGCTTTGCCCTGGCCGGTGAAAATCTTGCCGTTGATGTTGAGGAGGTCTTTTCTTTCCATGCCGGCCTTGCGCGGCACGCTGCCGACCAGGAGCGCCCAGTTTACCCCGCGAAAGCCTTCGTCCAGGTCGGCGGTCGCGGTTATCCCGCTGAGGAGCGGGAAGGCGCAATCGGACAATTCCATCACCACGCCCTGGAGCGAATCGATCGCCTGCGGGATCTCGATCAGTTGCAATGCGACCGGTTGTTCCGGGCCGAACATCGAGCCGGAGGCGATCCGAAAAAGAAGCGAGTAGCCGATCTGGCCATTGGCGCCCGTGACGGCGACTTTGATGGGGGATTTCATAAGACCAATTTCACCAGCAAGGCGGGAAGAATGTCAACCCTTCCTCTCCCGTCCGCATTCGGCGAGGATCGTGCGGACGGCCTCCATCTTGGCGCGGATGGTGCGGCTTTTCTTGAAGCCCTCGACCGTGCGGGGGAGGCGTTCGCTCCAGTTGGAGGAGGCGACGGCGCCGGGGACATTGAAGCGCTGCTCCGTGGCGAAGAGGTCGGTTATCATGCACACGGCTATCCAGGAATTGCACTGGAAGAGGGCGCGCAGGAGTTGTTCATGCACGGCGTCGCTCCAGGGTTGCGGCTGGGCGCCTTGCATTTGCGCAAAACCGGCCAGCCTTCGCATTTCGTGGAGGGCGCCTCCGTCGCCGTGCGCCGCGGCGGAGGCCCAGTTCGTCCAGAGACGGCGGAGCGGGTCGTGATCATGCGTGGCGTAGGTCGCGACGGAAAGGCGCTGGTAATCGCTCCCGGGAACGAGGCTCCCGTCTTCCCTGCCTTCCCACATCGGGATCTTGAACCCGGCGATGCCCAGCTTCGTCAGATTCGGACGCACGTAGTCCGGCACCATGCCGAGGTCTTCCCCTATCAGCCGATGCTCGCCTGTTTCTTCCACCAGCGCCCGGAGATATTCCTCTCCCTCGCGGCAATTCGCGTGGCGGTTATGGCTCGTCGAATCGTCCCGGGGCAGGAAATGGGGCAGCTTGCCCCCTGTTTTCCCACGCGCCTGGTCTTCGGAGAGCGAAAGGAATTCCTGATTCGCCTGGGGACGCCAGGGGAAGGAATAGATGCGGTAGAACCCCAGTATGTGGTCGATGCGGAAGAGGTGGAATATCTCGCGCACCATCCTCACCCTGCGCCGCCACCATGCGTAGTTTTTTGTCCGCATCACGTCCCACCGGTACAGAGGCATCCCCCAGTTCTGGCCCCATTTCTGGGTGAACTGGTCGTCCTTGAAATACGGCTCCGGCGGCGCTCCGCCGCTCCATTGGAGATCGAATATCTCCCGCTGTGAAAAGACGTCGGCGCTGTAAAGGCTTATCCCGTAAGGAACGTCGCCCATCAGCGCGACGTTCTTCGCGCTGCAATAGTCGTGCATTTCCTTCCATTGGGAAAAGGCGAGCCATTGCACGTACATGAAAAATCGCATCTTCCACTCGAACGTCCTGCGGGGGGTGGGCTTCTGCTGGGCGAGCCATTCCTTCGCTCCCTGGAGGGTGCGCTGCTTTTCCGGCCATGCATCCCACGCTTCGCTGCCGCCGTTCTCGTCCATCAACGCGCGGAAAAAAGCGTAGCTCTCCAGCCATGCGGCCTCCTCTCGCGCAAACGCCCTGAACTTCCCCGCCCGGACGGTGCCGCGCCCGAGATGTTTCTTCGAGAAATTATGGAACGCCTTTTCGAGCAAGGCCCTCTTCAACTTCTTAACCGCCGGGTAATCGACCGATCCCTTTGAAGTCTCGACTTTTCCCGCCGTATCCAGGTCGGGAATGGCTTCGGGCGAAACGACAAGGGTCGACGGTTCGATGGCCACCGAACTGATCGCGTTGTAAGGGCTGTTGTCGTTGCCCGTTTCGTTGATGGGTAAAAGCTGAATGAGACCGAATCCTTGGCTGGCCGCCCAATCGACAAACTGCCGGAGCGATCCCACGTCGCCGATGCCTAGATCGTCTTCGGATCTCAGGGCGAAAAGAGGAGCAAGCAAGCCGGCTATCGGCTTATCGGGCGAGAGGTTCATGCAGTTTGTTCACAAGCAAAGATGATTGATTGGAGAAAGTTCATTCAAATTATTAATAGCAGAATGTGTGAACAACGTCGGGAAATCGCGTTCCACATCGAAATGGCGGGCGTTCCACCGGACTGGAAACGTGTGAATAGAAAAGGAGGGGGAAGCGAAGAAAGAGGCCGGGGCCGGGCCGGGATGAGGTTGCTGGGTCTTGTTGGGTGGTTATTAAAAAAGATGGGCACAAGGCTCCCGCTCAATAAAGCTTCGGCTTTTTGCGGATGAGCAGGGTCGAGAGAACGCCGAGGGCTTTGTCGGATTCGACGTTCGCCAGGCTGGCGAAGAGCTTTTCCTCCCGCATGCCCGCGCGGACCGCCAGGGCGCAATTTTCCTCGATGCCCATCTCTCGCACGAGGGCGAGGACTTCGGGAAGCTGGTCTCCTATCTTCATCAGGACGACGATGTCGTGGCTCTCGATGTCTTCCCGCAGCTTCGCCATCTCCCCGGGGCAAGGCGCTATGAGGACGCGCTCCCTGCCTTCTCCCAGCGGCCAGTTCAATGCGGCGGATGCGGCGGCGTAGCTCGTGACGCCGGGAAACGTGCGATGCGCCACGCCGGGATGGATGTCCCGAAGCGCGGCGAGTGCGTCGCCGTACGTGGAGTAGGTGAATGGATCGCCGATGGTGATGTAAGCGACATTCCTTCCCGCGCGCAATTCCACGGCGATAGCGCGCGCCAGATCGCGGTACTGCGTTCGCAAGGCTTTGCGCTCCATGCTTTTGAATTCCACCTCGCGTATTCGCTCCCCGGGAACGTCCAGGCCCTCCAGGCATTTCCGCGCCGCCGAGACCTTGGCGGATTCCGCGCGCGGGGCGAAGATGACTTCGCACAACTGGAGCGCCTGCCACGCCACGACTGGAACCATACCGGGTTCTCCCGGCCCGACGCCTATGCCGTAGAAAACGCCTTCCCTCACCGGACCGGGCGTTTCCTGGATTGGAGGAAAGCTGTCAGGGCGTCCAGTTCCGCCGGCTTCAACATGCTGCCGAACGCGGGCATGTTATTTCCGCCGTTCACGATGCGGAGGACGATGTTGTCTTTCGTGAGCCGGTCGCCCGCATAGGTGAGATCGGGGCCGCGCCGTCCGCCCAGGCCGGCGATGAGGTGGCAGTTGAGGCACGATTTGTCGTGGAAAAGAACGCCGCCATCATGCACCGGGCCGCCGGAGACGCCGACAACGCTCTCGGGCAGCGGCATGGCATTGAAGTTCGGCGACCACGGCGATTGCGCCCCGGCGATCCAGAGCGAACCGATCATGATGACGCTCAGGAGCACGACGGCGATGGCCCAGGGGCGGCGCGAGGCGGCGCGTTCGCCCTTGTTGTTCAGGATCGGCACCACGAGCAGCAGCATGCCTATGAACGCCGGCGCCAGGATCATGACGAACCCTTCCGTCTTCGCGGGGATGAGCGAGAGGACGGCGAAATACCAGAGCAGGTACCAGTCGGGCCGCGGATCGGCGTCCAGCAGGCTCGGGTCGGGCGGTTTCTCGATGACGGGCGGCCCGACAATCAGTGCGAGCAGAGCTATCGCCAGGATCAACGCCGCCCCGAAGACGAAGTCGCGCCACGCGCCGTCGGGGAAGAAGGGGTGGCCGCTCTTTTCGAGCAGGTCGTGGTATTCCTTGCGGTACGTTTTGGGATCGACGGGCTTGCCGGCGGTGGGCGGCTCCGAGATGCCGTGGCGCAGGACGAGCCACAAGTGCAGGCCGATGAAGCCAAAAAGAAACGCCGGGATGAGAAAGACGTGGATGGCGAAAAAGCGGCTGAGGGTCGCGCCGCCGATGGTATTGCCCCCGAGGATGAACCGCGCGAGCCAGCTTCCCAGGAACGGGACGCGCCCGGCCTGCTCGGCGGCGATGACGACGGACCACGCCGCGGTCTGGTCCCAGCGGAGAAGCTGGCCGGTGAAACCCATGGCCAGCGTGAACCCGAGCAGCAGGACGCCGGTCGTCCAGTTCATCTCGCGAGGGTATTTGTAGGCGCCGAAAAGGAACGTCTGCGCCATGTGCGCGCCGATCATGAGCACCATGGCCGAAGCGCCGAAGTAATGCAGCCCGCGCAGGAAACGCCCGAACGGCGCGTTGTTCGAGATGAAGAGAAGCGTATCGTAAGCCTGCGAGGACGACGGCACGTAGGAAAAGGCGAGCGCGACCCCCGTGACGACTTGCACGATGAAGGCGAGCATGGTGGCGCTGCCGAAGACGTACCACCACTTGGCGTCGCTCGGCACCAGGTGACTCATCGACGGGCCGATAAGGTCGGAGATGCCGAGCCGGTCGTCGATCCATTCCCAGACCGCGAGGATGAGCCGCTTTATCATACCGTTGTCGTGATCGGGATCGCGGCGGACTTTATCTGAACCTCGCCGTTCGGCGAGACGCGCACTTCGTACCGGAAGAGCGGCTTCGGAGGCGGGCCGGCCGCCACATCCCCATTCTTGTAATAGACGCCTCCGTGGCACGGGCACATGAACAACTCCGCGCTTTCCTCCCAGCGCACGGGGCATCCGAGGTGGGTGCAGTTGACCGAGAAGGCGATGAATGTGTTCTCGCCCGTGCGGCGCAGCCACGCCCCGCTCTTGGAGGTGATGCCCGCCCACGGCAGCGGCGAGGGGTCTTCGATGGTGACGTTGACCGTCTTGTCGATGACGAAATTCTGAACTCTCCCGACCTGGTCGAAGCCGTCCGGGTTCCGTATATAAACGTTCACCCACGACTCCGGCGTCTTGCGGAAGAGCGGCGCGACGACGAAGCCGACCAGCGGCAGCCCCAGGATGGCCGCGCACAGGCCGCCAAGCCCGTAACAGAGCGCCTCAAAAAATTTTCTTCGCGATAGAGCGTCCGGTATTTCGGTTGGATCCATAGTCTTATTTGCGGCGTTCCAGGTGCATTTCGTAGAGCCAGCCCGCCAGCGACGCGGCGAAGAGCCCCGCGCCGACCAGGAAGATCACCAGCGAGGTTATCACGCCCCAGAACATGAAGGCTGTCCCCATCGCCAGACCGGACGGGAAATAAGTCGGTTGCGGCAGATGTTCCGGAGGAAGATGCCGCCAGCCGGGGCGGTTTGCGGTTTGCGGTTCGTTCATATCGTCGGTTCAGCGTCGCGCTCGCCGTACCAGCGGGCGAATTGCGAGAAGATGGCGCAGAGATAGAGGAAGCACATCGGAACCCACATGAGAAGGCCGCCGATCTGCTGGTCCCGGTTCATCGTCATGCCCCAGCCGTTGAGAAGGCCCGCGATCCCGAGCCTGTCGACAGGGTGCATGTATCTGGAGCAGATGGTTACGGGCGAAAACGTCAGGATGATCCCGAGCACGCTGCACGCGGTGCACGCGGTGAAAAGATAGAGCACCGCCGGAAGCGGCCTCAGCCGCCGGCTTTCGCACGGCGCGAGGATTTGCAGCCAGAACGCGCTCCCGAGCGCGAGCAGCGAGAGGGTCTGCACGGCATGGATGGGGCGCGAAGCGGCCGCGGCGTCGCACAAGGCGGGCGCGTGCCAGAACCACATGGCGCCGACGCCCGCGAGCCATCCCGCAACCGGGTGCATCGGAAAAGAGACCGTCGGCGGCAGGCTCGCCAGGAGCAGCGGCGGCGCGACGAGCAGGAGCAGGATGTGCTGGAGCATGTGCGCGCTGAAGAGATAACCGTCCGCGAGCGCGTTGACGGGCGACGCCAGCGCGAGCAGCACGACAGCTTCCGCGGCGGCCAGGAACCACGCGCGCCGCGACGCGCCGAAGAGGACGAAGTAAAGCGCGGCCCCCGCCGCGCAGCAAAGAACGGCCGCGGGGTTCGAAGTCCAGCCGGAGAGTAGGAGCGTCTTCATCGTAAGCGAGGCAGAATATAGACAACGGTCAGAACCAATACCCAGACAACATCGACGAAATGCCAGTAATACCCCACGGCCTTGAGAGCGACGGAAGGACGGTGCTTGAACTCGCCGCCGACGGCAAAGCCGAGGACGATCGCCAGGGCGATGAGGCCGATGCAAACGTGCAGACCGTGGAACCCGGTGAGGGTGAAAAACGTCGTGGCGAAAAGATTCGTGTTGACGGCGACGCCGCTCTTGAAAAGGCCCCAATATTCCAGCCCCTGCCCGATGATGAAAACCCCGCCGAGCACCAGGGTCGCCGCGAGCCAGCGGATCATCGAGCCGTTGTCGCGGTTGTGCTCGCCGACTTCCGACCGCCATAGAGTAAAGCTGCTTGCGAAAAGGCAGAGGCTGAACAGCCCGGTCTTCAGCAGGTCGAGTTCCTTCGGCCCCGGCCCCGGTTGCGGCGTGGAGTTATAGAAGAGAAACGCGAGGATCAGGACCAGGAAAAAGCCGGTCTCCGAGAAGATGAACAGGAGGACGGCGGACTTCGTCTTGTCCGGCGGGGCCGGCTCGACGGCATGGACCGGGCCGACGACGGGGTCGGGCCGATCCGGGTTCGCATAGTCCCACAACGGACGGCGGCCGCGTATCGGCGGCAGTTCGTGGAAATTCTCGTGGGGCGGAGGCGAAGTCGTGGCCCATTCCAGCGTCCAGGCGTCCCACGGGTTGTCGCCGGCCGGTTTGCCCCAAAGCAGGCTCGCCACGATGTTCCATACCAGCAAAAGGGAGGCGGCGGTCATGAAGAATACGCCGATGGTCGAGACCATGTTCATCCACGCCCAGCCCGGCAGGTCGGGGTAGGTGTAGACGCGGCGCGGCATCCCGGCGAAGCCGAGGAAATGCTGGATGATGAAGGTCATGTTGAACCCGATGGTCATCAACCAGAACGTCCATTTCCCGATGCGCTCGGAAAGCATCCGGCCCGTGATCTTCGGGAGCCAGTACGCGAGGCCGCCCATGATCATGAAAACGATGAGGCCGACGATGACGAAATGGAAATGGGCCACGAGGAAGTAGCTGTTCTTGGTCTGCCAGTCGAGCGCCGCCATCGCGTGGCTGATGCCCGTGAGCCCGCCGCAAAGGAATTGGACCAGCGCCGCGATGGCGAAGAGCATCGGCGTTTTGAACTGGATGCGGCCATGGAGCAGGGTGGCCGTCCAGTTGAGCACTTTGACGCCGGTTGGGATGGCGATGAGCATGCTCGAGACGACGAAGAATAAATCCGCGGTCCGCCCCATGCCGACGGTGAACATATGGTGCGCCCACACGCCGAGGCTGAGGATGGCGATGGCGACTGTGGAAGCGGCGACGAATTCATAGCCAAAGATCGGCTTTCTCGAAAAAACGGGGATGATCTCCGAGATGATGCCGAAAGCCGGCACCGCCACGATGTAAACCTCCGGGTGCCCGAACGCCCAGAAGATGTGCTGCCACAGGATGGCCGAGCCGCCGCCGGACGGCATGAAAAAGTGCGCGTCCAGACGCCGGTCGATAAGGAGCATGGCGAGACCCGCGTTCAGGACGGGCAGCGCGAGGATGACGATGAAGGAGTTGACGAAATTCATCCAGGTGAAGAGCGGCACGCGGCGCAGCGTCATACCCGGCGCGCGGAGGCAGAGCACGGTGGCGATGATGTTGATGGAAGTCCCGACCGAGCCAATGCCCAGGACGAAGAGGGAGAGCGCCCAGTAATCGACCCCGAGTTGCGAGGAATACGCCTTCTCGCTCAACGGCGCGTACGCGAACCACCCCATCGACGGAGCGCTGCCCGAGAGAAGACTCAAATGGAGCAGGATGCCCCCCATCGGCACGACCCAGAAGCTGAAGGCGTTCAGGCGCGGGAAGGCCATGTCCCGCGCGCCGATCTGCAGCGGCACGAAATAGTTCGCCAGCCCGAAGAGCGCCGGCATGGCGACGAGGAAGATCATCGTCGTCCCGTGCAGGGTGAAGAGCGCGTTGTAAGTTTCCGGGCTCAGGAGCGTGTTGTTCGGCACGGCGAGCTGGAGGCGGATGAAGATCGCCTCGACCCCGCCCGCGACGAAGAAGACGAGCGCCGTCAGCAGATAGAGGATGCCGATCTTTTTGTGATCGACCGTGGAGAGCCACGCCAACCGTCGGAACGCGTCGTCGCGCTCGGCGGCGAGGCTGTCGGGCGCAAGGGTCGCTTCGTTCATCGTTGCTCCTCAACGTTCATCGTTGCTCCTCGAAATAGGCCGTGAGCTGGTCGATCTGCTCGCCGGTCAGGTTGAAGTTTGGCATGAGCGCGCCCGGTTTCACCTCCTGCGGGTCCTTGAGCCAGGCGCGCAGGTTTTCCGGCGTGTTCTCCCGCACGCCCGCGCCGAGGAATTTGCGGCTGCCGAAATGAGTCAGGTCCGGCGCCACGCGCGCGTCGGCGTGGATGCCGTTCACCGCGTGGCAATTCACGCAAGTGAACTGCCGGAACACCGCGAGGCCCTTCACAGCCGCCTCGCCCACGGGAGCCGCCGCGGGCTTGCGCTGCGCGCGCATCCAGTCGTCGAAGTCCGCCTGGGGTTCCGCGACGACGTGAAAATGCATCCAGGCGTGCTGCAGGCCGCAAAACTCCGTGCAGAAGCCGAGATACGTCCCGGGGGCGTCCGCCTCGATCCAGATGTTGTTCAAGTGGCCGGGGACGGTCGTCATCTTGCGCCCCAACTGCGGAACCCAGAACTCATGCAGGACATCGACCGAATCGAGCCGCACCGAAAACGGCTTCCCCACCGGGATGTGAATTTCATTCGCCGTGACGACCCCGGAGTCCGGGTAACGAATTTCCCACCACCATTGATGCCCCACCACGATGAGATCGGGCTTCGGCGCGGGCGGCGGATCGGAAAGGCTCATCGTGCGCGCCGTAGCCGTGAAAAGCATGACGACAACGAGGAACGGGATCGCCGTCCAGATGATCTCGACCGTCTTGTTGCCGGCGATCTGCTTGGGATCAAGCTCCCCCTCGCGCCAGCGGTACCGGACCAGCGCGTAAAAAATCGCCCCGGCCACGAGAACGAAGATGGCTCCGAAAACGAGAAACCCCAGATGCCACAGGTTAAAAATCGCGCGCGCGCCGGGCGATTGCGGATCAAAGGCTGTCAGATTGCCGGTCGCGATGAACTCCACAGCCCAATGTGTATATAAACATTTGCAAAAAAACAAGTTTCTTGGCGCGGCGCGGCGCCTGGAGCATCTTTTCGGCGAGTGGAGTTCATCGGCACATCAGGGTTCCAGTATCCCGAATGGCGCGGCAGCTTCTACCCGGGAGGCTTTTCCGCGGCGAAGATGCTCGGGTATTACTCCGGCGTCTTTCTCACCACGGAGATCAACTACAGTTTCTACCGGATACCGAGCATAAAGACGCTCGACGGCTGGGCCGCGGGCACGCCGGACGGCTTCGTCTTCAGCCTGAAGGCGCCGCGGCGCATAACCCACGACGCCAAACTCCAGGGCTGCGAAGAACTGCTGGGGCGGTTCATCGAAGCCGTGGGCGTGCTGGGGCCGAAGCTGGGGGTCATCCTCTTTCAACTGCCGCCCTCTTTCAAAAGGAACGCCCCCGTTCTGGAAGCGTTTCTCGCTCTGCTCCCCGCGTCCCTTCGCGCGGCGTTCGAGTTCAGGCACCCCTCCTGGCACGACCCGGAAATCTTCTCCTTGCTGGAGAAACGCAACGCCGCGCTCTGCATAGCCGAAAGCGACAAGATGACCGCCCCCGTCGTGGCAACCGCGGACTACGGCTACCTACGGCTGCGGCGCGAGGACTACGGCGAGCAGGACGTCGCGCGCTGGGCCGCCGTCCTCGCCGCGCATCGCGACCGGTGGAAAGACGTCTTCGTCTATTACAAGCACGAAGAAAAGGGCGCCGGCCCGCAATTCGCCCGGCAGTTGATGGCTGCGATCGCGGCGCCACGCCAATGATCGCCAGCGGAACCGCGGGAACACCCCTCCCGTTACTCACTACGTTGTAAAGTTCGCCCTCATAATATCCCGGATTGGATGACCTTTGGCATTGCTCTCCGCCCCAGGCAACGACGCCACTCATGGAGCGTGGGCGAAAAAACGCCTGAGGAATTTCGAGACCGTTCAGGCGGCTGTAAATTTGCGCGATCCTCATGCGGGTCTCATGGCAGTTTTGGCTCGCGGCGGACGTTCCTTCAAACTATAGGAGTTCCACCAAAATGAATAGCAGCCAGAACGAAGTGCGTTCCACCGAGCAGGTCATCCTTTCGGCAAGGTGTTCAAACTGGCATTATTCGGGGAAGTGGGCGCTCATCGTTTTTCTGTTTGCGGGCAGCGCGGGCATGTTCCTGATGGACGGAAGCTATTTCGGCGGCGGAGGCGCGGCGTTCCTGATCCGGCTCGCGCCCTTGCTCTGCGCGGCGGCCGTGTTTTTCCTCATCCAGCTCGACCGCAACCGCCGGGTTTACCAAGTCACCAACAAGCGGGTGATCATGGAATGGGGCATACTCGCCAGGAGTTCCAACGAGCTCAGGATTCAGGACATCCGCAGCATCAACGTTTCCAAGAACGGGTTGCCGGGAATGATCGGCATCGGCAGCGTGGAGTTTTCCTCCGCCGCACGGGATGACGCCGACGTGGTTTTCGCCAACATCCCCGACGCCGACAGGGTGCGCGACACGGTGCGCTCGCTCCAGAGTTAGTCCAGCAACGAGCGGAGGAGGGCCATGTTCTCCACGTCCTCGGCCATGTCCTTGCCCTTCGGCGTTTCGAGCACCTTCGGGACGGCCGCGAAACGCCGGGCGCGCATGATATGGCGGAAGGCCGCGAGCCCGATCTTCCCCTTGCCGATGTGCTCGTGCCGGTCCACGCGCGAGCCGAGCGCGGTTTTGGAGTCGTTGCAATGGATGGCCGCCAGACGTTCCGCCCCGACGATTTTGTCGAATCGCCTGAACGTCTCCCGCGCGCCGGTTTCGGTGGAGATATCGTAGCCGGCGGCGAAGAGGTGCGCGGTGTCGATGCAAACGCAGAGCCGCTCCGGATAAGCCGAGTGATCGAACAGCAGCCGGAGTTGCTCGAAGGTGTGCCCGAGCGAGGAACCCTGGCCCGCCGTCGTTTCCAGGGCGACGCGGGTCTTGACCTTTGGCAGCGCCTTGAGGACGGCGTCCAGGCTTCCGGCTATCTTCGCCAGCCCGGCCTCGACGCCTTCGCCCATGTGCGCGCCGGGATGCAACACCAGGAAAGGCAGGCCGAGCTGGTCCGCCCGCGTCAGTTCTTCCTTCAAGGCGCGCAGGGACTTTGCGTGGAAATCGGCGTTCGTCGCCCCGAGGTTGATCATGTAACCGCTGTGGCCGAAGACGGCCTTCAATTCCTTCCGCCGCGGGTGTTCGCTGAACTCGCGCAATTCGGCGTCGGAGAACGGCGTGGCGAACCACTGCATGTTGTTCTTGACGAAAATCTGCATGGCCGTGGCGCCGATGGAAAGCGCCCGGTCGATGGCCTTGCCGGGGCCGCCCGCGATGGACGTATGTGCGCCGAGGAGGATGTTCATGGCGTTTCCTTCGGCGGCGGGAGGGATGGCAGGCGCTTCAGATGCCAGGAAGGGCGCGCCATCGTGCCCGTGGAGCTGTATTCAAACAGCTTGCTGACCGGGAAGAGGAGCGTGCCGGGGATGCCCTTCGCGTTGAGGCGGATGTTGAAGTCCATCTTGTCGTCCTCGAAGTCGATCTTGCCCGCGCCGATCATGCTGAACCCCCGTCCGTCCACGACGAAGTTCCGGGTCTCGACCGTTCCATCCCGCACCTCGTAAGAGCAGGAAGCTTTCCGCGCGACGTTGTAACCCATGCCGGGCACGAGGCTGTTCAGCAATCCCGAGAGCGGCCCCAGCACCGGTATGGCGAAAACATTCCCTTCCGAGACCGTGATGGCGCCCCGCCCCTGCATCGCCCGCGTATTATCCCCGACGCCGGTGAATTCGTATTGGCCGTCCAGGACGCCCTTTGAGCCGTCGTAATCGAAGTAAAGTTTCGTCAATTTTTCAAAATCGATGGCGAGGGCGGTCAGGTGCGCGCTGTATGCTTTCGAATTTCTCGCCAGGGAAATGTCCGCGCCGCCTTGCAGATGTCCGCCGAAAAGCGCCGCGTCCAGCCCGAAGATGCGCAGCCGGTCATCGGTGAAAAGCAGGCGGCCCGAAATGCCCGAGGCGGGGAGGTTCTTCCCGAGGAAGGTGTAGCTCATCCCGCCGGGCGCGTCGAGGAGTATCTCCAGGTTCGTGCCCTTGTCGCCGACCGTGCCGTTGACGGAGAGGTTCGGACGCGTGTGAAACCGGTAGGGCGTTACGTGCTTGACGAGGCCGGGGTCGATCCACGCCAGCGCTTCGCCCGGGTTCAAGGCGGACTTGATGCCGGAGAGCCGCGCTTCGTGCCGGCGAAAATCGTAGCTGAATGTGCCCGTGGCCGAGCCTTCGTCGCGATCTACCCTGAAGTCCTGGCAGGTGAACGCGCCCTCCTTGAAGCGCACCTTCGAGACGGCGGAGTTCATCGCCACGCCGCGCAGCACCGTCCGGCGCAGGCGGACCTGGCCTTGCGCGTCCCAATCGCCCGGCTCGCCCGCGGAGGCCCCCCGCACCTCCCAGTCGGCGTCGGGCGCCTGCGCGAAGTCCCAGTCGCCCAGCGTCTCGACGGCCTTGCGCGGCAGGAGCGGCAGCAGGACTTTGGGATTGAGCGTGCTGTGCAGGCGCAGGCGGAAATCTCCCGGAAGCTGGATGGCGTCGGCGGCAAGCCCGCCGGAGGCCGCGTCCGCGCGGAGATTCCGGATGAACCATCGCGCCCCGTCCACCGAGAACCGGGCGCCCAATCCCTGGAATGGAACCGACTTGACGGAAAACTTCCCGAGGCCCGCGCGCCCGGAGGCGTTGAGTTCCAGCGTCTCCGCGAAATGCGCGCTGCCGCTAAGCTGGATGTCCGGCGGCGCGCGGAGGGTGATCCCGTTTCGCTCGAGCCAGCGCCGGACCGGGCGGGCCATCGCCCGCAAGTCCAGCGTGGAGTGAACCTGGAACCGGACGGCGCGCGCGGCCACGTCGTAAAGCGCTCCCGCGTCCAGCGCGCCCGTGTTGTCGGCGGCCGCGCACCGCTTGAGGTCGATGACCCCGTCGCGCAAGGTCGCGGCCGCGTAGACGTTGCGAAGCCGGTATCCTTCCCGCTCGACTTCCCGCGCCTGGAAGGTCGCCTCCGCGAACTGGCCTTCCGGGTGCGCGAGATCGCCCGTGACGCGCACGTCCAGCCGCGCCGGACCGGAAGGAAACCGGAGGCGCCGCAATTCGTCCAGCAGCGTCTCGATCCCGCGCGTCTTCGCCCTTTCCTTCCCGCCGCGCGAAGGATGAAAAAGCTCCGGGTTGACAAGCCGTCCGCTCGCCGTGATGTGGAGGCCGTAGACATCCGCCTCCGCGTGCGGCAGGTAAATGGCGTGCGGCGGAAACTGCACATGCGCGTTGAGAACGAGAATACGCACGCGCGGGCCGCTCTTGCGCGAAGGGTCCAGCGGCAGGTCGAGCTTTGCATTCAGAAGGTCCACGGCGTCCAGGAAAGGTTCGCGGCGCACCAGGTTCGGATAATTGATGTCCAGGATGATGCGGTTGACGACCGCCAGGGTGCGGCTGCGGTCGCGCTCGTCCATTACCTGCACGTCGCGGGCGATGAGGCCCTGGAAAGGGTCGAGCGTGAGGCGTCCGATGGAAACCTCCGCACCGCGCTTGTGGAACTCCGAGTTGATGAACTGCCGGAAGCCCCGCCCCAGGCCTTTCGTCGAGAGATACCAGCCGCCCCAGGACAGCCCGATAAAACAGGCGGTCAGAAAAAGTCGGATCGCAAATCTCGCAACGCGCGCCACAGGACCGCCATCCTAAAAAACTCGCCGCGCAAAGGCAAACACCGCTACTCTTTCCGCCATGGACGCCGCCGCCGTCAATGATCTCCTGGCCTTCCTCCGATTCCCGAGCGTCTCGACCGACCCCGCGTGCGCGGGCAAGGTCGCGGAGTGCGCCCAGTGGCTTTGCGCCAGGCTAAAGGCGCTGGGGCTCGAGGCGGAGACGCATCCCACGCCCGGGCATCCGGCGGTCGTCGCGAGGAATCGTCACGAAACCGGCCGCAAGACGGTCTTGATCTACGGACACTACGACGTGCAGCCGCCCGATCCGTTGGAACTCTGGACGCACCCGCCTTTTGAGCCCCACATAGAAAACGGGATCGTCACCGCCCGCGGCGCGACGGATAACAAGGGCCAGATCCTCGCGCACGTCCTTGGCGTCGGGGAAGCCATGAAGCGAACGGGCGAACTCCCCGTCAACCTCATCTTTCTCATCGAGGGCGAAGAGGAAATCGGCAGCGCGCATCTCGAGCCGTTCCTCCTCGCGCACCGCGACTCGCTGCGGTGCGATATCATCGCCGTCTCCGACACCGGCATGGTCGGGAGAAACATCCCCACCTTCACCTACGGGCTGCGAGGCATCGGAGCCCTCGAGATCAAAGTCACCGGGCCGTCCACCGATCTGCACTCCGGCATTTACGGAGGCGCGGTCGCCAACCCCGCCACCATGCTCGCCCGGCTTCTCGCCACGCTCCACACCGCGGAAGGGCGCGTGGCGGTGGAGGGTTTCTACGACGGCGTCCAGCCGGTGAGTCAGGCGGAGAAAGACCGGTGGGGCCGCCTGCCGCTGAACGACGCGCTCATCCTGCAACTCACGGGCGCGCCCCAACTTTTTGGCGAAGCGGGTTGCACCACGCTGGAACGCGTCTGGGCGCGGCCCACGGCGGAAGTAAACGGGTTGAAAGGCGGCTACCAGGGCGAAGGAACCAAGACCGTCATCCCGAAAGAAGCCTCCGCGAAACTGACCTTCCGCCTCGTCCCGGACCAGAAACCCGACGAAGTGATCGACAAGGTCAAAGCGCATCTGACACAACACACGCCGCCCGGCGTCGTTTTGGAAATAACCGGCGGCCACACCGGCGCGCCCTACCTTTGCGACCCCGATTCCCCGCAAGGCATGGCCGCGCGCCGCGCATTGCAGAGAACCTTCGGCGGCGAACCCGCCCTCATACGGGAGGGCGGGAGCATCCCCATCGTCAACAGCTTCAAGACCATCCTCGGAGTCGATACGTTGCTGCTGGGCCTTGCGCTGCCCGATTGCCGCGTCCACGCCCCCAACGAAAATTTCCCGCTGGAGAACTTCTTCGCCGGCATCCGCCTGAACCAGGCCCTGCTGGAAGAACTGGCTCAAGGATGATATCCAAGGCCAGGATCGCCGGCGCGATGCGCGTCCGCATCCTGGCGGGCAGGCGGAGTGACGCCGAGTATGCCGACGACCAGGAGGATTGCGGCAGCCAGGCACAATTCCATCCTTACGTTGCGGGAGAGTTTTCTGAGAACCGCCCCATCGTTCGCAGCCCGGCCCGGAAGGCCGGAAAGCGCGGGTTTGAGACGCAGGAGATTGACCGCGCCGAGGGTCACAATGGCTGCGAAGAGTCCCAGTTTAAGCAGGAGCAGCCGGCCATATTCGGTGGAGAACAATGCGTCGAGATTGCCGACGAGGCAGTAGCTGTTTACGCTGCCGGAGGCGGCAAGAACGCCGACCGCCATAAGGCTGACAGAGGAGAAACGGCGGGTCGCCACACAGTGGACTTCAATCGGCGCCGACGATCTTAGAGACGGCCTTGGCAATAAAGCGAATGGCAGGAGGCCGCCCGGCCAGACTGCCGCCGTGAGAAGATGCAAGACGTCGGCGCCGAGATGGATGTCCGCCAAAACCCCTTCGGCCGCGGCGGCATGGCCGAGCCAGGCGAGCGAGCCGGCCAGCGATGCGCTGAGGAGCGTGCAAAGCCAAAACGGCCCCCGCGCTGTTTTGAAACCCCGTTGATAGGCGCCGGCGAGCGCCAGCGCGATCCCGGCTCGCAGCAACCATACACGGCCGGGCGGCGTCTGGGTAAGAACCATCTTGAACAGATCGGCATTCAGCGATTCCCGCAAGGATGAGCCGCTCATTCCCGCAATGGAGAACCAGAGCCACAGAAACCCCGACACGAAGGCCAAGGCGAGGCAAGCCGCCAGCAACCGGTGAACCCGCCTGTGGAAAGTTTCCACAAACCCGCACGGATCGGCTAGGCTCGCGGCTTCCCCGATCATCCAAGCCATCGTCGGGTTCACCACAAGCGCGCTCATGCCGAACACCGACAGCGGCAGCAGGCACGCAGCGAAATGGACGGCCCGGATGATGGCGAGCAGGGGCGTCATTCTCCTTCGCGCGGATCGCTGCTAGGGGGTGACTACAAAGGAGAAGTCGCCATGGGTGACGTGGGTATCCACGGAGGTCGCGCGCCAGACCACCTTGTACTTGCCAGGCTTCAAGGGCGGCACGGAGACCATGAGCAGCGTGGAATCCTTGGCGTCGATTTTTTTGTCGTGCTTGTCCACCTCCTTGCCGGTTGCGTCGAAGACCTGGAGATTGCAGAACACAACGACGAGTTTCTGGGTGAACCAGACTTTCACCTCCGGCGGAGAGGCGTGAATCGCGCCGCCGACTTTCGGGTCGGCATGGTCTGGGAAAGCATGGGCATCCGCAAAACGGACGTTCGCCAAAAGCAGTGCGATCCAGAGGATGAGGCGGGGTGTTTTCATCCGGGTTATCATGGTTGAGCTTTATCGCCGCCGAAGATCGGATGCCCGAAGATTCTGGGGAACAGATCATCGATGAAGATTTGCACATTGAAAACAACGCCGACGTTCGGTCCTGTCCGGGGATTGATCGGAATGACGGCTTCCAGGCCGGCCTGGAAGTCCTTCGTCTCCCAAAGCACCCCGGGATTGATGGTTCCCGTGGCCCCGCCGCCTCCGCGGTTGAGCGGTTGGGTCACGGCGAACTCCACAAGAGGGATCATGTCGCGGAATGGACGGGGCAGTCCGGTCTCCTTCACGTTTTGTTCGAGGTAGGGGAGGCTGTATTCGACAGCCAGCCCCCAATCGAGATTGTTCGGGTCGGCTTTCAAGGGGAGATCGACGCCCAGCGTGCCGGTGATTGCGAAGGGCTTGAGGAAGGGCGCGCTGTCCGGAAGGTCGCCCATGCCTTTGCCGGCATAGATGGTCGGCGTGAAGGTGCTGAACGTGTTTGCTCCAACCGACTGGCTGCCGGTGTCGCCGACTTCCCATTCGGCGCCGATCGAGAAAATGAACTCGTGAGCGGGGATCTCGAGGAGTTGGCGTTTCGCGCTAAGGGTAATGTTATCAAACCCGTGGATGCCGGCCTGTCCCTGCGGCTCGAGAAGAGTGTATGCGCCGCTTATGCCGAGCGCGAATTTCGGGAAAATCTCCTTGTCCAGTGCTCCGCCGAAGTCGATCTCGCGAGTCTTGGGGCTTCCCTCGCCGGCGGGGTTGTTAAATACCTGGACGCCCAACGAAAGCTCGTCGGTCGCGAACGGATCGTCCGTCTGGATGGTGGGAGGAAAGAAACGGCTCCCCTCGAATCCGTGCGCGGACACGCGCGGCGTGAAGATCAAGGCGGAAGTCGCGAGGATCGCGGCCCCCGCGCCGTTACAGAGCAGAGATGTTATGTTGTCGAGAGATTTCAAGGAGCTATTAAGTTTTTTTGGGCGGACGCAGGCCCGGTTGTCGGAATGTGATCGCGATCCCCATGCACACGCAGGGCGCGAAGGGTTTGATTTGAGGGGCAGCCGAAAAGGCGGCCCCGCCGGGTTCTCAGCCTTTAAGCTGTGAAGAAAACCCGCGGCGGCTGTAGCGCCGGAAGATGCGCGCGCTCATCGGCTATATCCGAAGAAGCGACGCAACGCCAGGAGGAAAGCGATGGAGGAATGAAGGCGCCGGCCTGCCGAAAAAAGAAATCCACCTTGGAGACTGCCGCCTGCGAATCGGGCCGGTTTTCCGATGCGCGGCCTTTGGCGATCGTCTTGCAAAGAGGGCACGGATGCTCGCCATCAAAGGTCTTGGCGACCGCGTCGCTGATCCTGGAAGTGCGGGAGTAATCCACGATCATCGTTGTCCAAGCCACGGATTGCAGCACGGCCCAATGCCCTCCCGACGCGGCGAGAAGAGCCGCGAGCATCAGCGCCTGGCCAAATCTGAAAAAGCCTGCTGGCATGAACGTCGTTTAGTTAAGGCGGCGGCTGCTCAAGGTCAAGGTCAAACGAAGTTCGCCCGCGCTCTAGTTGGCGGCGTCGTTGTCGTTGTAGAGGCGGCTGTGCCAGCCGCCTGGAGCGGAGCCAAAACCTCAACCCTCGGCGATGAAGCGGTTGTGCAATTCCTTATAGACGCCGCCCAGAGCCAGCAGTTCGCGGTGGCTGCCGCGTTCGACGATCTCGCCCCGGCGCAGGACGAGGATCGTGTCGGCCTCGCGCACGGTGCTCAACCGGTGGGCGATGACGAAGCTGGTGCGGCCTCGCAGCAGCGCGGCCAGAGAATGCTGGATGCGCGCTTCCGTTATGGCGTCGATGGAACTCGTGGCTTCGTCCAGGATGAGGATGCGCGGGTCGGCGAGCAGCGCGCGGGCGAAGCAGATCAACTGCCGCTGCCCGACGGAGAGGCCGGAGCCGCCTTCGCCGACCGGCGTCCGGAAGCCGTCGGGCAGCGCTTCGATCATGTCGAGGAAGTCGAGTTTTCTCACGGCCTCCAGGACTTCGTCGTCGCCGGCGCCCGGGCGGCCAAAACGGATGTTCTGAAGAACGTCGCCTTCAAAAAGAAAGTTCTGCTGCTGGACGATGCCGAGCCGCCGCCGCAATGACTCGGAGCGGATGGAACGGATGTCGCGCCCGTCGATGAGGAGCGCGCCGGCGGTGGGCAGGTACGCCTTGGCGATGAGGGCGGTGATGGATGTCTTGCCGCTTCCGGTGTGTCCGACCAGGGCGATGGTCCGCCCCGGCTCGGCGGTGAAGTTGATGTTTCTCAGCACGGTGAGGTTCGGTTCGTAGCCGAAGGAGACGTCTCGAAACTCGACACGCCCGGAGATGTCCGGCAGGGGGATGGCGTCCGCGGGGTCCTGCCAATCCGGCTTCTGATCCAGCAGGGTGAAGACGCGCTCCGCGCCGACCATGGCAGTGAGCGCCGTCGTATATTGCGCGCCGATGATGCGCACAGGATCAAAGAAGAGCGCGGCGAGGAAGAAGAATTGCACGATGTCGCCAATGGGATCGGCTATCGCCGGATTCAGCACGCGGTACCCGCCCATCAGCAGGAGCATGGCGATGAAGAATTGGCTGTTGAGCTCCAGCAGCGGCAGGAAGACGGCGGACGTCCGCGCCGCGCCCATGACGAAGCGCGCGTGGTCGCCGGCCAGTTCCCGGAACATGCTGGCATTCACGTCCTGGCGGGAAAACCCCTGGGTTACGCGGATGCCTTCGACCGATTCCGCGACGGTGGAGATGACCCGGCTGAAGCTCTCCTGGGCCTGGCGTTGCGTATACGCGAGCCGGCTTCGGAAATACCGGTTGATGGCCCAGATGACCGGAGCTATCGCCAGCACGACGAGGAAGAGCGCCCAGTTGTACCAGAGCATGAGAAGGCCGCTGATGAGCATCTGCCCCGCCTGGACGACGCTGACGAAGACGACATCCTGCACGCCGGCGCGGATGGCTTCGACATCCGATGTCATGCGGCTGATGATCCGCCCCGGCTTGACCTTGTCGTAGAAGCGCGCGGTCATCGTCTGCAGGTGGGCGAAGAGTTCGTTGCGCAGGTCGAAGATGACCGCTTCGCCCAACTCCAATGCGAGCCGTACGCGGAAGTAGAAACACGCCTGGGTAAAGGCGGCGAGCGCGGCGAACCAGAGCGCGGCGCGCAGCGTGCCGTGCAGATCGCCGCGGGCGATCGGGCCGTTGATGACGGCGCCAAGCGCCCAGGCGAGCATCGGCAGTTGCACGGAGCGGATGATGACCAAGGCGATGAGCTGGTTGCGCTTCATCGCATGCGGATGGGTGTACGCGAAGAGCCGCCGCATCAGCCGGAAGAAGCCGAACGGCCCGAGCGTTATCGGCTCGTCGTCCTCGTCGCGCGAGGGCTGGGCCAGGACGAAGCTATTTTTCATTTTCCTGCAACCGGGCGGCGTGGGCGTAGTAACCGGGATTCCGCATCAAGTCTTCGTGCGAGCCGATTTGAGAAATGCGCCCCTTGTCCAGAACGACGATGACATCCGCGCGCCGCAGCATCCGGAGCCTGTGCGCGACGAGGAACGTGGTGCGCGCGGCCATCGCGGAATCCATGGCGGCCATTATCTCGTGTTCGACGCCTGGGTCGATGGAGGCGGTCGGGTCGTCCAGCAAAAGCAGGGCGGGGTCGAGCAACAGCGCGCGGGCCAGCGCCAGCCGCTGCCGCTGCCCGCCGGAAAGGCCGACGCCGCTCTGGCCGAGCACGGTGTCGTAACCCTTCGGCAGGCGCTCGATGAATTCCTCTGCGGCGGCGATGCGCGCGGCGCGTTCGATCTGCTCGCGCGTCGCGTCCGGGTGGCCGAAGGCGATGTTCGCCGCGACGCTCGTGCTGAAAAGGAAGCTCTCCTGGAAGACGAGGCCGACATTTTTGCGGAGGTCGTTCAGGTCGAGATCCCGCAGGTTGTTGCCGTCCATGAGGACGCGGCCCGCGGTCGGGTCGTAAAAACGCGGGATGAGGCTCATGAGCGCGCTCTTCCCGGAGCCGGTCGGGCCGACGATGGCGACGCATTGGCCGGGGCGCGCCTCGAAGTCGATCTCGCGCAGGACCGGCTCGCGCCCGTGGTCGAACCAGACCTGCTCGAACCGCACGCGGCCGCGCGCGCGGGCCAGCCGCACGGGGTTTTCGCGCGTCTGGATTTCGAGCGGGGCGTCGAGCACCTCGAAGACGCGGCGCGCGCCGGTCAGGCTTTCCTGCATGCTGTTGGCTATGGTCGCGATGTTGCCGACCTGCGTGGAGAACTGTTGCAGTATCCCCGCGAAGGCGATGAGGCCCGTCCCGAGCGGGAACTCCCCCTTTATCACGAGGCTGCCGCCGTAGCCGAGCAGGATGACGAGATTGATCTGGCTGAGGAAGCCGGTGGTGGAGTTGAACGCGCTGATCTCGCGGAAGATATGCCGCTTCTGCTCGACCACGTCCGCGTTGGAACGCCGGAACTTCTCCCGCTCCGCCGCTTCCTGCGAGAAGGCCTTGATGACGTGGATGCCGCGGATGTTCTCCGCGAGCCGCTGGATCATGAAGTCCGCCAGCGCCTTGTTGCGGATATACGCCGGCGCGACCCTGTTCGAAAACGTGATGCCGCGAAGAAAGAGGAACGGCGTGGTCGCCAGGCAGGCGAACGTCAGCGCCGGGTGCAGGCTGAGCATGTAACAAAGAAACGCCGCCAGCGAGATGAGAAGGATGATCGCCTGGATGACGACGTTCTCGATGAACATGCGGACGAGTTGCGCGTCGCCCGTCACGCGGTTGATGAGGGAACTGCTGGCGTTCGCGTCGAAGAAACGGAAGCTGAGGCGGTTGAGCTTCGCGTAAATATCGGCGCGGAGCTGGACGACGATGCGGGCCTGCACGAGATCGTTCAGTTCGACGCGGTAAAGATAGTCGATGAGCGCGCGCAACAGCGCGAACGCCAGCACCGCGGCCGCCACGGCCCCGATGACCCCCAGCGGCGCCCAGGCGCGCGGGAAGGAAAAATGGAACGGCAGCCGCGGCGGAGCGGGCGCCGCGTGGATGAACCAGCGAATCTCATCCACGCCGACGCCTGTAAAACCGAGGCCGAAAAGCCCGAACGCCAGGATGGCGGTCTGGAGCGCCAGAACCTTGACGCACCCCGCGCGGTAGCGCCAGCTAAAGACCAGCAGGCGCCGGATCAGAGCCCAGTCCGAAGGGTCGCCGCTGACGGCTATGCTCCTTCTTCGGTTGGGAACCCGGCGCCCCGGCCGTTCTTGCGCGCGAGATATTCCTCCACCCGCAGCAGATTATCCTCGCCGGCCCGGCGCACGATGTGGAGCAGGTCTTCCATCGAAGTCACCTCTTCGAGTTGCTCGCGCACGAACCATTGCAGGAAATTGTCCGACGTATAATCGCGCTCCGTCTTGGCGATATCCACCAGCGCGTTGATCTGGCTCGTGACTTTCTTTTCCTGGTCCAGCGAGAGCTTTACCGCCTCTTCCGCCGCCGCGAATTGCACCTTCGGCGCGGGGATGGCCGGGATCTCGAGCTTGCCGCCCGTATCCACCACGTATTTGACGAAGCGATGGGCGTGGTTCTTCTCCTCCTCCGCCTGCCCGTAGAAGTGGGTGCAGAGTTGCGGCAGCGTCACCGCGTCGAAATACGCGGCGATGGCGATATACTGGAGCATCGCGCTGAACTCGTTGCCGATCTGCTCATTCATTGCGTCGACGATTTTCTGACTCGTAAGCATGCGCCATTCTGATTCGCGCCCCGTCCGTTTGCAATGGGCAAAAACAGTTCCCGGTTTGCCCGCTGCTTCATCGGACGCCAGAAGGCGCAGCGGCTTACTCCGGCGGGAGCGCGCGCTCTTTCTGGAGCACCAGCGCGATGGTGTGGATCAATTCCTCGTTGGTGACCGGTTTGTAGAGGACCGTGGCTTTTATCCTGGCGAGGAATTCGCTGACCTTCGGGTTGTCCGCGTGGCCGGTGAGGAAGACGAACCGCCGGCAGAGCTGCGGTTTTATCCGTTCGACGGCGAGGTAAAACATGTCGCCGGGCATGGCGGGCATCATCATGTCGCACATGATGATGTCGAAATCGAGCGACATGACTTCGCGCAGGCCCTCGACGCCGTTCTTGGCGATGGTGACGATGTAGTTGTGCGTCTCCAGCAACGTCTTGAGCGTGTCCGCCAACTCGACGTCGTCGTCCAGGAGGAGGATGCTCTTGATCTCGAGATCCGGCACTTCCCGCGAGGGTTCGTGCGCCAGGGGATTCGGTTCTGCCATCGGGAGATCATAGCCGCCAACCGCCTCCCTGTCATCCTTTTTGGATGGCCAAGGCGCCCCGCCGCGAGAGATGGTCGCCCCGTTGTGGCGAAATCCCGAAAAGGCGGAAGATGGACGCTGATCCTTCTTGCCGCGACGTTGCTCCTGCCGGTCCTGGAAGTGGCTTGCGCCCGGTTTATCACCCCCCCCATTACGCCGCTCATGGTTTTGCGGAGGATCGCGGCGGGCTTTTCCAACAAACATCCGCGGCGGATTCTTTACGAGTGGATTCCGCTGCGCGAGACGCCTCCCGCGTTCCTGAAGGATGTCTGGATCGCGGAGGACGAGCGCTTTTTCAAGCACAACGGATTCGATTTCAAGGAGATCGAGCGGGACATAAAAATCGCGGAGAAAAAAGGGAAGCCGGCGTGGGGGGCCTCGACCATCACCCAGCAATGCGCCCGCTCGACCTTCCTCTGGGAAGGCCGCTCATGGGTTCGCAAAGGCCTGGAGGCTTACTACACGGCGCTGATGGAGGCGTTCCTGCCGAAGAGGCGGATATTCGAGCTTTACGTCAACGTCATCGAGATGGGCGACGGCGTCTACGGCGTGCGCGCGGCTTCGAAGCACCACTTCGGCGCGTCCCCGGCGAATCTGACGCGCGAACAGACGGCCCTGCTCGCGGCGATGCTCCCGAACCCGCGGCAATGGGACCCGCGACGCCCGGAGGGGGCGCTGGTTAAACGGGAGCAGCGCGTCCTGCGCGAGGCGGGGAGCGTTCATTTTCCGATTGAACTCCTGAGGTAAACAGGGCAGGAAGACGGGATGGCCCCGCCGAAATTCCTGCGCGTGGCGCTGGCGGCGGTTTTACTCGTGCCGGCGTGCGGGTTGTTCGAGTCGCAGGCGACCCGCAGGGAGAAGGCTTACGAGCGGTATCTCGGCAACTCCTGGAAAGCGCAGCAGCAACGGCAGAAGGAAGCCGCCAAACATAAGACGAAAGTCCCCGCCGGCGGCGCCACGGACGACCGGAACATCCGCACCGGCCCCGAAGCGGCGACCACGCCCGGGCCAACGCCGCCGCCCGGCGAGGCCCCGCCGTCTCCGCCGCAAGAGCCGGCGCAATGATCGCGAAAGGAATTGCCAATGCGCGCCGGGTTGGGCGACTCTTTGAGCCATGAACCCCGGAAATATACTCGTCGCGCAAGGCGGCGGCCCGACCGCCGTCATCAACCAGAGCGTAGTGGGCGTGGCGCTGGAAGCGCGCAAATACGCCCAGGTGCGTTCCGTGTATGGCGCCCTCCACGGGGTGCGCGGCATCGTCAAGGAGGACTTCATCAACCTAAGCCGCGAGACGCCCGACAACCTGGAATTGGTCGCGGCCACCCCTTCCTCGGGGCTGCTCTCGACCCGCGACAAGCCGGATGAGGAATACTGCGCGCGCATGTTCGAAATCATGCGTAAGCACGACATCCGCTACTTCTTCTATGCCGGCGGGAACGATTCCTCCGACACGGTGCGAATCGTAAACCAGCAGGCGAGGGACATCGGCTACGAATTCCGCGCGGTGCACATCCCGAAGACGATCGACAACGACCTGGCCTGCAACGACCACTGCCCCGGCTTCGGCTCCGCGGCGCGGTTTGTTTCGCAGGCGTTCATGGGGTTGAACCTGGACAACCGGGCGCTCGAAGGGGTGCTGATCGGCGTCGTGATGGGGCGGCACGCGGGGTTCCTCACGGCGGCTTCCGCGCTCGCCCAAAAGTATCCCGATGACGGGCCGCATCTCATTTACGTGCCGGAGCGGCCTTTTTCCACCGACCGGTTTCTGGCGGATGTGGATCGCGTCATGCACAAGGAAGGCCTCTGCATTATCGCGGTCTCGGAAGGCATCCAGGACGAAGCGGGCGAGGCCATCGCCACCAAGCTTGCGACAACCGTCGAGCGCGACGCGCACGGCAACGTGCAGCTTTCCGGCACGGGAGCGCTGGGCGATCTCCTGGCGGGTCTGCTCAAGGATAAATTGAAACTGAAGCGCGTTCGCGCGGACACCTTTGGCTATCTGCAGAGGTCGTTCATGGGCGTGGTGTCGGATCGCGACGCCCGGGAAGCGCGCGAAGTGGGAGAGATGGCCGTCCAATACGCCTTGCTGGATGACAAGGACGGCTCGGTGGTCATCCGCCGCCCGATCCTGGATTACGGCGTTGAATACGCTCTCGCGCCGCTGGCGGACGTGGCCGGAAAGACCCGCCACATGCCGGACGAATTCCTGAACGGCGAAGGCAACGGCGTCACGGACGCCTTCCTCCGGTACTGCCGCCCGCTGGCGGGCTCGACTCTGCCGAGGCCGCACCGCTTCCGCGCCCCCAAGGTTGCGGCGATCTGATTTACCAGTTTTTGATCCACTGGCCCGTGCCGCTTGAACTGGTGTTCCCGCCGGTGCTCCAGAGGTCGAAGGTGGAGTTGTAGCCGCTCGTCCCGCTTACCTGGCCGGCGGTGGAATACCCGTAGCTGTTTCCCCACGGGTCCATGAGGAATTGCACCGTGTTGGAACCGCTGATGGCCGCCGACATCGTCGTCCGGTAGCACATGGCGGGCTTGATGGGGAAGTAGGAGACCGTGGCGACGCCCGCGCCGTTCGTATCCCCGGTGAGAGCGGTGTAAAGGAACAAACTCTGGGTCTGGTAGCTGGTGGGCGTGTAAGTGTTCCTGGCAGACAAACCGTCCGTCGAGGTCGTCGCCGACCCGCTTGTCCTGGGGTACGTCCCATTGTCGGCCTTGTAGCCCTCGCAGGCGTTTTCCAGGGCCTGGATTTCGGAGGAGGCGCGGGATAGCGCCGCTTTGTTCTGCACGTAGCCCGCCGCGCCGAGGACGATGGCGGCCAGGATGCCGATCACCGCCACCACCGTCAGCAGTTCGATCAAGGTGAAGCTGCGCCGGCGCTTGGCGTTTATTGGTCTTTTCACGAAGGGGGGAAATCTCTGGAGCGTGTCATGCCCTTGGTTGCTTAATAAAAGCAGGAACCGCAACGGCGCTTTGGTGATCTTCCGCCCCAGGCGGCCGGCACAGCCGCCTCTACAACGACGCAACTCGGGGAACAACTCGCGGGACGCGGGGGAATGGGGGCGAAAAGTTGCATGACACGCTCTAGCCGTTGCCGCCGCTGGACATGGTTTGGATGATGGTGATGAGCGGCATGAATAAGACGATGACGATGGTGCCGACGACGACGGCGAGAAAGACGATCATGATCGGTTCGAGCATGGAGGTGAGGCTGCTCACGGCGTTGTCCACCTCGTCGTCATAGACCTCGGCGATCTTCAGGAGCATCTCGGGCAACTGGCCGGTCTCTTCGCCGACGTCGATCATGCTGATGACCATCGGGGGGAAGACGCCGCTGGCTTCGAGCGGGTGGACGATCGATTCGCCCTCCTTGACGCTGTCGTGGACCTTGCCGATGGCGTCGCCGATGACGGAGTTCTCCGCCGTCTCCTTGGTGATGCTCAACGCCTGGAGGATCGGGACGCCGCTGGTGACCAGCGTGCCGAGGGTGCGGCTGAACCGGGAAATGGAGGTCTTGCGGATGATGTCGCCAAAGACGGGCATCTTGAGTTTCAGCCGGTCGAGGAATACGCGCCCGGCGTCGGTGCGGGCGGCGAACTTGTAAGCGATGACGATGACGATGATGATGCCGATGGCGACGAGGAAGTGATTCTGGAAGGCGTCGCTGATGTTGATGACGAACTGGGTGATGGCCGGCAGCGGTTTGCCGTTGAGCATGTCCTTGAAGATCGCCTGGAACTTCGGAACGATGACGATCATGAGAAAGGTCACGATGATGACGGCGATCAGCATGACGGCGATGGGGTAAAACATCGCGGCGACGACCTTGCCCTTGATCTTCTCGGCTTTCTCCTGGAACTCGGCGAGCCGGTTCAGGACGAGTTCGAGCACGCCGCCGACTTCGCCGGCCTTGACCATGTTGATGTAGAGTTTGTTGAAAACTTTGGGGTGCTGGGCCAGGCTTTCCGAGAAGGTGCTGCCGCCTTGCACGGAGTCCGCCAGCGCGCCGATGGCGTGCTTGAGGGCGAGGTCTTTCTCCTGCTTGGCGAGGACGGTGAGACCGCGCAGCAAGGGCAGCCCGGCGTCGATGAGGGTCGCCAGTTGCCGGGTGAAGATCATGAGGGTCTTCGTCTTGACCTTCTTCTTCGCCGCGCCCTTGGGCTTCGCCCCGGCGGGCGATTGCACGCCGGCTTTAGCGGGTTTGCCGCCCTTCTTCGCCTTGGCGACCGCGCCTTTGCCTTCCTCCACGACGCTGGTCGGGAAGAACCCGGACTTGCGAAGCTGGGCTACGACATCATTCTGCGAAGGGGCGTCCAGCACTCCGGTGGACTCCTGCCCTCGCGCATCAAGGGCGACGTAGTTATACCTGGGCATGGGGATTTAACGAGGGGGCTGGTCCGAATTTAGTTCTTGCGATCCGTATTGTCGATAGGAAAGCGGGTCAGGTGTACTTGAGGACTTCCTCGATGGAGGTGTCCCCGTCATAGATGCTTCGCAGGCCGTCCTCGCGCAGGGTGACCATCCCCAGTTCGATGGCCTTTTGTTTCAATACCACGGACGGCGCGCGCTGGTTGATCAATTCGCGGATGGGATCGCTGACGCGGAGCAACTCGTAAATGCCTTTCCGGCCCTTGTAGCCGGTGTGGTTGCAAACCTCGCAACCCTTGCCGTAGTAGAAGTTCTTGTCGCCGATCTCATGCGGGGAGAGGCCGAGTTGGGAGAGGATGGCCTCGGTCGGCTCGTACGCGGTGCGGCAGTTGTAGCAGATGCGCCGGATGAGGCGCTGCCCAAGGACGGCTTCCAGCGAGGAGGAGATGAGGAACGGCTCGACGCCCATGTCTATCAAGCGGGTGACCGCGCCGGGAGCGTCGTTGGTATGAAGCGTGGAAAAAACGAGGTGGCCCGTGAGCGAGGCCTGTATGGAAATCTGCGCGGTCTCCAGGTCGCGGGTTTCTCCCACCATGATGCGGTCCGGGTCCTGGCGGAGGAAGGCGCGCAATATCCTGGCGAAGGTGAGGCCGATTTGCTCGTTGACGGGCACCTGGATGAGGCCCTCGATGTCATACTCCACCGGGTCTTCGGCGGTGAGGAGCTTCGAGTCGATGGTGTTGATCTTGTTGAGGCACGCGTAGAGCGTTGTGGTCTTGCCCGAGCCGGTGGGGCCGGTGACGATGAAGATGCCGTTGGGCCGTTCGATGGTCTCCAGGATGAACTGGTAGATGTAGTCCGGCATGCCAAGCGCTTCGAGGCTCAGGTTGATGGTGCTGCGGTCCAGCACGCGGAGCACGACGCTCTCGCCGAACTGCGTCGGCAGGGTGGAGACGCGGAGATCGACCTGCCGCCCGCCGATCGACTTCTGGATGCGCCCGTCCTGCGGCAGACGGCGTTCGGCGATGTTCAGGTTGGCCATGACCTTGACGCGGGAGATGACCGGCAGAGCCAGGTGCCGCGGCGGGGGGGCCATCTCGTAAAGCGCGCCGTCGACCCGGTAGCGGATTTTGAATTCGTTCTCGAACGGTTCGAAGTGGATGTCGCTGGCCCTGTCCTGGATCGCTTGATAGAGGATCAGGTCCACGTAACGGATGATCGGCGTGGCGTTGGCTTCGGCCTCGACGTTCTGGCCGCTGCCGAAACCCTCGGCGCCCGCCGCGAAGGAGACTTCGCCTTCCTTGGCGAACTCCGCGAGGATTTCGTCCATGTTCGCCATGTCCGTGGTGTACTTTGTCCGGAGCAGTTCCTCGATCTGGTGCGTGGGCGAGACGACGACGTGGACATTCTTGCCGAGGGCGAAGCGCAAATCGTCCCCGGCGGTCGGGTTCATCGGGTCGACGAGCGCGACGGTGACGGCGTCGCCGCTCATCCCGAGCGGCATGGCGCCGTGAAGCCGGGCGAGGCCCGCGGGCAGCAGCCGCAGGACTTCGGGCGGAGGATCGAAATCCTTCAGGTCGACGTAATCGGTTCCGAGCGAATCGGCGATGGCCTTGAAAAATTGCTCTTCGGTGACAAAGCCGAAATCGACCAGGACTTCCTGGACGCCCCGGTTGGCGCCGGTTATCTCGCGGACGATGTCATCCACCTGGTCGGGATCGACGACGCCCCGCTCCACGAAGAGGTCGAGTACCTGTTTGGCGTTCATTGTTTGCCTAGCAACTGCGCGGCGGCTTCCGGGTCCTGCGCCTTGGCCGTCACCTCGTCGCGGGAGATGATCCCGCGCTGATGCAGGTCGGCAAGGTTCGCCTCCAGCGACACCATACCATACTTTGATCCCGTCTGGATGTCACTCGCAATCCGGAAGGTCTTGTTCTCGCGGATGAGGGTGGCGATGGAGGGGGTGTTGATCATCAGTTCGAAGGCGGCGACGCGCCCCTTGCCGTCCTGCCGCGGCAGGAGGAGTTGGGAGAGCACCGCTTTCAAGTTGCCCGCGAGTTGTATCCTCACCTGCTCCTGGCGGGAGGCGGGGAAGGCGTCGACTATTCTATCGACGGTGCGCGCGGCGCCGGTGGTGTGCAGGGTGGAGAAGACGAGGTGGCCCGTCTCGGCGGCGGTTATGGCGATCTCCATCGTCTCCAGGTCGCGCATCTCGCCGACGAGGATGACATCCGGGTCCTGGCGCAAGGCGCGGCGCAGGCCTTCCGCGAAACTGGGGACATCGACGCCGACCTCCCGCTGGTTCACGATGCCCAGCCCGTGGGCATGGAAATATTCGATGGGGTCTTCGATGGTCATGATGTGCCCGCGCCGCTCCCGGTTGATGACGTTGAGCATGCTCGCCAGCGACGTCGTCTTGCCGGAACCGGTCGGGCCGGTCACGAGCACCAGGCCGCGCGGCAGGTCCAGCAGCTTGCGCACGGCGGGCGGCAGGCCGATCTCCTCCAGCGTCATGAGGTTCTTTGGTATGAGCCGCAACGCGACGCCCACCGCGCCGCGCTGCCGGTACACGCTGGCGCGAAACCGGTCCTCGTGGAAGGAGAAGGCGAAATCGACGCTCCCGTCCTCCGAGACCCTGGCCATCTGGTCTTCGCTCGCGATGGCGCGCGCGAGCGCGGCGGTGTCCTCCGGGGTCAGCGGCGGCGCGTTGAGCTTCGTGAGGCTCCCTCGGATGCGCAACGCGGGCGGCGAGCCGGCGGAAAGATGGAGGTCCGAGGCGTTTTCTTCCACGACGAGTCGCAGAAGGTCTTCCATCGGGGCGGCGGACATTGAGGAGACTCCGCTAGTCGGCGTCGACCATCGTGGCGGCGATGACTTCCTCCGCCGTGGTGCTTCCGGCCAGGACTTTGCGCACGCCGTCCTCGCGCAACGTCCGCATGCCGAGTTCCCGCGCGCGCTTGCGGATCTGGAGGGTCGAAGCGCGGTCGTTGATCATGAAGCGCGTCTCGTCGTCGATGATCAGGATTTCGAAAATCCCGATCCGGCCCTTGTAGCCGAGGTGGCGGCACTGGTCGCAGCCGACCGCTTTCATGACGTTTGCGTCGCCCAACTGGCCGTGGTCGATGCGCAGCGCGCGCATCTCGGCTTCGGAGAGGGAGTGGGGCTGCTTGCACTTCGGGCAGAGCTTGCGGACGAGGCGTTGCGCCATGATGGCCCGCACGGAACTGGAGACGAGGAACGGCTGCACGCCGATATCGACGAGGCGGGCGACGGCGCCGGGGGCGTCGTTGGTGTGGAGAGTGCTGAAGACGAGGTGGCCCGTGAGGCTGGCGTTGATGGCGATGTTCGCCGTTTCCACGTCGCGAATCTCGCCGATCATGATGATGTTCGGCGCCTGGCGCAGCATCGAGCGGAGCGCCGCCGGGAAGGTCATGCCGACATCCGAATTGACCTGCACCTGGTTGATGCCTGTCATCTGGTACTCGACGGGGTCTTCCACGGTGATGATCTTGCGATCCGGCTTGTTGATGTAGTGGAGGCACGCGTAGAGGGTCGTGGTCTTGCCCGAACCGGTGGGGCCCGTGACGAGCAGGATGCCGTCCGGCAGATTGAGCAGGCGCTCGAAGACTTCCTGGTCGTCGCTGAGGAAGCCGAGTTCGGGCAAGCCGAGCGAGAGGCTCGATTTGTCGAGAATACGCATGACGACGCTCTCCCCGTGATTGGTCGGGATGGTCGAGACGCGCAGGTCGATCGATTTCTTGCCGATCTTCACCTGGATGCGCCCGTCCTGCGGCAGGCGCTTCTCGGCGATGCTCATCGACCCGGTCATGATCTTGAGGCGGCTGACGATGGCCGACTGGAGCTTCTTCGGCGGGCTCTGCATCTCGTGCAGCACGCCGTCCACGCGGAACCGGACGCGGAAACTTTTTTCCAGCGGCTCCAGGTGGATGTCGCTCGCCCGGCTCTTGTACCCTTCCAGCAGGAGCATCGTCACCATCTTGATGATGGGCGCGTCGCCCGATTCCTGCCCGCCGTCGCCGCCGATGGCGATATCGCCGCCGATCTCGATATCCTCGCCGAGCTGTTTGCGAAGGACATCCGCCGCTTCCTCGGCGCTGCCGTAGTATTTGATGAGGGAACTGTCGATCTGGCTCGGGGTGGCGCAGATGAAATCCAGGTCGCGCTTCAGGACGTAGCGCAGGTTGTCGAACGTGTCGAAGTTGAGCGGGTCGTCGATGGCGACCATGAGGCTCGTGTCCAGCAGCGCCACGGGTATAACCCGGTATTTCCTGGCGATGTCGCCGGGGATGAGGGAGATGACCTCCTCGCTGATCGCCATCTGCGTCAGGTCCACGAAGTCCATCGTGGCGTGCCCCGACAGCGCCCGGATGATGTCCTCCTCCGTGACGATCCCGAGGTTGATCAAAGCGGCGATGACGTCGCCGTCCTTGGCCTCCGCGCGCGCGGCATCCACCTGTTTGCGGGTTACGATCCCTACGTCGACCAGGATCTCAAGGACGTATTCGGGGTTTGTCACGAGGATGCGCCTCCACTGCGCCGCGCACACCGGACCCTAGTGAGAGGCTCAAGCGATGTCAACGCGCGCGTCATAATTTCACGGCGCGGAACCGTCGGTGACGGCGCCCGTGGAAGCCGAGCCGACCACCCGCGCGTACTTGGCGAGGACGCCTCTGGTGTAACGCGGGGCGGGCGCCTCCCAGGCCCCGAGGCGGGCTTCGATTTCCTCGAGGGGAAGCTCCACGTCGATGGTGCGCTTCTCGGCGTCGATGGTTATTTGGTCGCCGTCCCGCACGATGGCCAGCGGGCCGCCGCGGCTTGCTTCCGGGGTTATATGCCCGACGACGAACCCGTGGCTGCCGCCCGAGAACCGCCCGTCGGTTATCAAGGCCACGTCCTTGCCGAGGCCTTTGCCCATCACCGCGGAAGTGGGGGCCAGCATCTCGCGCATCCCCGGCCCGCCGTGCGGCCCTTCATGGCGTATGACGATGACGTCGCCCTTGGTTATGGTGCCGTCCAGGATTTTCGCCAGCGCCAGTTCCTCCGCCTCGAACACGCGCGCCGTTCCGCTGAAGCGCAGCCCTTCCTTGCCCGAGATCTTCGCGACTGCGCCGGTGGGCGCCAGGTTGCCGTAGAGGATGACGAGGTGGCTCTCCGGCTTGATCGGCTCTTCCCAGGGCCGGATGATGCGCTGCCCCGCGGGATACGGCTCCACGTCCGCGAGGTTCTCCGCCACCGTCCGGCCCGTGACGGTCACGCAGCCGCCATGCAGCAACCCCTTGTCCAGCAACGTCTTCATCAAGGGTCGTATGCCGCCGATCTCCACCAACTCCGACATGAGATACTTCCCGCTCGGCTTCAAGTCCGCGAGCACGGGAACGCGCTTCCCGATCTCGGTGAAGTCGTCGATCTTCAGCGGAACGCGGGCGGCATGGGCCATCGCGAGAAGATGCAGCACGGCGTTGGTCGAACCGCCGAGCGCGATGACCACGGTGATCGCGTTCTCGAACGCCTCGCGCGTCATGATGTCGAGCGGGCGGACGCCCTTCTCCAGCAGGTTCAGCACGGCCTGGCCCGCGCGGCGGCAGTCATCCCGCTTCGCCTGCGAGAGCGCGGCCTGCGCGGAACTGTTCGGCAGGCTCATGCCGAGCGCTTCGATGGCCGAGGCCATGGTGTTCGCCGTGTACATCCCGCCGCACGAACCCGCGCCCGGGATGGCGTTCTCCTCGATCTCCGCCAGTTCCGCGTCGCCGATGCCGCCGTTGGCGTGCGCGCCGACCGCTTCAAAAACGGAAACGATGTCCAGGAGCCGCCCCGTGAGGCAGCCGGGAAGGATCGTGCCGCCATAGACGAAGACCGCGGGCCGGTTCAGCCGCGCCAAAGCGATGAGGCACCCCGGCATGTTCTTGTCGCAACCGCCGATGGCCACGACGCCGTCGAAGCCTTCGCCCGCCACCACCGTCTCGATGGAATCCGCGATGACCTCGCGCGAGACGAGGGAATATTTCATCCCTTCCGTCCCCATCGAAATGCCGTCGGAAACCGTGATCGTGCCGAAGATGACCGGCTTGCCCCCCGCCGCGTCAACCCCTGCGGCGGCCTCGCGGGCGAGGCCGTCGATGTGCATGTTGCAAGGGGTCACCATGCTCCAGGTCGAGGCTATGCCGACCTGGGATCGCTTGAAATCCTCGCGTTTGAAACCGACGGCATAAAGCATCGCGCGGCTGGGGGCGCGCTCCGCGCCGTCCACGATGAGGGAAGAAAACGCACGTTTGGCGGAAGTGGGAGAATCCATAGGGACCGCTATACTAGCCGCCCGCCGCTTTTTCCACAAGCGGCGCCGGCGCTTGCGGTTTGCGGCGCGATTCGGGAGACTGCCGCCGATGAAAGAGGAGATAGCCAGGCGCCGCACATTCGCCATCATCTCGCATCCCGACGCGGGCAAGACGACGCTGACGGAGAAGCTGCTCCTGTACGGCGGCGCGGTGCAGCTCGCCGGTTCGGTGACGGCGCGCAAATCGGCCCGGGCCGCGACCTCCGACTGGATGGAACTCGAGCGCAAGCGCGGCATATCGATCAGTTCCACGGTGCTCCAGTTCGACTACGACGGCTACCGCCTGAACCTGCTCGACACGCCAGGCCACAAGGATTTCTCGGAGGATACGTACCGCGTCCTGACCGCCGTGGACGCGGTGGTGATGGTCATCGACGCCGGCAAGGGCATCGAGAGCCAGACCAGGAAACTGTTCGAGGTCTGCCGCCGCCGCGGCGTGCCCATCTTCACTTTCATGAACAAGCTGGACCGCCCCGCGCGCGATCCGCTCGCTCTCCTGGACGAACTGGAAAACGTGCTCGGCATCGGCGCGTTCCCGGTGAATTGGCCCCTCGGCGCCGGCCCGGATTTCCGGGGTGTCTATGACCGGCAGACGAAGGAAGTCCACTTCTTCGAGCGCACCCGCGAAGGCGCGTACCGCGCGCCGGTCACGATCACGAACCTGGACGACCCGCTCGTCCGCGAAAAGCTCGACGCGCAAACCCGCGCGCGCGTTCTCGAAGACCTCGAGATGCTCGAACACGCGGGCGTGGAATACTCCGCCCAAGCCGTCCTTGCGGGCGGATTGACCCCGGTCTATTTCGGCAGCGCGGCGAACAATTTCGGCGTCCAGCTTCTCCTCGACTCGTTTCTGAAACGCTCCTCCCCGCCCGCTCCGCACAAGGCCGGGGGCCGCGTCATCGCCCCGGACGACCCGGCGTTCTCCGGTTTCGTCTTCAAGATCCAGGCGAACATGGACCCGAAACACCGCGACCGCATCGCGTTCGTCCGCGTCTGTTCCGGGCGGTTCGAGCGCGACATGGTCGTGACCCACGCGCAGTCCGGCAAACGGGTGCGGCTCTCGAGTTCGCACAAGCTCTTCGGCCAGGAGCGCGAGACCGTCGACGAAGCCTTCGCTGGCGACGTCGTGGGGCTGGTGGGCCACGCCGACTTCGGCATCGGCGACACGCTCAGCGAGGACGGCTCGGTGGTGTATAATGAAATCCCCCGCTTCCCGCCCGAGTGCTTCGCCAGGCTCGACAATCCGAACCCGTCGAAGTTCAAACAATTCCGCAAAGGGGTCGAGCAGCTCCTGCAGGAGGGCGTCATCCAGGTCTTCCATTTGACCGGCGCCGGCCGGCGCGTCCCTCTTCTCGCGGCGGTCGGCCCGTTGCAGTTCGAGGTCGTCCAGTACCGCCTCGAGTCCGAATACGGCGCGCAATCGCGGCTGGAGCCCGCGCCGTACGAAGCCGTGAAATGGCTCCGCGCGGGCGGAACGCCGGAGGAATTGAAGGAAGTGAAACTGCCAACCGGCTGCCGGATCGCGCGCGACAGCGACGAGGAACCCGTGGTTCTTTTTCCCAACGCGTGGACGCTCGGCTATTTCGAGAAACAGAATCCCGGCGTCGCGCTTTTCGACCTCTCCGCGGACTCAAAAAAACCATGACGCCTGAAGCCATCGCCCATCTCAAGAGGAAGTGTAAAGTCATGCGCCGCCTCATCGCCGCGCACGGCCCGTGCGATCTCGTCGCGGATACGCGCCTCTCCCCGTTCGAATCGCTCGTCCGCGCCGTCGCCCACCAGCAGTTGAACGGAACCGCCGCGGAAAGCATCCTGCGCCGGTTCCTCGCGCTCTTCCCGAACCGCCGCCGTTTCCCCAACGCCTCCGAACTTGCTTCCGTCGGCGACGACGCCTTGCGCGCGTCGGGGTTTTCCCGGCAGAAGATCGCCTCGTTGCGCGATATCGCGGAGAAGACGCTTTCCGGCCTCGTGCCGAGCCATCGCGCGATCATGAAGCTCGGGGACGACGAGATCATCGAGCGCCTGACGCAAGTCCGCGGAGTCGGGCGCTGGACCGTGGAAATGCTGCTGATTTTCAAGCTCGGCCGGCCCGACGTGCTGCCCGCGGATGATTTCGGGATCCGCAACGGCTACCGCGTCGCCTTCGGCCTGGACGAAATGCCGAAGCCGAAGGAAATCCTCGCGTATGGAGAAATCTGGCGTCCCTACGCCACCACCGCCGCCTGGTATCTCTGGCGCGAAGCGGACGCCGCCTGAAAATCAATGGGCCGCGATGGGGCCCTTCGGTTTCCCGACCTTCTTGAAAAGGAGCACCAGCGGCGTGCAGACAAGGCAGACGATGCCGAACAGCCGGAAGTTATGCACGTAGGTCACCAGGTTCGCCTGCTGCTGCAATACCCCGTACAATAATCCGTGCGCCTGCCTCGCCGCCTGCCAGGAGCCCGTGTGCACGGCCAGCCCGGCCTGGATCCCCGCGAGCCGTTGCCGGTAACCCGGCTTGAACGGCGACAAATGCCCGACCAGCAGCGCCTGGTTCACCTGGGCCCCGCGCGCTATGAAAGTGGTGATGGCCGCGATGCCCAGACTGCCGCCGACATTCCTCATGAGATTGAAGATGCCGGTTGCGTTTCCCATCTGCCGCTGGCTCAGCGTGCCCATGGTGGACGTCGTCATCGGCACGAAGATGAAGCTGATGGCGATGCCGTTCAAAATGCTCGGCCAGATGATGTTCTTCATCCCGATGCCCAGGTTGACGCTCCCGAGCATAAAGGACGAATACGCCAGGATGAGGAACCCGAATGCGATCAACATCCGGTTGTTGACCTTCCCGACGAGCCGCCCGACAAGCATGGTGGCGGTGAACGCCCCAATGCCGCGCGGACTCATCGCGAGGCCGGCGGCGAGCGCGGGATAGCCGAGCAACTCCTGCATGAACAGCGGCAGCACGGCGGTGGTGCCGTAGAGCAGCGCGCCCAGCAGGGTGATGAGGCCGACCCCCACGGCGAAGTTGCGGTTCTTCAATATCCGGAGATCGACCAACGGATCCGCGACCGTCAATTCATGGGCGATGAATGCCACGCATGCGAGGCAGGAGATGACGAAGCACCAGGCGATGAGGTGCGAACCGAACCAGTCGAGTTCCTGCCCTTTGTCCAGGATGAATTGCATCGTCGCCAGCCAGACCGCGAGCAGACCGAAGCCGATGTAGTCGATGCGTCCCGCCGTTTTCTTCAGATAGGGCGGGTCTTCGATGAATGTATTCACCATCAAAATGGCGATGAGGCCGATGGGCAGATTGATATAGAAAATCCAGCGCCAGGAAAAGTTGTCGGTTATCCAGCCGCCGAGCGTCGGCCCGAGGATCGGCGCCACGACCACGCCCATCGCGAAGATCGCCATGCCCGAGCCGCGCTTCGCGGGAGGAAAGCTCTCGAGCAGGACGGCTTGCGAGATCGGTTGCAGCGCGCCGCCCCCCGCGCCTTGCAAGACGCGCGCCAGGATGAGGAAGCCGAGGCTGTTCGCCGCCCCGCACAACGCGGAGGAGAGGGTGAAGAGGACGATGCACCCCAGGAAAAACCGTTTCCTGCCAAAGAGGCCGCCGAGATAGTTGGTCGCGGGAAGAATGATGGCGTTCGCGACAAGATAGCTCGTGAGCACCCAGGTCGCTTCCTCCGGCGTGGCGGAAAGGTTTCCCGCGATGTGCGGCAGCGAGACGTTCGCGACGGAAGTGTCGAGCACCTCCATGAAGGTCGCGAGCATCACCGAGAAGGCGATGAGCATCGGACTGTGGCTCGGCGTCCAATGCTGCTCCTGCTCGGCGCTCATCCGCGGCGCGCTTTCGCCAGGAGGAACAGTCCGCCGATCACCAGCGCGACGATCGCCGCCGCGGCCAGCGCCGTCACGACAAAGGCCGCCGCGACGCCGTCGCGCACCCTCACATCCGGAACCACGGACATGCCGGGGCCGAACACTTCGCCTTCCTCCGGGTTGCCGTCGAGCAGTATCTTGACCGGCACCCGCTGGACGACCTTCACGAAATTGCCCGTGGCGTTCTCCGGCGGCAGCAGGCTGAACCGCGCCCCGCTTCCGGCCTGGATGCTGTCGACATGCCCCTTCAGCTTCCGGCCCGGGTACGCGTCGATTCCGACTTCAACCGGCTGGCCCCGGCGCATCGCGGTTATCTGCGTCTCCTTGAAGTTCGCCGTGACCCACACCCGGTGCGGCACGATCGCCGCCAGCGTCTGGCCGACCTGCACGTAATCGCCGGCCTCCACGGCTTTGTTCGTGACGATGCCCTCCTCCGGCGCGACGGGCTGCGTATAGGAAAGCTGCAACTGCGCCTCGGCCAGCGCGGCCTTCGCCTGCGCCACCGACGCCCTCGCCGCCGCCGCTTCCGCCACGGCGGAGTCGGCCATGGTGCGCGCCTCCGTTACATAGGCGACCGCGGCGTCCACCTGCCGGACTTTCGATTGCAAGACCGCGATGGCCGTGACCGACCCGGTAAACGAATGGTCATAGTCCTGCTTCGATATGACGCCGCCGCCGGAGAGGGATTTGCTCCGCTCGAAGTCGGCCTTCGCCAGGCTGGCCGAGGCCTGCGCCTCGTCGGCGGAAGCCTGCGCGGACTGCACCGCGAGTTCGATGGTCTTCACATGCGCCCGCGATTGCCGGACCGAGGCGTCGGCGCTCCCCTGTTTCGCCAGCGCCACTTCCAGGGCGGCCTTCCGCTGCTCCACGAGCGCCTGGCAGTCCGCCGGGTCGATGGTGAAAAGCGGGTCGCCCTTCTTCACAGCCTGGTTGTCCGTCACGCGGACGGAGAGCACCTTCCCCGCGATCTTCGGCGCGATGGAAACGACATTGCCGTCAATGAACGCGTCGTCCGTCGTTTCGTGCGTGAGCGCGTGCAAAAGAACGACAGCCCCAAAAACCACGCCCGCGATGGCGGCCGCGAGCAGCAGGAGAATAACGGCCGGCCTTCGGAAAAACGGCCTTTTGGCGGGCGGCGCGTCCTCGACGGGATCGAGCGGGATTTGAACGGCGGCGGGCGGTTCGGCGGTTTTCATCTGGCCTCCGTCTGGATGCCGCGGACGAAAACATCGACCGCGGTGTTGAGATAATCGTGCCGCGAATACTCGGCGGGCGCGCATTGGGATGTCCGGCGGAGCATCGCGGCCAGGAGCATCCCGGTGAAGACATCGACCGCCGGGCCGACATCCAGCGCCTCGCGAACCGCGCCCGCGGCCTTGCCCGCCTCCAGGTAACCGATCAGCTTCATCCGAAGCGGCTGGATGGCCTCGTGGATGACCTTCCTCGCATGCTCCGGGTACCGGGAAGCCTCCCCGATGAGCATGCGGATGAGCGCCTCGTTCGCCTCCAGCAATTCATGGTAACGGCGGGCGCACCGCAGCAGATCGCGATGGATATCCTGCGTCGAGGAATCCCCCTCCCCGAGCGCCTGGGCGTAATCCGTCGCGGCCCTGCGAAACACGGCCGCGAGGAGATTCTCCTTGTGGTGGAAATGGCGAAAAAGCGTCACCTCGTTCACGCCGGCTTCGGAGGCGATTTCGCGCGTGGTGGCCCTTTGGAGGCCATCGCGTGCGAACACCCGCGCGGCGGCGTCCAGGAGGCGTTCCTGGGTGGAATGAGGCGACTTGGGCAAAACTGGCGGTTCGATATTCATGTAAGTGCTTGCTTGCATTTTAACCACAAAAAGCAGCCCCGCAAGTGAAAAATTTGATTCGTTACCGCGCTGTTGGTTGTTTAGTCTAAGTCTAATCTAACTAACTGACGACCTGGAACTCTGATGCTGCTTCCCGCTCCAGGCGGCTGGCACAGCCGCCTCTACAACGACAACGACGCCGCTCGGGGGCTGGCGCACGCGCGGGAGCGCCAAGAAGCCGGACATCGTGCCGGTTTGGAAGTGCAGCCGTAAAACTACGCGGCGGAGGAGGCTTGCTCTTCCGGGGCCACGAGTTTCTGCCCATATTCTTCGGCGAAGCGGGCGAGGACTCGTTCCACGATTGCCTTTCGCAGCGCGGGAATGCCGTCTCCCGTGGTTGCCACGGTTTCGAAGACGGGCGCGGGTTTCGAGCGGTTGTTGAGAAGGAAGTCGATGTAGTTGGCCGGGGCTACTTCCGGGAGGTCGCGTTTGTTGTACTGGAGAACCCAGGGGATTTCATCCAGCGCGGAGCCGTCTGCTTTCAGGGCCTCTTCGGCCTCCTGGAGGCTCTGGAGGTTGTCCTCCAGTTTTTCCCATTGGGAATCGACTACGAAGACGACTCCGTCCGCATCCCGCAGCAGGAGCCGCACGGAATCGGGCGAAGACGGACCGCCCGTCAGGGAATGAAACTCGAACCGCGTGGTGAATCCTTCGAAAACGCTCCGGTCTTCGCCGGAGAAGCTGAAGGAGAACGGCTTGTCCTTCGCGTCTTCCGGTATGGCGAGGCCGCCTTTCGAGGCGGGGCTGTCGGCGTGCAGCTTGGCGAGGGTGGCCGCCCTGCCGGACGCCGGGGTTCCATGAAGGGCGATCTTCAGCCGCACTTCGCGGGTTGTGAAATTGATGATGGGCATGGAGTTACTCTCCTTTTGCCATTTTCCCGGTGATGGAGTCCAGCTTTTCCAGAACGCCCGGCTCGAATCCGACCCGGCCGCCGCCGTGGAAGACGCAAAGGCAAAACCGGTCGCGGACTAGAAAGGTGGCGGCCATGCCGGCGCCGTCGAGGCTGGAGGCGATCTTCCGGACATCGTCGGGATGAACCGGGACTTCCCCCGCGCTCGCGCCGTTCGTCCCCGAGAGGAGGACGCATCCCTCCAGGCCGGGAAGGGCGCGGATGAGGCCGGCTATTTCCTTGATATCGGGCGCGGGAGCGGAAGGCGTAGGGGGCGTTTCTTCGGAGGAATTATTCCCGGGCAGATTGAGGAGGATTTCCTCGAGCGGGAGGGAGACGTTTTCGGCGAGGTGGAAGCGGGGCCGCCATTCGACGGGCAGGGATTCCACGAAGCGGTCGCGCGGGAGTTCCACCGCGCCTTTTGCAAGCTGCGGCTCGATCCACGCGAATGGAACGGATATCCGTAGGGTTTCGGGAAGCGCGCCGTCCGCCGACCCCGGAGGAAGCTCGCGCGCGATGGCTGCGAGACGGAGTTGGATGAACGCGCCGTCGATGCGGGATGCAGTCACTAGTGGTCCTCCGCCGTTACCCGGCAGACTTCCTCTAAAGTCGTAATCCCCTCGCGCGCTTTGTCAATGCCAACCATCCGCAAGGTTTTCATTCCTTCGCTGGTCGCCTGGTTTTTGATGACGGCCGCCGAGGCGCGCTTGATGATGAGCCGGCGGATCGTCTCGGAGACGGGCAGCACTTCGATGATCGCCGCGCGCCCGAGATACCCGCGCCGTTTGCACCGGTCGCACCCGACGCCGTGGTAGAAGACGGAGTCTTCCCCATCCTCGATGGAAAGCTTCGAGAGCGTTTCGGGGTCGGGCGAAAACTCCTCCCGGCAGTTCGGGCAGATGCGGCGGACAAGCCGTTGAGCGCAGGCGAGCAGGATGGAACTGGAAATAAGGAACGGCTCGATGCCCATGTCGTCGAGACGGGTGATGGCGCCGGCGGCGTCGTTCGTGTGCAGGGTGCTCAGCACCTGGTGGCCGGTGAGGGCCGCTTTGACGGCGATGTCCGCGGTCTCGTTATCGCGGATTTCACCGATCATGACGATGTCGGGGTCCTGGCGGAGGATCGAGCGGAGGGCGCTGGCGAAGTCGAGGCCGATGTCGCTCTTGACCGCGACCTGGTTGACGCCGGGCAGCTGGTATTCGATGGGGTCCTCGACCGTGACGATGTTGTATTCCGGGCTGTTGAGTTCCTGGAGGACGGAGTAGAGGGTCGTCGTCTTGCCCGAGCCGGTGGGGCCGGTGACGAGGATCATGCCGTGCGGGGCGTCGATGGCCTTGCGGAACTGGGCGAGGGTGTATTCGTCCATGCCGAGTTGCTCGACGCTGCCGGAAAGGGCGCCCTTGTCCAGCAGACGGATGACGATCTTCTCCCCATGCACGGTGGGGAGGACGGAGATGCGGAGATCGACTTCCTTGCCGGAGACGCGGATGCGGAACCGGCCATCCTGCGGGAGGCGGCGTTCGGCGATGTCGAGTCCGGCGAGGATCTTGATGCGGGAGGCGATGGGAAGCTGGAGCGCCTTGGGCGGGGAGCTGGCTTCGATCAACGCGCCATCCACGCGGTACCGGAGTTTCAAGGTTTTCTCAAACGGCTCGATGTGGATGTCCGACGCCTTTTCCTTGAGCGCCTGCACGAGGATGAGGTTGACGATCTTGACCACGGGGGCGTCCTCGCTCTCGTGCGCCAGGCGGTCGAGGTCGATGTCCTCCCGCTTGTTGGTCACCTCCTCCACCTCGGCGCTGCCGGACGCCGCGGCTTCCTTCAACATCTGGTCCATCGCCGCGCCGGCGCTGTTCACCCCGCTGAGCGCTTCGTTCACGCTCCGCTCGGTGGTTATCATCGGGACGATCTCGAGCTTCGTCCGCTGGCGCAAGTCGTCGAGCGCCAGGACGTTGAGCGGGTCGGCCATCGCGACGAAGAGCTTGTTCCCCAGCTTGCAGATGGGGGCGAGCTTGTACGCGCGCGCCATCTCCTTCGGCACGATGTCGAGTATCTCTTCGGGGACGCGGACCTTGGAGAGATTGATGGGCGGCGTGTCGAGGCAGCGGCCCATGCTGATGACCATGTCCTGCTCGGTGACGTATTGCTTGTCGGTCAGGAGCTTCAGGAGCCGGCCGCCCTGCTTCTTCTGGATGTCCATCGCCTCGTCGAGCTGGCTCGGCAGGAGGAGGCCGTCCTCGATCAGGACATCCGCTATCCGTTCTCCGAAGGATTTGATGCTCATGACCTCATGACTTCTAGTCGCGCGCGTCCAGGCGGTACGTGTCGCGCAGCACTTTGCAGATGGCCGCGGGCGCCGCGAGATGCCACTGGATGTTGTAGTCGAAAAGCTGCTGCACCGCCTCCTTGCCCATGACGTCGAAGGGGTTGGCCATCGCGACCATGACGGTGCGGCTTATCATGTCAAAAGGGGCGATGAGACGGCCCAGGGTCAGGCTTTCGGGGAGCATTTTGACGATCTGGCGGTCCACGTCGTAGTAATCGAGCGGGATGAACGCGAACTTCGAGCGTTCGAGGATGCCGCACAGGAGGGCGTCCAGGGAGACGGCGTGGCTTTTGGCGATCTCGTCGATGAGGGAGGCCGCGAGCGCCTGGCCGCCGAGGGTCTTGTTCGTCTTCTGGACGTGCTCCATCGCCTGATGCACCACGTCCTCCGGCGCCAGCCGGTGCTGGATGAGGAATTTGGCCAGCGGCTCGTTGCCGTCGTTGTCGAGATTGTGGATGATCTCCTTGCGGACGGTCTCGCCACGCTGGGTGGCCTCCGTGGTGATGAGGTCGGCGTCCTGGGCCAGGCTGCCGAAGTCCAGGGCTATGGCGCCGCCGTGATTGGTGGAAACGGCGGCCGGGGATTCGCTGTTGCCGGATTGCTGAAGCTTGGCCGTGACTTCCTCGAGCAGCGCGGCGACTTCGGGCGAGTTCGGCTCCTTTTGCAGGATGCCTTCGTATTCCTGGAGCGCCGAAGAATACTGCCCCATGGAGGTGTAGGTATCCGCAAGTTTGCGGGTGACGGTGAGGGCCTCCTTCTGCCGCCCGAGTTTCCAGTAGGCGTCTTTCAGAATCTCCAGCGACTGGCAATCGTTCGGGTTGGCCTGCGCGATGACCTCGAACATCTCAATCGTCTGGAGAATCTGCTCCTGTTCTTCCGCGGAAACGTTGGCACTCATCGTCAGCACTTCTCTTCCAACCAGCTAGAACCGTGCCTTCCACGTCCACGGCGCCAGAATTGAGAGCCTTTTATTTCCAGGGGGCGACGTACGCCTCGAAACAATTCACCGCGCCTCCGTTGAAATAGGTCGTCCTCCCAAAAAGAAAGGAACTGGATTCCCGGTCGAAGGTCAGGGTGCTGGGAGCTTTCGAGGTGTTCGGGTCATAGACCTGGAAGCGGATGCCGCCGGGCGTCCGCTTGTAGTCGTAGGCGATGACGCAATGGTTCAGCGGCCGGAAAGACGTCATGAAGACCGCCTGGATGGCGCCTTTGTCCAGCCGCGCGGCGAGCTGGTTTGCCAGCTTCTTCTGCCAGATTCTGGGGAATGGGAGGGCCATGCGCCAGTTCCCCACGCGGAAATAGCTGGGCCACCAGTTCCCGAGCTCTTGTTCCAATACGCGCTGGTAGGCCTTCGAGAAGGATCGCAAGTCCGCGTAACCGGGGATGACCACATGTTCCCTCGGCGGGAACCAGACCGGGATGCGGCAGACATGGCGGATGCGCCGCAGGTATTCGGCGTCGGAGAGCTTCGGCGAGCCCGGGTCGAACCGGACGAACCGGTAAAACTCGATGGCCGCCCGGCACAGGACGAAACAGCGCCTGGAATACTCCGGCGGCCTGGCCCGCTGGCGGATGTGGAGATTCCCCTGCGCATCGATGGAATAAGCCCAGAGCGTGTCGTTGGCGAAGGCGAAGGAATCGCGCGCGAAGTCGAACTTCCGCTGGGCATGGGCGGAGCCGGCCAGCAGAAAGGCCGCGCAATAAAACAGTAATGGTCGAAATGCAGCCAAATCTTATCGAAGCAGATGACCGAGCAATACCCCCAGGGCGACGAGATTAATCGGGATAACGATCTTCCAAATGAAAACGTGCTTTTGATTTCTCCGTCGCCACTCTGTCGTTGGAGATGCCCTCCATTGCATCCGGGATTCGAAACTTGTAGCTGATTCCAGCGCCGTCCAATGCATCGGACGCGGCGCGAAAAAGGCGGCCGCGCGCCTTATCAAACAGTGCGCGAAGAACTTCTCGTTCCCCACGGTGCTTACCTCGGCGAAGACGAATGCTGCCCCGCCTGGCTTCCCGGCGCGACACCTCGCCTTTCGCCTCCGTCATTTGTAGATCCATACTCAAGCCGCTCAGTCTAAGCCTATTGGGCATGCATGTAAAGGCCGCATATCCGTCATTCTTGCCGCGGCCGGCCTAGCAATTCGCCCAGCTTTGCGGGATCGTCCGTGGGAGACTGGCAGGTGAAATCCCGGCAGACGTAAGCCGCGGCTTCCATGTTTTCCGCCAGCCATTTACGCCCCGCGTCGGGGCCCATGAGCACTTTGTTGGGAACGTAATGCCGGTGCACTTCGCGGAGCAGCGCCCCCGGGTCGCCCGCGATGACGATCTGAAACGGCTTCGACAGGGCGAAGTCGAGCGCGACGAGCATCTGGGGCATGGCGCCAGGCATCCTGTGCAACTGCTCTCCAAACGCGGCGATTGTCTTCTTGGCCCGCTCCCCGTAAGCGACGTCTCCCGTGAACTGGGCGAGCCGGAGCAGGTTCAATGCCGCCACAGAGTTGGGAGACGGCTCCGCCCCGTCGTAATCCTCCTTCATCCGCAGGAGGATGCGCGGGTCGTCGCCCGTCACCCCGAAATACCCGCCGAAGGTCTTATCCAGGAAAAGCTCGTCCTGTTTTTCCTGAAGCCGGATCGCCCACTGGAGCCAGCGCATCTCGAAGGAGGCTTCATAGAGGTCGAGCAATCCCTGGATGAGGAAGGCGTAGTCGTCGGCGAAGCCCGCCGTCTTGCCCGGCCCTTCGCGGTAGCTGCGGAGGAGCGCCCCGTCCTTGTAAAGATGCGTCTCCAGGAAAAGCGCGGCCCGGCGCGCCGATTCGAGAAAACCCGCGTCGTCCAGCACCTGCGCCGCGCGGGCGAACGCCGAGATCATCAACCCGTTCCACGCGGTGATCACTTTGTCATCCAGGCCGGGCCGGGGACGGCTCGCGCGCGCCGCCAGGAGTTTTTCCCGGCTCCGGGCGAGGCTGCGGCGGACATCCTCCTCCGCGATGGCATGGCGCTGGATCAAGGTATTCTTCCCCGTGAATTCCCCGTGCGGGTCGCTTCCGGGAGGGGCGTTGCCCTCCGGCTCCACGCCGAAATAGCGGTCGAAGACGTTTGCCTCTTCCTCGCCAAGCAGGCGGTGGATCTCCTCCCGCGTCCAGACGTAGAAGGCGCCTTCGCCGCGGCCGGGTTTGCCATGCTCGAACTGGCTGTCGGCGTCTTCGGCGGAATAAAAGCCGCCTTCCCCGCCAGTCATCTCCCGCCGGACGTATTCGAGGATGTCCCGCGCCACGCTTTCCCAGAGCGGCTGGCGCGTTATCTGGAAGGCGTCGAGATACGAACAGGCGAGCAGCGCCTGGTCATAGAGCATCTTCTCGAAGTGGGGGATGTGCCAGTAGCGATCCACCGAATAGCGGTGAAACCCGCCGCCGAGTTGATCGTGCATGCCTCCCTCCGCCATCTTGCGCAGGGTCAGGAGATTCATTTCGAGCGCCCGCCGTCCGTCCCCTTCCCCGTCGCGCGCGAACAGCCTGCACAGGAAATTCATCGTCACCGGCCTCGGGAACTTCGGCGCCCCGCCAAAGCCGCCCAGCTCCGGGTCGAACCCGTGGGCGATTTGCCTGAACGCAGCGTGGAAAACGTCCCCGCCCGGCATTGCGCCCTCGCCGGACGCGGTGTGTTGCCGCAGGGCGGCGAGGATGTGGCCGCCCTGGTCGAGCACGCGCTGCCTGTCGGTTTTCCAGAGGGCCGCGATCTGGCGCAGGATGGAGGGGAACCCGGGCCTGCCGGGCATATCCACGGGCGGGAAGTAAGTGCCGCCCGTGAACGGCTCCAGTTCCGGCGTAAGAAAGACGCTCATCGGCCAGCCTCCGCCGCCCGTGGTCGCCTGGACGAAGCTCATGTAGACCCGGTCCACGTCCGGACGCTCCTCGCGATCCACCTTGATGCTGACGAAATCCGCGTTCAGGATGGCGGCGATGCCGGCGTTTTCAAACGATTCGTGCTCCATCACGTGGCACCAGTGGCAGGTCGAGTAGCCGATGGAGAGAAAGATGGGTTTTTCTTCCCGGCGCGCCTTTTCGAAGGCTTCCTCGCCCCACGGATGCCAGTCCACCGGATTGCCCGCATGCTGAAGCAGGTAAGGAGACTTCTCGCCCGCGAGATGATTGAGGGGGCCTGTCACGATTCCTGCTTTCGGGATGAAGCCATGAATGAGGGCACGGTCGAACGTCGGATGGGCAATAGCAAGCCGCTATTGCTCCTGGCGGTTCTTCTGCTCGCCGGGTGCGCCGGCGTCAAGGACACGAGCCGGACCTTCCAGACCGTGGTCATCGATCCCGGCCACGGCGGCAAGGACCCCGGCGCGCATTCCAGGCGCGGCGGCCTGGAAAAGGCAAACGCCCTCGACGTCGCGCTCCATGTAAACGACGATCTGCGCCGCGCCGGCTTGCGCACGGTCATGACCCGCACCTGCGATGTCTTCATCCCGTTGAACGACCGGGCGGCCATCTCGAACATGCAGGAAAACGCCGTCTTCGTCAGCATCCACTTCAACGACTCCCGGAACCACGGCATCCGGGGCGTGGAAGCCTATTACAACTCCGGCCCCGCCGCGCAGCTTGCGGGCCGCATCGAAACGAACCTTGGCCGGATCGCCCCGATCCGCTTCAGGAAATTCGCCCGCTTCCGCGTGTTGCGGTACAATCAATACCCGGCGGTGCTGATCGAGTGCGGCTACCTCAGCAACAACTCCGAGGCCGGTCTTTGCGCCAGCCCGGCTTACCGCGCCAAGCTGGCCGATGGGATCGCCCAAGGCGTCATCGAACAGCGTTACGGCGAGGAAGCCGCGCGCCGCCTCGCCGAAGCCGCGCCCGCCGCCGCCCAGCGACCGTCCGCGCCCAGGTCGAATTGGAGCCCGGAATCGCTTTCCCGCTAGTCTGAAATGGGTCATGCACTTAGCCCGCTCCTGGTTGTAGAGGCGGCTGTGCCAGCCGCCTGGAGCGGGAGGCAAGCGGGGCGAAAAGTGCATGACACGCTTTGGGAAGGCCGGCGGGCGTCAGCCCGGGGTTTCCTTCGACAGCGATTTCAGGAAGTCCTCCAGTTGCTGGCGCTTGCCGCGGACAGCCACCATGAAGCACGTTTTGGTCTCCGCCTCCCCGCGCACCGCGGCCGACCAATCCTCCTGCGTGAAGATATACCAGCGGTCGGGCGAAGGGAGTTTCACCCCGAAGTCTTCCGCGCGGAAGATGAAGAAGAGCATGCCCGCGGCGTTCTCGCGCTTGATGGCGATCTGCGCCACGGGGAAGCCGTCCTGTTTGAAGAGACGGCAGGCGGCGGTCTTCATGCCCGCGAACTCGGGCGGGACGTTGAAGTCTTCCAGCCCGTATTTGAGCATGAACCAGTCGCCGAGCTTGCCGGCCTCCGTTATCAACGGCTCCAGTTCCGCGCCGCTCATCTCCTGCGTGGTCGAGATCATCCGGAAGACGGCCTCCCTCCCCGGGAAGCTCTGCATCCTGTCCAGCCAGAAAAACACGAGTATCCCCACCATGACGGCCAGCCCGATGAGCGCGGCCAGCACCGGCGGCTGCTTCAAGGCCGAACGGGCCGACCGCCAGTCAAGCCGCCGTTTCCCCGGCTCAACCTTGGTCATCTTGTCAAGGAGGCCTTCCGGGAGCGGGATGGCATGGACGAGGCTCATGACCCGGTTATCCAACTCCGCCTGCCGCTGGTACTCCTGCTTTAGCGATTCCTCCCCGAGCGCCTTTTGGAACCGGGCATCCTGGGGCTGCCCGGGCCGGTGGCTCCGGAGAATGATCCGCGCCTCTTTGGCGTTCATGCCGGGGAGGAGGTCAGGCGCTCGCGGAGGAAGTCCCGGCCCGCGGCGAGCGCGTCCGCGAAACCCTCCGGCTTCAGGTGAAAGAGCTGGGGAATATCGGCGGGCGCGACGAGGCCGAGATAGAACAGGGCCAGGGCGCTCCGTTGCGGCTCGGGCATCAGGTGAAAGCCGGAGGACGCCTCGCCCGCATCGGTAGGGGGCGCCGCCTTCAGGCAAAGCGCCCGCACCTTCATGGCCATGAAGGCGTTGCGATGGTTGTCATTGCGAAACTGGGCCGCCGCGGCGCCTTCGCGGAGGGCGTCGAGAACCGCCGAGGAGGCGGTCGCGGCATCGCCCGTAAGAAGGAACGCGAAGCGATAGATCGCTTCCAAAGTCCTGGGGGAGAAGGCGGCCGATTGCAAGAAAACAAGCCTACTGTCGCCCCGGCCCGTTCTCAAGCGCGGAGTTGGGGGCGGTTTGACTTGCTCCCGATACCTCCTGTATGTTCCCCGCTTCCAAAGAAACACGGGCGTGAAGAATATCCTCTTTGTTTGCACAGGCAACATCTGCCGCAGCCCGATGGCGGAAGGGCTTTTCCGCCATTTGGTCAGCGGGCGGCGGGATGTCGCCGTGCGTTCCGCCGGCGTCGGCGCCATCCACGGCCAGCCGCCGAGCCTTTTCGCCGTGGAAGTCCTGCGCGAGTTGGGCGTCGATATCTCCCGCCAGCGCAGCCGCCCCTTGACGGAAGAACTGGTCGAGGAAGCCACCGTGATCTTCGCCATGACGCGCGGGCACATGGAGACGATCCAGATGCTCTTCCCCGAAGCCGCGGAGAAGACCTTCCTCGTATGCGAGTTCGACCCCGCCGCCGCGCACTCGTCGCCCGACATCCCCGACCCCATCGGGCTGGGCGTTGACGCCTATTTACAATGCCGCGATACTCTCCGGCGGGCGCTTCCGACCCTGCTGGCCGTCATCGACGAAGCGCCGCACGCAGCCAGTATTATGGAAACACACTACTCCCCCGCCGCCCCGCAACAGCGCAACCTGGCCGAGACCGACCCGGAGATATCCAGGGCGATCGAGGCGGAAATCCTGCGGCAGGTTGAGAATATAGAGCTGATCGCCTCGGAAAACTTCACGAGCCGGGCCGTGATGGAAGCCCAGGGCTCCGTCCTGACAAACAAATATGCCGAGGGCTACCCGGGACGGCGCTGGTACGGCGGCTGCGAGAATGTCGATGTCGTCGAGCAACTCGCCATCGACCGGGCGAAGGCCATTTTCGGCGCGGAACACGCCAATGTGCAGCCCCACAGCGGCAGCCAGGCCAACATGGCCGTCTATTTCAGCGTGCTCCAGCCCGGCGACCGCATACTGACGATGGACCTGAGCCACGGCGGCCACCTCACCCACGGCAACAAGGCGAACTTCTCGGGCCGCTTCTTCGAAGTCTCCCATTACGGAGTCAGCCGCGAGACCGAGCGGATCGATTACGACGCCCTGGCAAGGCAAGCCGCGGAATTCAGGCCGAAGATGATCACCGCGGGCGCTTCCGCCTATTCGCGCGTCATCGATTTCCAGAAGATGGGCGACATCGCCAAGGCGGTCGGGGCGTATCTCTTCGTCGATATGGCGCACATCGCCGGGCTGGTTGCCGGCGGAGTGCATCCCACCCCCGTGCCGACGGCCGATTTCGTGACGACGACCACCCACAAAAGCCTGCGCGGCCCGCGCGGCGGCATCATCCTCTGCAAGGAGAAATACGCCCGGCAGATCGATTCCCAGGTGTTCCCGGGCATACAGGGCGGCCCGCTCATGCACGTCATCGCCGCGAAAGCCGTCTGCTTCCAGGAAGCGCTGAGGCCGGACTTCAAGACGTACCAACTCCAGGTGACCTACAACGCGAAAGCCCTCGCCGCGCGGATGGCGAAGAACGGCTACCGCATCGTCTCCGGCGGCACGGACAACCACCTCATGCTGGTCGACCTGCGTCCGAACAACATCACCGGCAAGGAAGCGCAGGAAGTTCTCGACCGGGCGGGCATCACGGTAAACAAGAACGGCATCCCCTTCGACACCGTGCCGATAACCAAGGGCGGCGGCATCCGCATCGGCACGCCCGCCGTCACCACGCGCGGCATGAAGGAGGACGAGATGATGGAGATAGCCGACCTCATCCACGACGCGCTGAAGGCCGCCGGCAACGAACCGGAACTGCACAAGCTTCGCAAGAAGGTCCGCGAGTTCATGCAGGAGTACCCGCTGCCCAGGCAGCTATCGTGAGAGTCTGAAGCGTGGCATGCACTTTGTCTTGGTAGAGGCGGCTGTGCCAGCCGCCTAACCCCGGGCTAAAGACCGGGAACGGTCTGGCGCTTTGGCTGTTGCCTCCCGCTCCAGGCGGCTGGCACAACCGCCTCTACAACCAAGAGCGGGCCAAGCTTAGGGAGTCGGCGAGGGCGCCGGCGAGGAACTCAGGTCGGACGGCGAGGGAGAAGGGCTCGGCAACGCGGAAGGGGCCGGCGTGGGAGTCGCGGTCGCCTCCGGGGTCGGTCCGGAATTGACCGGCGTTTTGTCGGCGGTGACATCACCCTTATCGCAAGAAACCAGGAGGAGGGCGGCGGCGGACGCAAGAAAAAGGGCTTTCATCGGTGCGGTTACATCGGCCATGGCGTCCGTTTCGGTCAAGCGATTTTCAAGACATTAATCCCTTGACATAAAAATGGCATCCCGGATATTTTTTCCGCCATGAGAGCCCTCCTCGCCTTTCTTCTCTGCATCGTATTTCTCCATGCCGAAACGCGCTGCTTCGCGGCGGACAATGAGATCGCCGCGAACGGCGGGCCGAACTACGGCTCTGCGGGCAACTTTGTCGGAACCTATACGGGCGTATTGATAGCCACCGCCGAATCGGATTCCAGCGAGACGCAGACCGTGACCACGCACACCGATCCCGTCACCGGGGTTGAGACCACGAACACCATCGTAACCAACAACCCCGCGACCACCGTCACGCCCAACGCTCTGGGACTTTTTAGCCTCGGCATCGTCGACACCGGACTTTCCAGCGGCGTCTTCCTGATGTTTGCGGCGGGCCAGGCTTTTACGGGACATATCGTCGGCACGGTTATTCCGCAGCAGCAGCAGTTCGACGGCGTTCTGGGAGCTTCTTTCACGCCGGATAACCAGTCATTCAGCGTCCTTGATTCCAGCGGCAGCACCGCTGCCACGGTCACCTCCAGCGGTGTCGCCCAAGCCACGGCCTCGGGTTTGGTTTCCGCCATTATAGGCCAGACCACCACGGGCCTTTCCACAGCTTCCGCCTCGTTCATCGGAAGCGCCACCCTCACGGTTGTCGGGAACATCAACCCCTTCCAGAACACCTTTAGTAACTTCGGCGTTTCCGGTTCGCAGAGCGTCACGCTTATCAACGACGCTTTCACGTTCTCCGTTGAAGGCACCCAACAGAGTTCCGTCGTCAACGTGGGCACGGTGCCGACGTTGTTCTAGTGACGCAGCCCGACAGGCGTGCGGCGCATCCGTTCGCCGGCTTCACGCTGCTGGAGTTGCTGACCGTGATGTGCGTCATCGCCATTCTCGCCGTGATGCTTCTGCCCGCCTTGGGCGCATTGCGTTCGCGGGCGGAGGCTGCCGCATGCATGGCAAATATGCGCAACCTGTATGTCGGGGCCAGCGCATACCTCCAGCAGTACGGCCACTGGCCGCAAATCGCCGCTTCGCCCACGGACAGCACCGCGCACGACGAACAGTGGATTGAAGCGCTTCTTCCCTTGGGGGTGGATCGCAATACCTGGGTCTGCCCTACGACGCAGCGCTTGATGGGAAATCCCCCGGTCGATAATCCCCAAGCCCCGCGCGCGGATTATGTCGCCTTCCCGTTCGATTCCAAGCCGGGTACGCCGTACCGGTGGGCGAACATGCCGTGGTTCGTGGAAAAGGGGAACTCGCACGGAAACGGCAGCCTCCTTATCTTCATGAACGGGAGCACCAAGTCCCTGAAAGATATCGAGCAGGAAACCGGAGGAACCTAGGCCAGCAGATGCGCGGCGGCCCTGGCGAGGGCGCGCGCGCGGTGGCTCTCGCGGTTCTTCACCTCGGCGGGAAGTTCCGCGAATGTCCCGCAGTGTCCCTCCGGGATGAACACCGGGTCGTAGCCGAATCCGCCCTCCCCTTTCGCGCGGTTTGCTATGACGCCTTCCACCGCGCCGGCGAAGGTCTCCAAAACCACGCCTTCCCTCGCCAGCGCCAGCACGCAGCGGAAACGCGCCGCGCGGGCCGGGCCGCGAGCGCCCGTGCGCTCGAGCGCAGCCAGCAGCTTTTGGCGGTTCTCCTCGTCGCTCGCCCCTTCCCCGGCGTACCGCGCCGAGTACACGCCCGGCGCGCCGCCCAGCGCGTCGACCTCCAGGCCGGAATCGTCCGCCAATACCAGCCCTCCGACGCAACGGGAAGCGCCGAGCGCCTTCAGAACCGCATTCTCCTCGAATGTCGTCCCGGACTCGATCGCTTCCGGGATGTCCGCGCGCGCCGAGAGATCGGACACGGAAAAGCGGTCCCCGAGAAGTTCCCGGAATTCCCTTGTCTTGCGCCCGTTCCGGGTGGCGATGAGAAGGGCGGTCACGGAGAAGTTTTGCGCCGCAGGAGGACGTAATCCTGGAACTTCGTCACCGGGAGGAAGTCGCGCGCGATCCGCCGCACGACGATGGCCTCCGGCTCCAGCGGTTCATTGAGGACGGCCAGATGCACCGGGAACAGGAAGAGACCCTGCATCAATGCGCAGGCGGATTTCGCGTAGGCCTCCTTGTCGAACGGCTGCAGATGCCTGAAGTAGATGCGCGGCACGAGGATGACATCCATCCGGTCGAGGTTGAGCAGCTTGCGGCGCAGGCTTTGTTCCGTGAATGTCCCCCCGTAGGGCGGGACGAAATACTCGGAAACATATTTGCCGCTGATCTTCAGATAGCGATCCACATCCTCACCGCCGCCGAGCGGCAGCCCCACCTTGTCGTAGCCCGCAAGGCCGTCCAGCATCCATTGGGGGATGGGCGTCTGTTTGCTCCAGTCGAAGATGTCCGATTTTCCGGTCTTTGCTATCGGGGTGAAGCCGCCCTCCCTCGCCTGTTTGCGGAGGTGGAGGACATAATCCAGGGCTGGCTTGCCGTTGTTCCACGAAGCGACCTCCATCGTGCCGAACAGGAGGATCGCGCCGAATACGAAAATACCGCGCCGCGCCGGGGACGGGGAGGCGACCAGGCCCGCCGCCGCGAGCACGAGGATGCCAAGCCCGTTTTCGAAGACGTGCCCCGGGTCGCACCGGCCCAGCGCGCTTGGGATGAACAAGCCGAGCGCGACCAGGACCGCCGCGAAGAGCGGAGCTTCCGCGCCCTCCTCGTCCAGGGCGATGACTCCCAGATCGGGCAGCAAATAGAAGACGCACCCGAGAAACACCAGGATGTACGGCGCGGGGACGATGGGGAAATTGTAGGCGCCGCCCCCGAAGAGAAGGAACATGCGGAAATAGTCGGGGCCGTAAAGGTGCGCGACCATCCCCGCGGAGGCCGCCGCCGCCAGCGCCCCGAGCATCGGCGCGCGCCACGATGTCCGCCAGAACCAGAGGCAGCCCGCGACCATCGCGAAAAGCGTCACCACCCCGGTATCCGGGCAAATGCAGAAGCCCGCGAAGGGCAGGGCGAAAGCGAGGGCGATCTGGCTGAGGCTGAGCGTGTCGCCCTCCGCGATGTCCCGGCGGACCTGGCGCTGGTGAACGATGACCGCCCACAGCGGCAGAATGTAGCGCAGCGGCGTATAGAGGATGCCGAGGCTGATGTTCGCGCCGGCCACTCCGAATGCGAGGATCAGGAGCGCCTTCAGCTTCTCCGAAAGGGCCAGGGAACGCACGACATCCGCCAGGGCGAGCATGCCGAGCACAAAGAAAACCAGCAGGCAGAGGATGTAGCTGGTGTCGATCCCGAGCCGTCCCGCGCCCAGTTTATGAAGGTAAAAGGGCGCATCGAGCATCCACGGGCCATAGCCGAAATCGAAGTCGCCATACGGCGCCTCTCCCATCAGCATCCGGTCGAGCCGCGTGAGGAAATAGGCCGATTCGCCAAAGTAGGCCTTCGGAAGATACCACCACCACCCGCCCGCCGTCGCCGCGGCGAAAAGCGTCACCGCAAACGTCGCAGGCCAGAAAAGCCTGTGGTTGGTTTTCGGACGCGGCGGAGCGGCGAGGAGATCGAAAAACGCCTCCTGTTGATTGGCGCACCCGCCATCCTTGTAGCGCCAGAAAAAGAGCGCGGCCAGCATGGCCAGGACGCCCAGGTCCGCGGCTGCGTTGCTGAACCCGAAAGTATAGGAATCGGAGACAATCGGCCCGGATTGCGGGACAAACCAGGGGAGGATGAAAATCAACCCCACCCCAAGCGGAATGAACAGCCCCACCAGGAGCCGCCGTTGCGTCGTATGCATTACCCTTGGTGAGCGCGCTTCAACGCCTCGATATCGAGCTTTTGCATTGTAAGAAGCGCGTTCATCACGTTCTCCGATTTATTCGGGTCGGGGTCGTTCAGCAACTCAAACAACACGATTGGTACGACCTGCCAGGAGACGCCGAATTTGTCCTTGAGCCAGCCGCACAGGCTCTTCTTGCCGCCTTCGGAAAGCTTCTCCCAGAAGTCATCCACCTCCTCCTGGGTTTCGCACCGGATGAAAAACGAGACCGCTTCGGTGAACGGAAACTGCGGCCCGCCGTTCAAGCCGATGAATTCCTGCCCGTCCAGCTCGAAGGTCACCGAGTGGGAGCTGACGTTGAGCGCCTTCGAGTTCTTGAAGATCGAGGTGTAGAAGTTCATCGCCTCTTCGGCCTTGCCGTCGAACCAGAGGAAAGGCGTTATCTTTTTCATGGGTTCTTCTTCACCACCTGTATAGCCAGTTCGCGGAGCTGTTTGAAATCCACCTCGCTGGGGGATTGGGACATCAAATCCATGCCCCGGTTGTTTTTCGGGAACGCGATGACGTCGCGAATGTTTTCCGTGCCGCAAAGGAGCATGATGATCCTGTCCAGCCCGAGCGCCACGCCCCCGTGCGGAGGCGCGCCGAAGCTGAAGGCCCGCAGCAAGTGGCCGAACATCGTCTGCTGTTGTTCCCGCGTGACGCCGAGGACTTCGAACATCCGCGCCTGCAACGCCTGTTCGTGGATTCGGATGCTGCCGCCGCCCACTTCCACCCCGTTCAGCACCACGTCATACGCCTGCGCGCGCACCCTGGAAAACTCGCCCCTCTCCAGCAGCGGCAAGTCCTCCGCCAGCGGGCGGGTAAAGGGATGGTGGACGGCGTTCCATTTGTTCTCCTCCTCGCTGAAGGCCAGCAGGGGAAAATCAACCACCCACAGGAAATGAAGCGCTTCCATGCCCGCGGTCAGCCTCTGGATTTCCGCCACCCGCAGCCGGATCCGGCCCAGCACATTGCAAACGGTCTCCCATTTATCCGCGCCGAAAAGAATGAGATCGCCTTCCTCGATGCCGAGCCGTTCGCGCAACGATTGCTTCTCCTGCTCACTGAAAAATTTGACGATGGGCGACTTCCATTCGCCCTTCTCGACCTTGATGAAGGCGAGGCCCTTCGCCCCGTGGAGCTTCGCCATCGCGGTCAGTTCCTCGATCTGGCCCGTGGTGACGCCCGCGAATCCCTTCGCGTTGATCGCCTTCACCACGCCCCCGCCCGCCAGCGCGCCCTTGAACACCTTGAAATCGCTCGCGGCGAAAACGTCGCCCAGGTCGCGCAACTCCATCGCGAACCGCGTATCCGGCTTGTCGCTGCCGTAGCGGTTCATGGCCTCGTCGTAGGTCATCCGCGGGAAAGGCGTCGGGAGGTCGATTCCCCTGGCCGCCTGGAAGACGCGGCGGAACAACCCTTCGATAAGCGAGAAAATATCCTCCGGCGTTATGAAAGCGGCTTCGATGTCTATCTGCGAGAACTCGGGCTGGCGGTCGGCGCGCAAATCCTCGTCGCGGAAACACTTGGCGATCTGGAAATATTTCTCGAGGCCGCCGACCATGAGGAGCTGCTTGTATTGCTGCGGCGCCTGCGGCAGCGCGTAAAACAAGCCGGGCGCGAGGCGGCTTGGCACGAGAAAATCGCGCGCGCCTTCGGGTGTGCTCTTGGAAAGGATGGGCGTCTCGATCTCCAGGTAACCGGCTTCATCCAGAAAATCGCGCGCAGTCTTCACGACCCGATGGCGCAGCTTGAGATTCCGCGCCATCCTGGGACGGCGCAGATCGAGAAAACGGTACGTCAGCCGCAAATCCTCATTGGCGATCTCCTCGTCGATGGGGAACGGCGGGACATCCGCCTTGTTCAGGATCGTAAGATCGCCCGCCACCAGTTCAATCGCGCCCGTGGCCAGCTTCGGGTTCTCCGTCCCCGGCAACCGCGCCGCGACAACGCCCGAGACCTGGAGGACATCCTCCCCCCGCAAACCGTGCGCCGCGGCGGCGGCCTCCGCGTGTTCCTCCGGGCGGAAGACGACCTGGGTCAGACCTTCGCGGTCGCGCAGGTCGATGAAGATGACCCCGCCGTGGTCCCGCCGCGAATTCAGCCAGCCGCAAAGCGTTACAGTCTTGCCGATATCGGCCGGGCGGAGGGCGTTGCAATCATGGGTGCGGTACATGGCGGGAGGAGACTTGTACTCGCAAACGACCGGGCAGGAAAATGCTTATTTTAACGGCTGGACGCCGAGGGTGCCGCGCAGCCATACGAGGTATTCGGGCGAGCGCACCTTGTGCAACGTCTCCTCGGCGGCTTGAAGGCGCTTGCTGACGCCGAGGCGCGCGGCTTCATCCGCGTAGTTCGACTTGGCCAAAAAGGCGTGCAGCGCGGCGGTGTGCCGCCCCCACATGGCGGTGTCGATCCCCTGCTTGGCGGCGAGCCGCGCGGCGTACCAGTCGCTCGCAAGCATGTTTTCCGCCGTGAAGAGCGCGCGGATGTCGGGGTGTGAGAGGTCTTTGCCCCCAAATTCATCATGCAACATGATGTGCAGGAGCGCCTTCAGCGGCGGGCACGCCATCCCGATGCTGCCGTCGTCGAAGTAGAGTTGCGCCACGCGCTTCTGCGTCTGGATGATGGTGTCGACGCCGTCCACGAAGATTTCCATGCTTTGCAGTTCGGGCCGCAGCATCGTCTCGCTGAAGACGGGGACGGGATGGTGGAAGATGAGGCCGAAATAGCGGATGACGAATTTCTTCGTGATGCGGTAGCCGAAGCGGCTGGCGAGGATCCTGCGGCCCTGGTAGTCGAAGTCCACGCATTTTTCGAGGTAGCCTTCGCGGATGAGGAAGCGCGGGTCGCGCTCGGCCGGCGCCATGCGGCACCAGATTTCCGGGACGACGAGGCTGATATCGTGGTCGACCCGGAAATGCGGGCCGGCATAGCCGGCGGCGGTGACGAAGACGTTGTGCCCGGTCAGCAGGAAGGAGACGAGCGCGGCGTTGAGGTCGATGATCGGCGGCAAGGCGTTGAACGGCCCTTTCGTCAAGGCGCCCTCCGAGCCCGCGCCGGTGGTCGAGGGCGACTTGCCCGTCATGCTGCAAATGAATTCGGTGAAGAGTTCCGGCAGCTCGAGGTAATGGATCGGGTTGAAGACCGCCATGGGGCGCACGCCATCCTCGGGCGGGTTGTTGCGGCGCCCGGGCAGGACGGCGCTGACCGGATTCCGCACCGGCTTGCCGAGCGGTATGCGCCGCCGCAGCCGCGCGCCCATCTCCGCGAGGTAGGCGTCGCGCGGGTTCAACAAATCCGGGCGCGTCTGGAGGTAGCGCGGGTTCCTGGACGGTTTGCCGCCCACGAGCCGCGGTTGCGCGGACGAGACGAAGTAGGAGCAACCGTCTCCCCGCGCCACGCTCGTGATGAGTTTCCGCATCGGTTCGGTGAAGAGATCGAAGCCGATGGAGTCCTCCAGCAGTTCGACGGCGTCCTGAACCGTGAGCGGCTCGTAGTTCGAGAAAAAGTTGCCGTCCATGGCGAAGTCCGCCTCCGTCTGCCGGTCGTAGCCGCGATGAATGGCGTCGTCGGGCCGCTGGAAGAGGCGGTACTCGCAATTCTTGACGAACTTCACCGAAACGCCGCCCGGCTTCTCGGGGCCGATGTTTTCCAGGCCGGCGGCGGGCACGACGACCGAAGCGGTTATGTCATCCTCGAGGGCCAGCTTTGCGGCGGGATTGAAGTCCTTTCGCAGGCCGAATGTCCGCCAGGAGCCGTCGTGGTCGTAACCGACCCGCAGGAAATTGGTTGTGAGCTTGCGGTTGTCGCATTTCAACTCGTGCGCGGGGACGCCGTTGATGATCTCGACCGAGAAATGCTCGCGCCATTTGTCCCTCCACCCCGGCTTGTAGAAACGCTTCACCACGTAGACCAGTTCGCGGATGTAACGGGGGATGCTCTCCAGCCACGCGGAGTATTCGTCCGTGTACTCGTCTGGCGCCTGTGTCAGAAGCCGGATGACCGAACCCAGCGACCGCTCGGGACTGAGGATCGGGCGGCTCTCGACCTGCTTCCTGCCGTCGCGGAAACGCCCGGCATAGTCGCGGTTGATGAGCTCCTCGACGAGGTCGAAGTCCTTCTTGAAGTCGGCGACATAGACCGGCCCCTGGATGATGGCGTCGTTGATCGACTTCGAGATTTCCGACTTCCCGCCGCCGGAGACGGTGCACGGCTTGTGGCAGAGAGTGCCCTCCGCCGCCGTGCCGACGAGCCGCCACGCCCGTCCGCCGGGCGGTTTCTCCATCCGCACCTTGAAGCCGGAGGGCCGGACATACGTGTGTCCCGGGAGGAGCTTGATGCTCCGTTCCACTCCCTCATGCGACCAGGAGACCCGTTGTTTGTTCAAGTCGAACTTCACCTTTCCCGGCACGTAGAAGATATCCGGGAACGTTTTGTCCACGCCATATCCTTCCGGGCGCAAATCCATCCGTTCGCCGTAGAGCGCCGACATCTCCGCGAAAGTGTGCTCCAGCTTCGGCGCGTGCAGTTCGCCGCTGAACTCTTCCCCCAGATCGTAGGATGGGAAAACGAGCGCGCCGCCCGCGTGCTCCTCCTCGCAAAGACCCATGAGGTTCGCGGAATAGCTGATCTGCGTTTTGACCTCCTTCTTGCAATAGCCGAAGTAGTTGTCCGCGATGACGGTGATGATGACGCCCGATTGGTCGCGGCAGGTCAGCTTGAACGCGCCGCCTCCGTTATAGAACTCCCCTTCGTCCTTCCAGCACATGCCGTCCCGGCGCTGGCGTTCGGTCGCGGCGTCGTAATGCGGCAGGCCGATTTCCTTTTTCTTCACCCTGACCAGGTGCGGCGCGAGGATGACGCACCCGGTATGGCCCGTCCAATGCTCCGGGTCGAGGCCGGCGTCGTTCTCCGGCAGGAACGGGTCCCCGGCGTTCCCGAAGATGCTCTCCACGAAGTCGAGATTGCTCACCATGCTGCCCGGCGCGAAGAATCGTATCTCCATCGACTTCTGTTCGGTGAAACCGGGAACCTCCGGGCAGACGATGGGCCGCAGCAAGAGCGAAACCATGCACTCCGCCTGCGCCTGTTGCGCGGCGGTGAAGGGGAGGCGCATCAACTCCGCCGGCGGGTTCAGCGCGAGCTGCAGCAAGCGCGCGAACGCCTTGAGGGGGACGCACATCTTGTCCTCCGGCACGGGCAGGCCGCCTTCGGCGACGTGGAAAATGCCCTGCGTCGTCCTCCGGTCGCTTTTTGGGTTGTGCAAGACCCCCTGCTTGACGCGGTAAGAGTGGATGATATCCGAGGCGAAATGGTCGCAGGAAGGCGGCAGCGACAGCGCGCGCGCCAGGCCGTAGCGATCCAGCACCAGCGTCTGGGCCGGGAGCCGGGAGAGCGGCGCGTCCTGCAGGTAATCGTAAAGGAAAGTCTGTATCCGGTTATCCGCCGGGCAGAGATGGTTCGCCAGGAGCCGATGCGTCTCCCGCTGGTGGGCGAGCAGCGCGTTGGTCATCTGCTGGAACTCCGCGTCGCTCTCCACCGCCACGGTGGGGCAGCCCAGCGAAGCCAGCTTCAGGTTGATGTATTGGATCAACCGGTGGCCGGGCGCGGACGGCGCGGGAAGCCCGACGCCCGCCTCGCGTTGTGGAATGGACAAATCGCTCATCGCTCTGACAGAAAACAGAAGATTCCCGCCTCCAGCAAGCGCAATGCCTCGACACGCATAATCGGCGTCTTTGTTGCGCCTAAAGAGAGAAAATCGTGAAGACGAGCCGCCGCGCAACCCGCGGGAATGGCCAAAGCGCGCCACCATTGTCGAAATAGAGACAGCCCCCCGGATTGACACGGACTGCCGCCCGCCTTTACAAATCGTGCCATGTTCCCGATCCTAGCGGTCCTCTTCGTCCTCTTCCTGACCGGTTTGCGGGTCGCGCAGGAATACCAGCGGGGCGTCATCTTCCGCCTGGGCCGTTTCGCCGGAATGCGCGGGCCCGGCCTTTACTGGATCGTCCCGCTCAACATCGAGCGGGCGGTCACCATCGACATCCGCATCACCACCGTCTCCGCCGAGCAGCAGGAGACCATCACGCGCGACAGCGTCACGATCAAAGTCAACGCCGTCCTCTGGTACCGCATCGTCGATCCCGCGAAATCGGTCATCGCCGTCAGCAACGCCGCCTCCGCCGTCTATCAACTCGCGCTCACCAGCCTCCGCAACATCATAGGCCAGCACGACCTCGATGAAGTTCTCCAGGAGCGCGACAAGATCAACACGCTGCTCCAGCAAGGCATAGGAGAAACGACGAAGACATGGGGCGTCGAGGTCGAGCGATTCGAAATGAAGGATGTCGAGTTGCCCGAGGCGATGCAGCAGGTCATGGCGATGCAGGCCGAGGCGATCCGCGAAAAGAGGGCGCGCATCATCAAGGCGGAAGCGGAATTCGAGGCTTCGCAAAAGCTGTCCGAAGCCTCCAGGCAGATGGCCGAAAACCCCGCGGCCCTGGAACTGCGCCGCATGCAGATGATCGCCGAGGTCGGCGCGGAGAACAACAGCACCACCGTGCTGATGATACCGGCGGATTTCGTGTCGATGGCCAAGAGCCTCAGCGAATACGTCCGCGAACGGGAAGCCGCCAGCAAGGCCGCCAGGCAATGACGATCGCGCCAGCACGCCGGCTTGGCGAACGGGCGGCGGGATGAAAATTCTCACCATATTCGGGACGCGCCCCGAAGCCATCAAGATGGCTCCGCTGGTGAAACGTCTGGAGGAAGACGCGCGGTTCGAGTGCGGCGTCTGCGTGACCGCCCAGCATCGGCGGATGCTCGACCAGGTGCTCGACCTCTTCCAGATCCGGCCCGCGTACGATCTGGATATCATGAAGCCCGACCAGTCCCTGTCCGGCATCGCGCGCGACGTCCTGAGGGAAATCGAACCCGTGCTGGCGGCCTCGCGCCCCGACCTGGTGCTCGTCCAGGGCGATACTTCAACCACCTTGTGCGCCGCGCTCGCGGCCTACTACCAAAAGATTCCCATCGGACACGTCGAGGCGGGTTTGCGCACCGGGAATCTTTATTCGCCATGGCCGGAAGAAGGCAACCGCAAGCTCGTCAGCGCGCTGGCCGCGCTTCATTTCGCCCCGACCGAACACGCCTGCGCGAATCTGTTGCGGGAAGGAGTGGATCGCAAGGCCATCCACGTAACCGGCAACACGGTCATCGACGCGCTCCTCACGATTCGGAAAAAGCTGGAGGAGAATCCGGCGTTGACCTCCGAAGTCGCGGCGCGGTTCCCTTTTCTCCGCGACGGAGCGCGGCTGATCCTGATAACCGGACACCGGCGGGAAAGCTTCGGCGGCGGTTTCGAGCGGATATGCGCGGCAATCCGCGCCGCGGCCGCGGAGTTTCCCGCCGCCGACTTCCTCTATCCCGTGCATCTGAACCCCAATGTCCGCGAGCCCGTCGCCCGCCTCCTCGACAAAGTCTCCAACGTCCACCTCCTGGAACCGCTGGATTACCTCCCCTTCGTTTACCTGATGAATCGCGCGCATCTCATTCTGACCGACTCCGGGGGCATCCAGGAAGAAGCCCCATCGCTCGGGAAACCGGTTCTCGTCATGCGAGAAACCACGGAGCGGCCCGAAGCCCTCCGGGAGGGAACGGTGCGGCTGGTCGGCACGGACGCCGGGCGCATAACCGGAGGGATTCGGCTGCTAATGAACTCCCCCGAGGAATACGAACGAATGAGCCGCGCCCACAACCCGTACGGCGACGGCAAGGCGAGCGAACGCATCACAGCCGCGATAAGCTCCCATGCTTACCCCTGAGATGCCAGGGGCACACAGACGAATTCACCAAACAGCGCGAAAACCCTGGGGCGGCGCGGTTGTAGAGTTGTAGAGGCGGCTGTGCCAGCCGTCTCTATGCATGGCACTCACTAAGCTAGCTAACTAAGGTCGCGGATCGACCACGACGAAGGAGCGGTCTTTGCCGCGGCAGATGAAGAGCATCTGTTTCTCGCCGGGCTTCAGGGCTTTGACCGCGGTCTCGTATTCGGCGACCGAGGTGACGGGCTGGTGGTTGATTTCTTCGATGACGTCGGCCTGCCGCAGGACTTGCGCGGCCGGCGTGTTCTCGTCGACGTCGTCCACCATGACGCCTTTGACATTCGCGGGCAGGTCGGGTTTGTGCTCCGGCGGTATTTCGGATACATGCACGCCCGCCAGCGCGTTGACCATGAGGGGAGGGGCCGGCGTGGGTTGCGGAAGAAGCACGGGGCCGGTGAGCGACGGCATCTCGGCGACGGAGATGTCCATGGTGAGCGCTTCCGTCTCGCGGATGAGGCTTATCTTGGTCCGCGCGCCGATCCTGACTTCGCCGACGCGGGCGCGGAGTTCTTCCGCGTTCTTTACGACGTGCCCGTTGAGGTTCGTGATGATGTCGCCTTCCCGCACCCCGGCTTTCTCGGCGGGGGAGCCGGGCACGGTGCGGGTGACGAGGACTCCTTCCGCGCCGTCGACGCCGAGTTCCCCGGCCAGTTCGGGCGTGAGGGTCTGGATGATGACGCCGAGATAGCCGCGCGGCCCCGCGGGGCGCGCGGAGGGCCGCGGCTGGACGCGCCCGCCGTTTTTCAACACGGCCTCCAGCGTGCCGCGCGCGATGTTGGCCGGGATGGCGAACCCGATGCCCTGCCAGCCGCCGGAGCCGGAGTAGATGCTGCTGTTGATGGCGATGATCTCCCCGTGCAAGTCCAGCAGCGGCCCGCCGGAGTTGCCGGGGTTGATGGCGGTGTCCGTCTGGAAGAATTCGTTCTCGCTCCCCTGGATGATGTTCCTCCCCTTGGCGCTGATGATCCCGCGCGTGACGGTCTCCTGCAACCCGAAGGGGTTCCCGACGGCGAAGACCATTTGCCCCACCTGGACTTTATCCGAATCGCCAAGGGGGAGGGGGATGAGGTTGCCGGCGTCGATCTTGAGAACGGCGATGTCGGTGTCTTCATCCGAACCGATGATGCGGGCTTTCATTTTGCGCCCGTCGTTGAGTTGCACTTCGACTTCATCGACGTCGGCGACGACGTGGTTGTTGGTGAGGATGTGCCCTTCCTTCGAGACGATGACGCCGGAGCCGAGCGAGTTCTGTATTCCCGTGCGCGGCGCGGCGCGCCTGCGGAAGAGGAACTCGAAGGGGTCGATGACGTAAGGGCCGCTCTCCACCCGGCGCGAGGTCGTGATGCTGACCACGGAGGGGACGACCGCCTGGACCAGGCGCGTGTATTCCGCGTCGATGGCTTCCAGCACGCGCGTGTCTTTCAGATCGATGACCGGGGAGGCGGCGGGGGTGAACGCGCCGGCGCTTGCGGATGTGCGTTCGCGGCGCGCCCAAAGAGCAAGGAGGAGCAGGAAGAGCGCGCAAAAAAGCAGGAACCGTTTCATGCGGAGGAAATCAACTGACTTGGGAGAGCACTTGTTTCTTACTCTTGGCGATCAAATCCCGGAAGCGTTTATTTTCCCGGCGCTCGAGCAGCGGGTCGCGCGCGAAGAGGGCGGCGGCCGCTTCCCGCGCGGCGATCATCAGGGCGGAATCGGAGAGCGGATCGCCCAGCCTCAGCGGCGGAAGCCCGCTCTGCGCGGCGCCGAGGATGTCGCCCGGGCCGCGCAGCCGCAGGTCGGTCTCGGCGATCTCGAACCCGTCGCCCGTGCGTTCCAGGACGCGCAGTTTTTCCAACTCCTCCTCCGGGGCGGGGGTCATGAGGATGCAATACGACTTATGCTCGCCGCGCCCGATGCGTCCGCGCAACTGGTGGAGCTGCGCCAGGCCGAAGCGCTCGGCGTTCTCGATGAGCATGATGTTCGCGTTGGGGACATCGATGCCGACTTCGATGACCGACGTGGCGATGAGCGCCTTGCTCTCCCCCGTCCCGAACCGGCGCATGATGGCGTCCTTCTCCTCCGGCTCGATCCTGCCGTGAAGCAGTTCGCAGCGCATGGGGCGCAACGCTTCCTTCCATTTCTCGAACTCGCGCGCGGCGGCCTTGATGTCTTTGCCCGAGTCCTCGATGAGCGGATAGACGATATAGGCCTGCCGCCCGGCTTCCAAGTGTTTGCGGATGAAGGCGGCGGCTTCCGGCGTCTTGGATTCGTCGCGGATGGCGGTGATGATCTTCCCGCGGTTGGCGGGGAGTTCGTCGAGGGTGGAGACGTCGAGGTCGCCGTAGAGGGTCATCGCCAGCGTCCGCGGGATCGGCGTGGCCGTCATCACGAGGACATCCGGAGTCTTCCCCTGCCCGATGAGCCGCGCCTTCTGGAGGACGCCGAACTTGTGCTGCTCGTCGATGACGACGAAGCCGAGATCGGAGAACACCGCCGAATCGTACAGCAGCGCGTGCGTGCCGATGATGATCTGCGGACCGGCCTCGTTGAAGAAGCGGTTGTCCTCCTTCCGCGCGCCGGTGCGCAGGGCGAGCGTCACGTCGCGCGGGTCGAGCCAGCGGGAGAAATTCAGGTAATGCTGCTCGGCGAGAATCTGCGTGGGGGCCATGAGAGCGGCCTGGCAGCCGGACTCGACGGCAAGGAGCATGGCGCAGAGAGCCACCACTGTCTTGCCCGAGCCGACGTCGCCGTGGAGCAGCCTGCTCATCGGGCGAGCGGACGCCATGTCGGCGCGGATTTCACCCAGGACGCGCTTCTGCGCGTTCGTCAGCGAGAAGGGGAGTTTTTCCTGGAAGCGGCTCAGGAGCTTCCCCGGCGCGCTGTGGGAGCGCCCCGGCTGGGCGAGCGTCTCCGCGCGCCGCGCGGCGATGAAGAGTTGCATGGAAAAAAACTCGTCGAGGATGAGATGCCGCCGCGCCCGCGCGAGGGATTCGTGGCTGCGGGGAAAATGGATTTCCCGCAGCGCCTCGGCGAAGGGGAGTTTGTCCAGCCCGGGCGGCAGGCGGTCTTCCAACTCCGGCATCGACTCGACGACCCGGTGCAGGATGCTCCGTATGACCCGCTGGGAAAGCCCCTCCGTCGCGCGATAGATGGGCGTGATGCGATTCATGTGCACCGACGGCTCATCCTCCACGACCTCGAACTCCGGGTGGTCGATGCAGACGCTTTTCCCCCGCACCTTCGGCTTTCCATAGACGATGAGGCGCTGGCCGGTGGCGATCATCTTCTGGACGAAGTGGACGTTGAACCACCGGCAGAGAAGCGGCTGGCTCAAGGCATGGGCGTCCTCCTGTTCCAGCACGACTTCGAAGAGGCGTTTCCAGCTGCCGAGCCGTTTCGCCGCGGTCTTGACCACGGTGCCGCAGACGCACACCGGCGTATCGCTCTCGCCCGCCGGGAAGCGGTCGAATTGCCGCCTGTCCTCGTAGCGGCGGGGAAAATGCAGGAGCAGGTCCTCGATGGTGACGAGGCCGAACCGTTCGAGAAGCCGCGCGCGCTGGGGCGGAATCCAGTCGCATTCGCTCAACAATTCGTTCATCGCGGCTCCGCCTCGCGGATGGCGAGAATCTGGACCTGCACGCCGACGAGGCCCTGGTATTCGTTCCGCTCGATCTGGAACGCGACATCCCACGGCGGGCGCGGCAGCGGCGAGAGCGCGCCGTCGAAGTAAATGGCGGACTGTTTCCTGCCGGCCTGGCGCAGGTTGAAGAGGAGATGTTTTTCCTTCAGGATGCGCGGCTCGCCGTCCGGCGCCACGTTGCGCGCGAGGAAGACGGGCTGCGGATTCCCGATGCCAAACGGCTGCAACTGCTCATGCTGGAGGAGGAACTCGAAGTCCACCGCGGCGAGGGAAGTTTCCACGTCGAGACGCAGGCGGGGAAGGAGGAGGTCCTCGGTGAGCAGGGAGCGCGCGCACGCAAGGAACGCCGCCCGGAATTCCTCGAAATTGCCCCGGCTCACGGAGAATCCGGCGGCCATCTCGTGCCCGCCGAATTTCTCCAGCAAATGCCCGCAGCGGCCGAGCGCGTCCACGAGCGAAAGCCCCGCGATTCCGCGCCCGCTGCCCCGCCCCGCGCCCGCCTCGTCGAACCCGATGACCAACGCCGGGCGGTGATGGGTCTTCGCAAGCCGCGAGGCGACGATGCCCAGCACGCCCGGGTGCCAGCCCGTCTCGCCGACCACGATCGCGAAATCCCGGCCCGAGTCGTAACGGCTCTCCAACTGTTTTTCGGCCAGCGAGGCGATCTCGCGTTCGAGACCCTGGCGTTCCCGGTTTCGCGCATCGAGGTCCGCGGCAAGCCCGCGGGCGCGCGCCGCGTCATCGGTGGTAAGAAGTTCGAAAGCGGCTTCCGCCGTGCCGAGGCGGCCCGCGGCGTTCAAGCGCGGCCCGAGCCGGAAGCCGACATCTGAAGGCCGCGCGGGCATCGTCACCGAAGCGGTTTCCAGCAGCGCTTGCACGCCGGGCCACCGCGTCCGCCCGAGCTGGGCCAGCCCTTTCCGGACGAGGATCCTGTTCTCGAGGATGAGCGGGGCCATGTCCGCGACCGTTCCCAGCGTGACGAGGTCGAGATATTCCCGCAGATCGAAATTCTCCAGCGGGCGGCGTTTCAACAGGGCGTGCGAAAGCTTGAAGACGAGGCCCGCGGTGCAGAGGTAGTGGAAATCCGCGCCGAGCTTGGGATTGACCAGGGCCAGCGCATTCGGCAGGCGCGCGGGGCATTCGTGATGATCCACGACGATGACATCCACGCCGCGGGCGTTGAGGTCGTCGATCTCGGCGGCGGACGAAGTCCCGCAATCCAGTGCGATGAGCAGTTCCGGGCGCAGTGTGTCGCAACAGCGGACGACCGCTTCCGGGCTGAGGCCGTACCCTTCGTCCATGCGCGCCGGAAGGAAGGCGTGCGGCGCCGCCCCGTAAGCGCGCAGCAGGCGCGAGAGCATCGCGAGGGAACTGACGCCGTCCACGTCATAGTCTCCCCAGAGGACGATCCGCTCGCGCCGGTCGAGGGCGAGCAGTATGCGATCCACGGCCTGCGCCATCGCGGGCAACGCGAACGGGTCGGCGAGGTCTTTCAACCGCGGCCTGAGGAAGCGCTCCGAATCGGATACGCCGCGCTGGCGGAGCAGGGAAGCGACCAGGTTTTCCGACGCCGGCGACTCGGCGATGATCCACTTCAGCATGCGTTCACCAGATTCTGGTCAGCTCCCGGCTCAGATACAAATTCAGATTCTCCACGTCGATGATCGCGGAGGTCTGGGCCAGCAGTTCGCCGCCAAGCAAGCCCGCCAGGGGGGGCCGCACATCCGCCCGGCGCGTCCACGCTTCGGAGAGGTCCGTGACGCCGACGGCGACCGGGGGCAGGCGCATGTCGCCGATGATGAAATCGCGCAGACGCGCCGCGAATACGGGATGGCGGTGTCCGTTTATCGTCTCGCCGTTCAGGGGAGTGCGCACCCCGTTTATCCCCTGGCGAAACATGATCTGGCGATCCACCAGCGTGATGAAGGCCCCCGTATCCACGATGAGGCGGTACGGACGCCCCTCGATGACGCACCGGATGGTAAAGTGCCCCTGGTCAAACTCCATCGGCACGCGGATGAAACCCGCACCGGGCAGCTTGTCGGCCAGGAAATTGAGAGCCGGCTTTCCCGTGCGGATGAACAATTGCTGAGGGCGGTAGTTCAGGATTCCGCCCCGTTCCAGGAGGAAATCGGCTCCGATCAGGCCGTCCATCGCTTTCGGGCGCCCGTCCAGGAAGAGCTTCGCGTCATTGATGCGCGAGAGATCGACCAAAGCGACGGGGCGCAGCCCGAATCTCATTCCGCCCGCCTCGAAGTCATTCACCATGCCGACGCTGACGATTTCCCTGCCGATGCGGACGGTGGAGGGGAGGCCCGTCGCCGCGGGGACCGGGCCGACCCCGAAAACCTGCTTGCTGTTTACATTGAGCGCGGTGACGGGAGCGCCCGTATCGACCCCAAAGACAGCCTGGACGCCGTTAACTTTGGCGATGGCCAGGAGATGATTCTGCGACCCGCGCAGGAGGCGGATGCTCTGGTAATTCTGGCCGAGAAGAGCCGCGAGAGGACTGGGCGGATCGCGCCGGGCAAGCGCGGGAACCGGCAGGCTGGCGAGAAACAGGCACGCAACAAGGAAAAACCGCATATCCACACGAGAAGTAGAGCCGCTTTCCCGCGTTTATCCAGCGGAGATGCTCGCGCACTTGTCTTAAGACTGAGGCGGCGTCGTTGTCGTTGTCGTTGTAGAGGCGGCTGTGCCAGCCGCCTGGAGCGGGGAGGCGACGCCAGGCGCTTCCGGTTCTTTAGGCGGGACACAGCCGCCTCTACAACCAGGAGCGGGCCACGGTCTTACAACGGCGGCTTGACGCCGGCGGCCCCGGTGTGGGCGAGGACCGCGGGGGCTGGGAGAGGACGCGACTTGGGCCGCGGCTTTTTCTTCGGAAAGAGATTGGCGACCGAAGGCAGGTCGCGGTTGGTCGAACGCATCCATAGCAGGAAGAGGCCGATCGCGGCGAAGCCGGCGTTTGGCGTCCAGGCCGCCACCGGCGCGGAGATGCGCCCGCCTTTGCCCAGGGCGAGGAAGAGGTAGCTGAGGAAGAACAGGCTGAAGAAGATGAAGATGGAACTCGCCACCCCGGCCAGGACGCCGCGCCGGGAATAAACGATGCCCAGGGGCGCGGCGATGAAGACCACGACCAGGCAGGACCACGGCACCGCCCAGCGGTAATCCAGGTAGGTGCGATACGGAGCAAGCTGGACGGGCGGAAAGTCGGAGTTGAAAACGAGGTAATCCCTCAACTGCGGCACGGAGAGGTTCTCCGGGTCGAGATTCGAACTGATGATGCGCCACGGCGTTTCCGACCAGCCGGTTATTTTTTTGACGCGGGGCGTTTCCGTTTTGATGATGTCGCCGGAGGGGGTGAACGAGACGACCCGCGCGCCGCGCAATGTCCACGTCCTGGCGGCCGCGTCATAGGAGCCGAGCCGCGCGTAGTATTTGCCAAGGATGTTTCCGTCGCGATCCTGCTGGGTTATGTGCAAGCCTTCCATCGCGCTCTGGTCTTCCCGTATCCGCTGGACGTACCAGGTGCGGTAGTCGATCCGGTTGCGGAAGAGCTGCTGTTCCAGCGGTTTGTTGCCCCTGCCCTTGAATTCATCCTGCAGCGCCTGCCGCGTGGCGGCGGCGTGCGGCGCCAGCTCGTAGTCGAGCGCCATGCTCAGCGCGGTGACTGCCAGGCCGACGAAAAGCAGGGGCTGGAGGATCCTCACCACGCTGCGGCCCGCCGTCAGCATCGAGATGATCTCGTTTGACCGGGACATCTTGCTCAGCGAAAAGAGAAGCGCCAGCAGTTCCCCGAGCGGCAGGGAGAGGACCATAACCTGCGGCAATTGCGTGCCGTAGTAATAGAGGATGCGGGGAAAGGGCGTTTTGGCTTCGATGAACTCGTTGGCGTTGTTCATGATGTCGAACACCAGCCAGATGGAGATGAACCCGAAAAAACAGAGCAGGAACGGAACCAGGAAATTCTTGAGGACGTATCGATCCAGGGTTCGCATCGGTCTGCCTATCTACCGCGAAAAAGGGGTCTCCAAAAGTTAATTATGATAGCCCTGGGCGAGAATTTTGGGGACGGCTTCGCGGCCAGGGTGGGGGCGATCTTCGCCCCCGACGGCCTCCTCGCCCGCGCGAAGGGGTTCGAGTACCGCGCGGAACAGCGGGAGATGGCGGTGGCCGTGGCGCGGGCGCTGGAGGAGTCGCGGCATCTGGTCATCGAGGCGGGCACGGGGGTGGGCAAATCGCTGGCGTACCTGGCGCCCGCGATCCTCCACGCGATTGAACAAAAAAGGAAGGCGGTGGTTTCGACTTATACGATCAATCTGCAGGAGCAGCTTATATATAAGGACATCCCGATCCTCCAGAAGGTGCTCCCGGTCGAGTTCGAGGCCATGCTTTGGAAAGGCCGCCAGAATTATCTTTGCCCGAAACGCCTGGAACGCGCCCTGGGGAACGCGGGCGAACTCTTCACCACGCCCGAGAAGGAGGAACTGGAGCGCATCCGCGAATGGAGCCTCACGACCCGGGAAGGGACGTTGAGCGACTTCGACGTCGAGCCGGACCCCGCCGTCTGGGCGCAGGTCTGCAGCGAGCAGCATCTCTGCACCGCCAAGTCTTGCGGCGAGGATCGGCGCTGCTTTTACCAGAACGCCCGCAAGCGGCTCCTCACCGCCCAGGTGGTCGTGATGAACCACACCCTTTTCTTTATGAACCTCGGCGAGCCGGACCCCCGGCAACCGGGTTACATCTTCGCCAACGACTTCGTCATCTTCGACGAAGCGCACACGCTGGAGGGGGTCGCTTCCCGGCACATCGGCGTCAGCGTCTCCCAGCCCGGCCTGCGCTCCACGCTTCACCGGCTTTACAATCCCCAGAGCAAGAAGGGCCTCCTTACCATCCTGCGCAACCCGGAGGGCGTCCGCACCGTGGCGAACCTGCTCGAGGAGAGCGACCGGTTCTTCGCGGAGATCGAGCAGCGCTCCGATTTCCGGAAGGGCCGCGAATACCGCGTGCGGGAACCCGGCCTCGTCGAGGATCCGCTGACCGGGAAGCTGGCGGAACTGCAGGAGCTGGCCGTGCAGGAGATACGCAAGCTGAAGGACGAATCCCTGAAGGCCGAACTCCAGGAATACGGCCGGAGGGTGCGCGACGCCCGGCTGGGGCTGCTCTCCTTTCTGAAGCAGGAGGAGGAAGGGAGCGTCTATTGGGTCGAGAAGACCGGGAAGCAATCCCTCTCATTGAATGTGGCGCACGTCGATATGGCGCCCCACCTGCGGCGCCTCCTCTTCCGGGAAGGCCACTGTTGCGTCGCCGCCAGCGCCACGCTTTCCGTCGGCGGCAAGGAATTGGCCTACTTCCGGCAACGGGTCGGCGCGGACGGGGTGGAAGCGCGGCAGGTAGGCAGCCCCTTTGACTACGAGAAGCAGATGAAGGTCTTCGTCGTCAAAAACATGCCCGACCCGCGCGATATAAAGTACGAGGCCGCGGTCGCCCGCCAGATCGAGCATTTCACGGCCTTGTCGAAGGGGAGGGCCTTCGTCCTCTTCACCAGTTACAAGCTCATGCAGGCCATAGCTCTCCGCCTGAAGCCGGTGTTCGCGAAGGAGAAGTGGAATCTCCTCGTCCAGGGCGAGGGCCTCCCCAGGCACCGGCTCCTGGATGAGTTCAAGAAAGACAACCGGCACGTCCTCTTCGGCACGGACAGTTTTTGGAGCGGCGTCGACGTGCCCGGCGAAGCGCTCTCCAACGTCATCATCACCCGGCTCCCCTTCGCCGCGCCCGAGCATCCGCTCACCGAGGCGCGGCTGGAGGCCATCCAGGAAAGAGGCGGCGACCCGTTCTCGGAATACTCGCTGCCGGAGGCGATACTGAAACTGCGGCAAGGGGTCGGGCGGCTCATCCGCACCCGGAGTGATCGCGGGATGATTGTCATCCTCGACAGCCGCATTCTGACGAAGGCGTACGGGAGGGCGTTCCTCAAGGCATTGCCGAAATGCCCCGTCGAGATCGTCTGACTCTCCGGCTGGCGTATTTTACGCAGGCGCTGCCTCGAAACGTCCTTTCCGATTCGAGGAAACGAGGAAACCAGGGCGTTTTGGCGTGAAAACGGCGTTTTTATTATTGATTTGTAAGTAATTGAAAGAGAGGATATTACAAAACAAAAAAGGATTTTTCGGACAATTTTGTTAAAAATAGTGTTTGCATACTGGCAGGGATGTTGCTATCCAGCGTCTTGCCGAAAAATCGGCGCTTAAACCAATCGGAAAACAACCAAGACAAACAACCATGGTAAAAAAACTTAGCATCAAATCAGCGGTCCTCGGCGCTTGTATCGCTCTGGCCTCCACCGGCTTCGCCGGCGAGGTCTCCAGCGGCAAGGAAGGCAAGACAGTTGCCCCGCCCGAGGCGCCCGTCCAGTCCTGGATCACCGGCGACATGGGCGACACCGTCATCACCAAGTACATCAGCCGCGGCATTGTGCTGGAGAGCGAAGGAGTCATCAACCAGCCGTATCTCGACCTTTTCCTGAAGGTCTATGACGGCAAGGGCTTCATCAACTCCATCTCGGCGCAGTTCTCGTTCTGGTCGAGCATCAACTCGCGCTCCGAGCAGGTCGGCACGGCGATTCCCGGCGAAACCCCGGGCCTCTCCACGACCCGCAAGTGGTACGAGTTCGACTGGGATCCGGGCATCACGGTGACGTTCGCGAAGAACTTCACCTACACCATCCAGTACTTCGAGTTCGACAGCCCGGAAGATGCCTTCGTGTCCGCACGCAGCATCAACCAGACGCTGGCGATTAACGACTCCGACTGGCTCGGCGTGTTCGCGCTGCACCCGCACTTCACCACCCTCGCCGAACTTCAGGGCAAGGCCGGGTTGGGCAACCTCAAGGAGCAGGGCTGGTATTTCGAGCAAGGCATAGCCCCTGGCTATACCTTCCTGCCGAAATCCGACTACCCGATCACCCTGACCATCCCGGTCACGATAGGTGAAGGCACCAAGGAGTTCTACAACGGAACGAACTTCGGTTACCTGTCCGCCGGCACCACGCTCAGCGTGCCCCTGGCGTTCATCCCGAAGCAGCTCGGTTCCTGGACCGCCTCGGCCAGCTACCTGTATTACTACCTCGCGCAGAGGGTTGCTGATCAATCGCCGATGGCTATCGTCGACGCGAACGGCAACGGACACATGAACCAGAGCCAGCATGTCTTCTCGGGCACGCTCGGCTTCACGTTCTAAAGACAAACACTCAAAAACCCGTGCTCCCTCCGGGCGATCTTCGCCCGGGGGGATGCAAGGGGTTCAAACCGGCGGCGCTTTCAAGCGCCGTCTTTTTTTTGGGCGGAGCAGAGCGGCTCCAGAAGGTATTCCGCCAGGTGGCGGACCACCGGCACGGCCACCGCGTCGCCCATCGCCCGGTACCCGTCGTTGTAGGAACCGGGAATCCGGTAATCATCGCGCACGCCCATCAAACGCGCGGCTTCCCGCACGGTCAGGAGGCGCGTGGCCAGCCTGCCGTCCCTCTTCAACACGAGCACCTGCCGGCTGCTGCCTCCTTCGGGAGTTCGCAGGCAGCCGGCAACCCGGTCAAAGCGCAGTTCCAGCACCTGACGGCCTTCGCGCGTGCGCTTATACCCGGGCGCGACCTGGAAGCCATTTGCCATCTCCCGCAACAGCCGGGTTTGATGCCGGGGCGAAAGAAGGCCGAGAACACGCCTCGTCACCGGCTCCGCGTTGCACTCCGCGCCGGGGTCGATTATGTCCTCCAGGAAGCTCTCTCTCGCGGGCGGCTCCGGCAGTTTCCACCAAAGAAAATCGTTCACTCTCCCCGCGGCGCGAACGATTGCGGAGGAATGCGCCCACCCGGGAGATTTTTCGGTGAAACGGGATACGTCCAAATCGGCGCGGACGCTTACCACGAAGATTCGCGGGCGCGATTGGGGCAGCCAGCGGATGGCGTTCAGTTCCAGCGCGCCGGAGCGGTAACCGCGCGCCTGGAGGGCGTCGTGCAAAACCTGGTAGTGCGCTCCGTTCCGCGCCGAGACAAGGCCGGCGACGTTCTCGGCGACGAGCAGGGGAGGCCCTCCCATTTCATCGACGACGCGGAGCCACTCCCAAGCCAGCCCGCTGCGATCCCCCCCGATGCCCGCGACCCGTCCGGCGAGGGATAAATCCTGGCAGGGAAAGCTGGCCCACCCCAGCGCGGCCTCCGGCACGTCCCCGCCCCGCACCCTCTCGATGCCGCATTGCATGAAGCGCCCGGAAGCAAAGTTGGCCCGGTAGACGGCCGCCTTTTTCGGGCAATGGTCATTCGCCCAAACCGCGCGGAAGAACCCGCGCATTCCCTCCGTCACGAGGCCGCTGCCGGCGAAGAAGTCGAGGAAGCCTTCCACCGGGGCACTTTGCCAGATTCCTAGATCGTGTCATGCACTTTTGCCCGCTCTTCGTTGTAGAGGCGGCTGTGCCAGCCGCCTAAAGAAACGGAACGGTCCGGCGCTTTGGCGTTGCCTCCCGCCCCCGGGCGGCTGGCACAGCCGCCTCTACAACGACGGCGACCCCGGCTCAGGAAGCGCGGGCGAATCGCCTGTCGCCAGCGTTTTCTGAATCCTGCGCAAGACGCGTCTCGCGTTCTTCAGTTCATGCTCCCAGATTCTCAGGACGCGCCATTTGCGTTTTTTGAGCGTCTGGCTTTGCCGCGCGTCGCGCACGGTATTCCGAGCGATCTTGGCCCGCCAATAAGCGCGATTCGACGCGGGCAATGCCCCGCACCGCGGGCAGCCATGCCAGAAACAGCCGTCCACGAAGACGGCGATCTTCTCTTTCGGAAACGCGAAATCGGGTTTGCCCGTGATCTTGTAGTGTCGCCGCCAGCCCGTAATCTTCGCGGAGCGGAAGAGCGCGGCGAGCAGGAGTTCCGTGGAGCGGTTGCCGCGGGAACGGACAGCCGCCATGACGCGCGAACGTTCCGCGGGGCTGAAGACGTCGCTCACGAATCCCCTTTTGGCAGAATAAATGCGGCGCTTCAATGCTCTTGCGGTGGCGGAGTGGATTTCGCACCATCGCACCAAGTGCGCTTATCCGACTTTGGCCGAAAGTTCTCCTCGCCCTCGGGCATCTCGGAGTTGATGCACGACCTGGGGCGCGGCCTCAGCGGCGGCGAGATGATCATGATGGGCGGGGGCAATCCCGCGCACATCCCGGAGGTGGAAGCGCTCTGGAGGCGGCGGCTGGAGGAAATCCTGGCCAGGCCGGGCGCGATGGAAACGATGCTCGGCGACTACGAGACGCCGCGCGGCAGGCCGGCCTTCCTGGAGGCGATGGCCGGTTTTTTTAACCGGACGTTCGGCTGGAACCTGACTTCGGACAACATCGCCGTCACCATCGGCGGACAGGCCGCGAATTTTCTGCTCTTCAACATGCTGGCCGGGCCGGACGGTCTTTCGGCGAGGAAAATCCTCTTCCCGCTGGCGCCGGAATATATCGGCTACGCCAGCCAGGGCGTGGCGGAGGGTATGTTCACGGCCTGGAAGCCGCGGATCGAACTGTTGGGAAGCCACGAGTTCAAATACCGGATCGACTTCGGCGAGATCGGCCCGGAGATCGCCGCCATCTGCCTCTCCCGCCCGACGAATCCCAGCGCGAACCTCGTCACCGACGCCGAGATGGAACGGCTCGCGGCGATGGCGTCCGAACGGGGCATTTACCTCATGGTGGACGCCGCGTACGGCCAGCCGTTCCCCAACGTCGTCTTCAAGGAAGTGAAGCCGTTGTGGAATGAAAACATCATCAATGTATTCAGCCTCTCGAAGCTCGGCCTGCCCGGTTTGCGCACGGGGATCGTCGTCGCGAACGAGGAGATCATCGAGCGGGTGGCGGTCATGAACGCCGCGCTCGTCCTCTCCACCAGCTCCGTCGGCCAGGTGATAACGCGGCCCCTGTTCGAGAGCGGCGAGATCACCGGAATGTGCCGGGAGGTCATCCGCCCGTTCTACCAGGCGCGCAGCCTGCAGGCGCGGGAATGGATCGCGCAGGCGTTCGACGATTCGCTGGACTACCATGTCCACGTTTGCGAGGGCGCCTTTTTTCTGTGGCTCTGGTTCCGCGATCTGCCGATCACCGACCGCGAACTGTACGAGAGGCTGAAAGCCCGGAAAGCGCTCATCGTTCCCGGCAGCTACTTTTTCAGCGGCCTGGAAGAGCCATGGCGGCACAAACAGGAGTGCATCCGCGTGACGTACGGCGCGAAGCCGGAAGCGCTCCGGCGCGGGATAGAGATCCTGGCCGAGGAAGTCCGGCGCGCGTACGGTCAGCGCTGAGCCGGAGCCGGGTGCTTCGCGAAATGGAAAACGAGCGGATTCTTCGCCAGGAGGCAGTAGCTCCCGTAACTGAGCGAGGCGAACAAAAGGAAGATGAGAATCCTCAGGAGAAGAGGCGGTTTGGGCTTTTCATCGTCCACGTCTCTTTGAATAAAAGATGGGCGGCAAAAGTCTAATGTTTTTGAAGGATGAAAACCCGCCCGGCCAACCCAGGCGGGACGATTCAAAAAAAGAGGGAATTTATGAAACCGATCAAGTTGAACAAGTGGATGCTGGGCGCGGCGGCCGCCCTGGCGATGGTCTTCGCAGCGCCTGCGACGGCGCAGGCTCGTCCGTGGCATCACCACCATTGGCATCACCATTACTACGGCTACTACGGCCCATATAACGGCTACTATGGCTACCCGTACGGCTATTACTACGGGCCGGGATATTACTACCCGCCGGGCCCCGGGGTCACCGTCAGCTTCGGCGGCCGCTGGCATCGCTGGTAGCGCGTATTGCGGAGCGGATGCGGCTCGGATATATTTCGGGCCGTGAACGCGCGCGTGCTTCTCGTTGACGGGCACAGCATCATCTTTGCGTGGCCCGAGTTGCGGCGCCTTCATCAGCGGAAAGGCTCCCTCGCCAGGGAAGCGCTGGTGAAGGCGCTCACCGATTATCAGGATTACACCGGAATCCACGTCGTCGCGGTATTCGACGGCAAAGGCGTCGCGGCCTCCGATGCTTCGGAACCGGCCGGGATACAAATTTTCTACTCTGGCGCCGGGCAAACGGCGGATGACATCGTCGAGCGGCTCGTGGCCAAATACGGCGGCAGGCGCGAGATAACGGTGGCGACCTCCGACATGCTCGAACAACAAACCGCGAGCGCCTTCGGCGCGCTGTGCATCACGGCCCAAGGCTTGAAAGAGAGGGTGGACGAAGCCCGCGCCGGTTTCGAGCGCGCCTTGAAAGTCCATGCGCACCGCTGAGATTGCCGGAAGATTTCCGTGAAGCTGCTCATCCAGTTTACCAGGGGCCTGGTTTACGACCAGAACACGCGGCGGGGCGTGATGTTTGTCATCATCCTCGCGGCGATGCTGATGGTCTTCTGCGGCTCGACATTTTTGAGCGCCCCCCTGACGGCGCGGCCGCTGGTGTTTCTTTCCTATTGGGCAGCCTGCGCATGGCTGACGTTATGCGCGCTCCTTCTGGCGCTGTACGACCTGCTCGCATTGCGCCGCCGCGCCCGCCAGGAACGCCGCCGCTTAAGGGCGGAGATTTTCTCGCGCGAGGAGAAGCGCTAACTAAGGCTTATCAGTTTAAGCAGACCGGCCACGATTCCTGCAAACACGGCGACTTGGCCGGTGAAGCGCACCCTCGACCTCGGCGAGGTCCTTTTTTGTCGCCAGTAACATCGCTCGGCGGTTTGTCAATCTCGCGCCGGGCGGTGGTGCTCACGAGAGGACTCGAACCTCCACGGGTTGCCCCATACGGTCCTGAGCCGTACGCGTCTGCCAGTTCCGCCACGTGAGCGCGGGAATTCCCACTATACATCAACTGATGCGCATCGGCATCAGGACATACAGAAAGGGACTCTGTATTTTCAGGACGCCGGGACTCATTTCGTCGATGAGATCAAAGAATATTTCGTCATTCGACAGGTTTCTCAGCGGCGCCATGAGGAATTCGGGGTTGAAGGCGATGGAGAGTTCCTTCCCCTTGTATTGCACGGGGAGGGATTCCTTCGCTTCGCCGACTTCGGGCGTGTTCGCCATGATGTCGATGTTGTTCCTGGAGAAGACGAGTTTCACCGAGTTCGATTTTTCGCTCGCGAGGAGCGAGACGCGGTGCACGGAGTTCAGGAAGATTTCCCGCTCGAGGGTGACGCGCTCTTTGGCTTCATTGGGAATGACCTGGCGGTAGTTGGGGTAGTTTCCCTCGATGAGTTTCGAGACGAGGAGGGTGTTGTTGGCTTCGAATGAGACCTGGTTCGCGCCGACGGTGAGTTTCGCGTCGCCGTCGTCGGTGAGCAGGCGCTGGATTTCCGTGACGGCTTTGGCGGGGATGATGATGTCGACTTCATGGCTGCGCGGGAATTCCATCTCGATGTCGACGAGGGCGAGCCGGCGGCCATCGGTGGCGACGAGGGTGAGCTTGTTGTCCTTGAAGGAACAGAGGATGCCGTTCAGGACGTAGCGGGTCTCGTCCGTGGAGATGGCGTAGGAGGTTTTTTTCAGGCCGTCCTTCAGGTCTTTCTGCCGGATGGTGAAGACTTTGGCGTCTTCGAATTTCGGGAGGGGGGGGAATTCTTCCTCCGGCAGGCCGAGGATTTTGAAGAAGCTGGGGCCGCTGCGGATGGAGGCCTGGTTCTTGGAGTCGACCTCGACTTGTATCTCGGCGGTGGGAAGCTCGCGGATGATGCTGAGGAAGCGCCGGGCGGGAAGGGTGGTGGCGCCTGGGCGCTCGACGGCGGCTTCGACGGCGCCGCGCACGCCGACGTCGAGGTCGGTGGTGGTGAGCCGCACTTCGCCTTCGCCGGCCTGGAGAAGGACGTTGGAGAGGATCGGCAGGGTGGTGCGCGTGCTGACGACGTTCTGGACCGTTTGGAGCCCTTGGACGAGCTTATCTTTGCTGACGCTGAATTTCATATTTTGGAGGTCCGCCGCCGCCGGAAAGCAGCCGCGAGAACCCTGTGCATAAACCACATCGAACTTTGAGTCAAGCCGCCCGCACGGCCCCTTTGGAGGGTGTCATGCACTTTGGGTGTCGCCTCCCGCCTCCGGGCGGCTGGCACAGCCGCCTCTGCAACCAAGAGCGGGCGATAAGCGCATGACGCTGCCTGGGCTATCTATCCAACTGGCCGGCGAGCAGCGAGACGATCTGCCGCACGTCGCGATCCTCCATCATCCTGCTTTTCACCAGCCGGTGGGCATAGAGGACGGTGCCGTGATCCCTGCCGCCGAAGGATTCGCCGATCTCGCACAGGGAGGATTTGGTCAGCTCGCGCGCGAGATACATGGCGATCTGCCGCGGGAAGGCGATGTTTTGCGGACGCCGTTTGCTGGTCATGTCCGCGAGGCGCACGTCGTAGTATTCGGCCACGCGCCGCTGTATCTGGTCGATGGTGACCGTGCGCCGCGCTTCTTCTTGCAGGATGTCTTTGAGCAGGTTTTCGATGGCTTCGGCGTTGAGTTCGCGCCCGCTGAGCGAGGCGTAGGAGGCCACCCGCATCAATGCGCCTTCGAGCCGCCGCACGTTGGAACGGATGCGCTCGGCGAGGAATTCCAATGTCTTGTCGGGCAGCTTTATCTCGAAGGCCTGGGCTTTTTTGCGGAGGATGGCGACGCGGGTCTCGATGTCGGGGGGCTGGAGTTCCGCGGTAAGCCCCCACTCGAAGCGCGAGACGAGCCGCTGTTCGAGGTTTGCGATTTCGCTCGGGGGGCGGTCGCTGGAGAGGACGATCTGCTTGTGCCCGTCCCAGAGGGTGTTGAAGGTGTGGAAGAATTCTTCCTGCGATCTTTCCTTGCCCGCGAGGAACTGGATGTCGTCGATGAGGAGGATGTCCGCCTGGCGGTACCGCTTTCGGAATTTGACGAGGGTGTTGTTCTGGATGGCGTCGATGAACTCGTTGGTGAATCGTTCGCTGGAGAGGTAGAAAACCTTGGCGCTCTTTTTGGCGGAGGCGATGCGCTGGCCGATCGCCTGCATCAAGTGGGTCTTGCCGAGGCCGACGCTGCCGTAGACGAAGAGCGGGTTGTAGGTTTTGGCCGGCGATTGCGCGACGGCCAGCGCCGCGGCGTGCGCGAACTGGTTGTTCGCGCCGATGACGAAGGAGTCGAAGATGTAGCGCGGGTTCATCCCGTTGGCGGAGGCGGGCGCGGCCTGCCCGATCTGCGCGGCGGGGACGGGGGCTTCGTCCGGAGAAGAATTGCCGTCCTCGGGATGGTCGTCGCGGAATGAGAAGTGGAGGGCGCGGGGGGAGCCGAATTCGGAGAGGATCGCAGCCTTCAGGAGGGGCAGGTAGTTCGATTCGATCCAGAATTGAAAAATCTTGTTTGGGACGTTGAGCGTGACGGAGGTTTCGTCGGCCTTTGCGAGGTGGACGTGGTGGAACCAGCGCTGGTACGTATCCGCGCTTACCTTGGGCTTCAGGAAATCCCCCATGCGGTTCCAGATCGCCGTAAAATCGCCGTCCGTTGGTAACTTACTCACACTCATTTACCTGCGCGTCTTTTCAGTGATGCTGTCTCTGTTGCAGGGGGAAAACCTTCGTCGACTGGGGGAGCGGGATGACGGGTGAAGGAGGCAATAACGAAAATCGAACGAATGCGCTCCGTGTAAGTCATTGATTTTGTGTGACTTACAGGTTTGTCTTCCGTGGAACAGCCTTTCCAAGGGCTTTTGCGGGCAAAAGTTCCACGTTTGTCGTCATTCTTAGGGGAGGCTCTGTCGGGAAGGGAGAGAAGCAGACCGCCGGGGGTTTTTCACAAGTTATTCACACCGCTCTTCTCCTCTCGCGCCCAACCGGGCGGAGAATAGCGAGCGCATCGTTTTAGTTCAAGAAGAAAACAGAAGTCCGCCCGATTTTTTTGCCCGCAACGGGGGTCAGCGAAGTCCGTCCTTCGCATCCACATGGGCGGCTGCGGCTTCCAGCGTTTCCGCGGGCGTTTTGAAAAAAACGGAGAAGAGAAAAGTCGCCGAGCAGCCGACGAAGACATACCAGGGCCACGCGATGGAGGGCCACCAGGCGGGCAGGAAAAAGCCGAAGGTTTGCGGCTCGCTCACGAGTTTGCCGCCGACGATGCGGCTGACGGAAACGCCGGGTATCTCGACCTTGCAAAGGATGAGCACGGCTGCGACGCCCAACGCCATGCCGACGACGTTGGTGCGATCCGCGCCGCGGCCGCGGGTGAGCATGCCGAGGAGGAATACGCCGAGCAACGCGCCGTAGGTGTAGCCGAGGCAGCCGATGGCGATGGGGATGATGGTGAGCGTCGCGTTTTTCAAGACGGCCCGCGCGGCGAGCGTGGCGACGATGATCATCAGCACGCCGAAGACGGCGGTGGCGACGCGCGCGGCGTGGATGGCCTGCCGGTCCGTGGCGGCGGGGTTGATGTAGGGCTGGTAGAAGTCCTTGGTGAAGCTGGTGGCGAGGGCGTTCAGCGCCGCGGAGGTCGAGCCCATCATCGTCGCGAATACGCCCGCCACGATGAGGCCGCGAAAGCCGACGGGCATTTCGTGGATGATGTAATGGGCGAAGATTTCGTTGTCGGCCTGAGGCAGCGCGGGATCGGGCGACTGCTGGTAATAGGCCCACAGGAGTATGCCCGTGGAGAGGAACGCGGCGGCGATGGGGATATCCGCCAGGCCGCTGAGGATGAGCGAGAGCCGCGACTTCTTGTAGTCGGCGGCGGTGAGCATCCGTTGAACCATATCCTGGTCTGTGCCGTGTGTGGACATGGTGAGGAAGGTCGAGCCGATGAAGGCGGCGAAAAGGGTGTAAGGTTCTTCGAGCATGGCCTTGAACGCCTGGCCGAACGGCTGGCGCGCGTCGAAGCCCGCCTGGAAGACCGGCACGGTTCCCCCCAGGCGGCGAAGGACTTCGGGCAGGCCGCCGTTGATCCTGTGCAGGAGGAGGCCGATGGACGCCACGACGCAGCCGATCATGAGGGCGGCCTGGATCAAGTCCGTCCAGACGACGGCTTTAATCCCCCCCGCCGCGGTGTAGAGAGTGGTGAGCAGGGTGATGAAGACGATGCCGATGAAGTAGGTCTGGAGCGTGACGGTGTGATGCGGAAAGAGGTAACGCCAGATGACGACGAGTATGGCCCCGCCGAGATAGAGCCGGACGCCGATGCCGAGCACGCGCGTTACGAGAAAGACGGCGCTGGCGGCGTTCTTGGTCATGGCGCCGAAGCGGACGGCGAGGAACTCGTAGACGCTCTCCACGCGGTAGCGGTAGTACGGCTTGATGAAGGTGAAGGCGATGACGATCCGCGCGAGGATGGTGCCGATGGCAAGCTGGCCGTAGACGTAGCTGCGCGTCTTGAAGCCTTCGGCGGGCGTGCCGAGGAAGGTCGCGGCGCTCGTCTCGGCGGCGACGATGGAGGCGAGCACGGCCCACCACGGGATGGCTCTGCCGCCCAGCGCGAATTCCCTCAGATTCGTGTTGCGGCGGCCCGCCCAGAGGCCGATGGCGACGATGCCAAAGAAATAGGTGAAGAGCACCACCCCGTCGATCGCAAGCCGTCCGTACATCGTCAGAGCATGCCGGGGCCCTGCCGGGCCACGTTTTTCACCAGGACCTTGGAGTTGCGTCCGCTCGCCTCGTATTTGTCGCGGCGCTCGGCGGGGAGTTCGTCCGGCTCCGCTTCCTCGAAACCGCCTTTCTGCTGGAAAAAGGTGAAGGTCTGCGTCGAGAGGGCGAATATTTTCCGCAGCCCTTTCTGCGCGGCGAGATTTTCGGCGAAAGTCATCAAGCGGCGCCCGTAGCCCTGGCCTCCGTGGTTCTTGTGGACGTACAGGCAGGCCAGTTCCGCCATCCCTTCCTTCGGGTAGCAATGGAGCGCCACGCAGCCCGCCAGCGTGCGGTCGATCTCGAGCACCCAGTAATCCTCGATCCGCTGCACGATGTCCGCGCGGGTGCGGCGCACCAGTTCTTCATTGTCAACGGATTGGCGGATGAGCGCCATGACGCCGCGCACGTCTTTTTTGAAGACCCGGCGTATCTGCTGGTATTCGTTGGAATAGACCATCGTGCCGATGCCGTCGTGGCTGAAGATTTCCGTCAGGAGCGCCTCGTTCAACTTGCCGTTGAGCAGATGTACGCGCGGCACGCCCAGCCTGCAGGCCCGCGCCGCGTGCTCGACCTTCGAGAGGATGCCGGCGGATTCCTGGCCCTTCCGTCTTTTCAGGAAGTCCTCCGCCTCCGCGATGGATAACTGGCGGGCGATCTCGCCGTTTATTTCCGGGCCGTCATGCGGCGAGAGGAAGATGATCTTCATCGCCTGCATGCCTTCGGCGACTTCCACGGCGATGCTGTCCGAGTTGACGCGGAAGGTCTTCCCTTCGCCGTCGTAGCCGAGCGGCGGGATGACCGGGATGATCCCCTCGTTCAAAAAGAGATGCAGGCATTTGGCGTCCACCTTCTCGACGCGGCCCGTGTAGAGGTAATCGACGCCGCCGAGGATGCCCGCCGGGTGGGCGATGATCGAGTTGGCGTAGGACGCGCGCTGGTCGACCGCGGTCAAGCCCTGCATTACGTCGTTCATCAATTGCAGCGAGGCTTCCACGCTTATCCTCAATGTCGGCTCGTCGGTGACGCCGGTGCCGTCCGAGTTGGAAAGGCTTATTCCGCGCTCGGCGGCGACTTTGTCCACGCGCGCGCCGGCGCCGTGGACGAGGATGACCTTGATGCTGAGCGAGCGCAGCACGGCGATATCCAGGAGGATGTTCGCGAAATTCGGCGAGTCGATGATCTCGCCGTCGAGCGCGATGACGAAGATCCTCTCGCGAAAGCGGGGGACGTACTGGAGGATGCCGCGCAGGTCGGAGACTTTCACTTCGGGGAAGCGTAGCGGGATTTTCTTTTGAGGGCCAGTTCCGCGGCGAGATTTATAGCGGCGATCATGCTGCCGGGGCGCGCGACGCCGCGGCCCGCCAACTCGAAAGCCGTGCCGTGGTCCGGGCTGGTGCGGATGAAAGGCAGGCCGAGCGTGACGTTCACGCCGCTGTCGAAGGCGTGGAGCTTCAGCGGGATGAGGCCCTGGTCGTGATACATGCAAAGCACGGCGTCCCATTCGCCGAGCGCGGCGCGGTGGAACACGGTGTCGGGCGAGACCGGGCCGTCGAAGCGGGCGCGGCCTTCCCATTCCGCGCGGAGTTTTTCCACCGCGGGCGCGATGATTTCCAGTTCTTCCGTCCCGAGGGTTCCCGATTCGCCCGCGTGCGGATTCAACCCCGCGACGGCTATTCTCGCCGCAGGCTTTCTCTCAAGCGCAAACCCCGCGAGGAGCGAGCCGACCCTGGCGATCTCGGCTTCGCTCAACAGCCCGGCCACCGCTTGCAACGGGACGTGCGCGGTTACGAGCGCGACGGTCAGCGCGCCGCCGGTCAGGAGCATCGCGAAATTCTCGACCCCGGCGCGGGCCGCGAAGAATTCCGTCTGGCCGGGGAAGTGGAAGCCCGCTTCCTTGATGCGCGCCTTGCTCACCGGGCCGGTGACGACGGCATCCGCTTCCCCCGCGAGGGCGAGGGACGCGGCGTCTTCCAGCGCGCGCACGGCGGCGCGAGCGCTTTCGGGCGTGGGCTTGCCGGGCGCCGCATCCGCTTCGCCCAGGACGCTATAGGAAAAGCCCGGATGGAGTTTGCCCGATGCAAGCGCAGCCGCGATGATCTCGGGGCCGATGCCTGCGGCATCCCCGCGCGTGACGACAATGGAGCGCATACGTGGGAAGAAGCTTTGCACGAATGTTCCGAAACCCCAAGGCTTCCATTGTGCGGATTGCCTGCATTGCGCATCTTCCCGCGCCGTTTTCGTTGCAGAGGCGGCTGTGCCAGCCGCCTAAACACCTGGAGCGGGTCTGGCGTTTCGGCGTTGCCTCGCGTTCCAGGCCGCTGGCACAGCCGCCTCTGCAACCAAGAACCCAGAGCGGGCCAAAGTGCATGAAACACGCTCCTAGTAAATCTTGATGAAGGCTTTCTTGCGCAGGGTCGCGATCCATTTCTGCATCTGCACTTGCCGCTCTTCCTGCAGCAGCTTTTTCTCGATGTCGTCCCGCACTTCCTTCAGCGGCTTGACGATCGCGTTCTTTTTCTCCTGGCAATAAAGCAGGTAGATGTTGCCTTCGATGACGAGCGGTTTGCTTACCTGGCCCGGCTTCAAGGCGAACGCCGCTTTTGTCAGCGCTTCGTTCAACGTGTGGCGGTCGATCCAGCCCCAGTCGCCCTGAGCGCCTTGCGAAGCGTCCTCGGAATACATCTCGGCCATCTTTCCGAAATCGGCGCCGCCCGCTATTTTTTCCCGGATTTCCTCCGCCATTTTCTCGCTGCTCTCCGCGACGTTGCCGGACTCTTTCTTCAATACCAGCATCCGCAAGTGCAGGGATTCCTGCGTGGTGAATTCGGCCCGGTTCTTCTCGTAGTACTCCTCGATCTTGCGCGGCGGGATGATGAGGTTGTCCGGGACGTTCTTCTGCCGCATCGCCTGCACGATGATCTTTTCCTTCTCGTTCTTGCGGAACTTTTCCAGCGTGTAGCCTTGCGCTTCCAATGTCCGCAGGAAGGCTGAGCGGTCGCCGCCGAAATCCTGCCGGATGATCCCTTGCACCTGCTCGTCCACGATGTAGTCGGGGATGACGAATTTGTTCTTCTCGAACTCTTGCAGGATCAACTGGCGGTCGATGAGGTCGTTGAGCGCTTCGAGCCGTATCTGGGTGACCTTGTCGAAGTATTCCTTGCCGCCTTTGGGATACTGCGAACGGACGCTTTTAACGCGATCCTCCACCACGTCGCGGACCTGGGAGAAAGTGATGACGTCGCCGTTGACCACCGCGGCCATGGCGTCGAGAACATCCTCCGCAGCCGGCACGGGACGCGCGAAGAGCAACAGGAGCGCAAAGAAAAGAGCGGGCCGCATTTGCATTTTAGAAGGTTTTTATCAAAGCCGACAATTCGCGCAATTCTAGTTTTGGCAAGCCTGAAGTCAAGCGGGGAAACTTGCCGCCCAGGAGGATCATGTCTCCGCCGCGGGTCATGATCACCTTCTTTTCCCGGGTTTCCAAAGCGGTGATTTTGCGTTGCGCGGCGGCGAGTTTTATCCCGGCCATCAGGAGGAGGTTTTCGACCGGCTCCGGCGGCGGGCCGAAGCGGTCGCGCCACGCGCGGCTCAACTGCTCAAGCTCCTCCGGGCTCGCGACCTCCGCGAGTTTCCGGTAGGCTTGGATGCGCGTGCGGGCCTGCGTGATGTAGCTCGCGGGCAGAAACGCGGGGGCCTTGTCCGCGCCGGCCTCGGCCTCGTTGGTCGAGACGAAGTCGAGGCGCAGGGCGGTTTCGAGGCGTGGACGGACTTTTTCCCCTTTGATGCGGGCGATGGCTTGTTTCAAAAGCTGGCAGTACAGATCGAACCCGATGGTGAAGATGTGGCCGCTCTGCGCCGTGCCCAGGATGTTGCCCGCGCCGCGGATTTCCAGGTCGCGCATGGCTATCTTGAAACCCGCGCCCAGGGAGGAGTATTGCTTTATGGCATTGATCCGCTTGCGGGCGGCGCCGGCTTGCATGAGATCGGGCGGCAGCAGGAGATAGGCGTAGGCTTTGTGCTCCGCGCGTCCGACGCGCCCGCGGAGTTGGTACAGGTCCGCCAGCCCGAACCGGTCCGCTCGGTCGATGATGATGGTGTTGGCGTTCGGGATGTCGAGGCCGCTTTCGATGATGGTGGTGGAGACCAGGACATCGGTTTCTCCCGCGACGAAGCGCCGCATGACGCCTTCCAGTTCGTCCTCATCCATCTGGCCGTGGCCGATCTCGACCCGCGCCTTTGGGCAAAGCTCCAGTATCCGCGTCCGGACGCGCTCGATGCTCCGCACCCGGTTGTGCAGGAAATAGACCTGGCCCTGCCGTTCGATCTCGCGCCGGATGGCGTCGCGGATGATCCGTTCATCGTACCCGCAGATGACCGTCTCGATGGGGATGCGATTCGGCGGCGCCGTTTCGAGGACGGACATGTCCTTGGCGCCCATGAGCGACAGGTACAAGGTGCGCGGGATCGGCGTGGCGGAAAGAGTGAGCATATCCACCAGCGCGAAGAGAGCCTTGAATTTCTCCTTGTGCAGCACGCCGAAGCGCTGTTCTTCATCAATGACGACGAGGCCGAGGTCCTTGAATCGCACGTCCTTCGAGACGAGCCGGTGCGTGCCGACGACGATGTCCACCGCGCCGGAACGGAGACCTTCGACCACGGCGCGCTGTTCGGCTGCGGACCGGAACCGGCTAAGGCTTTCCACCACCACGGGGTAGTCCGACATGCGCTCGCGGAAGGTCTGCCAATGCTGCTGCGCCAGCACCGTGGTGGGCGCGAGGAGCGCGACCTGTTTCCCGCTCATGACGGCTTTGAAGGCCGCGCGGATCGCCACCTCCGTCTTGCCGAAACCAACGTCGCCGCAGATGAGGCGATCCATCGGGCGCTCGGATTCCATGTCGCCCTTCGCGGCGGCGATTGCGGTCAGCTGGTCGGGCGTTTCGTCGTACAGGAAGGAACTCTCGAACTCGTTCTGCCATCTGCCGTCGGGCGCGAAGGCGTATCCCTTCCGCGTCTCCCGCTCCGCGTGGACGGAAAGGAGCTTCGCGGCATAATCATGGATGGCGTGTTCGGCGGACTTCCTGGCCTTCGCCCATTTGCCGTCGCCCAGGCTGTTCAAAAGCGGCGTCTTCTTCCCGACGCCCACGTAACGCGAGACCAGGTAAGCCTGTTCCAGCGGCACGTAGAGTTTCGCTTCCTCCGCGAATTCCAGCTCCAGCACTTCCTCCGGCTTGCCGCCCGCCGCCGTGAAACTCCGCAGCCCGGCATAGCGGGCCACGCCGTGTTCGAGATGCACCACGAAGTCGCCCTCGTTCAATTCCGTGAAGTCGATCTGCGCGTGTTCCCGCGCCCGGCGCAGCAAGCGGCGGCGCGCCCGGGTGTTGCGGTAGCGGCCAAAAAGCTCCGCGTCCGACAGCACCGCCACGCGCCCTTCGGGGAAGGTGAAGCCGCGCGCCACCGTCCCGATGGGATAGCCGACGCCGTCGCGCTCTTCCTCCGGCAGCAGATCGCGGAGGCGTTCGGCCTCGCCCTCGTTGTTGCAGAAAATGAAGACGCGCCATTTCTCCCGGCGCCATTCGCGGAGCTGGCGAAACAAGGTTTCGCGTTTGGATTCCGCGATGACGAGGTCGCCCGCGTCGAACTCGCCCAGCCCGTGGTCGTGGAAAGCGCCCGCGTACGTTTCCTCCGCCTCGCCGGAGCCTTCCTGTAACCGGATCGCCGCGCCCAGCGGCTCCGCCGTCACATCGATCAACAGGCCGGAGCCGACGTACTCGCGCAACAGGCACGTCTGCTCCTTCGCTCCGCCGAGCAGCAACCGGCAGGTTTCCAGCGGCTGCACCGAAGTCTGGGCGTCGAGATCGAATTGCCGCAGCGACTCGATAATATCGTCGAAAAGCTCGATCCGCACCGGAAGCGTGTGTTGCCACGAAAAGACATCCAATATTCCTCCCCGAACCGCGTATTGCCCCCGGCTGGAGATTTGTTCCACCCGCTCGTAGCCCCCCGCCGCCAGCCGTTCCAGGAGCGCCTCCCTGTCCAGGCGCGCGCCTTTTGAAAGCGCCAACGTCGTCCGTTGCAAAGCTTTCGGCGCGGGCACGTCATCCTCCAGGCTGCCCGCGCTCACCACCACCGCCTCGCGGCCGTCCCCCAGCAGCCGTTGCAGGACCTCCAGCCGTTCCGCCGAGACTTCGGGATCCACCAGCGCCCCCTTCACCGCCGCCGTCTCCACCGCCGGGAAGAAGAGAGCGTCCGGCAGCCAGTTCAGAAGCTCGGTATGGAAATGCTCCTGCGCCCGGACATTCTCGCAGACGATCCAGAACCGCTTCTTTCGCTTCCGGGCGATCAAAGCCGCCAGAAACGGCTGGGCCGATTCCGCGACATGGTCGAAGACAACGGGAGGCGCCTGTCGCAGCCTGGCCGCGATCGCCGGGGACGCCGCCACCCGGTCGATCAGGTCGGCGGCCGGATTCAAGAGCCGAGCGCTTGCAGCGCCTTCCGCACGTCAGCCGCCTGGTTCTTCGTCGAGGCGTTCAAATCCCGCCAGGCGATCTTCCCGTCCTTGATGAGGAACGACTGCCGTTTCGCGAACCCGAGCGCCGTCGGCACCCCGAACGCCTTCGCCACCGCCCCGTCGGTATCGGCGATCAATGGGAAGGGAAGCTTGTATTTGTCGCGAAACTTCTTTTGCGCCTCCGTCTTGTCCTCACTCACGCCGATGACATTCAACCCCGCCTGCCGCAGGTCCGCATACGCGTCCCGCAAACTGCAAGCCTCCGCCGTGCAGCCCGCCGTATCGGCCTTCGGGTAGAAATACACCAGCGTCGTCCCCGTCTTGTAAACCTCCGCGAACGCCAGCGGCTTGCCGTCCTGGTCCACCGCCGTCGGCGCGGGCGCGGGCGTCCCCACATCCAGCGCGCGGGCGAAAAAAGCGAAAAGGCTCATGGCGAGAAAAAGCGGCAGTGTCTTCATACGGAACAAAAGAATGGATTCCCCGCCCCGGCAACCGGAAAAAATCGAGAACTCCCGTTGACGCCCTTGCGATCTCGCGTATCCTGCCGCCCCATTTAGGAAGAGAGAATGACCCGGGCGGCGACCGTTGAAATAAATTTTCAACTTTCCCGCTTGACGCCGCGGCGGACGCGGCTGTAGGTTCACTCCCCCGCCGAAAACGGGCTTCCGCGATGAGCGGACGATTTTGGCTCCCTCCTGAAAAGGTGAAAAGGGGCCGTGTTCTTTGAAAGTTTGATTCTGGATTCGCCGACCCGCGACCTCGCGGAGCGGTGGAAGATTCAGAACGGTCAAAACGAAGCCGTCCCGGACAGCCAACGGGACGCAGCAAAAATTGAATTGTGCGTTATACGTCAAAACTTTGATTTTCAAATATTGAAGGATCGGACGAACTCTGACTCCCGGCCAGCCGGGTTTCAGAATTAGAATGGTCAGATTCACACCGGGCCCTTAGCAGGCCCGGTACAAACTTTTCACGGAGAGTTTGATTCTGGCTCAGAACGAACGCTGGCGGCGTGGATAAGACATGCAAGTCGAACGGGATATTTTCCGTAGCAATACGGGAGATATTCAGTGGCGCAAGGGTGCGTAACACGTGGGCAACCTGCCGGGAAGTGGGGGATAGCTCGCCGAAAGGCGAATTAATACCGCATGTGGCCAGGAGTGACATCACTCCGAAGCCAAAGCTGGGGCAACCTGGCGCTTCCTGATGGGCCCGCGGCCTATCAGCTAGTTGGTTGAGGTAACGGCTCACCAAGGCTATGACGGGTAGCTGGTCTGAGAGGACGACCAGCCTCACTGGAACTGAGACACGGTCCAGACACCTACGGGTGGCAGCAGTCGAGAATTTTTCTCAATGGGGGAAACCCT
>JAJPII010000019.1 GCA_021324825.1 Spartobacteria bacterium | reverse complement strand
CGATCCCGCCTTCACAGCGGCATCGACTACCACTCACCCATCGAGTTTGAAAACAATCATTTAAACAACTAAACCAAAAGCCCTCTCCACTTTTTCGAAGAAAGATCGGACACAACTCTGCGCAAACGGGCGTCGCGGGGCCCCCGTCACGCGGCCGGAGTGTCGATGCCCGGGTGCGGGCCGAGGCTCCTGACGCATGCCTCGATGGTGTTGCTCACCAGCATCGCGATGGTCATCGGGCCGACGCCTCCGGGGACGGGGGTGATCGCCGCCGTCTTTGGCGCGACGGCTTTGAAATCGACGTCGCCCACGAGCCGGTAACCGCGTTCCGAGGCCGGGTCTTCCAGGCGGTTTATCCCGACGTCGATGACGACGGCGCCTTCCCGCACGTGTGCCGCTTTCACGAATTCCGGACGGCCGATGGCGGCGATGAGGATGTCCGCCGAGCGGGTTATCTCCTCCAGATGGCGGCTCTTCGAATGGACGACTGTGACGGTCGCATCCGCGTCGCGGCCCTTCCGCAGGAGGAGCAGGGCGAGCGGTTTCCCGACGATCATGCTCCTGCCCAGCACCACGACGTGCGCGCCCTGGATCTCGACTCCGCTCTCGGCGAGGAGGCGCTGGCAGCCGAGCGGCGTGCAGGGGACAAACCCGGTGGGATCGTCCAGGGCCAGCTTGGCGACGTTGGCCGGGTGGAAGCCGTCGACATCCTTGTCCGGGTCGATGGTTTCAGTGATCGCCCGCTCGTCGATGTGTGCGGGCGGCGGCGATTGCACCAGGATGCCGTGGATCGCTTTGTCCCCGTTCAAGGCGCGCACCAGGTCTTCGAGTTCTTTCTGCGTCGTCTGTTCCGGCAATTCGTGTTTGACCGAGTGCAGGCCCAGTTCGCGGCAAATCCGGTCCTTGGCGCGGACATATGAGCGCGAGGCGGGGTCGTCCCCGAGCAGGACGACCGCCAGGCCGGGCGTCATCCCGTTCACCGCGAGTTCCTGGACGCGCCGTTTCGATTGCTCGTGGATGGCGCGCGCTATCGCCTGGCCGTCGATGATTTTCATTTCGTGCGGGGTTGCATCGCTCTTTCCAGTTCGCTCCGTTGTTGTTCGAATTCCTCGTCCGTCTCGGCCCGGTCAACCCGGAACAATTTTTCCAGGGTGATGTCTGCGCGCGAGAAGGGGATGGGGATCATGAATCTGTCCCAGCTTTTCAGCCGCAGGCAGCGCGAGTATTCGACGCGGATGGGCATGATAGGACACCCGGATTTCCGCGCAAGGAAGATGATGCCCTGCCCCAGCCGGTAACAGGGGCCGCGCGGGCCGTCGGGCGTCACGATGACGTCGTAACCGCCGGCGAGGAGTTCCTGCAATTCGCGCAAGGCGGTCGCGCCTCGGCGGGAACTGGAGCCGCGCACGTTGCCGATGCCGAAGCGCGCCATGAACGCGGCGAGCAGTCCGCCGTCGCGGCTGGCGCTGGTGAGGACGTAGGCTTTGCGCCCCCGGTAATGTTTCCGGAAGGCCACCGTCAGGGCGAACATCCGGTTATGCCAGAACGCCATGATATATTGGCCCCTGTGCGCGCCGGAAGTGTAACCCGCCTCGTCCTTGATCCGGACGCGCAACGTCAGGCCGATGGCGCGGATGAGGCAGGAACCGACCCAGGAGATAAATTTTTCTTTGAAAGACAAGGTTTGGGCGCGAAACTTGCAGCTTACCTTTCCTGGTTTGCCATGAGAATCATCAAATTCAGCGGTCGGGAACTGGCGGTCATGCGGGCGCTCGACTTCAGCAGCGGCTCCCCTGGTTCCGAGCTTCTGGAGAGGACGCATATGGCTGCTTCGGAGATGGTCGAGGTTCTCCACGGTTTGATGGACGCCGGGTACGTCGAGACGAATCCGCAGGCGGAGTCTTTCCCCGCGGCGGCGCTGGAGAAGACCGTCTTCGAGGTGAACCCCGGTTATTTCCAGGATCTCAAGACGGCGATCCGGCGTTCTTAGCCTGTTCTTCGCCGAAGAGCTGGCGGATGACTTCTTCCACCGGCGGCTCCTGGACGTTGATGTCCGAGACGGAGCGCTCCGCGAGCAGCGCCCGGCACGTTTCCGCGACGCGCGCCCGCGCTACTTTCAAGGTGACGGTGCGCGAAGTCTGCTCGATGACTTCGCCCCATTTGGCGAAGTCCCGTTCGCCGTCGTCCTGGAAGACGAAGCCGAGGATCTTGTGGGTCGCGAACCGGTCGATGATGGAATCCAGCGGCCCGTCGAAGAATATCCTGCCGTGGTCGATGATGATGACGCGCTCGCAGAGTTCCTCGATGTCCTGCATGTAATGGCTCGTGAGCATGGTGACGATGCGGTTCTCCCGGTTGTAGAGCCGCAGGAATTCGCGCACCTTTTTCTGCGAGATGACGTCGAGGCCGATGGTCGGCTCATCCAGGAAGAGCACCCGCGGGCTGTGCAGCAGCGCGGCGATGAGTTCCATCTTCATCCTTTCGCCGAGGCTCAGTTCGCGCACCATAACGTCGAGCTTGTCCTTCACGTCCAGCAATTCGGAAAGACCGCCGACGATGGAGTTGTATTTCTGCCGGTCGATCTCGTAGATGGCGCGGTTAAGCTCCAGCGATTCGCGGGCGGGCAAATCCCACCAGAGCGCGTTTTTCTGGCCCATGAGGAGGCTGAATTGCCGCTTCAATCCGTCCTTGCGCTCCCACGGCGTGTAACCGAGGACGCGCGCCGAACCGGAGGTGGGGTTCAGGAGGCCGGAGAGCATCTTCAGCACGGTGGTTTTCCCCGCGCCGTTCGGCCCGAGGAAGCCGACGAGTTCCCCCTCCTCGATCTTGAAGCTGACGTTGTCGGCGGCGCGCGTCTCGTCATACTTGCGGCGCACAAGGCCCTTGACGGCGCCCACGAGGCCGGGCGCCTTGCGGTACGTGCGGTAAATCTTCGTCAACCCATCGGCTTCGATGAGGCTCATGGCCTCACGCGACGCTCTTGGAACGGTTGCGGACGAAAGGGGTGACTTTCTCGACGATGGCTTCCGGGGTCAGGCCGTGCTTCTTCTGGAGGATGTTCACCGCGCCGTGCTCGATGAATTGATCCGGCCATGCGATTCGCACCACGGGCGTCGTGATGAATGATTCCCCCAAAAATTCCATGACGGCGCATCCGAATCCGTTGTGATAGACGTGATCCTCCACCGTGCAGATGACATCCACGCTCCGCGCGAAGAACTCGATGGCGCCCTCGTCCAGCGGCTTGATCCAGCGCGGGTTGATGACGGCTGTGGAGACGCCTTGCGCCTCCAACATTTCCGCGGCTTTCAACGCCATGGAGCACATGCCGCCCAGGCCGAAGATGGCGACCTGTTTGCCGTGCTTGAGGACCTCGGCCTTGCCGATTTCCAGCAGCTTGGGGGCGGGCTTGGGCTTTGCGCCCGTGCCCGCGCCGCGCGGGTAGCGGATGGCGATGGGACCCGCGTGGTAGTTGGCCATCGTCCAGAGCATGTCGGCGAATTCCTCCTCATCCCTGGGCTGCATGTGGACGATGTTCGGGATGTGCCGCAGGTAGCCGATGTCAAAAAGGCCGTGGTGGGTCGGGCCGTCGTCGCCGGAAAGTCCCGCGCGGTCCATGCAGAGCGCCACGTTCAGCTTTTGCAGGGCGATGTCGTGGACGATCATGTCGAACGCGCGCTGCATGAAGGTCGAGTAGATCGTCAGGAACGGCTTCATCCCCTGCACCGCGAGGCCGCAGGCGAAGAGCGCGGCGTGTTCCTCCGCGATGCCGGTGTCGAAATAACGGTCGGGGTGTTTCGCCGCGAAATAGGTCAGGCCCGTGCCGGTCGGCATGGCCGCCGTGATCGCGGCGATCTTGTTATTCGTATCCGCGAAGCTGGAGAGGGTCTTGCCGAGCAGTTCGGAGTAGGTCGGCAGCGAAGCGGCGGCGGTCTCGCCCGTCTCCTGCTTGAACTTGCCGAGGCCGTGGAATTTATCCGGCTTCTCGATCGCGGGGGGATAACCCTTCCCCTTTTGCGTGAGGATGTGGAGAAGGACGGGTTCGTTCTGCGTCTTGAGGAACTCGAATGTCCGGATGAGGAGCGGGACGTCGTGCCCGTCTATCGGTCCGTAGTAGCGGAAGCCGAATTCTTCGAAGATGACGCTCGGCAGGATGAGGTTCTTGATGCCTTCCTCGAACTTGTGCGCCAGTTCGCGCGTGTAACGCCCGCCGATCATCTCGACGAAGCGGCCCGCCTTCTCGTGGAGATGGGCGAAGGTGGCGCTGGTGGCGATCTTGTTCAGGTAGTTGGCGATGGCGCCGACGTTTTTGGCGATGGACCATTCGTTGTCATTGAGGACGACGATGAATTTTTTTGTGACCTCGGCGACGTTGTTGAGCGCCTCGTAGCTGATGCCGCAGGTGAACGCCGCGTCGCCCGCGATGGCGATGACATTCTCATTGCTGCCCCGGCGGTCGCGGCCCACGGCCATGCCGAGCGCGGCGGAGAGGGCGGTGCCCGCGTGGCCCGCGCCGTAACAATCATGCTCGCTTTCCGTGCGGAGGAGGAAGCCGTTCAAACCCTGGTACTGGCGCATGGTATGGAAGAGCGGGCGCCGGCCCGTGAGCAGCTTGTGGACGTAGCCCTGGTGGCTCACGTCGAAAACAAACTTGTCGTGCGGCGTCTCGAAGACGCGGTGCAGCGCGATGGTCAGTTCCACCACCCCGAGATTCGGCCCCAGGTGGCCGCCCACGGAGTTCGGGTTTTTCTCGGAGAGGACGTTGACCAGTTCGTCGCGGATGTCTTGCGCGAGGATCGGGAGGTCGCTTTCCGGGAGGGCTTTGACGTCGGCGGGGGAATGGATGTTATCCAGCAGTGACATATATTAAAACAGCCTTACTTCTTCGACCGGGGTTTTTGAAGGAGGGGCTTTGGGTTCAAACTCGACGGTCTTCGGTTTGCCGGAGGCTTCCCTGGTGATGATCTCGATCCGTCTCTCGGCGGCTTCCAGTTTTTCCGAGCAAATCTTCACAAGCTTGAGGCCTTCTTCATAACGCACCAGCAATTCTTCCAGGGGCATCTTTTCGGCCTCCATCTTGTCGACGATGGATTCCAAACGTTCGATGACCGCCTCGAAGGTGGGTTCATCGTCGGTTTTCGCGCCCATGGAACAGATAGATATAGATGCGGGCGCCCGAACGAGCCAATAAAAAAACTTACTGTTCCGGCGGCGCGTCGCCCCTGGATTCCTTCAGCTTCCGGTGAACCGTCCGGCGGCTGATCCCCAGTTTCCTGGCCGCTTCCGTGATGTTGCCGCGGGACTCCTCCAGCGCGCGGGCGATGATCCGGCTCTCCGTCTCGTGCAGGTTCAACTGGCGGGCCGGGTCGGCGTTGCGCGGGGTGTCCCCGGGCTTGCCCTGCCTTAGCGAGAGCGGGAGGTCGCGCAACGTTATCTTCGCGCCGCTGGACATCACCACGCCGCGCTCGACGGCGGTGCGCAGTTCGCGGACGTTTCCCGGCCAGTCGTATTGCTCCAGGCAGTTCATCGCCTCCGAAGTCAGCTCGCGGAACGGCTTCCCGTTTTCCTTCGCGAACTGGCGCAGGAAAGCGTGCGCCAGCAGCGGTATATCCTCTTTCCGGTCGCGCAACGGCGGCATGGTGATCGTGACGACGTTCAGGCGATAGAAGAGGTCGTCCCGGAATTTTCCTTCCGAGACGAGTTGCTTCAGGTTCTTGTTCGTCGCCGCGACCAGCCGCACGTCCGCCCGGATGGATTGGTTCCCGCCCACCCGCTCGAAGGAATGGTCCTCGCCCAGCACGCGCAGTATTTTCACCTGCGTGTTCGTGTCGATCTCCCCGATCTCGTCCAGGAAAAGCGTGCCGCCGCCTGCCTGCTCGAAGCGCCCGATCCGGCGTTCCACCGCGCCGGTGAAGGAGCCGCGTTCGTGGCCGAAAAGCTCGCTCTCCAGCAGTTGCGGGGAGAGCGCCGCGCAATGAACGGCGACGAATTTGCCCTTGGCCCGGGGGCTCAATCCGTGGATGGCGTGGGCGACCAGTTCCTTGCCCGTGCCGCTCTCGCCCTGGATGAGGACGGTGGCGCGCGAGGGCGCGACCTGCTTTATCATCGTCACGACCTCGCCCAGGGCCGGGGAGCTGCCGATGAGGCCCTCGAGGCCGAACTTGGTGTCGACCTGCTGGCGGAGCGTCTGGTTCTCGGTCTTCAGATGCCGCTCCTGCAAGGCGCGGTTTATCAGTATCTCCAGCTTGTCGATGTTGATCGGTTTGGTGACGAAGTCATACGCCCCGCGCTTCATCGCCTCGACCGCGGTGTCGACGCTCCCGTACGCCGTTATCATGATGCAGATCGGCGGGCGCGGCATCCGCAGGGCGTGGTCGATGAGTTTCATGCCGTCCTCGCCGCCGAGCCGCAGATCGGTGACGAGGAGGTCGATCTCGTCCGCTTCGAGGATGTTCATCGCGCCCGCGATGTCCGGCGCCGTATAGACCTCGAAGTTGTCCTCCAAAGAACTGCGCAGGCCGTCGCGGCTGTGCTTTTCGTCGTCGACTATCAGGAGCGTGCCTTTCATGAGGCTCATGCCGCGTTTCCGGCGGCGAGCATCCTGGCCTGTTTGTTCTGGAGCGGCAGCCGTATGGTGAGCGAGACGCCCTGCCCTTCGGTGCTGACGATGTCGATCTCCCCGCGATGCTCGCGAACGATGCGGCGCACGATCATCAGGCCCAGCCCGGAGCCGGATGTTTTGGTGGTGAAATAGGGGTCGAATATCTTGCTCATGACCTCCGGCGCGATTCCGCCGCCCGTATCCGTGAAGATGACCAGGACGTGCCCCTGGTCAACATCCGTCTTTATGTGGAGGATGCCCTCGCTCTTCATCGCCTGGAAGCTGTTTTTGACGACGTTGTAAAACGCCTGCTTTATCTGGTTGCGATCCACCTCCACGAGCGGCATGTCGGGGCGCAATTCCTGTTCGACGAGGATGTCGCGATCCTCGATCTCGGCGGCGAGGAAGGAGATGGATTCCTGGATGAGGGTGTTCACGTTCTCCGGCGTCACTTTCAACGGCGCGGGCCGGATGGCGCTCAGGAATTGGGTGATGATGTCGTCCAGCCGCTTTATCTCCTCCTTTGCGACGCGGACGGGTTCCTGCAATTCCGCCTGGACGGCGTCCGGCAGCTTGCGCAGCTTGCGTTCAAGCAACTGGAGGTGGATGTCGAGCGAGTTGAGCGGATTCCCGATCTCGTGCGCGACGCCCGCCGCCAGCAGGGTCAAGGCCGAGAAGCGCTCCGACTCGATCGTCTCCTCCGTGGTGCGCCGGGTTTCGGTTATGTCCCGCAGGATGACGGCGTAGCCGACGAGTTCCTGCGAATAGGCTTCGCCGACCGGCTTTTCAATGCTGAGCGGGGCGACGTAAAAATTGAGGAACCGGTTCTCGGGATAGAAGACCTCCATGTCGCGGCTGATGATTTTCTCCGAGTGGGCCAGCGCGTTCCAGTCGAGGCCGCGCACCGTTTCGGAGAGGAGCTGGCCGACCGTGTTTTCGAGGTCCAGGCCGAACAGCAGCGAGGCGGCCTGGTTGAGATAACTGATCCTCCCCTGCGGATCGGTGACGATGACGCCCTCGCGGATCGCGTTGAAGATCGTCTCGAACAGCCCCTTTTCGTGCGCGAGACGCTGGAGGTAGTTCTGGATTTCCTCCGGGCGGATGCGTCCGACGCGCTCGATCAGCTTTTCGAGAAACCCCGGCTTCATAGGAGCGGCATCTGCCCGGTTTCCGCCGTCGTGAACGCGGCGAATTTCTTGACGAGGTCGTTCAGCTTGGCTGCGTAGTATTCGATGTTCTCGTCGCGCGCCTCCGCGTTCCATTCGGTCGCGAGCTTCGAATTCTCGTACGCGGGGACGCTCTTCTTCGCGCCGGTGATGTAGTAGCTGACCTGGTCGCCCGGCTGGAAATCGCGTCCGCTCTTGAGCGCCAATTCGTACGCCGCCGCCCTGTTGCGCGCGGAGGCCTCGATCTTCCTGGCATACTGCCCGAGCGAATCCTGGAGCGTGTCGGTCTTCATCAGGAGTTCGATGGGCCACCGCCGTCCGCGGATGTTTTCCTCGAACTCCGCCCGGAGCGCCTCGACCCCGGCCCCCTTGCCTTCGAGCAGCAGCTTGATTGTTTCCTCCATGAACAGGCGCTGGAATTTCTCCAGCCCGCGCGAACGCAGCGCGCCGCCCCGGATCACCAGTTCGCCCTCGCCGGTCAACAGAGCGTAGTTCTTCGCCTTGTAACTGAACATCGCCGGGTATTTCGCGTCGAACTCGACGTCGATGCCGCACGGCAGCGCGGCCTCGAGGCCCTTTTGCAATTCCGCGCCGTTGGGCGGCGGGATGAAGTAGACGCCGTCCGTATCCACCTCGACCACCGTCGCTCCGCGCGCCTGCAACCATTCGAGCATGGTCTTGAGAAGGTCGCGCCCGATCTGCGTCACCCGGCTCGCGGCGTCGAAGTCGGCGAAGTGCGCCTGCGAGAAGCCGAGGTACCCGTAGAAGCTGTTGATCAGGATCTTGAAGGTCGATTGCAGCGCGTGGTAATAACTCCGTTGCGGCCCGCCCTCGCGCATCTTCGTCTTGGCTTCGAGGCGGAACTGGCGCAAGTCCGTCAGCAACCCCTTGAACAAACCGAGCTTGTCCGAAGCGGGGAAGCAATCGAAGCAAAGCATGACGGAAGGGTACAGCGAAGCGACGTCGCAATGCCACACATCGCGCGCGACGCCGGTAAAGAAGATGGCCGTGTAACCGCCCTCGAAATCCCGCGCCACGGGCAGATCGGGGAGCGAATGCCCGCGCCGGTAGTATTCGCGCACGAGCAGGGCGTCGATCTTCGTGGCGTTGCCGCGCACGACCGCGTCCTGGTACGAGTAAGGAAAAATCTTCGCCTGGACGAAGTAGCTGCCGCTCAGGAGCGCCGCGAGTTCCCGCGTCCGCCGCACCGTCCGCGAAGCGTGGCGCAGGAAGAGCGGCGGGTCTTCGAGATACGCCGCGTGCGCCTCGCGCTCGCTCAACGCCCCTTCGCCGGGGATGTGGAAATGCCGCGCCACCTCGCCAAGCTCGTAGTTCTCCAGTTCCCGCGCGGTGATGTCGTAGAACTGGCTGAGCAGGCTCGTATCGACAAAATGCCGCCCGTGCGCCTGGAACTTCGGGTAATTCACCGTGCGCTCCGCGAATTGCAGCCGCGAAGGCCGGCTCCTCGGCGCGCTCCCGTCCCTGCCGAGCGCGAGCTTCGTCCTGGCCCGCTTCGCGCGCGCCGCCAGGCACGGCAGGATCGTGCGAAAAAGCTCGTGTCCTTCGATGATGTCCGGGTCGCGCTCCTGGACGAGCGCGGTCAATTTCTCCAGCGCCGCCTGCTCCGAGAGCGCGGGATTCGCGGGATCAATGAAAAGAACTTCCTCCCAGCCGGTATTGTCCGAGAGGGCGATCGCCAGGAGATGGCCCTCGCCGGGAAACATCTCCACGGCGAGCTGCATCCGGCGCAGGTCTTCGAACTGCATCCCTTTGAAAAGGGTCATGCCGGTGCTCAGCAGGAATTGCTGCACCGGGTCGGAGAGGGCGTAGTAACGGCTCCCCTTCAGCGAAGCGCGCAGCTTGGAGAAATCGCGCCAGCTTTCGCATTCGAGCAGAAAGGCGAGGGGCAGATCGCCCTCCAGCCGCCGGACTCCGACGTTTTCAACCGGAGGCGGCTCGCCGCACCAGAGAAATGGCTGGAACGCAACGCGGCGGACCGCGTTCGAGCCGTCCGGGTTCCGTATGAAAAGGACGGCCCCATCCGGCTCCTGGAACTCCGCCGCGACGATCCGCTCGGTCGGGTCGTGCCCGAAAAGAACTTTGTTCTCCTCGAATGCCATGCCGACCCTCGGGGGGCGCTCTCTCTATTCGCCGGTCTTCTCCTCCGGGGCGGGGGCGGGCTTCTCTTTCCTGGGCTTTGCCTTGGTCGCCGGCCTGGCTTCAAGGGGAGCTTCCGGCTCTTCGACTTGCGGCAGGTCCACGAATTCCAGCAGCGCGAGCGGCGCGGAGTCGCTCTTGCGCTGGCCGAGCTTGATGATGCGCGTGTATCCGCCCTGGCGCGAGGCCGAGCGCGGCGCGATTTCGTCGAAGAGTTTCTTCACGGCGTCCTTCTGGCGCAGGACGGCCAGGGCGGTGCGCCGCGAATGCAGCGACGCCTGCTTGCCCAGCGTCACCATCTTTTCGGCGACGGGGCGGACGGCTTTCGCCTTGGCGAGGGTCGTCGTTATCCGGCTGTGCTCGATGAGGCTGCACACCTGGTTCGCGATGAGCGCCTTGCGGTGCGAGGCGGTCCGCCCGAGTTTTACGGTCTTTTTCTGGTGACGCATGAAGCTCCTTTATTTCTCTCTACTTCTCCCCGTTGGCGCCGAGGTCCAGCGCGCCAGCGGCGGGCGAGGGCTCGACGAGGCCGGGCTCGAATTTCTGGCCGAGGCCGAGGCCGAGCTGTTGCAGTTTGTCCTTGATCTCATTGAGCGATTTCTTGCCGAAGTTCCGATACTTCAGCATCTCCGCCTCGGTCTTCTGGGCGAGCTGGCCGACCGTGGTGATGTTCGCGTTATTCAAGCAATTCGCCGCGCGGACGGAAAGCTCGATCTCGTTCACGCTCATGTTCAGGAGCTTCTTCAGCCGCGTGTTTTCCTGGCTGACGGCTTCCGGCGTCTCGTCGAACTCGACCGCGTTCTCGTCGTAGTCGACAAACACGTCGAGGTGGTGGCGCAGGATGGCCGAGGCCTGGAGGAGCGCTTCATCCGGCGTCAGGCGCCCGTCCGTCCAGACTTCCAGGATGAGCTTGTCGTAATCGGTGCGCTGGCCGACCCGGGTGTTTTCGACCGCGTATTTAACACGCTTCACCGGCGAGAAGATCGAGTCGATGGGGATGACGCCGATGGATTGGTCGGGACGCTTGTTCTCTTCGCCCGTGGCGAAACCGCGGCCCACGCGGACTTCGAGGTCGGCCTCGAACTTCTGTTTCTTGTCGAGCGTGCAGATGATCTGGTCCTTGTTGAGGACTTCGCACTGCGCGTTGCCGGCGATGTCCGCCGCCGTCACGGGGCCTTCCTTGTTCACCGAGATGGTCAGGGTGCGGCTCTCGTGGTCGTTGGCCTTGAACTTGATCTTTTTTAGGTTCAGGACGATGTCCGTGACATCCTCGACCGTGTTGGGAAGCGTGGCGAATTCATGCAGCGCGCCGTTGATGCGCACCGACGTGATGGCCGCCCCTTCCAACGAGGAGAGGAGCACCCGGCGGAGCGAATTCCCGACGGTGTGCCCGTAGCCGGCCTCGAAGGGTTCGGCGAAGAATTTTGCGTACGTTTCCGTGGAGTCCTCATCCTTGGTGAGGGACTTCGGCATTTCAAAACGACCTAGACGAACAGCCATGACAGCCTTTCCAAATCACCGGGTTACCCTCGGCGCGGCAGCCGCGATTTTCAGCAATCGCGGCCCGAGGACCAACGGCGTTTATATATCAGATACGCGCTTGGGAACCGGGAATGAACAACAGGCCCGACCTTTTGTAAAGGGAAAAATGAATGCCTTGACATCGCGCCAGCCCCTGAGAGGGTGGCCGCTCTATGGGAATTGACATGAATGAGGCGCGGGCCATCGTCGAAGAGGCCCGCAAGCGCGGTTTGATCCGCGACGCGGAAACAAAAACGCCGGCCAAGGAAGAAGAGATAGGCCACCTGCCGGAATGGCTGCAAAAAGGCATCCGGGATCCGCAACCGCCCGCTCAGGAATCGCCGGACGCTTGAATCGCGCGCGGGCGTATCCTGTAATTCTGCCCGCAGGCGGCTGGCACAGCCGCTTCTACAAGCGAGCGCATCCCGCGCAATAGCGGGTTTGAGAACGCGGCGAAGAACGCGAGAACCATCGCGGCATAGACTTCGGCTCGGCAAACTTTGACTCTGCGGTCGCTTGCACCTTCGCGTACGAGCAGCGCGAGGGTGCGCATGCCGAGATGCCACGGAAGGATGCACGCGAAGCGAACACGGACGTCGGCGACGTTCTCTATGTAAAGGAGGGCGTCATCGAGATGGCCCCGCGCGACGCCGAGCCAATGCTCCCTCGCGGGAAGCTCTTGAGGCAGGTAGCAGCGGCCCGCTTTTTTATCGGCGGGCATGTCGCGGAGGATGTTCACGAGTTGCAGCCCCTTGCCGAAATTGATCCCCAGCGCGCACATTTCCGCGATGCCGCGGCGGGAGTAGTCCGCATCATGGAGGAAGCAGAGTCGCGTCCAGAACTCGCCGACGCAACCGGCCACGAGGTAGGTGTATTCATCAAGCTGCGCGGCCGTTTGCAATGACGCCGGATGCGTGGAATCGCCGAAGCGTTCCAGGTCGAGGGTCTGGCCGCGGATTATCTTTTGCAGGACGGAGCGGATTTCGCTTCTGTCGGCGGGGTCGCACGCGGCGAGCCATTCGAGGCATCGACCGGCTTTCCCGATCAAGAGGCGTTCGCCGGCGTGGGCGGGAGCGATCTCCCGCAACCCTTCAAGCGGCGCGCCCGTCTCAAGGGCGTCCCGAAAGGCGCGGAGATGCTTCAACCGGACGGGAACGGGGGCGTTGGTCTCGTCGGCGATGGTGTCGCTCGTCCTGGCCAGGAGATAGGCTAGGGTGATGGGCGGGCGCAACGCCGCCGGCAGGAAACGGATGCTGAGATAGAACGAGCGCGAAACCGACGCGAGGAGTTCGCCCCCCAACTCGTCCATGAACGCCTTCATTTAACGAAGCGAGACTTCTTTCAGCGTGATGTTCTCGGGAGCGAACTGGCCGAGGCCCCCGGCGGCCGCCGTTTGGAGGTAATGGGCGCGGTCGGCGACGGAGGGAAGGTTTTTGCCTTTCCGCCATTGGTCGATGCGGCGCAGGGCCGTGGCGTCGATGGCGACGGGGTCCTTGCCGGCGTAAATGGCGCCGAAGTCGAGGCTGTAGTTCGGTTCGAACCTGGGCCCGCCCGCGTATTGCGCGAGCAGCGCGTCCATGATGTTGATGACCACCTTCGGCCCGATGCGCGGGTCGGCATAGAGTTCGCAGAGGGCGGGGTCGCCGAACGCGGGCGGCTGGAGGAGCCGCCGCCAGTTGTCGATGTCGGGTATGGTGACGTTGTAGATGCACCCCGCGACGCCGCACTGGGCGTCGGAGAAGACCGGCACGTTGATGATGCGATCCACCTCATGGACGAGAATCTTGCTGAAATGGCTCACCGAACTTAGTTGTGCCGGTTCGTCGGACTCCGAGCTTTTGTTCCCCACGAAGAGCAGGTCGCCCCAGATCAATTTTCCCAGGACCGGCGCGGTGAAGACGGCCTGCCGGTCGTACCCGACGCCGGGTTCGATGCTGCGCACGGCATACGGCACATCGCCCTTCCGGTAACCGGCGGCGGCCAGGCCCGCTTCGTCCCGGCCCCAGACGAGGATGTTCTGCCGCGGATGGCCCGCATCCGCCAGGCCTTCGACGATGGCGTCCACCAGCGCCCGGTGCGTCGAGAAATCCCTGCCGCCCGCGGCGGAGACCTTTATCCCGACCCGTTCGGAAGGCTTTACGAGCGAGCCCCATGCCGCCGCGGGCGACGGCTGGCCCGTGACCTCGCAGACGACCGCGTCCACCATTTTCCGGATGGCGGCCCTGTTCTGCTGATAATCGTCCAGCGCGTCGTAGTTCTGCGCGTAATAAACAACCGCCTGCCCCGCGTGGCAAAGGAGCGCGCCGTGGAAAAGAGCCAGGCAGAAGGCCAGGAAAGCGCGCTTCATCGGCCTTCGTCGAGATCGATGTAGGCGAATAGCGTCTGGATGTCGCGGCGGTCTTCGAACCCGCCCTCGCCAAGGCGTTTTTGCAAAATGGGGGTCGCCTCGTCGTTCCAGCCGCGCTTGCGCATGAATTCGTTCCAGATTTCGATCTCCTCCTCGTCCGGCTTGCGTCCCCGGCTGAACGCCCAATCCAGGAGTTCCCCGTCCGAGCCGCCTTCTTTCACCCGTTCCACCAGCGCCGGGTAGTCGATTCGCAGGAAGCGGACGCACCGGCCGTCGAAACCCTCGCCGAGATTTTTCTGGTACTCCGCGGGCAGGCCGCCGGCCTCGTGGATGCGAATCTTGTCGAGCATCCGTCCGAAATAATATATCCCGCCGACCTTTTCGGAGGGGCTTCTGAGGTTGGGGATATCCATTTTCCAAGGCTACCAGAGAACCGCGCCGGAACAAGAGAGGCTGCTTGTCTTTTTCAACGGATGGGCCTAAATCGCTCCATGGCTTCAACATCCCCCGGATGCCGGATCAAGTTTTGGGGCGTGCGCGGCTCCATCCCCACGCCCGGCCCCGGCACGGTGGAGTACGGAGGCAACACCTCCTGCGTGGAAGTGCGGGCCGACGGGCAGATACTCATCCTGGACGCGGGGACGGGCATCCGCCCGCTCGGGCTGGCGCTCGCGGCGGAGTTCCAGCAGTCGCCGATGGACATCACCGTGCTCATCTCCCATACCCATTGGGATCACATCCAGGGGTTCCCCTTCTTCACCCCCGCGTACAATCCCAGGAACAAAGTCCGCATCCTCGGTTACGAAGGCGCCCGCGCCGGCCTCGCCACCACGCTCGCCGGCCAGATGGAGAGTCCTTATTTTCCCATCGCATTGCAGGAGATGCCCGGCAACATCCTCATCGAGGAGTTGAAGGAACTCTCGTTCGAGGTCGGCGAGGTCAAGGCGGCCGCGTGGTTTATGAATCATCCCGGCATCGCCGTCGGCTACCGGCTTTTCACCAGCGGCGGCTCGGTCGCGTACGTGCCGGATAACGAGCCGTTTGGGCGGCAAGGCGTTTCCCACGGGGTAACGGAGGCCGGGGAGACCTCCGCCTTCGCGATGGACGAAAAGCTCATCGAGTTCATCCGCGAAGCCGACGTCCTCATCATCGACTCGCAATACAATGAAGCCGAATACGACGCGCACGTCGGCTGGGGGCACGGCTGCGTGGACGACGTGGTCGACCTAGCCATCGAAGCATGTGTGAAGCATCTCTTCCTCTTTCACCACGACCCGTGCCACGACGACGCCTTCGTCTCCGACATGGCGGCCAGCGCGCGGAAACGGGCCGCGGCCCAAGGGAGCGCATTGAAGATAGACGCCGCCAGGGAAGGCGAGGAAGTTTTGCTTCCTTAAAGCGCGTCATGCGCTTTTCGCCCTGAGCGGTTATCGTCGTTGTAGAGGCGGCTGTGTGCCAGCCGCCTCTACAACCCATTGCGACATCTAAAGCACCACCAGGATGAAAACCAGCTCTCCACGACCGCAGAGCGGGCCGCGGATGAAAACGGGACTTTGCACCCCGAGCCGCGCTTCGGTCTCGGCCAGAATCTGTTTGTCCTGGAAGATTTGCAGATGCAGATGGTAGCCCATGTCCTCCTTTTTGACGGAGGTGACCCGCAGGGAAAAGCTTTTCCCGGGCAGTAGCCAGTGCTCAACCGGCGAGTCGATCAACTCGGTGTGCTCGCGGATGAGGCGAAACTGGCTGAACCCGAAGACGCTCTTGAGCTTGCCGCGCAGCCGGGCGATTTCCGGCGATTGCTCCCCTTTGGCCTGCGGGGCGTTGGTGGCGAGGACGATGCCGCTCCAGATGGATTCCGCGGCCTTCGCGGGCGCAACCGAAAGGAGGAGCGCTAGCAAAAGAACGGCGCAACGCATGGGCGTCATTTGAGGTCGGCTGTCTCCGGCAGGTAATCCAGCCCGTCCAGCCAGAGGACGGTTACGTTGTCCTTCTTCGAATGGAACGCGGTGGCGGAAACATCGGGATCGTCGGTGCGCGCGTTGTAAAACTGGGCGACGTATGCCGGGGCGGACGAAGGATTCTCCACCGGCCCCACGGGGATGAGAAAGTGGAAGAGCAGCACCGCCGCGGCAAAGCAGGAAGCGCCCGCGAAGATAAAGCGCGGGACAAACCAGGGAGACTGCCCGCGCCGCGCCGGCGCCCCGTTTTCCGCCGCGATGCGCTCCAGGAGTTGATGATTAAAAAAGTCGGGATTCGACAGCGCGGGCGCGGGGGAATGGTTGCGGAGCAGTTCTCCCAGTTGCAGGAGGCGGTTTCTCTCTCCGGGGGCGTCTTTGTCCAAAGTTGCCTCGAATGCCAGGCGTTCCTCCTCGGAGAGTATGCCGTCGACCCACGCGGTGAAGTTTTCTTCAAACGTTTTCATAAAGGTCTTTCAACAAGCCCTGCATCTTCTTGCGCGCGTAAAAGAGGCGGGACATGACGGTGCCGATGGAACACCCGAGCGCATCGGCGATCTCCTGGTATTGCAGCCCGTCGATTTCCTTCATGACGAGGACCGAACGGTGCTCGGCGCTAAGCTTCATGATGGCCGCGTCGATGCGTTGGCGAATCTCGGCCTGCTCCAGCCTGCGCGAGGGGGGCGGTTCATCTTTCGGGGCGGTGGCCGAGCCGGGTTCGATTCCCGCCAGGGCTATGTTTTCGTCGAACTCCGCCACGCTCGCGATTTGTTTTTTGCGCAGCCAGTCGATCGTGACGTTGGTCATGATGCGATAGAGCCAGGTGTAAAAGGACGACTGCCCGCGAAAACGGTCGATGGATTTCCACGCCTTGACAAAACCGTCCTGGGCCAGGTCCCAGGCGTCCTGCTCGTTGCGCACCATGTTGTAAATCATGCCAAAAGCCTTTGTTCGATAACGTGTCACCAGCTCGCCAAACGCGGCGGTATCGCCCGCCTGGCACTTTGCGACCAGTTGGACATCCTCCTCCGCAACGGCGGTATCCACCTCTCCGGGCATTCGGTTAGACGGGGGGCGGGGAACGCTTATTCGGGGAAAGTGTGGAAAAAATTCGGGTTCACGTTTCTCACGTTTGGCCGAAGCGCCTGCGCCATTCGGAGCGGAATTCGCCCATCAGGGCTATGATGCCGTCGCGTATCTGGAAAAGCCGGTGGTTCAAGGCCAGGTAACGTTCCTTGTCAAGCCGGGTGTCGCCCCGGAGCTGGACACCCGCCTCCATGGCGTTGGTGATGGCCTTCAGGGCGCGCTTCAGGTAGGCGATGGTCATCCCGATCTCGTCCACGTCGTCATCGCTCAAGGCGGCCGCGAGCTTGGCGCTGGCTATGGCCGATTGCGTGGCGAGCTTCACGGCGGCGGGGTGGTTCTGCAAGTCGCCCAGATCGTCGAAGAGATGGTCGATCCAGACCGTAAGCCCGAAAGAAGCCCGATAGAGCGGGTGCAGTTCGAAGCTTTCGGCGCCTTCCGCAGCGGGCGCTTCGGGCGGAGGCGCCTCCTCGTCCTTGCCCATCTGCTCGTCGAAGAGCGAGTCGATATTCTCGACCCATTCCTTGCCCTCGTCGTCGAGCAGGTGGTACCAACCCATCTCGCGGGCGATGATCAGGTCGCGATTCGGGTCGTCGATGTATTTTTCCAGGAGTTCCATGTAGCGCTCGGTCTTGCGATCCTGCTGCTGAAGGAAACGCTCCCAGTCGTATTCATCCCAGACCTTTTCGTCGTCGGCCATGGGAGTTCAATTAACGCTAGTCGGGACGTTCTGCAAAGATTTATCGCGTTGAGTTTGGCGTCGGAGCTGACCGCAGGCGGCGTCGATGTCGTGCCCCTTCTCCCGCCGGATGGTCGCAGCCACTCCCGCCCGTTTCAGGATACGCAAAAATTCCTCCTGCCGCTCCCGGGAAGGGCGTTCCCACGGCAAGCCCTCCACCGTGTTGTAGGGGATGAGATTCACCTTCGCCCGCAGGCTCCCGGCGTGCCGCGCCAGATGCCCGGCCTGCTCCGGGCCGTCGTTCAAGTCGCGGATGAGGATGTATTCGAAGCTGATCCGTTGTTTCTTGCGCTCCTGGTAATAGGCGCACGCTTCCAACAGAGTTTGGAGGTTGTATTTTTTGTTCACGGGCATGATCTTCCCGCGGATTTCATCCGTCGCCCCGTGCAGCGAGATGGCGAGCCGTATCTGCAAAGGCTGTTCCGCCAGCAGGCATATCTGGGGGGCCAGCCCGCTGGTCGAGACGGTGATGCGCCGCGCGCCCAGCCCGACGCCCCAGGGCGAATTGATGATGGTGATCGCCCGCAGGAGCGAATCGAAATTCGCCAGCGGCTCGCCCATCCCCATGAAGACGATGTTATCGATGCGCTCGCCCGCCGCCTCCTCGACCCGAAGGACCTGGTCCACGATTTCCCCCGGTTCGAGGTTGCGGCTCCAGCCGTCGAGGCCGCTCGCGCAGAACTTGCAGCCGTACGCGCAGCCGACCTGCGTCGAGATGCAGAGCGTCAGACGTTCCGACTCCAGCCCGTAAAGCGCGGGCGAAGCCGGTATCAGCACCGACTCGATGAGCGCGCCGTCGGGCAATTGGAAAAGATACTTCCGGGTCGTGTCCGCGGAGCCGAGCGCGCGGACGGTCTCCAGGCCGGCAAAAGTGAACCGTTCCTCGAGTTGGGCCCGCAACGCCGCGGGCAAGTCCGTCATTGCCGCGAAAGACGCGGCGCGCTTTTCATATAGCCAGTGCAGGACCTGTCTCGCGCGATATAAAGGCTGCTCCATGGCGGTGAACGCCGTCTCCAGTTCGCCGAGCGAGAGCGACTTGACCGATGGTTTGCCTGCGAGCTTCATTGCGGCCAATTTCGCCTATTTGGCGCCGCGGCGCAGCAGCCAAAACTATGCATTCCTCAACAGGGTAGGCCGTTATAAGGCGTGGGGCAAGCTCGCCTTGATCCATTTGCCAGACGGTGCGGATGTTCGGATTGCGTCCATCGGGCGTGGCAATGTTTCCGTCCACGATGTACCGCGGGCCAAAAACGGTTCGAACTCTGCTGGCGCAATCTTTCAGCAAGAAATTCCCATTGTTCGACAGTGAATCCAAATCGCGTGAAGAAACGGGGCCTTGCTGCCGCCGTAGGGGTGGCTGAAGTTGAGAGGATAGCCGATGATCTTCTCCCTTTCGACCCTGGCGTTTGACGCATTGGGGCAATTTCATTCGGACGGCGCCATAGAAAATACAGGTTTTAAATCTCCTTGCGCGGGGTGAGAGCGCGCGTCTAGCGTTGCCGCCTTTCCATGAAACCACACGAGATTTTTGCGCTCCTGACGCCGTCGCGAACCGAGGAGATTTTTTCCTACCTGCTCGCGAATGACAAACAACTTTACAAGGCGAGCATCGACTCGCTCGCGCAGCAGCGGAAGCTCCGGGCCGTCTTTGTGACGCGCAAGCCGCCCGCGGAGCGGCACGCGTGGCTGCGAGAGGCGCTTTCGAAAAAGCAGAGCGGCGCGATTTCCGCGCATCTCCTCCAGACCTGGCTGGTGGGCGCGCACTCGGCCTTGCTCTGCGATTTTCTCGACGCGCTCGGCATCGCGCACGAGGAGAATGGAACCGTGGACGCCCTGCCGCCGCCCCCGGAAAAGGAGGCGTTGCGGAAGGCCATTGATACGGTGCTGGAAAAGCATGATCGCGAAATGACGGCGATCTATCTTCATTCCTTCCAGGCGCTGGATGACACCGGCTGGTCCGTCCTGGATGAATTGCTGAACGAAGACGAACGGCTGCGCCTTCAGGAGGTTTCAAGCGTCAGCCCGGCGGCCTGATGATTGAAGCCGACGGATGAGACAAGGACCGACGGATGCTTGCCGAGGGCCAGCGCGCCGGCAACGGTCTGGATGAGGGCGCTCGCTCCCAGCGCATCGCCCAATGCCGCCTTTGGGCTAAGGACGGGCGCGCCGGGAAATTTCTCGCCCAGGGCCGCGGCCTCCGCGTTGTCCACGAAGGAACCGTTGGCCGATCCCACCACGAAACTGATTTCTCCGTCCGCAAGGTCCGAGTAAACCTGGGAGATTGCGGCGCGTGCTCCCGCGCGGCTGAAGAAGGGTGCGCCGCCGTGAATGCGACGCAGCCGGACGGGGCCTTCGCGCCCGAGTACGAGGGCGGCGGCGCCCTCGGCGAGCAGCGCGCCGGCGGGGTGTTTCGCATGGAGCGTTATTTCAGGCTTGGAGGTGGTCAGCCGCCAGCGCCGGTACGCCTCGCAGAGGACCCAATCGACTTCTTCGGCTCCGACCACGAGGCAATGGTCGGCCTGGTTGGTTTCCAGAAGCTGGGCGGCGAGTTTGATCGCCGATATGCCGACGGAGGAATCGCCCGCCAGCGTATAGGTGACGCCGTCGATGCCGAGCAGGGCCGCGAGGTGGCTGGCCGGGGCGTTATAAACCGTCTCGGGGAACAGGAGCGGGCTGGCTGTCCCTTTTTCCACGATGCCCTCGTAAAAACGCCGCGTGTAGATGACGCCGCCGCTGGAGACCGCCGAGACAAGGGCGATGCGTCCGCCGTTGACACCCGCGACGCCCGCGTTCTCCAAGGCGGTCTTGCCCGCCCAGGCGGTGAAGTAGCTGATGGCGCTCGAACGCCGCAACCGGGGGTTCTTCCCCAGGGCCGCTACGCATTCCTGGCACTCTGGGGAAAGCGGGATGTAGAAATGCTTGCCGATTTCGGCGACCTTGGCTGCTTCGCCTTCCAGGAGGCGCGACCAGACGTCCTCCAATCCGCTCCCGAGAGGCGTCAGCCACGACATGCCTTGAATATAGGCGGCCATCACGTTGTCAGGATGATGCTGGCGTTCGTGCCGCCGAAGCCGAAAGAGTTGGAAAGGGCGCAACGCAGTTCGCCTTCGCGCGCTTCGTTGGCGATGATGTCCATATCCCACCCTGGGTCGGGCGCGCGGAAATGGATGTTCGGGGGAAGAAATTGTTCTTGCAGCGCCAGGATGCAGAAGACGGCTTCGATGGCGCCCGCCGCGCCCAGGGAATGGCCCATCATCGCCTTGGTGGAACTGACGCGCGCCCCCGGAAAGAGCCGGGAGATGGCCAACCCCTCGGTGGCGTCGTTGAAGGGAGTCGCGGTGCCGTGGGCGTTGATGTAGTCGATGTCTGAGGCGTCGAGCCCGGATGAAGCCAGCGCGCGGCTCATCGCCTTGTACGGGCCTTCGCCGGAGGGGTGGGGCTGGGTCAGGTGGTGGTTATCCGTCGAGATGCCGTAGCCCGCGACTTTCGCCAGGACGGGCGCGCCTCGCCGTTGCGCGGAGTCGAGCGATTCCAGGGCGAGAAGCGCGGCGCCTTCGCCCAGAACCAGGCCGGTTCTATCCTTGTCAAACGGGCGGCATTTCTCGGCGGTGGAGGCTTGCAGGGAATCGAACCCGGCGAACACCAGTTCCGAGATGACATCGTAGCCGCCGCACAGGACGCTTTCGCACAAGCCGCCCTGGATGAGCGAGAAGGCGTGTCCGATTGCATTCGTACCCGAGGCGCAGGCGTTCGCGATGATCTCGGAGGGAGAGGAAAACCCCGCGGCTTCCATGGCGTCGAGCACGGGCTTTTGCGGCGAGTAATTGGCGAGCCACGCCGCGCGGGGCGGTCGCCCCTCCGTTTTCGACAGGGAACGGAAGAACGCTTCGCCGAAACTCATCCCGCCGCTCGTCGTCCCGATGACGCAGAACGTCGGGGCGAACCCGGGATCCTGCTCCCGCAATTCCCTGACGGCGGCGACCATCATCCTGGCGGCGGGGTGCAGGCGCTGCTCCTTCCGGTTCAGCGCCGGGTCGAGCAGCGACTCGGGCGCCTGGCCCGCGGTTGAGGACTTGCACCGCGAAACGTCGAAGCGGGTGACGGGGGTGACGCAATCCCGCCCCGCGAGGAGAGAACTCGTCGTTTCCGCCAGCCCGCGCCCCAGCGGACTGACGATGCCCGCGGCGGTTACGACAACGGTGGACATTTGGGTTGTGTTTTATTGGGCGCTGCGTTACCAGATGCAATCATTTTTTAGAATGCCGGCCCTGTTTCCAGCCCACTCCCTTACCGCCGTTTCGGAGAAAATTCGCGCGGGCGGCAGGCTGACCGGCGGGGAGGCGCTCACGCTTTTCGAGAGCGAGGACTTCGACGCGCTGTCGGAGATCGGCTCGGCGGCGCGCGCGGCGCGGCACGGGCGGTCGGCGTTTTATACCGTGAACCGGCACATCAACTACTCGAACATCTGCGTGCTGGATTGCGACTTCTGCGCTTTCGGGAAACGGAAACGGGAAGAAGGGGCGTACGAGTTGACGATCGACGAGATGACCGCCCGCGCGAAGGAAGCGCTGGCGATGGGGGCGACGGAGATCCACATCGTCGGCGGGTTGCATCCTGCCTGGAAGTTTTCCGTTTACCTGGAGATGCTGCGCTCCCTGCGCGAACTGAGCCCGAGCCTGGGGATAAAGGCGTTCACGGCCATCGAGATACTTCATTTCTCCTGGCTGGCGAAGACCTCGGTGGAGCGCGTGCTCGAGCAACTGAAAGAGGCCGGGCTGAGCTGCCTGACCGGAGGCGGGGCGGAGATATTCGCGCCGAATGTCCGCGACCGGATTTGCCGCGGCAAAGAGAGCGGCGGGGAATGGCTGGCGGTGCATCGCGCGGCGCACGGCCTTGGGATCCCCTCCACGGCGACCATGCTCTTCGGCCACGTCGAGTCGTACGAGGATCGGATCGATCATCTTCAAAAACTCAGGGAACTTCAGGACGAAACCGGCGGTTTCATGGCCTTCCTGCCGCTGGCGTTCAAGCCCGCGCACCGGCTCTCGCATCTCATGGGGCCGGAGGAAGGGGAAATCCTCAAGAACACCGCCGCCTGCCGCGCGTACCTGGACAACTTCCCGCATATCAAGTCGTACTGGATAAGCTACGGCCTCGATCTCGCCGGGAGGACGCTCGCTTTCGGCGCGGACGACATCGACGGCACCGTCGGGGATGAGCTTATCTACCACATGGCGGGCGCCGACTCTCCCGTCTCGCAGACGGCGGAATCGCTGCGCCGGACAATTCTGAACGCGGGCCTCGAACCCGTCTTGCGGGACAGCTTCTATCGCGAGCTATGAAATCCGCCAGGGTTATCGGCTTGCGGGCCATCTGGTTTATCATCGGCGGATTCATCAGTTCATCGCTCAACTTCGGCGCATTCAAGGTGCTGCACGACAAGGCCGCGCTGCCGCACCTGGCCGCCTACGCCGGGAGCCTGGCCCTCACGACCGTCGTCCTCTCCCTTTGGAATTATCACGTCAATTTCCGCACCCGGAGCGGCTTCCGCGAATGCTTCGTCCGGTACGTGATCGCCGTCTGCCTCTGCGCGCTGGTCAACTACGCCATCGTCGCGCCCTTGCTTGAAGCCTGGAAAGGGTACCGATACCTGCTCATCATCCTCGTGCAGGCGCCCGTGGGGGTGTTCAAGTTCTTCCTGTACCACTTCTGGGTGTATCCCCACCAAGAGAACAAGCAGTCCGCCACTTTTGAGTTTTCCGACAAGGAAAGCTGAGCTATTCTTTTCGTCCATGTCCCGAGAGATCATCTACCTGGATAACAATGCCACGACGCGGGTCGATCCCGCCGTGGTCGAGGAGATGCTGCCGTTCCTGACCGACTTCTACGGGAACGCCTCCAGCGGCTACAGCTTCAGCCACAAGGTCGCCCGCGCGCTCGAGCACGCCCGGGAACGGGTCGCGGCCCTGCTCGGGTGCGAGCCGTCCGAGATTCTCTTCACGAGCTGCGGCACCGAGTCGAACAACGCCGCCATCCAGTCCGCCCTCAGCATCGATCCAGACCGGCAGCACGTCGTCACCACCGCCGTCGAGCACAGTTCCATCATGAAACACGGCGAGTTCCTCGCCAAGCGCGGGCATGAAGTCACCTGGCTGGGCGTGGATGGCAAAGGCCGCATCGACCTCGGTGAACTGGAACGCGCCATCCGGCCCGACACCGCCATCGTCTCCGTCATGTGGGCGAACAACGAGACCGGCGTCCTCTCGCCCATCCACGAGATCGCGGAGATCGTCCGCCGCAAGAACGTCCTCTTCCACACCGACGCCGTCCAGGCCGTGGGAAAAATCCCGATGGCCGTCGGCGAGTCGAAGATCAATTTCCTCTCTCTCTCCGGTCACAAGCTGCACTGCCCCAAAGGGGTTGGCGTCCTCTACATCAACCGGCGCACCCGGTTCACGCCGTACCTCATCGGCGGCGGGCAGGAGCACGGCAAGCGCGCGGGCACGGAAAACGTCGCCTCGATAGCGGCCCTGGGGAAAGCCGCGGAACTTGCCGGCAAGTTCATGAAGCACGAAGCCACCGCCGTGCGCGCCTTGAGGGATGACTTCGAGCGCGTCGTCCTGGAAGCCATTCCCGACACGCAGGTAAACGGCGACCGTGAAAATCGCCTGCCGAACACCTCGAACATCAGCTTTGAAGGCATCGAATCCGAAGCCGTATTGATGCTGCTGGACAAGCAGGGCGTCTGCTGCTCCGCGGGGTCGGCCTGCACCACCGGTTCCCTGCATCCCTCGCACGTCCTGAAGGCCATGGGCTTCTCCACCGAACGCGCCAGGAGCAGCCTCCGTTTCTCTTTCAGCCGGTTTACGACGAAGGAAGAAGTCGCCAAGGCGCTCGAGATACTCCCCGGGGTTATCTCGAAGCTCCGGAAGATGACGCTGGCGGCTTGAGCAATACGCAGACAAGGTCGCCCGCCGGACTTTGCACGGTTTCGTCCAGGCCTTCCGCCTTCAGTTCCCCGAGGAGCTTTTCTCCTTTGTCCCGGTAACCGGCTCGGTTCAGATAAATGGCCGAGAAGCCCCGGTTTTCCAGCGCGGCCGCCTGTTGCCGCGGGTTCATGCCTGCGACCTTGTCCTGCCACTCGCTCCGTCCCTTCACCGCGCCGAAGGAATACCGCAGGCCCTTTGAATAGAGATACGGGCGGAAGTGATCGTAGGACGGCAGGCCGTCGTCGGGGCTTTCCGGAAAATCCATGATTGGCATCTGGAAGACCATCGATCCGGGCGCGAGCCGCTTTTCCATCTCCGTTGTAAACATCCTGTCGGACGCGATCATCCCCGCCGTTTTTTTGATGTCCGGCATCTCCGAGGGCGACTGGTCCCAAAGGGTGAGAGCCGTCACGCCGAGCGCCAGCGCCCAACGCCTTCGCGGCGCCCGCCGCACGGCGAAGAAGAGCAGGATCGCGAGGATGAAGATGCTGTAGCGGCAGGTCGAACGGAACAGAAGGAACCCCAAGCTCGCCACGAAGGCGTTCAGCCCCCCGACCGTCGAGTAAAAGAGAATCCAGATGATCTGCAACGCTTCGAATGGCATCCCGCGAACAACCGGAGTCCTCAGCATCCGCCGCGTGGAAACGACGGCCAGCCAGATGAGCGCGGCGATTCCCGCCAGGCCCAGGTAGGAGGCCGGCGGGGTCTCGCCGGGAACCAGGGTCTGGGAGAAATAATCCTGCGCGTGGTTTGCAAAAATCCGGAGCCGGTGATCGGGCGGCGGCGTGAAAAGCGCGCACACATCGAGCGCGTAATATTCGACCGATTCGTAATAACGCTCGACCGCTTCGGGATTCGGCCCGTTGGAAATCCGGTACGCAAAGGTATCCGTCCGCATGAACAAAAACGTCAACGCCGCGACCGCGATGACGCCCGCGCCCGGCAGGGCCGCCCGCCACCCGCGCTTCACGCATTGGAAGAACGCGCCGAGCAGGACGAGTTGCAGGAACATATTCGTGTAATAGACATTCTGCACCCCGGCGATGACCGCGACGGCCAGCGCGAACGGCATGCGCCAGCCGCCGAGCCCCCGCCGGGTGGAAGTCCAGCGGCAGACGAGGAGGCAGAGCGGGACATGCCAGTAATAAACCAGGGCGATATGGTGCAGCCCGTGGGCGAAGGCGTAGCGGGAGAAAGCGAAGACCAGCGCGCCCGCCATGCTCCACGCCCAGTCGTAATTCGAAAGCCGGCAGGCGGCGTAAAAGGCCAGCGCGGCCAGGATGTGCCCGCCCAGCAGCGCCAGGTTCGCCGCCGCAAACAACCCGAACGGGCGGACGAGGCTCCCGGCGGCATAGGTCAGAACCTCCTCGCCGCTCGGGAAGTCGGACCAATTCGCCTCGGAGGGCGCGCCGAGAGCGGGAATCGTTTTCAGGAAGAGCGGTTTGAGATGGCCTTCGGAAACGGCCTTCATGGCCGCGAACAGCCACTTTACGTCCCCGGCGTCCGGGTCGTCTCCGTATTCCACCGGCGTCTTCCACGACTCGAGAGTGAACCGGTGGTACGCGCAACACCAGAAGAACGCGCAGAGGCAGACAAGCACCCCCACGCGCAACGCGGAGCGAATGAAAGGGCGGCCTGGCATTTGGCGCGCAGTATGCAAAGAAAAGCTGGCAAAAGAAAGCGGCGCCTTGCAAATTGCAGCCCCCCATGAAAAAGCGGAAAAGCACCCCGCCCCGGCCTCCAGCGGTGAAGCGCCCCCGTTTCAGACGGCTTGAAGCCGGGCGTCTCCTGGCGCTGGGTTGCGTCATCACGCTCATCTGGTGCGCCGTTTTCAACCGGTTCAGCGTGCAGGCGTGGCGCGTGCCTCTCGACTACGGCATCGACCCGATCCTCTCGGACGCCAAACAGCAGTTCTCCCTGGTGAAAGCGGCGATGGACGGCGATTTCGTCCCCTTTCTGCCGCGATTCATCCGCCAACTGGGAGCGCCTTATACCGCGAACTGGAACGACTTCCCGCTGGTCGAGAAGTTCCTCTATTTGGGCGCCGGCCTCCTGGCCCGGCTGGTCGGAATATTCGTGGCGACCAACAGCATGGTGCTGGTTCTGCACCTGCTCGCCGGCGCGGCGTTTTATGTTACGTGCAGGATGTTCCGCTGCCGGTGGGAATGGGCCTTCGCCGGCGCGCTTGCCTTTGCGTTCTCGCGGTACGCCTTCGCGCAGAGCCTGCACCACCTCACCACTGTTTACTACTGGCACGCGCCGCTTTTCGTCCTCGTGGCCGCGTGGATCGTCGCGGGTTTGCGCTTCCGGACGCCGCGCTATTACGCCGCCGCCGCGGTCGCGGTCATCACGGGGATGCAAAGCCCGTATTACACGAACGCTTTCCTGCAACTCGTCGCGATCGCGTGCCTGGCGCTCTGGTATCGGCGGGGCTGGCGCAGCGTCCTCGCGCCCGCGAGCCTCGTCGCCGTGACCGGGGCGGTCTTCCTGGCGATGAACGTGAACACGTTCTTTTGCAACTTCGTCCTCGGGCCGAACCCGGGCGCCGTGGCCCGCAGTTTCAAATGGCTGGATATTTACGGCCTGAAGATGGTCGATATGTTCGTCCCGCCGCCGGTGCATGGCTTCGAGCCGTTCGCCGAGCTGGGCAAAAGCTATTACTCCCAGACGATCCTTCCCGGCGAAGTCCCTCCCGGCTCGTACCTCGGCCTGGCGGGCATCGGCGCGCTTCTCTGGCTGGCGTGCGTCACCCTCGTCCGCTTGTTCCGCCGCCCGCCGCGCCCGGCGCCGATGGCGGCGTTCCAGGTCGGCTGGCTGCTCCTCTACAGCGTCACCGGCGGGGTCAATGCGCTCCTGGGCGTCTTCGGCCTGCTCCTCTTTCGCGCGACCAACCGGTTCACCGTGGTCATCCTGGCCATCGTGCTTATTTTCGCCGTCCGGCGGCTCTCGGCGCTGACGCGCGCATGGCAGCCGGCCGCCCGGATTGCGGTTGCCGCCATGGCCGCGCTCTTCGTGCTGCTGGATCAGCTTCCGCCCTGGACGACCGACGCCGAGATCGCCCAAACCGCGAGCGTGGTGGACTCGGATCGCGCATTCGCCGCGAACCTCGAACGGCGCCTGCCGAACGGCGCGATGATCTTCCAGATCCCGATCATGGAATTCCCGGAAAGCCCCGCGCCGGGCGTGTCGTCGTATGAACATTTCCGGCCGTATTTGTTCACCGAGCATCTCCGGTATTCGTTTGGCACGGTGAAGGGGCGTCCGCGGGATCAATGGCAATTCGCCCTCGCCAAGCTGCCGATTCCCGAGATCGTCAACCGGCTCGAAGCCTACGGTTTTTCGGCGGTCTATATCGACCGGCGCGGTTTCGCCGACAGGGGGGCGGCGCTCCTCGACGGGTTGAAAGCCGCGGGACGCGCCGAAGTGCTGCAAGACACCGTTGGGGAACTGATGTGCGTGTTCCTCAAGCCTTCTCCCAAACCCGTGCTTCCGTTTTCGTCCTAGAAAATGGACTTTCCGCTCCTTCCTTGATAAATTAACCCTTCCCTTTCGACTCTATGAAAACAGTCCTCGTTACAGGAGGCGCCGGCTACAAAGGCTGCATCCTTGTCCCCAAACTGCTCGATGCCGGTTACGCCGTGGTCGTGTATGATCTGATGCTGTTCGGCTCGGACGGCCTCCCCTCCCACCCGAATCTGAAGGTCGTCGCCGGCGATATCCGGGATACGGAGGCGTATTCGCGGGCGGTGGCCGGTTGCGAGTACGTCATCCACATGGCATGCATCTCGAACGACCCGAGCTTCGATCTCGACCCCGAGTTGAGCCGCACGATCAACTACGAGTGTTTCGAGCCGATGGTTCTCGCGAGCAAGGCCGCCGGGGTGAAGCGTTACATTTACGTTTCCACCAGTTCGGTCTACGGCGTCAGCGACGCCCCGGAAGTGACGGAGGAGCATCCGTTCGTGCCGCTCACGGACTACAATAAATACAAGGGCCTCTGCGAACCGGTCCTGCTCCGCCACCAGACGCCGGAGTTCACCACCGTCATCATCCGGCCCGCCACCGTGTGCGGCTATTCGCCCCGGATGCGGTTCGACCTCACAGTCAACATCCTGACGAACCACGCGGTCAACAAGGGGCTCATCACGGTGTTCGGCGGAGGGCAGAAGCGGCCAAACGTCCATATCGAGGACATAACCGATCTCTACGTCGAATTGCTTGAAACGCCCGCCGGGCTGATTGCCGGGGAGGCGTTCAATGCCGGATACGAGAACCACACCGTGGCGCAGCTCGCGGAGTTCGTGCGCACGGTGGTCGAGGAGGAGTTTCCCGACCGCGCGCCCATCGGCGTTCAAACGACCGCCTCGAACGACAACCGCTCCTACCACGTCTCCTCGCGGAAGATCGCGGAGCGGCTCGGCTGGAAACCGAAGCGGAACATCGAGGACGCCGTGCGCGACTTGTGCCGCGCCTTCAAGGAAGGCAAGTTCCCCGACAGCATGACGAACGACACCTACGTCAACGTCCGCACCGTGAAGAACCTTGCGCTGACATGAAGATCGCTGTCGTGACCGGCGGCGCCGGTTTCATCGGCAGCCACATGGTGGACCTGCTGCTGGCCGAGGGCTGGCGGGTTCACGTCATCGACAATCTGTGCGGCGGGCGCCTCCAGAATCTCGATCACCACAGGAGCGATCCGAACCTAGCCGTCGAAGTGCGCGACATCCGCGCGGTCGCGCAGGACGACCCGCTTTTCAAAGACGCCCGCTACGTTTTCCATTTCGCGGGCATCGGCGACGTGGTGCCTTCCATCGAGCGTCCCGTGGATTACCTCTCGACGAACGTCATGGGCACGGTCAGCGTGCTCGAAGCGGCGCGGCGCGCCGGGGTGGGGAAGTTCGTTTACGCGGCTTCGTCCTCGTGCTACGGCCTCGCGGAAGTCCCCACGCGCGAGGACGCCCCCATCCGCCCCGAGTATCCGTATGCGCTCAGCAAGAACATGGGCGAGCAGGCGGCGCTGCATTGGGGCAGGGTTTACAAGCTGCCCGTCGTCTCGATCCGCATCTTCAACGCCTACGGAATACGGTCGCGGACTTCCGGCGCTTACGGCGCGGTGTTCGGCGTGTTCCTCGCGCAGAAGCTCGCGGGCAAGCCGTTCACCATCGTGGGCGACGGAACGCAGACGCGCGATTTTCTTTACGTCACCGACGTGGCCCGGGCTTTTTACCTCGCCGCGCAATCCCGCCACGTCGACGAAATCTACAACTTGGGCGCGGGCGACCCGCAGCCGGTCAACCGCATCGTGGAATTGCTCGGGGGAGGGGAAACCGCGGGGCTTCCCAAGCGTCCCGGAGAGCCGGACTGCACGTGGGCGGACATCGCGAAGATCAAAAAAGAACTCGGCTGGGAACCGCTCGTCAGCCTGGAGGAAGGCGTCGGCGCGCTGTTGAAGAACATCGACTACTGGCGGCAGGCGCCGGTCTGGGATGAACAGTCGATCGCGGAAGCGACGAAGCAATGGTTCAAATACCTGCAATGAACCCGGCCGACAAAATCAAGAGCCTCGAGGAAGCCGCTACGGCCGTCGCGTTCCTGAAGAAGGGGGGCAGGAAGATCGTCCATTGCCACGGCGTATTCGACCTGCTGCACATCGGGCACCTGCGGCACCTGGCGGCGGCGCGGCGGTTTGGCGACGTGCTGATGGTCACCGTGACGCCGGACCGGTATGTGAACAAAGGCCCGGGCCGTCCGGCGTTCACCGAAACGTTGCGCGCCGAGGCGCTCGCCGCGCTCGAGTGCGTGGACATGGTGGCGGTCAACCGCTGGCCCAGCGCCGTCGAGACGCTCGAAGTGTTGAAGCCCGATTTTTACGTGAAGGGTTCCGACTACCGCGAGGCCGCCAGCGACATCACCGGCGGCATCATCAACGAACGGCAGGCGGTGGAAAAAGGCGGGGGCCGGCTCGTTTTCACCGACGACATCACGTTCAGTTCCTCGAATCTCATCAACCGCCACCTGTCCGGCTTCTCGAAGGAAGTGAGCGACTACATCGCTTCGTTTTCGACGCGCCACTCCATCGACAGCGTGCTCGGCTACCTCAAGAACGCGACGGGCCTGAAAGTCCTGCTCCTGGGGGAGGCGATCGTCGACGAATACGAGTATTGCGAAACGATGGGCAAATCCGGCAAGGAACCGATCCTCGCGGCGCGGCACCTGCGCACGGAGAGGTTCGCGGGAGGCACGCTCGCGGCGGCGAACCATCTCGCCTCGTTTTGCGACGAGGTTCATCTGCTCACTTTTCTTGGGACGGTGAATTCGCACGAGCAATTCATCCGGTCAAAATTGCACCCGAAGATCAAGACGACCTTCCTCTATTTGCAAGACGAGCCGACCATCGTGAAGCGCCGCTTCGTCGAGAACTACCCGTTCCAGAAGATGTTCGAAGTCTATATCATAAGCGACAAGGAGAGCCACGAAGCCGGTTCGCGGGAACTCTGCGCGACGCTCGAACAGACGCTCGCGGGCTACGACCTGGTGCTCGCGCTCGACTACGGGCACGGCATGCTCGACATCCGCGCCGTGGACCTGCTCACGCGCAAGGCGCCGTTGCTCGCGGTCAATACGCAGATCAACGCCCACAACCGCGGCTTCAACACCATCTCGAAATATTCGCGCGCCGACTACATCTGCATTTCCGAAAACGAGATACGCCTGGATTTTCGCAGCCGGCAGCAGGACCTCAAGGCGATCACCGAGTCCGTCGTCGAGCGCCTCGGCTGCTCGCGCGCGACGATCACCCGCGGGCAGAACGGCTGCCTTTGCTATGACCGCAAGGAAGGGTTCTATGAAGTGCCCGCGTTCACCAGCCACATCGTGGACCGCGTGGGCGCCGGGGACGCCGTCTTCGCGGTGACCGCGCTTTGCGTGGCGCAAGGCGCGCCGATGGAAGTCGTCGGGTTCACGGCCAACATCGTGGGCGCGCACGCCGTTGGCATGGTGGCGAACCAGCGGCCCATCGACCCGATCCCGTTGATGAAACACATCGAGGCGGTCTTGAAATGACGCTCTCCGGCTATCTCGGCGAGATGACCCGCCTCTTCGCGGCGACGGAAGCCGGGGCATCGCTCGACGACGGCGCGGCGCGGGCCGTCGGGATGATCCGCGCCGCGAGGGATGGCAACCGCGCGGTCATCGTCATCGGCAACGGCGGCAGCGCCGCCATAGCGAGCCACATGCAGAACGACCTTTGCAAAGCGGTGGGCGTCCGCTCCCTCGTTTTCACAGAGCCGCCGCTTCTCACCGCGCTCTCCAACGACGAGAGCTACGAATCCGCCTACGAATCGCTCCTCCGGCTGTGGGCCGCGCCCGGCGATCTTCTCGTGGCGATCAGCAGTTCCGGGAAGTCCCCGAACATTTTGCGCGCGGCCCGCGCGGCGCGCGAAGCCGGGTGCGGAGTCATAACCTTGTCCGGGTTCGGCGCGGACAATCCGTTGCGGACCCTGGGCGATGTGAATTTCTACGTCCCGTCCCCGAGCTATGGACACGTCGAGGCGGTTCACGGAACAATCACCCAGTACCTGACTGACGCCTTGAAGCGTGGATAAGGTCATCGGAATCGATCTCGACAACACGCTCGTCTGCTACGACGCCCTCTTCCATCTCGCCGCGCGCGAGGAAGGGCTCATCGATTCCACGACTCCCGGGAGCAAGGAGAAAATCCGCGACGCCATCCGCCTTCTGCCCGGCGGCGAAAGCAAATGGACGCGCCTGCAGGCCATCGTGTACGGCCCGCGAATCCTCGAGGCGGCGTTGTTTGACGGCATCGGACCCTTCTTCCGGCGTTGCGCGGCTGACGGCGCCCGCGCGGTTATCGTCAGCCACAAAACCCGATTCGCCGCGCTCGACGGGAAGCAGGTCGATCTGAGGCAGTCCGCGCTGCGCTGGATGGAGGAACGAGGTTTTTTCGAGCGCGACGGATTCGCGCTTTCGCGGGAGGCGGTGTTTTTTGAAGAGACCCGCGCGGAGAAGATCGAACGCATCCGCGCGCTGGGCTGCACGCATTTCATCGACGACCTGGCGGAAGTTTTCGCGGAGAGCGCCTTCCCATCAGGGGTGGTAAAGCTGCTCTTCGCGCCGCACGGTTCAAATGGCGTCCCTCCCGGCGTGCCGCCGTTCAAGACCTGGCGCGCGCTGGGCGATTTCCTTTTCGCATGAACGGGAAAATCGCCGAGGTGCTGCTGCGCGACCTGAACAAGGAGGCGCTGACGTTTGAGAAGCTGAAGGGCGGTCGAAACAGCCAGGTTTTCCGCGTCGATTGCGCCGACGGCTCGACCTTCGCCGCGAAGGCTTATTTCCAGGACAACCGCGACCGGATGGGACGGGAATTTCGCGCCCTGGAGTTTTTGAAAAAGGAAGGCGTCCGCGAAGTGGCGGCTCCGCTTGCCGCCGACGAGACACGGCGCGTCGCGATCCATGAATTCATCCACGGGAAACCTCCGCGGATCGGCGGCGATGAAATCGACCGGGCGGTGCGGTTTCTCGGCGAGTTGAAAAGGATCGCCGACTCGGCAAGGCCCGCGCATTTCCCCCCGGCGTCCGAAGCCTGTTTTTCGATTGGCGAAATCCTGCAAAATATCGACGGGCGGCTCGCCCGGCTGTTGGAAGCTTCCGCGGCTGAGCCGGAACTCGCGGACTTTTTGCGGAACGACCTTCTTCCTTTCCGCAAAGCCGCGGGGAAGGGCGTTCCGGCGGATTCCGAAATCCCGCTTTCCGGGCGGACGCTCAGCCCGTCGGACTTCGGGTTCCATAACGCGCTCCAGCGCGCGGACGGCGGCCTCGTCTTCCTGGACTTCGAGTATTTCGGCTGGGACGACCCCGCGAAGACCATCGTCGATTTCCTCCTTCATCCCGCGATGCGGCTGCCGCCCCCGCTGAAGGCCCGCTTCCTTTCCGGGATGCTCTCCGCCTTCGCCTCCATCCCCGGCCTGGGGGAGCGCGCCCGGGCGGTTTATCCCTTGTTCGGAATAAAGTGGTGCGCCATCCTGTTGAATGAATTTACCCTTGAGCACATGGCCCGCCGATGCTTTGCTGACAGCGCGGCGGGCGCGTGGAGCGGAGCGGCTCAACTCGAAAAGGCCCGGCGCATGCTTGCCCTAGTAAAGGAAGAATTCCCCCTCCATGGCTGACGTCCTCGACCAACGTTCCAAAGAGTTGCGCAGGATGATCGTGCGCGCGCTCGCGGCGGGCAAGCGCGGCCATGTGGGCGCGGCTTTTTCGGTGGTCGAGATTCTCCGGGCGCTCTACGACGACATCCTCAAATACGACGCGAAGAACCCGCGCTGGGAAGATCGCGACCGCTGCATCCTCAGCAAGGGCCACGGCTGTCTCGCGCTCTACGCATTGCTCGCGGACAAGGGGTTTTTCCCCGAGGCCGAACTGGAGAAATTCTGCGCGAGCGACGGCATCCTCGGCGGGCATCCCGAATACAAAAAGGTGCCGGGAGTCGAAGCCTCGACCGGGAGCCTCGGACATGGAATGTCCATCGGGGCCGGGTTCGCGCTCAGCGCCAAGCTCAAAGAGCAGGCGCACCGCGTCTTCGTCATCCTGGGCGACGGCGAATGCAGCGAGGGGACGATATGGGAAGCCGCGCTGTTCGCCGCAAAACACCAGCTCGCCAATCTCACGATTCTTGTCGACTACAACAAGCAGCAGACCTACGGCGCCATCGCCGAGGTTCAGGGCCTGGAGCCGCTCATCGACAAATGGGAGGCGTTCGGATTCGCCGTGGGCGAAGTCGACGGGCATGACATCGACCAGCTTCGGGACGTCCTGTCGATGGTCCCCTTCGAGCCCCGCAAGCCGAACGCCATCATCTGCCACACGGTCAAGGGCAGGGGCGTCAGTTATACGGAGGGCAACCTGGGGTGGCATCACAAAGCGAGGGTGAGCGAGGCGGAAGCCGCGTCCCTCCTGGCCGCGCTCGATACCGAATAGGATGCGCAAGACCTCGCTCGATATGGTTCAGGAGATGGCGTTGCGCGACCCGCGCATCCTCTTCATCGGCTCCGACCTCGGGCCGGACACCTTGAAGGAACTCAAGGTTCAACGCCCCAAACAGTTCCTGATGGAAGGAGTGAGCGAGGCGAACATCGTCAGCATGGCCGCGGGCATGGCGATGGAAGGGTGGATACCGTACATCAACACGATAGCCACCTTCCTCACGCGCCGCTGCTTCGAGCAGATCGTGCTCGACCTCGGCCTGCATAAAACGAAGGTGCGGCTCATCGCGAGCGGCGGCGGGCTGGTCTATGCGCCGCTGGGGCCCACGCACCTGGCGATCGACGACATCGCCATCCTGCGGACGGTGCCGAACATGACGATCCTCGCGCCGTGCGACGCGGACGAGATGCGCCGGCTGATGCTCCTGACTCCCGACGTTGACGGCCCGGTCTACATCCGGCTCGGCAAGGGCGGGGACCCGGTTGTCAGCCGCGCCGAACCGGCTTGCGAGATCGGCAAGGCCATCCTCCTGCGCGAACCGGGCGACGCGCTCATCGTCACCACGGGCGTCTGCCTCCAGGTCGCGCTGGCCGCGGCGGCGGAACTCGGGAAGGCGGGCATCTCGGCGGGCGTCCTCCACTGCCACACGCTGAAACCGCTCGACGCGGACGCGATTTTGAAACACGCGGCCCCCGTGGTCGTGACCATCGAGGAGCACATACTCATTGGCGGACTCGGCGGCGCGGTCGCGGAGATTCTCCTCGGCGCGGGCCGTGCGCCGCGTTTTGCCCGCATCGGCATCCCCGACGCATTCGCGGACCAATACGGCTCGCAGGCGAGTTTGATGGCCCGGTATTCCATCACGTCCGAAAACCTCGCCGCAACCGTCACAAGGCTTCTCAACCAAACACACAAATGAACAAACTGATGAATTTCGTCACTCCGCTGCATCGGAGAACGAAGCGGGATTACCTCGCGCGGATGGTGGACGACAAAGTCCACTGCATGCTCAAGGCCAAGGAATACGAATTCGACTATTGGGACGGCGACCGGCGCTACGGCTACGGCGGCTACAAATACGACGGTCGATGGAAAGTCGTGGCGCAGAAAATGATCGAGATCTACGGGCTGAAACCCGACGCGAAAATCCTGGATGCCGGCTGCGGCAAAGCGCATCTGCTCCATGAGTTTCAGCAACTCCTTCCGGGGGCGGAACTCCACGGGTTCGACGTTTCCCGCCACGGACTGGCCGACGCGCCCGAGCCCATCCGCGACCGGCTGTTTCGCTATCGCGCGCAGGACGCCTATCCTTACGGCGACAACTATTTCGACCTCGTCCTTTCCCTCGGCTGCCTGCACAACCTCCGCCTGTTTGAACTCAAGACCGCGCTGGGCGAAATCGAGCGGGTCGGCAAGGAAAAATACGTCATGCTGGAAAGCTACCGCAACGAACTGGAGCAGTTTAATCTCCAGTGCTGGGCCCTGACCTGCGAATCGTTCTTCGACACCGCGGAATGGATCTGGCTCTACCGCCGCTTCGGCTACACGGGCGACTACGAATTCATCTACTTCGAATGAAAACGCGCGCGGCGATTCTCGAAAAACTCAACTCGCCCCTCGTAGTGGACGAGATCGAAATCCCGCCGCTCGCGTGCGGGCAGGTTCTCGTAAAAATCCATTGCAGCGGCATCTGCGGCGCGCAACTGGGCGAGATCGCCGGCGTAAAGGGAGAGGACAAATTCCTGCCCCACCTCCTCGGCCACGAAGGCGGCGGCGTTGTCCTCGAAACGGGGCCGGGCGTCCTGCATGTAAAACAAGGCGACCACGTCGTCCTCCATTGGAGAAAAGGGGCGGGCATCCAGGCGCAGCCCGCGAAATACCAATGGAACGGGCGCACCGTGAACGCCGGCTGGGTCACCACATTCAATGAACACGCCGTCATTTCCGAAAACCGCCTCACCCCGATTCCCAAGGACATCGGCTTCGAGGTCGCAGCGCTCATGGGTTGCGCGATCACGACCGCGCTGGGCCTCATCAACAACGACGCGCGGGTCAAGATCGGACAATCCGTCGCCGTCTTCGGCTGCGGCGGCGTGGGCGCCAGCGTGGTGCAAGGCGCCGCCATGGTCTCCGCCGACCCGATCATTGCCATCGACATCCACGATCATAAACTCGACATGGCCCGAGAATTCGGCGCCACCCATTTCATCAATTCCGTGAAGTCCGACCTCAAGGCCGAGATACTGAAGATCGTCGGAACGAAAGGGGTGGATGTCGCAGTCGAAAACACCGGCATCATCAAGCTGATCGAACTCGCCTACGCCATCACGGCGCCGAAGGGCAGGACAATCCTCGTCGGCGTCCCCCGGTTCGACCAGGACATCACCATCCACTCGCTGCCCCTGCACTTTGGGAAAGTCCTCACCGGTTGCGAAGGCGGCCACAGCATCCCGAACGAAGACATCCCGCGCTACCTGAACCTCTACAGGAAAAAGAAACTCCGTCTGGACGACCTGATCACGCACCGTTGCGAACTTTCCGGGATAAACGACGCGCTGGACGACATCCGCGCGGGCCGCGTTGGCAGATGCATGATCTCGATGAGTCGATATAAATTGGAAAGAGGATTGACCACGGATAACACGGATAGCACGGATTAAAGAAATTCTGTGCAGTCTCTTCATCCGTGTTATCCGTGTTATCCGTGGTCAAATTCTTCCTTAAAGAACTTTGCGGGAAGCGGTTGGCGAAAATGCACGTAATCTCCTGGTGGCGAACCCAATTCGGCGAGCCGGACGACATCCACGGGGGCCGCGTTGGCAGATGCATGATCTGGATGAGTCGATATAAATTGGAAAGAGGATTGACCACGGATAACACGGATAGCACGGATTAAAGAAATTCTGTGCAGTCTCTTCATCCGTGCTATCCGTGCTATCCGTGTTATCCGTGGTCAAATTCTTCCTTATAAAAAACTTTGCGGGAAGCGGTTGGCGAAAATGCACGTAATCTCCTGGTGGCGAACCCAATTCGGCGAGCCGGAAACCAAACGGGTGGCCGACGCCATCGCGCGCGAACACATCAGCCAGGGGCCGGTTACCGCGGAGTTTGAGGCCCGGCTGGCGGAGGCCTTGGGCGTTCCCCATGTCGTGGCGGCTTCCAGCGGGAGCGCCGCGATGCTCATGGCGCTCTTGGCGCTGGATATCCGGCCCGGCGACGAGGTGATCGTGCCCAACCGGACGTGGATCGCCACCGCGCACGCCGCCGCGATGGCCGGCGCGAAGGTCGTCCTGGTGGACGTGCTGCCGCATCTGCCGATCCTCGATGTCTCCCAGGTCAGGAGCAAAATCACCGCCCGCACAAAGGCGATCATGCCCGTGCATCTCGGCGGAAGATTGGTCGATATGAAAGCCCTCTCCGCCATCGCGCAAGAATATGGTTTGCGCGTGATCGAGGACGCCGCGCAGGCGTTGTTCTCCGGGAACGCCGGCGTCCGGTCGGATGCCGGCTGTTTCTCGCTCTCGGTGGCGAAGCTGATCTCAACGGGCCAGGGCGGCTTCGTCGCCACCAAAAGCAAGGAGACCGCCGAAAGACTGAAGCTCGTCCGCACGCACGGCGTCGCGGATGTGATCCACTGCACATATACCCGGTTGGGCTTCAATTTCCGCCTTACAGACATCCAGGCTTCGATTGGTCTGGCGCAGCTTGACCGCGCGCCGGGGCGGATGGAACGCATGAAAGCCCTGTATTCCCGGTACGAAACGGGTCTCGCCGGACTGCCGTTTGTGAAGCTGATCCCGGTGGATATGCGGGCGGGCGAACTCCCCCTCTACGTTGAAGTGCTTTGCGACGACAGGGAGAAAGTGATGGAACATCTGCGCCTGCGAGGGATACAGTCGCGGCCCTTCTATCCCGACTTGAATCGTGCGGGTTACCTCGGCGGCGACGGCGAATTCCCGAACGCCCGCGTCTTCGGAGAGCGCGGCCTTTTCCTGCCCTGCGGCCCCGACCAGCCGCCGGAGAACGTCGACCGCGTGCTCGAAGCGCTGCGCGCATTCCAATGAGCCGGGAAGTCGCCATCCTCGGATTTCACGACGGGTCGGCGGGCCAGATCGAGACCTGGTTCGAGCAGGTCACCGGTTATCGCATAGCCTGCTTTGTTCACGAAGCGGAGACATTCGAAGTCGACGCCGCCGCGGAGAACAAAAAACGGGTTTCGCAGCGGACGGAGTTTCCCCGGGGCGATACATTCAAGGGGCGGCCCTTCATCCTCTCGCCGGATTGGATCGGCGAGATCGAAAGGCGCGGCATCCGCAAGGTCCTGCCGCTGACGCCGAACAATCGCGAACGGCTCAAACAGATCGAGCTTTGCCGTGCGCGCGGGATTGAACTGATTTCCGCCATCCACCCGAGCGTCACCCTCCTTGCGGACGCGCGGATCGGGCCGGGCGTCTGGATAAACGCGGGCGGCATCATCGGATACAAGGCCGAGATCGCATCGGGTGTTCTCCTCAATACGGGAGTTCGGATAGACCACCACAACGTTCTCGAAGAATGCTGCCAGGCCGATCCGGGTGTCGTCACGGCGGGATTCGTCGCCCTGCGAAAATGCTGCCAGGTGCATACGGGCGCCGTCGTCATCAACCGGATCGAAATCGGAGAGGACGCGATCATCGGCGCCGGAGCCGTCGTCATCCGGAATATTCCCCCCCGGTGCACCGCCGTGGGCGTTCCAGCGAGAGTCATTCGGGGTTGACGCTTCTTCGAGCAAGGGAATAACCTCGCGCCGATGGACTTGGGAATCAAAGATCGCCTGGCTCTCGTCACCGGCGCCAGCCGCGGCATCGGTCGCGGCATCGCCCTGGGACTCGCGCGCGAGGGCGCCCGGGTCCTACTCGTCGCCCGCTCCCGGGACGGGCTCGAAGCGGTCCGCAACGAAATGGAGAGTCCCGGCAGACACCACGTCCTGGCGGTGGACCTCACAGCCGAAGGCGGCGTCCGGGAAGTGGCCAAGGCCGCGGATAAATTGGGCGATCTCGACATCATGGTCCACAACCTCGGCGGCTCGGCGGGCCGGTACCCGGTATTCGCCACCGCGGAGGAATGGCAGCGCGTCTGGATGTTCAACGTGGGAATCGGCCACGAGCTCAACCGGCTCCTGACCCCGGCGATGATCGAGCGCCGCTGGGGGCGCATCGTGCATCTCTCAACGCTTTCCACCACGACCTACCAGGGCAACGCCGCCTACGTCTCGGCCAAGTGCGCTCTCGACTCCTACGTCAAATCGGTCAGCCGCGAGCTATCGAAACACGGCGTCATCGTCACGGCGGTATCTCCGGGGGCGATCGCCATCGAGGGCAGGTATTTCGCCAAATTGGAAAAGGAAGGCGGCGCGCCCCTTGAAGAATATTACGACCAGCACCTGCCGATCCGCCGCTTCGGCAAAGTCGAAGACATCGCCGGCGTGGTCGCCTTTCTCTGCTCGGAACAGGCATACTACATGGCCGGAGCCGTCGTCGCCGTTGACGGCGGCTGGCTGTAACTAGAAGACCCCTTTGGCAAACCATGAAGGACCTTTTTCGGGCTCTCATAGCGAGCGCGGTGCTGTTTTTCGTGGTCGGGCTGGTATATATTCTCGCCTCCAGCAGCCTGGTTGACGCGGTGGTTGGTTGCTTAGTCGCGTGTTGCGTATTATTCGCGGCTTGCTTAAAGAGGCCGCCAAGGGTTCAAACAAGCTGGCGGAAGGTGCATTTTCCAGGCCTCAATGGCGTCCGTTTCCTCGCGGCGGTTTTGGTGCTGCTTCATCATGTGGAAGTCGCGGACGTCGTCAGCGGCCCGGATCGGCATTACGGTCCGGCTCTTTTACGTATTGGCGACCTTGGGGTGAGTTGCTTTTTTGTTCTAAGCGGGTTTTTGATAACCTATCTTCTATTGGCCGAAAACGCCTATACGGGAACGATAAGCATAAAGGACTTCTACATACGTCGCGCCTTGCGCATATTGCCTTTATATTATGTCGTGACAATATTCGGCTTTTTTCTGCTTCCGCACCTTCCTTTCCTGGATGCCGCGCCCTCGCAATCCATGCTCGGAGAAGCCTTTTGGTCAAGGTTTGCGCTGTTCATGGCGATGACGCCGCATTTATGCCGCTTCGAATGGGGCGCGTCCATAACTCCCGGCATACTGTGGTCCACGGGAGTCGAAGAGCACTTTTACTTTATCTGGCCATGGATTGTGCGTTTCTTGAAGAATCGGCTGCTCTTTGCACTGATCGCGATCGTGCCGGTCATGGCGCTCTTAAAGCAAAGTGTTCTTATATGGTACTATCAGATCGATCCGAAGGCTTCCCTCGATACCTTAAAGTTTATGCAGGGGATCGGCACTTATTTTAGTTACTTCCGTGTCGACTGCATGGCTATCGGAGGACTTGGCGCGTGGCTTTACTTCCATCGCAGCAAACTCCTCTCTTTCTTTTATCATCGGATCGTTCAAATTATTGCGCTCACGACGCTTGTCTATTGTGCGGCGAAAGGGGTTGCATTTGGCTTTTTGGACGATGACGTATACGCTCTTTTGTTCATCATAGTTATCGTGAATGTGTCGACTAATCCGGCGAGTTTGCTGAAACTCGAGAATCCGCTGTTCGATTACCTTGGCAAAATTTCCTATGGACTATACGCCTTTAATTGGGTTGCGATTGCAATTGCTTATAATATTATAAGAAGGTTGGGAGGGGTCGACGGCTACTATTTGCGCCACGTTTTTGCCTATATCGTCTCTTTCAGCCTGCTCATTGGATTTGCGTCTGCCTCG
>JAJPII010000007.1 GCA_021324825.1 Spartobacteria bacterium | reverse complement strand
TATGTGCCGAAGGCTGCCCAGAACGACGTTCGCCGAGGCGTGGAGGCCTGGAATCAACTCCAAACGCAGTTGCGGCAGCTCTCCGCACTCAACAAAGAGCGCGCCCTTGAAGCCGTTCGCATCAAAAAATAGACCACTTTTGCAACAGGCTTTAGACTAGGCAAGCTGGCGTCGTCGGTGTCGTTGCCGCCTGAAGCATGACACGTTCTAATCCAGCCCGCGCTTGTATTCCGCGATGGCGGCGCCGATCTCGTCCGCTAGCTTTTGCCGATACCACGCGCTCCGCGCCAGATTCGCTTCCCCGGGGTTGGTGAGAAAGCCGCACTCCGCCAGCACGGCGACGGTGTTTGCCCTGCGCAGGACGTAGTAGAACGCTTGTTTGACTCCCCGGTTCTCCGTGGGAACCGTCTCCATAAGGTGGCTCTGCACGTGCTCGGCCAGCGGCATCGACTCGGGCGAACAGAAGTAGGTCTCGAATCCGTGCGCCTCGCGCCTCGCCCCGGCATTGAAATGGATGCTCACGAAGATGGCGCTCGGCTGGGAGTTGGAGATCGCGACCCTCTCCGGCAGCGGGATAAAGGTGTCGTTGTAGCGCGTCATGACCGTGCGGATGCCGTAGCCGCCCAACCGGTTTCGCAGCCGGAGCGCGACATCCAACGCGACGCCTTTTTCCGGGATGAGGTTGCTCGGGATGCCGCCGAAATCCTGCCCGCCGTGGCCCGCGTCGATGACGACCGTCGTGAAGGGTCGCGGCGTGATGCGCGTCTCCACTCGGTAGCTGGAGCCGGACGTTATGCGGAAACTGCTGGAGTGGCGCACCCGCCGGCCATGCCGTCCATGATGGGACGAGGAATGATGGTGCTTCTTCGTCTTCGCCTCCGCGCTGAAGAGCGTCGAGACAAAGACGAGCGTCGATAACAACGCGATTTTTGACCGAAACACGGGCAATGTAATAAGGGCTTTGTCCCGCGAACGCAACATCCATGAACCAGCGCCTCATCATCCACCTCGACATGGATTGTTTCTACGCCGCCATCGAGGTGCGGGACGCCCCGGAACTGGCGGGAAAGCCGGTTGCGGTCGGCGGCGCGAGCGACCGGCGGGGCGTGCTGACGACGTGCAACTACGAGGCGCGCAAATACGGCGTCCGCTCCGCGATGCCCACCTATATGGCGTTGCGCAAATGCCCCGGCCTCATCGTCCTTCCCACGCGGTTCGACGTCTATCGCGCGGAGTCGGCGCGCATACGAAAGATTTTCCGCCGCTTCACCGACCTGGTCGAGCCGCTCTCGCTGGACGAGGCGTATCTCGACGTCTCCCGCCTGACCCACCCCGGCGCGGCGATCGCCGCGGAGATTCGCGGGCGCATCCTGGAACAGACGGGGCTGACCGCCTCCGCCGGCATCGGCCCGAACAAACTGGTGGCGAAGATCGCCAGCGACTGGAACAAGCCGGACGGCCAGTACGAAGTGACGCCCCAAACCGTGGCCGCTTTTCTGCGCGATCTTCCCGTCCGCAAACTTTGGGGAGTCGGTGACATTTCCGCCGGGAAGCTGGAGCGGCTCGGCGCCAGGACTTGCGGCGCGCTCCAGGCGTTCTCCCGCATCGAACTGCACGGCATTTTCGGCAAGTTCGGCCTGGAGCTTTACGATCTTTGCCGCGGGATCGACAACCGCCCCGTCGAGCCTTCCCGTCCGCGGAAATCGCTCGGCACGGAGGAGACATTCCCAACGAATCTCACCAGTCTCCAAGAGTGCGAGGCGCGGCTGGCCTCGCTGCACGCCGGTCTCCTGGCGGAACTGGCGGAGAAGGAAGCTTCGCGCGAAATTCACAAGCTCTTCGTGAAACTGAAGTTCGGCGATTTCTCGCGCACCACGGTCGAGCGGGTCGGCGACAGGCCGCTGCTGGAAGAGTACCGGCGGCTCCTCGCCGAAGGGTTCGCGCGAAGGGAGCAAAGCATCCGGCTGTTGGGCTTGGGCGTGCGTTTTGCCGAAGAGCCGGCCGCGCCCGAACAACTCGCGCTCGCTCTTGAACCTAGCCGCGCCGGATTTCCGGGAACTTGAACCGGATGTTGAAGCGGTAAACCTTCTTCACATTACAGCGCACCTCGCCTGTTTGCAGGTCGACCTGGCAGGGAATTTCCACGCGCGTCACGTCCACGGTGGCGTGGAACCCGCGTTCCGAGAAGATGTCAATGAGTATGGCCAGCGCGGTCGGGTCGTCGAAAAGCGGGTCTTCGGTATTGATGTTGGCCGTGCCGGAGATCGCGTGGCGCGTGACGATGGGCATCATCTTCTGCCCGATGAAGTCGATGACTTTGCCGAACACTTCCGAGTTCTCCACCTGGTAGGCGTCGAGCCTGCGCACGAGGTCCTGGCGGGCGTGCCGGACGAGTTCGCTGGCCACCGGCAGCCCGCGGAGGCGGTCGAAGGTGAGCGGGTCCAGTTCGAGCGAGCTCTGGTACTCGAGCTCGCGCACGATGTTCTGTTGAACGATGTGCAACGGCGCCTGGGCGTTGATGAAGTGGTAATGGAAAATCTGTTTCAACGAGACCAGCGCGTCGTACGTTTGCTCCTTGAAGACCCGGTAGCGGTTCCGCGCGAGCGGCTCGCTGGCGTCCGTCGGGCGTTCCTCCCAAAGGTCCCCGATGCCCGATTGCTTCACTTCCTCGTTGTGCGCGATGACCAGCCGCCCGCGCTTCAACTGCCGCGCGATGCTCTCGCTCTCATCCACGAAGAGCACCATGCAATGAAAGAGCGGTTGTTTGAAATGCATGGCGATCTGCGTGCCGGAGAATTCCTGGCGCAGGGCGAGCATTTCGTCGAAGAGAAGCTTGAGACACTCGACCTGGACTTTCGTGCGCGGGAAGCCGTCCAGGATCGCTCCGTTCTGCTGTTCGGGTTCCAGCATCTTCCGGAAGAGGATGCCCACCACGTCGCGATCCCCCACCATGCCGCCCCTCGCCTTTATCTCCTGAGCCTCCGGGCTGTTCAGGAGATGGCTCACCACGATGGGCTGCGCGCTGATGTCCCGCAGTTCGCGGATGAAGTTGGTGTTCGTCCCCTTGCCCGCGCCGGGCGCGCCGCCGAGAAGGATCAACTCTTTGGGAAACCGGAGGTTCTCGCGCCCGAAGTCCTGTTCCAGCCGTTTCCATACCGCGTTGAAAATGATCTGCGCGTCCTTGACCTCGAGATCGACGAGGACGGCGGGCTTGGCCGGCGGAAACGTTGCGGGGGTGGCGTTCATGCCCGCAGATTAGCGGAAAGACCCTCCTACGCAAAGCGCAACCGCTCCTCGACCTCCCGCAGCCCGCGCGTGATCGCCAGCTTCCGGCCGCCGTGGAGTATCGCGACGTGTTCGCCGGGCGCGACCGCCTGCAGTTCCTTTACCCGGCGCAAATTTACGACGGCGGAGCGGCTGACGCGCAGGAAATACTCGGGCGGAAGCTCCGCCTCGAGCGCGCCGAGCGTTTCGCGCTGGATGTGGCTCTCCTTCCCGGCGTGCAGGATGACGTAGTTGCCCGCCGCCTCGACCCAGTCGATCTCCTCGACGGCGACGTACACGGTGCGTTCGCCCGTGCGGACGCCGATGCGGCGCGGACGCGAGGCGAGCAAATCCCGCAACGGCGCATCGCTCGCGTGCGAGGCGATTTGTTCGCGGACGCGCTCCAACGCCTGCCGCAGACGCGCGCGGGAGGCGGGTTTGAGAACGTAGTCGAGCGCCCGGGCGTCGAACGCGCGCAGGGCGTGCTCATCGTACGCGGTGACGAAGACGACGGCGGGCAGCTTCTTCGCGCCGAGGGCCTGCAGCACGTCGAAGCCGTCCATGCCCGGCATCTGGATGTCCAGGAAAACGAGGCCGGGCTTTTGTTTGCCGATGGCCGAGACCGCGGCGGGGCCGTCGGCGCATTCCCCCACGATCTCGACATCCGGCTCCGCGGCGAGGAGCGTCCGCAGGCGTTCGCGGCCAAGCGCTTCGTCGTCCACGAGCAGCGTGCCGATCTTCATGCGAGCCGGAAGGGAAGGATGATCTCCACCGTATAGCCCGCGCCGGCGCGGATTTCCACCCGCCCGGCCTCGCCGTGCAGCTCCCGCAGCCGCGCGCGCGTGTTCGTCAGGCCGATTCCTTCCTCGCTGAAAGACTTTGCGGCGCCCGCGCCGTTGTCGGCCACGCTGAGACGGAGTTCTTCGCTCCCGCGCCGCGCGGTGATGGCGATCCGCGCCGGGCCTTCGGCGTTGCGCAGCCCATGCCGCACGGCATTCTCGACGAGCGGCTGCAGGATGAGCATCGGCACGAGCGCGCCGAAGGTCTCCGGCGGCACAACCGTCTCGCACCGCAGGCGGTCGCCGAAACGCACCTGCTCGACGGCCAGATAGCGCCGGACGTATTCCAGTTCCTCGGCCAGCGGAACTTCGCGCCGGGCCGAGCCGTGAAGGGTGCTGCGAAGGAACTCGCTCAGCGCGCCGATCATCTCGTCGGCGGCGTCGGGATCCCTGTGGACGAGGGCCGCGATGCTGTTGAGCGCGTTGAAAAGAAAGTGGGGTTGGATCTGCATGGTTAGCGCGTCCAGGCGGGCCTGGGTAAGATGCGCCGTCAACTGGAACGCCTGCCGCTCCCTCTCCTGCCCGCGCCGGTAGAAATAAAGGGCGTGCGAACCGAGGACGATGAGCAGGAGCACGGGCAAATGCAGCGGCAGCCGCAGCCGGAAGAACCATCCCCATCCGCTGGCGGGAGGAGGGGGCGGAGGCGGATGGCGGCCCCGTTCAAGCGATGGCGGCTCCATTCGCATCTCCGGAGGGCGCGGAGGCTCATGCAGGTTGCCCGCGACCAGGAAACGCGCACCGACGACCAGCGCCAGCGCGGCGACTCCGGCGGCGATCTGCGCGGGAATCGCCCGCCGCCAGGTGGATTTCTCGACGGGGAGCCTCGCGGTCAGCAGGAACAAGAGCGGAGTGGCGAAGGCCCATGCGAGACAGTCCCCCGCCACGGGCCGCATCGCTTCGCCCCAGGAAACGCCCGCGAAATAAACATGCTGCGCGGCGAGCAGGAGGACGAGAGATCCCCACCCGGCGAAGCTGAGACACCACCCGCGCACCAGCGTGGACATTCGAACGCTCTAGTCCCGCGGCGGAGCGGGATGGTATTCACCGGGCCCCAACTGGCCGTCGCCATTTTTGTCCAGCGTCTTCAACGCGGTTGGCGCAGCTATTATCTCTCCGGCGGAGATCGTTCCGTCGCCATCGGCGTCCAGCGCGGAAACGAGCGGGTTTTCCGGCGGGTTTTCCGGCTGCGACGATTTGCTCGAACCGCGGCCGCTTGAAGGAGGCCCGGGAGGTTTCGGGCCTTCATATTCGTCGGAGGTCAGTTCGCCGTCGCCGTTCTTGTCGAGCAGCTTGAGGGACGTCGCGGCGTTGGCGATCTCCGTCGCGGAGATGACGCCGTCGCCATCCGTATCCAGCGCCCACAGGAGCGGGGATTTCTCCGGCCCATATTCGGCGGGGCTCAACTGGCCGTCGCCATTTTTGTCCAGCCGCTTCAGCAAGGCGGGGGCGTTCGCGATCGAGGCCGCCGAGATGACGCCGTCCGTGCCCGTAAGCGCTCTCACCAGGCCGAAGATTTCATGATGACCCGGCGGCGGGCGTTGCCCGGGTTCCATGTCCATGCCCATTGGCGGAGGCGGCCCGTTGTGCCTGCGGACGTGGCTGGTTCCACCGCTCGTGCCGCTGGTGGAGGGTTGTCCGAAACCGTATTCGTCGGGGGACAACTCGCCGTCGCCGTTGGTATCGAGCGCCTTGAGCGAGGCCGTGGCATTCGCGATCTCCCCGGCGGAAATGATGCCGTCGCCATCGGTGTCGAGGGCTTTGAGGAGTTTGAGCGCCGGAGGCGGGCCGCCGGGGCCTTGGGCGTAAAGAATGCCGGGCGACAAAGCCGCCGCAAGCGCGAGGAGGAGCAGTGCTTTTAGTTTCATGAGGCAACTGAACCCCACTCCGCCCCGCTCCGCGAACGCTTTGGGATGAAAGGGGGGTATTTTGGAGCGAACGCGCGGATTATACCCAAGGCTGGAACATATTCCGGTTCATCAAAGCGGGTTTTCCGCAATGCCCGCGGCCCAGGCTTTCCGGCAGAGTTCGTCATCCAATGTCGCCAGCTTCAGCCCGTGGGCGCGGGCAAGTTCGACGAGATAGGCGTCGGTTACTTCGGCGTGGGTGCGCACGGGAGGCAGCCGGAAGGCGGGCAGGTCCGCGGGCAACCACCGCGCCTGCGCGCGCGAGGTGATGTTTGACAGGGCGGCCTGTGCGTCTTCAAAGGAAGCCCGATAGCCGGGAGTCATGCTCACGCGGATGAAGCCAAGCTCCGACAAGGGATTCGTCGCGTAAGCCGACTGGCGTTCAAGCCATCTCCGCGCCGCGGCATGCCTGGCATGGGAACGCCATCCGCAGGCCAGCAAAAGACTCACATCGAGAAGGCGGCTCACGGAAAGTCAGCTAGAAGCGCCTTCAACAATTCGGGCGTCATGGGCGGCGCGCCAGGCGGCGCCACGAGAACTTTACGCCCGCCTTTCTCGACTAATCTGGCCCGTTTGGGTTCGTCCCGTTGCAGGATCAATTTTCCCTCTTCAAGGGAAAAAGAAACCTTGTCGCCGGCCCGGAGGTGCATCGCTTTTCGAAAGCGATCGGGAATGACCAACTGGCCTTTCGTCGAAATCTTTGCCGTTGTCATTTAGAAAATCTTACCCGTCTTACCAAGGCGGGTCAAGAGATGCAAGAGATAATGCCTACATCCTTGCGGGGACTTCGATGCCGAGAAGGCCCAGGCCTTTTTCCAAAACGCGCGCGGTGGCGTCGCACAACGCGAGCCGGGTGCGGCGGATCGCGCCTTCCGATTTCAAGACGGGACACGCCTCGTAGAAGGCGTGGAAGGCGTTTGCCAGTTCATACAGGTAGTTCGCGAGGATGTTGGGCCGGAAATCATTCAGTATCTGCGGCACGGTTTCGCCAAACTGGAAGAGCTTTTTCGCGAGGGCGAATTCGGCGGGTTCGGCGAATGCGAATTCCCCCGCGCCGGCCTGCGCGCCCGCTTCCAGTTTCCGGAAGATGGAGCGGATGCGGACATAGGCGTTCTGGAGATAGGGCGCGGTGTTGCCCTGGAAGGAGAGCATCTTGTCCCACGAGAAAATGTAGTCGGTCATCCGATACTGGGAGAGCTCGGCGTATTTGATCGCGCCGATGCCGATGGCGCGCGCGATCTCCTCCCGCTCCGGCAGATCGGGATTCTTTTCCTCGACGATCCGCCGCGCGCGGTCGATTCCTTCCATCAATAAATCGCGCAGCGGCACATTCTCGCCCGAACGCGTTTTCATGAGCTTGCGGTTCTCGCCCAGGATGCTGCCGAAGGGGATGTGGATCGCCGCCGCCGGCAAGCCCATCTTCGCGGCGGCGGCGAATATCTGCTTGAAGTGCAACTGTTGCGGCGCGCCGACGACGTACCAGAGGAGATCGCGGTTCAACTCCCGGACGCGGTACTCGATGGTGGCGAGGTCCGTGGTCGCGTAGAGGTAGCCGCCGTCGCTCTTGCGGATGAGGCACGGGGCTTCGCGCAAGGCCGGGTCGTCCGGGAAAAAGATGCACGCCGCGCCTTCGCTGATCTCCGCGACGCCGGATCGCAGCAGCCGGTCCACCAGCGGCCGGAGGGCGTCATTGTAAAAACTCTCGCCCAGCCAGCGGTCGAAAGAAACGCCGAGGAGCGCGTAGATTTCCTCGAACGCATGCCGGGACCATTCCACGCAGCGGTTCCACCATTCGCGGTTTTCCGGGTCGCCGCCTTGCAGTTTTACCAGTTCGTCGCGGCTGGCTTGCAGGAGGGTTTCGTCGCCGTCCACCTTGCGGTAAAGGCGAACCAGTTCCGGGACGGGATCGGCGGCAAGGGCCGCGTCGTCGCGAAAATGCTTGAGGCCGCAGATGATCTTGCCGAACTGCGTGCCCCAGTCGCCGACGTGGTTGTCGGTGACGACGTCGTGCCCGAGGAAACGCGCCACGCGGGCGAGCGCATCGCCCAGGATGGTTCCGCGGATGTGCCCGACGTGCATCGGCTTGGCGATGTTCGGGCTGCTGAAGTCGACGAGAATCCTGCGCGGCCGCGCGGCGAGCGGAACCCCAAGCCGCGGATCGCCCGCGGTCTCCGCGAACTGCCGCGCCAGAAAATCCGGCCGCAGCCGGAAGTTGATGAAGCCCGCCCCGGCGATCTCGGGCGGCTCGCAGATGTCCGCCACGTCCAGCCGCGCGAGGATGCCGGCGGCTGCCTGGCGGGGATTTTCGCGGCGGCTCTTCGCGAGCAGCATGGCCGCGTTGGTCTGGTAGTCGCCGAAGCGCGGATCGGCGGCGGCGGCGACTTCGGCGGGTTC
>JAJPII010000034.1 GCA_021324825.1 Spartobacteria bacterium | reverse complement strand
GGAGAGTGGGAAAACCACCGGCTATTATGTGCCGAAGGCTGCCCAGAACGACGTTCGCCGAGGCGTGGAGGCCTGGAATCAACTCCAAACGCAGTTGCGGCAGCTCTTGGCGTTGCTCCCCGTTTCCAGGCGGCTGGCACAGCCGCCTCTACAACGACAACGACGCCGCTCAGGGGGCCCCGCAGTCGGGAATCGCCCTACAGGTTTCGCTGGACGCGATGCGCCGGGCCGTTCAACATCGCGTTTTTTGGTGAACGCGCCATTCCGACGATTTTTGCCGGTGCTGTGGATGGGTCTTCTTTTTCTCGGAGCCTGCCGGGCCGGCGCCCAGACCCAGACCCCCGCCGCGCTGGAGCAGCGCGTGGCGGACCTGGAGGCTTACGTCAATAATACGGGGCGGGGAACGGAGGGGGCGTCGCGGATAGCGCCCGGTTGCGGCTATATGACGGCTACGGGCGCGGTGATCGCGGGGCTTGTCCCTTATGCGTTCATAGCGCGGGTGAAGCTCTGGCGCCGCTACGATGACGCGCTGGACGCTTTCGGCGTCCACGCGGTGAACGGGACGCTCGGGACGCTTCTCACCGGGTTTCTGGCGTCGAGCGAGGTGAACCCGAGGCTGCTGGCCCACCTGGGCGGAGTGGTGGGAATGACGCTCTGGATCGAGCAACTGAAGGCCGCCGGGGCGACGTTTCTCGTGGCTGTCGTGGGGACGTTTGTCATTGGGATCATCGTCCAGATGGCCGTGGGGCTTCGCGTGGACCCGGAGGTCGAGACCCGCGGCCTTGACGTCAGCGAGCACGGGGAAGAAGGTTACGCGCTATAGTCCGGGGTGACTTCGCAGCTATTCGTCCTGTTCCGCCGCCAGGTGTTGCGAGACGCCATGCGGCACAAGGTGTTGGCGGCGCTCAATATCCTCAGCGTCGGCCTGGGCGTGGGGTTGTATCTCGCGATCCAGATCGCGAACCACAGCGCGAACCGGGCGCTGGCGGCGGGGGTGGATGTCGTGGCGGGAAAGGCGAACCTGGAAGTCCGCGGCGATATACCGGAGGCGCTTTTCCCGAGCCTCGCGGGCCTGCCGGGGGTGTCGGGCTGCACGCCGGTGGTGGAAGGGGTGGTGACGCTTCCGGATTACCCAGGCGAATACCTGCGGATACTCGGGGTGGATATGTTCACGAACGAGCCGTTCCGGACCTTTGACATCGGGAGCGGGGAGCGTCCCTTCGAACTGGAACGATGGCTCGCGCAACCGGGAGGGGTCGCGGTTTCGGTTGAATTCGCCCGCAAACACGGGCTGAAGGCGGGCGACCGTCTGCGCGCGCTGGTGAACAGCCGGCGGAAGGACCTGGAGATAAATTTCCTCCTTGATCCCGAGGCAGCCGTAACGATGGACCATGTGGCTGCGATGGATATCGGCTGGGCGCAGGAATTGTTCGGCGTGCAAGGGAAGCTCTCTTCCGTGCAGATGATCGTTTCGAACCCCCAGGAGGCCAAACTGCCGCTGCCGCCGGGCTTGACCGCCGCGCCGCCCGCGCAGAGGAGTTTCCAGGTCCAGAAGATGCTCTCGGCCTTCGAGCTGAACCTTACGGCGTTGAGCCTGGTGTCGTTGTTCGTGGGGATGTTCCTTATACACAATACGGTCTCGGCTTCGGTGGCCCGGAGGCGGGTCGAGATCGGCATCCTGCGTTCGCTCGGCGCCAGCCGGAACGAAGTGCGGCTGCTCTTTTTGGGGGAGGCGTTCCTTTTTGGCGCGGGAGGGAGCATCGTGGGAATCGCGGGCGGCGTTCTCCTGTCGAATCTCCTGGTCGGCTCTGTGGCGAAGACGATCTCCTCGCTTTACGTGCTGGTGAGCATCGACCGCTTTTTCGTCAGTCCGGCGCATTTGCTGGCCGCGGCGGGTTTCGGGCTGGCGGCTTCGCTCGCGGCGGCCTGGCATCCCGCCAACGAAGCGGCGGCGACCGATCCCGTGAGGGCGCTTTCGATGGGAATCCGCATGGAGGAAAAGGCCGCCAGGGTAAACCTGTGGGTCGTGGCTGGCTTTCTGTCGCTCGCGCTGGCCTGCGCGGCGTCGTGGCTGGCGCTGAAGACCGGGCCGCCGTTGCTGGGCTTCGTGGCGGCGTTCCTGGTTCTCTTCGGGTTCGTCTGTTTCTCGCCGTTGCTGATCCGAATGCTGGGCGGAGCGGCGCCAAAGGAAGTCGTGCTCCGGCTGGCGGCGGAAAATTTCCGGCGCTCCATCCATCGCAACAGCCCGACCGTCGCGGCGCTCTCGGCGGCCATCGCGCTCGTTATCGGCGTATCGATCATGATCTTTTCCTTCCGAAATACGGTCGATGTCTGGATGAACCGCGGTTTCGCCGCCGATCTCTTTGTCACGCCCGCTTCCAATGAGACCATAGGTCTGGAGGCGTTCGTGCCGCCGGAGGCAATCTCCTTCCTTGAAAAACAGCCGGAGACGCTGGCGGTCGACACGTTCCGCGAATTGCGCGTTCCGCTTGGCGGGGAAACGGCGCCGCTGGGCGTGGTCAAGGGGGCCGACCGGAGGAACCTCCCGTTCGTGGGGGGCGGGCGCAAAGCGAAGATGGCGAAGTTTTTCGGCGGCGATTACGTTGTCGTGACCGAGAGCTTTGCCCGCAGGTGGCGCAAGGGGGAAGGCGACAGGCTTTCCCTGGCGACGCCGGGCGGGCCGAAGGAATTCGAGATCGCGGGCGTGTATTACGATTATACGAGGGACGAGGGTCTCATCATGATCGACCGGAAGGCGTTTGAGCGTTACTGGAAGGATGCGCGGGTGCAATCGCTGGCGCTTTATCTGCGGGATCGCGGCATGGCGGAGGGCCTCGCGGAGAGGTTCCGGCGCCGGTTCAGCGCGCAAGGGGAGTTTGCCGTTTACTCGAACCGCGCCTTGAAACAGCGGGCTTTCCAGGTGTTCGACCAGACCTTCGCGGTGACGTATGTGTTGCGGGCCATCGCCGTCATCGTGGCGGCGCTCGGCATCTTTCTTTCGCTCACCACGGTCATCACGGAACGCGAACGGGAGATCGGCGTCTTCCGCGCGGTGGGGGGTTCGCGAAGACAGGTGGGCGGGATGATTTTCGCGGAGGCGGGTTTCATCGGGGTTGCGGCGAGCGTGCTCGGGCTGGCGGCGGGGTGCTCGCTCGCGCTGGTATTGACCTTCGTGGTGAACAAGGCGTTCTTCGGCTGGACGATCTCCCTGCAATTTCCCTGGCCGCTTCTCGCCGCCACTCCGTTCTGGATCGTGCCCGCTTCGCTGCTCGCCGCCTGGGTTCCGGCGTTGCGCGCATCCCGCATCCCCATCGCCGCGGCGGTGCGCGCGGAATGATGAGCCGCGCCGCCAGCTTGTTCGTCCTGCTCCTGGCGTCCTGGAGGCTGGCGCTTCCCGGCTGGCATTACCGTTTTCCCGAAGACCATGGCGTTCACCGCGCGTTCAAGACGGAGTGGTGGTACTTCACGGGGCGGCTCCGCGCCGGGAGCGGAAAGACCTACGGCTACCAGGCGACCTTCTTCCGGGAGGGCGTGCGCCCGCCGGGGTCGCCCGGGACTTCGCGCTTCCTCGCGGATGACATCAAGTTCGCGCATTTCGCCGTCACCGACGTGGACGCCGGACGGTTCTTCTTTCTTCAGAAGACGAGCCGGGGCGCATTCGGGGAGGCGGGCTTTGGCGACAGCGGACGGCTGGCATGGATCGAAGGCTGGAGCCTCGCGGAAACGCGGGACGGCGGTTTCGCGTTGAAGGCGGACGGGGAAGGAAAAGCCGTGGATCTGCTGTTGAAGCCGGAAAAGGGATTCGTCATCCACGGCGCGAACGGCGTCAGCCAAAAGGCGGAAGGGGCGGGGCATGCCTCCTGTTACTACTCCTCCACCCGGCTCGGGACGACCGGCAGGCTTTCCATCAATGGAAAATCGGAGGCCGTCGCCGGCGAAAGCTGGTTCGACCACGAATGGGCGACCAACAGCCTCACCCCGGCGCAGATCGGCTGGAACTGGTTCAGCATCCAGCTCGATGACGGCACGGAACTCATGCTGTACCAGATGAGAACGAGAAACGGCGGCATCGACCCGAATTCCAGCGGGACCTTCGTTTTGAAAAACGGCTCGGGCGAATACCTGGCGCGGGACGCCTATAGCCTGACGCCGACCGCATTCTGGAAGAGCGGCAGGACGGGGGCGACCTACCCCATCGCGTGGAAGGTAAGCGTCCCGAGCCTGGGGCTGGAATTGGAGACCAGCACCCCCGTCAAGGAGCAGGAGCTGGCGCTCGGCTCCATCACGTATTGGGAGGGCCTCATCGAAGTCCGCGGCAAGCGGACCGGGCATGGCTACATGGAACTGACCGGCTACGCGAAGCCCTTGGGCGGGATGTAAAGAAATTCCGGAATTTGGGGTTTGCCCTTTCCCGCGATACCCGTTAAAATGAAGGGCGTCCTATGAAAAGCCTTCTCTGCTCCCTCCTCCTTCTCTTTACGGCCGCGGTGACCTATGCGGATATCCAGGATCCGCCGATGAACGACTATGGCTTCACCCGGAAGCTCGGGCGCGGCTTCGCGAACACGTTTTTCGGAATCACGGAACTGCCGAAGACCGTCTGCGAGATTAATGACCGCGAGGGGAACGATGCGGCGGCCAGTTACGGTGTCATTCGCGGCCTGGGCAGGGTGTTCTTCCGCTTTGGCGCGGGCATCTACGAACTGGTCACCGGGCCGTTCCCGGTCTACAAGGATTCGTACCGGCCTTTCTACAAGAGCGATATCCCGTGGATTCACAGCGGTTACTCGGAATTCCCGCCCGAGCTCGGGCTGGAGAGCAAATACCAGTATAACCGCGAGTCCACTCCTTACTGAGGGAGCCGCTTCATTTAAGGATCGACGACGTCGCTTTTGGCGGCAGCGGCGTCGCACGCGCCGAAGGGCGCGTGGTGTTTGTTCCCTTCACCATCGCGGGCGAGGAAGTAACGGCCCGTCTGGAAAAAACGAAACGGCATTTCGCGGAAGCCGTCCTCCTTTCCGTTGAGAAATCTTCCCCCCATCGGGTAACGCCGGAGTGCCCTTATTTCACCGCATGCGGCGGGTGCAGCTACCAGCACATCGCCTACGAGCGCCAGCTCGCGATTAAAGCCGCCCAGGTGGAGCAAACCTTGCGCCGCATCGGGCGCCTCACCGTCGTTCCCATGCGCCCCATCGTCCCCTCCCCGCCTTACCATTACAGGAGCCGCATCCGCGTCCATGCCAGGGATGGCGCGGTCGGTTTCCATGCCTTCGGCTCGCGGGAAATCGTGGATATCGCCCGCTGCCCCATCGCCTCTGAACCCGTGAATGCCGCCCTGCGCGCGTTGCGCCGGCGCGGCTCGCTTCCCGACGGCGACTACACATTGCGGGAGGAAGGCCGGGCGGAATACTTCGAGCAAACCAACGATCACGTCGCCGCGGAAATGCTGAGCGTCATCGAGAGCCTGGTCCTGCGCGGGGGGCGGCTGCTGATCGACGCCTACTGCGGAGCGGGCTTTTTTGCCAAACGCCTCCGGGGCCGTTTCGCGAATGTCATCGGCATCGAGGCCAACCCCGCCGCGGTCGAGCGCGCCCGGAACGGCGCCTTGCCCGGCGAGACCTACCGCTGTGGAGACGTCGCCCTGCTTCTTGGGCGCATCCTGGAGGAAAATGACCTCGCGAGCACGACGCTCATCCTCGACCCGCCCGCCGCCGGCGTGGCGAAATCCGTCCTCGGCCTGCTTGCCGCTTTGCCGCCCGCGGAAATCCTCTACGTTTCCTGCGACCCCGCCACCCTGGCGCGCGACGTGGCGGCGCTCTCCGCACGTTACCGGGTCGATTCCGTGACGCCGCTCGACATGTTCCCGCAGACAGCCGGGATAGAAGTCATCGCGCGCATGGAAACACATCCTCGATAAATCTTCGCCGATTTCGCCTTTTCAAGAACGCATTTTGCTCTCTTGAAGGGGCGATGTCGTTTAACTCTGTCCAGAAAGATGCCGGAAGCCATGAAACCGTCCTGCTGGCCGAAGACGAGCCGATGCTCCGGTTCCTGGGCAGCGCCGTTTTGAAAGGACTGGGCTACAACGTCCTCGTCGCCGAGAACGGCAACGAAGCCCTGCGGATCGTGGAGGAGAATCCCCGGATCGATCTCCTCATGACCGACATCATCATGCCGGAGATGGGGGGCCATGAACTCGTCCAGCGCCTGCGTCTGGTCTCCCCCCAAACCAAAGTCATCTTCTGTTCCGGTGACGCCGACGACGCCGCGTTCGGCGGGAAGGAATCCGGCGTCTTCTTTCTGCAAAAACCGTACACGGTGGCGGGCGTGGCGGACAAGGTTCGCGCGGCGCTGGCGGCCTGAGCGCCTACATCCTCTTCAGTATCTTAACCCCGAAGCGGGCCGTCTGGAGCGGTTCGTGGCCCAGGAGCCACACGGGGCGGTAGTTCCGGTTGATCCATGGCATCGTCAGCAAACCGAAATTCTTCGCCTGCCCGAAAAACCGGATTCCCCATTCCGACGTGTCCTTGTGGAAAAGGATGATGTAATCGGGATTCCCCTTCTCGAAGGCGTCGAGCGCCTCGCTTTCCGGGTAGTTCTGGGTCGCAAGCATGACGAGCGTCGTGTAGCGGGTCGGGTTGGGGCGGCGCGAAAGATAGTTCAGCATTATCCCTTCCGGGAGGACGCAAAGCGTGGCGCCCGCGGGCGTGTTCCGGTTCAACCAGTCGAGAGTCCTGTTCATCGCGAGGCCTTTTCCATCCACGCGCGGAGTGAAGCTCATGATCCGGTCGCCCCCGGAGCCCACCGCATACGTTTTCACGCGGTAGAACTCGTTCGACATCCGCAAGAGGCGCGCGACGCCGACGGCGACGAGAAGGAACATCGCGACCCGGAAGGCCGGCGCATCGACTCCATAACTCCGAAGCTCCCGCGGGAGGAACCAGCCTGCAAAATAGAGCGCCGACACGGCGGCGGGCATGGCCAGGCAAAAGCCGTAGTGCCAGACGCGCGCGTGGAGGCCCATCTTCGCCATGAGGAACAGCGCGAACACGGACCACAGCAGCGGCAGGGTAAGGTCTTCGCGCCCGGACGCCCGGCGCCGATACGCAAGCGCGAGACAGATGGCGGCGAGCACCGGCGGCAGGGAGCGCCCGCATTCGCCCCAGTCGAAATACCAGGCGGCGCCCGCCAGGGCGGCAAAAAAAGCCCCCGCCAGGAAACGCCGCTCCCTGGAGATAAACGCGCAGACGGCGACAACCGCCGCCGCGCCCGCGAAATGCCCCGCCATGAGAAGGGCGTTGCGGAACGGTTCATCCAACCCGAGTTCCCATTTGTAGAAATCACCCTTCGCGGCGGGCGTCGTCGCGAGCGCGCTCCACGAGCCGAGCACGGCGCGCAACGCATCCCTGCCGGGCATGACCCTTTGGAAATACAAAAAGAAAACCGCGGCGGGAATCACCGCGAGCAGACAAAAACAGGGAACGCCCTTCGCTCTCGCGGCGGACCCGGCGAGCAGGAACGCCGCGGCGGCGCACGCCAGGGCCGCAATGAATAGCTCCGGCTTCGTAAGAAAGACGAGGCCGCAACAAAAACCAGCCGCGGCGGCCCACCCGGTTTTGCGCGTTCGCACCCAGGTTGAAAGCATCCCCACGTGGAAGATCGCGAGCGCCAGACCGTGGAAGGCTTCGTGGCAATAGGGGCAGATGTAGTTGTAATTGCCGATGCCGACGTATTGCGAAAACGAGAAGACCGTGAGGATGACGATGCAGATGGCCGCCGCCGTGACCGCGTCGGAAACCCGCAGGAACAGGCGATAAATGACGATAATGAGAACCCCGAGGATGCAAAGGTTCGAGACGATAAGCGTGGTAAGCGAAACGCCAAACAGCCTGAAAAGCAGCGCATTGTAATATTGCGACAACGGGCCGATGATGTAACCGATGTCGCGGTAGAGCACCTTCCCCTGGCAAATCCGCCATGCGGCGTAAAGCTGCTCGCCGAAATCGACGGTGATGTCCGGCCATTTCCGCCAGCTCCAGGCGGCCATCGCGCAGAAAACCGCGGCCACGGGGATCAGCGCGAGATGCCGGGCGCCTTTCACTAGTTCTTCATCGCCCGCCGGATGAGGAAATCCGCGAGGATTTTCTCGTAGCTTTCGTCGGTGACGACCTGCCGGTATTCGGTCTTGAATTCGCGGCACCCCGTCTTCAGCCGCGCCAGAAAGCGGTTCAACTCCTCGAAGTACCGCCGCCGGATCGTCTCCGGCTCGGCGAGGAGCGCGAAGGGGCTTTCCATGTCGATAAAACGCGTGGGGCGCGAGAACTGGAATTCCAGCTCCGCGCGATCCAGCACATGAAAGACGGCGAGATCGTGCTTGCGGAAACGGAGATGCTGGAAGCACGGAAGAAGCGACTCGACGGATGTAAAACAATCGGAAAACACAAGCACCAGGGAGCGTTGCGGCGCCTTCTCCGCAAGGCTGTGCAGCGCGGAAACGAGACCCGTCTTTCCCTTCGGCGAAACCGCTTTCAGCCCGTCGAAGAGATTTCCCAGGTGGGCCGCGTTGCGCCGCGCCGGCGTCTCGGAAACGACGCCCTCCGCGAAACAGGAGAGGCCCACGGCGTCGCCCTGCTGCACGAGCAGGTAGGCGAGCGTCGCGATCATCCTGCGGCAAAAATCGAGCTTGCCTCCGAACCCCATCGACGCGCTGCAATCCAGGACGAAATAGGCGCGCAGGTTGGTGTCGGCCTCGAATTCCTTGAGATAGAAGCGGTCCGTCCGCGCGTAAACCCGCCAGTCGAGCAGCCGGATGTCATCGCCCGCGACGTATTTGCGGTATTGTGCGAATTCCACGCTCGAGCCGCGATGCGGGCTCTTGTGGCGGCCCGACATGTTGCCGGACATCGGCAGGCGCGCCTGCAACTGCGCGCGCATGAGCCGCGCGATGACCGCCGGGTCGATGAGGTTCGCGCCCAAAGGATGCTACCCCTCGTCGCGCATCTCCTCGAGCAGGCGCTTGATGATGCCGCGGCTGGTTATGCCTTCGGACTCGGCGTGGAAACTCGTGAGGATGCGGTGGACGAGAACCGGCTCCGCCAAGGCTTCCACGTCCTCCATCCGCGCGAGGTAGCTCCCTTGCAGCGCCGCGCGCGCCTTGGCCCCGAGGATGAGATACTGCACCGCGCGCGGCCCCGCGCCCCACGTCACGAGACTCTTGAGCCACTCCGGCGCGCTCTCGGAGCCCGGGCGCGAGCGGCGAACCAGTTCCACGACAAAATCGTAGATGTGGTCGGGCACGGGAACGCGGCGCACGAGGTCCTGGAAATAGGCGAGCTGCTCGCCGGAAATCGTCTTCCCGACGGCGCCGGGCGCGCCGCCCGTCGTCTCGCGGGCGATCCGGCGCTCTTCCGCCAGCGTGGGGTATTCGACCTGGATAAGAAACATGAAGCGATCCAGTTGCGCTTCGGGCAGCGGGTAGGTCCCCTCCTGCTCGACCGGGTTCTGCGTCGCCAGGACAAAGAACGGCGACGGGAGCGCATAGACATGCCCGCCCGCGGTGACGCGGTGTTCCTGCATCGCTTCGAGCAACGCGGATTGCGTCTTGGGCGGCGCGCGGTTGATCTCATCCGCGAGCACGATGTTGGCGAAGATGGGCCCCTTGACGTATTCGAACCTCCGGCGCCCGGGCTGGTCGGTCTCCTGGAGGATGTCCGTGCCCGTGATGTCCGAGGGCATGAGGTCCGGCGTAAACTGGACGCGGCTGAACTGGAGCGACATGGCGTCCGCGAGCGAATGCACGAGGAGCGTCTTCGCCAGCCCCGGCACGCCGACGAGCAAGCCGTGCCCGCGCGCGAAGATGCAGATCAAGAGCCGCTCGATCGTCTCATCCTGCCCTATGATGACGCGCGCAAGCTCGGCGCGCATCCGGCGACAAATGCCGCCGAGCGCATCGATGGCAGCCACGTCATTATCCGCGGCGGGGACGGAGTCGGCGGAAGACATGGAGCGCACCGTAGTGGCTGAAGCCGGAAGATTCAAGCGATCAGCGGATTTCTCGATGTCTCTTTTTTTCTTGATGCATCAAGAAACACATGCAAGTTTTTTCCGGAAGCCTCATGAAAATAAAGGTCGGCACCCAGCTTGAAAGAGAAACGCTTCACCGTCTCAAAATGGCCGCCGCCGAAGACCGGCGCGCGTTGGGCGACGTGATCCAGGCCGCCGCGGACGAATATCTCCGGCGTCGCCAGCATTTGAAGCCCTTCGACGGCGGACTGCGCCGCCTCATGGACACCCCGGACTTCCCGCTCGCCGACAAACGGTTTCGCGCCAGCATGGAGGAAGATTTCTGGGCGCGGTAACGCCGGGAGATATTCCCGACGGGGACGCCGTGCTTGTCGACACCAACGTCTTGATCTATGGCCGCACCCGGCGCTCCGTGCAATGCTCGCGCCTGCTCGAGCGCCTCGACGACGGCGCGGTCTCCGGTGTGATCACAAGCTTTATCCTGGCGGAATATTGCCACCGCCGCATGGTGCAGGAAGCGCAATCGTCGGGACTCGCAGGGAGCAACCCCGCGCGTCAACTCTCGCGCCGGCCGGAACGTATCCGGCGGCTGTCGCGCTACGCCGGCGAAGTCCGTTTATTGCTCGCGAGCAGCCTCAAGGTCGAAACGCCGGACGAGATTGATTTCGCCGTGGCGCTCGAACTGCAGCGCAATCATGGACTGCTCACCGTGGATTCGATCAATCTCGCCATCGCCCAGCGGCGCGGGATAAGAGGAATCGCGACCGCCGATGCCGGATTCGAGGCGGTGCAAGGCTGTATCGTCTACAGACCGGACGACCTGGACCTGTAAACGAGATCCCGCCCTACCGCCAGTAACCGCGATGCCAGCGCCAGTGGCCGCGCGCCCAGACCCAATGCCCGCGAACCCAGAAGGCGCCGGGATAAGGGGCATAACCCCGCGACTCGACGATGACCGGCGGAGGCGCCCCGTATCCGTATCCGTATCCATATCCATAGGGGCCGGGAGGCGGCGGCGGCGGCGGGCCCCTGCGCTCGACCACTGTTTCGTGCTCGACGCAGCCGGCGAGTAGGAGCGCGGCGGCGACAACCAAGGGAGGGAGTATTTTCATCGCCATTAATGACGCGCGAAAAGGGCCGGTATTCAATCTTTTAAATCGGAACCGGCGAGGACCTGCGGCCTTGGAAGCGCAAGGTCCGCCGGTAACCGGCTTCCCTGGCGAGCGCGACGGCTTTGTCGAAGTCCCGGCCCACTTCCTCGGGCGAATGCGCGTCCGAATTGATCAGGAGCGGCGCGCCCGCCTCGAAGGCCATCGCCAGGAATTCCTTCGCCGGATACATTTCGCGGACATCCTTCCTCAGGCCCGCCGTGTTGATCTCGAACGGGACGCCCTTCGCCGCCAGCGCGGCGACGCTCCCTTCATAATACGGACGCAAATCCCCGGCGGGCCGATGGCCGAACTTCTTGACCAGGTCGGGGTGCGCGACGAAGTCGAAAAGCCCGCTGCGGATGCACGCTTCGTACGCCTTCCAATAGAGCGCCCAGATTTCCGCCACGGGATGCTCCCGGAACTTCCCGATCCAGCGCGGGTTATCCACGTCCCAGCCGGGGGCGATGTAGTGGACGCTGCCGATGAGGTAATCCCACTCCGCCATGGCGGCGAGCTTTTCGATCCACCATTCGTAACCCGGGATGAAATCGCACTCCAGGCCGAGGCGGATGACGCACTCGGGATGCGCCCGGCGCGCCTCTTCCACGGATTGGACGTACCGGGGCAGTTCGTCGATGGTCATGCGCCAGTCGTCAAACGGCTCGGGCATGGGGTTGTGGTCGGCGAAGCCGATCTCGGTAAACCCGCGTGCGAGCGCGGCGGCGGCGTAGTCGGAGGGCGTCCCCGTCGCATGCCTGCATAACGGGGTGTGGAGATGATAGTCCGCATTCATGCGATGTTTGGCTTGAGTCGCGAAGGGAATGCCGCCAACGTAATAGTCCTCTTTATGAATTTCATCGAGTCCGTCTTTGAAAAACTAAAACGGCACCCGAAACGGATCGTCTTTCCCGAAGGAACGGAGCCACGCATCCTGCAAGCAGCCGCCCAATTTGTCAAACGGGGCCTCGGGACGGCGATCCTGCTTGGCAAGGCCGAGGACGTCCATAAGGCCGCCGCCGAGGTGAAAGTGGATCTCTCCCACATCGGGCTGATCGACCCCGCCCACGCGTCGGATCTGCCGGTCTTCGCCGAGCGGCTGGAGAAGCTGCGCCACTACCGCGACCTCGGCAAGGCGCAGACGCTGGACATCCTGATGAAACCGACCTATTTCGCGGCCATGATGATCCAGCACGGCCAGGCCGACGGGCTGGTGGGCGGCGCGAGCGTCTATCCCGGCACGTTGCTGCGCCCGCTCATCCAGATCGTCAAGCCGCTGCCGGGTTCCACCAGCGTTTCGAGCTGCATCATCGTGGAGGTTCCCGACGAAAGCTTCGGCGAAAAGGGCGTGATGGTCTTCGCGGATTGCGCGGTCATCCCCGAGCCGACGGTGGATCAACTCGCATTCATCGCGGTGCAGACCGGCCTCATCTGCCGGCAACTGACGGGCATAAGGCCGCGCATCGCCCTGCTGAGTTTTTCGTCGAAAGGAAGCGCGAAGATGCCCGCCACGGAGCGGATCGCGGCGGCGACGGCGCTGGCGAAGCAGAAGGCCGACACGGAGAAGCTCGACCTGGAGATCGACGGCGAGCTCCAGGCCGACACGGCGCTGTTGAGCGACCCGGCGGAGCGCAAGGCCGTCGACGCGGGCCTCGTGGCCGGGCGCGCCAACGTCCTCATCTTTCCGGACTTAAACAGCGGCAACATCGCCGTGAAGATGGTCAAGCACCTGGCCAAGGCGAGAACGTACGGCCAGTGCCTCATTGGCCTGTCGAAACCGTGCGCGCACGTCTCGCGCGCCGCGTCGGTGGACGACATCCTGGGCGTGGCGGCCATCATCGGTTTGCAAGCCATCGAATACCGCAAGATTTACAAGACGGACGGAGCGGAATGAACACCGACACCCCCCGCGTCTTCGTCGCCGCGACGCAGCAGAACGACGGCAAGACGACCACCGCGCTCGGCCTGTTCTCCGCGCTCCGCAAACGGCTGGGCGCCATCGGATTCATCAAACCCGTGGGGCAGCGTTTCGTCGAAGTGGAGGGGATGCGCATCGACGAAGACTCGGTCTTGATCAACCGGACATTCGACGTCCACACTCCCCTGGAAGCGATGAGCCCCATCGCCGTCGAACCCGACTTCACCCGCAAATACATCGAGTCCGCGAACAGCGACTTCCTGGTGCGGCGCATCCAGAATTCCTTCGACCGGACCGCTTGGGAAAAGCAATTCGTCATCATCGAAGGGACGGGCCACGCCGGCGTCGGCTCGGTCTTCGATCTCTCGAACGCGCGGGTGGCGAGCCTGCTCGGGAGCAAGGTCATCCTCGTCACCAAGGGGGGCATCGGCAAACCCATCGACGAAGTCGCGCTGAACAAAGCGCTCTTCGACAAGGAAGGCGTCGAGATGGTCGGCGTCATCGTCAACAAAGTGCTGCCGGACAAGTATGAAAAAGTCCTCGGCTTCACCCGGCGCGGCCTGGACCGGCTCGGGATCGACCTGCTCGGCGCGATACCGGACGAGCCGATGCTAGCGAACGCGACGCTGGGCCAGATCTGCAAGGAGATCAAGGGGACGTTCATCAACGCCAGCAAGGTGGAGGCGAGCCGCCGGGTCAAGAAGATCATCATCGGCGCGATGAACTCCAGCCACGTCATGGAGTATTTTTCGCCCGGCACGCTCGTCATCGCCCCCGGGGATCGCGAGGACATCATCCTCGCGGCGCTCTCGGCCTGCTCGCTCTGGGAGGCCGAAGGGACGGCCATCGCCGGGCTGGTGCTCTCGGGCGATCTCTTTCCGCACCAGAGCGTCATCGACCTCATCAAGACCTCGACCGTCCCGACCATCGGCTCGCCGCTCGACAGCTACACGGTCGCCAACAGCATCTACTCGATGACGGTGAAGACCCTTCCCGAAGACTCCGAGAAAATCGACAAAATCCAGAACCTGGTCGAGAAATACATCGAGGTGGACAGGCTGCTGGAAAAGCTGCGCGCTTGAACAAGCCGGATTTCCTCGTCGTCGGCGGAGGCGTCGTCGGGGTGAGCATCGCGCGCGCCTTGAAAGCCCGGTTCAGCGACGCCTCCGTCCTGCTCCTTGAAAAAGAACCGGCGTGCGGCTTGCACGCCAGCGGGCGCAACAGCGGCGTCATCCACGCCGGGTTTTACTACACGGCGGATTCCCTAAAGGCGAAGTTCACGCGCGACGGCAACCGCCTCCTCACCGCGTATTGCGACACGAAAAAAATCCCGGTCAACCGCTGCGGCAAGCTCGTCGTGGCGCAAAATGCGTCCGAGTTGCCGATGCTGGACGAACTCGCGCGGCGCGGCGCGGCCAACGGCGTTCGTCTCCAACCGGTGAGCGAGGAGGAAGCCCGCGCCATCGAGCCGCGCGTCAAAACGCATGAACGCGCCCTCTTTTCGCCCGACACTTCGACCGCCGACCCCAGGCTCGTCATCCAAAACATGGAAGCCGACGCGGCGGACGAAGGAATCCAAATCCGGCGCGGCGCCGCATACCGGCGCGGGGAATTCGACGCGGGCTACGTCGTGAACGCCGCCGGCCTTTACGCGGACAGGATCGCGCGCGACTTCGGCTTCTCGGAGCGTTACCGCATCCTTCCGTTCAAGGGCGTTTATCTTTACTCGGACGAGCCGCAAGGCTCCTTCCGCACCAACATCTATCCCGTGCCCGATTTGCGGAACCCCTTCCTCGGCGTGCATTTCACCGTCACCGTCGATGGCCGCGCGAAGATCGGGCCGACGGCCATCCCGGCGTTCTGGCGGGAACAGTACCGCGCGTTCGACAACTTCCGGTTCGGCGAATTCATTGAGGTTCTCTTCCGCGAGGCCGGCTTGATGCTCTCCTCGAACTTTGGCTTCAAACAACTCGCGCTCGAAGAATTGCAAAAATATTCCAGGCCCCGTCTCGTCGCGCTGGCCGGGCGGCTGGCGAAAGACGTCCGCCCCGAAAGTTACAAGCGCTGGGGCGCGCCCGGCATTCGCGCGCAGTTGCTGGATATCAAGAGCCGGAAGCTGGAGATGGATTTCATCCTCGAAGGCGACGAAAAATCGATGCACGTATTGAACGCCGTCTCCCCCGGCTGGACGTGCTCCATCCCCTTCGCCGCCCATGTCGTCGACAAGATCGAGGCGGCCGCGCGATGAACCGGCGCGCGGAGTGGACTCTCTTCCTGCTCGGCGCCCTCCTCCTCACCGCGCTTCACGTCGTTCTCTATCGCCACTCCGGCGCGCTGTGGCGCGATGAAATCCACAGCGTCGTCGTCGCCCGGATGCCGGGCTGGCGGGCGATGTATGGCTCGCTTGCCATCGACTCCTTTCCCGGCCTGTGGGCCGCCGTCCTGCGACTCTGGATCGGCATCGGCGCCACCGACGCCTGGATGCGCTTCCTCGGCTTCGTCCTCTCCGTCGCGGTTGTTATCGCGCTCTGGCTCAACGCCCGGCGGACGTCTCCCCCCGTTCTCGCGCTGGCCTTCGCGGCCTTCAATCCCGCCGTGTTCTACTACGGCAGTTCGTTGCGGGCTTACGGCCTGGCGCTTCTCCTCGTCATCCTGCTCTTCGGCGCGGTATGGCGCGTCATCGACCGGCCGCGCCCGTTTCGGATCGTGGCCGCCGTTCTCCTGTCGATCCTGTGCGCGAACGCCAATTACCAGGACAGCTATCTCATCTTCGCCGTCTGCACCGCCGGGGCGGTCGTCTGCCTCGCGCAAAGGCTGTGGGGACGCGGCGCGCTCATCCTCGGCATCGGGCTGGCGGGCGCGCTTTCGTTGCTGCCGTATGTCGGGATCATCCGCGCCTATGCCGTGGGAGGATCGATCCGGCAGGCTTCCCCGGGCGTGGGCGCGGTGTGGGAACAGTTCTGCGAGGCGTTCGATCCCGCGCGCTGGGCGCTCCTGCCGCTCTTCCTTCTCCTCGTCCTCCTCGCGCGGCGGGGGCGGGGCGCGTTGTACGGGCTGCTCACCGTGGCGATCAGCGCCGCCGCTCTCTACCGGTTCGTGCTCGCATCGGGGCTGCCCACATTCCCGTGGCATTTCGTCCCGTTCATCGGCCTGGCGGCTCTCGCGCTCGACTTCGCGGCGGACGGCGCGCCCCGTATGGCCAGGATGGTTGTCGCCGCGGCGGCCATGGCCGTTTCCGTCTATCCGCTTTGGAATCTCGCCCATCTGCGCCGGACGAATATCGACTTGGCCGCCGACGATGTCGCAAGCGTGGCGGCGCCGCGGGACTTCGTTTTCGTCAGCCCGTTCTGGTTCTGCTATTCGTTCAAGTATTACTACAAGGGGGCCGCCCCGTGGTCGATCCTGCCGCTCGTGCCGGATGACCGGATCGATCTCGAATACGCGGCGATAAAACCGTTGATGGAGAAGCCCGACCCGCTGGCGCCGGCGTTCGCGAAAATCGAGCGGACGCTGAGAAGCGGCGGCCGGGTCTGGATCGTCGGCAGGATGCCGGGCCCTCCTCCCGGCAGGCAGCCGCCGAAGATCGGCCCCGCTCCCGACCCCGTCCACGGCTGGGACAATGCCTGGTACATGCAAGTATGGGCCATGCAGACCAACTATTTCCTTCACCGGCACGCCGCACGCTTTATAGTCGTCCCCGAGGAAAAAGGCCGGCCCGTCAATCACCTCGAACGTGCGGAGATCGCGATGGTTGAAGGCTGGAAAGACTGACCATGAAACCCGAGACAATCCTGGAAGCCTCTTTCGCGGCTACCGCGGGGACGTTGCTGCTCGGTATTTGCGGGGCGTATCTGCTCGCCCGTTTTCGTTCGCGGGCTCTGTGGAATGTGTCGCTGTTGCTGATGCTCGCGCCCGCGGCGGCTTATCTTTTTGCGGGGGCGAACTGGAAAACCGTGGAGGCGCTGGACGTCTGCGCCATCGGCGGGCAGGCGCTCGCCATCCATCTTCTGCGCGGCGCTGTAAACCGCATACCCCATGAGCTTTTCGACGCGGGAGAAATGAACGGCGCGGGCCACATCCGGCAGATGTGGGCGGTGGTGCTCCCGTTCTGCGGGTTCATGCTCGCCGTCATCGGCGTCATGTATTTCGCGTGCCTCTGGAGCGAGTTGTCCCTTTTCTCCCATTAAGCTTGTGGAACGGTCCTACCCAGGGACGACGAATCTGCGGATAAAGGGCCGGCGCCTTGGCTGGATCGACCTGATCGTCCTCATAGCGGTGTTCGCCCTCATCTGGCTCGTCGTGTCGCTGGGCGGCGACATGCGCGTCCGGTTCGATGAACTCCATCCCCCCGCGCTCTCGCTGAACCCGCGCTTCATCCCCTACTACGCGGGCCGCACCGTCCTGCGGATGTTCATCGCGTACTTCGCCTCGCTCCTCTTCACCCTGGGCTACGGATACGTCGCGGCGAAAAATCCCGTCGCGCGCCGGGTCATGCTCCCCGTCATCGACATCCTGCAATCCGTGCCGGTGCTGGGCTTTCTCTCGATCACGGTAACCGGATTCCTCGCGCTCTTTCCGGGCAGCCTCATGGGGGTCGAGTGCGCCAGCATCTTCGCCATCTTCACCTCCCAGGTGTGGAATATGACCTTCGGCTTCTACCATTCCATGGTCACCATCCCGCCCGAGTTGCACGAGGCGGCCAGCGTCTATCGACTGAACCGCTGGCTGCGCTTCACGAAGCTGGAACTGCCCGCGTCCGCCATCGGCCTCATGTGGAACTCCATGATGAGCTTCGGCGGCGGCTGGTTTTTCGTGGCGCAGAGCGAGGCCATCTCCGTGCTGAACAAGAACATAAAGCTGCCGGGCCTAGGCTCGTACATGGCCGCGGCCAACGAAGCGGGCGACACGCGGGCCGGGGTTTACGCCATCCTGGCGATGATCGTCACCATCGTCGTCATCGACCAGCTTCTGTGGCGGCCCCTCGTCGCGTGGGCCGAGAAATTCAAGATCGAGCAGACGGAGTCCGCCTCTTCCCAATCCTCCTGGGTGCTCGATCTCCTGCGCGGCTCGACGCTCATGATCTGGTTCTCCGAAAACGTCTCCGAACCCGCGGGCCGCGCCATTCAACGCTTCTTTTCCGTCACGACCGAGGCTTCCGAAGCCGTCTCCGGGCGCACGCCCGACTTCGTCAAATCAACCCTGCGCGCGCTCTCCGTCGTCGCGGCCGCGGCCGCGGTTCTGTGGCTGCTGCACCTCACGTTTGGAATCGGCGGGGAAATCAAAAAGGCGATCCCGGTTTCCACCATGCTGCGGATACTGTGGCTGGGCGTCCTGACCCTGTTGCGCGTCGCGGCGGTGACGGTGGCGGCCACGCTGTTTTGGACGCCCATCGGTTTTTGGATCGGCTCAACCCCCAAGGTCGCGCGCATCGCCCAGCCGCTCGCGCAGATCGCCGCCTCCTTCCCCGTCAACATGACTTTTCCATGGATCGTCGCCTTCTTCATAGCCACGCGGATTTCAATCAATTGGGGCAGCATTTTCCTCATCGCGCTCGGCACGCAATGGTACATCCTCTTCAACGTCATAGCCGGCTCGATGGCGATCCCCACCGATTTGAAAGAAGCCGCGCGGATGTTCGGCCTGCGCGGCTGGCGCTTGTGGAAAACCCTCATCATCCCCGCGATCTTCCCCTTCTGGGTCACGGGCGCGGTGACCGCGGCAGGCGGCGCCTGGAACGCCAGCATCGTGGCCGAAGTGGCGACATGGGGAAACACCAAGCTGGTCGCAAGCGGACTCGGCGCCTACATCGCGGATGTCACGGAAAAGGGGGACAAGCCCGCAATCTATTTTTCCATCGCGGTCATGTCGTTGTTCGTGGTCGGGATCAACCGCATGCTCTGGCGCCCGCTCTACGGCCTCGCGGAACGCAAATACAAGCTGGAGTGACGGGTCACGGCTTCGCCGCCCATTCCCTGCTCGCGCCCGCAAGCCCGTTCCTGGGATAGTTCTTCGCTAAATCCGTCCAAATTTTGCGCGCCTCGGGTTTGCGGCCCGTTTCAAACAGAACGCGCGCGCGATAGAATTCCGCGTCGATCTCGTAAGGGCTGTCGGCTTGCATCTTCTCGAACGAATCGAGTTCCTGGAGCGCTTCCTTCCAGCGGCCGAAGAGGATCAGCGTCCGCGCGCGCAAGAGCAGGAAGTCGGTGTCCAGCTTGGCAGACGGATGCCGGAACTCCCATTCCCCCAGCTTCCGCTCGGCGGCGCCCCGGTCGCCGCTTTCCAGCATGCCGGAGATGGTCATCGAATACGCGCGGTCCTCGGCGGGCAGTTTTCGGATTTCCTCTTTCATCTGGAGCGCGAGATAGTGGGCGGCGGCCTTGTCATAGTCGCCCGCCAGACGCTCCAGGTCGCCCAGCCGGATGTCCGCGATGCGCTCCAGGGGCGTGCCGATATTTTTCAGCGAGATCTGCCTGATGCGCTCGGGAGAGCCGCCGTTAAACACGAGCGCCTCCATCTCCAGCGGGTCGAGCCACGCCGCGCAATCGCGCTGCGTCTCGGGGCTGAGGCCGTGCAACTCAGCCAGCGCGCGCCGCGGGTCGCTTTCAGCCACGTAGCGGAGCCATGCCGTTTCGGCGTCGATCCACAGCGGCTTTTTCGGGCTGATATTCTCCCGCAGCCACGCGCCCGCGAACCGTCCGGCGGTTTCCGCGTCGCCGAAATCGCGCAGGAAAAGAAAATCGCGCTCGAGGCAGGGGCTGACCGGAGAAGGCGTTTCATTCCTCAACAAACCGACGTACCATGCCGGGTCGGCGGGGTCGTTGACATTCGCCATGCGGACATCGTTGGGGAAAGTGATGCGGCGCACCCCGTCGTTTCCGCGCGAAAGCGTCACGGTTACCATCCGGCGCTCCGGCCCGGGAATGACCCGGCGGCAGGATGCGCCTGAAAAAGTCGCGCCGTCATCGAAAGCCCATTGCCCCGTCTGGCCCGGCGGGAGCGAGCATTCCGTGTCGAAATACCAGTGGCCGCCGTATCCGATGTACGAATGGACTTTCACCGAGACAAGCGGGACGGGCAGCCCGCGCGCTTCCTCGATCGTGCCCGCGGAGGTCGTGCCGGGATGCATCCACTCCCGCGACGGTATGGCTTCCAGCTTTCCGTCCCGGCGCCAGCCGAGCACCATCGCGGGCGGATTCCCGTCGCCGTCCTTGGCCTGGTAGTAGTCGATCTTCGTCCAGTCGTTGGGACAAGGAACATCCTTTCCCCTCACGGTTTCCGCGTTCGCGTCGGGCGAATGCCTGCCGGGCCAACCGAATGCAAAAGTTTCATCCACCAGCACAAAGGACGCATCCGAGGAAAGCGTGTAGAGAAAGAGACGCTTCAGCCCCGCCGTATGGAGATAGCCGCTGTAATGGCTCATGAAGCCGAGGCTCTCGCCGAAGGGATTCGAGCCGTGCTTGATCGCCTGGGTGAAACCGACGCCGTCCGCATCCCGCCCATGGCGCCACCCTTCTTCCAGCATGGGCCAGGAGTCGAACCCGACGCCCGGCGGGAGGCGTCGCGTTTCCAGGAGCAGGCTTACCGTCGGCTGCCAGGCCGGGCTGGCCTGCCGGTTCCCGCCGAAATAGAGAAAATACTCCTCGCCCGCCGCGAGCGCCTTGGCGAGCAGCAGGATGCGGTCTCCCGCTCCGCGCCAGAGAAAAGCGATCGGGACAAGCCTGCCATCCGCGCCAACCAGCGCCACGTCTCCCAGGTCCGGCCGTGTCTGGCCGAACTCGGGAACTTCGATGGCGACGCCGGCATCGGGAAAGAGAGCCGCCTCCTTCAGGCGGATGGAAACGCGGAAGCGCGCGTCCTTCACCGCCCACGCCGCGGGTTCCGCGCGCGCGACGGCCAGGGCGAGGCAGAGGATGAGCGCCGCGCGCCGGATCATTTTCCGTCGAGCAGCGAGCGGTAGTAGCCGGCCACCTTTTCTTTGTAAGCCGCGGGGGCTTCTCCTTCCTCCCCGCCGAGGAGTCGCTTCTCCGCCGCGCGCGCGGAATCGGCGGGGGGAAGGCTCACCACCTGCCCCGAAGCGACCTCGCCCTCCGCCTGCGTCAGACGGGCGATGATCCGCCGATGCAAGCCCGCGAAATCCGCCATGCGCCCTTCCCTGAGCGCGGCTTCGGATTGTTCCATGAGCCGGGCGGTGTCCGGCAACGCATCCGCGCGCAGGTAAAGGAGCGATGCCGCCGCCGCCATCCTCGAGGTCTTTTGAGCAAGGAGGGCCTGTTGCGCGGCAAGCGCGTCCCTGGCGGCCATTCGCGGCGCGTTCGAGGCCCGGAGCGGGGCGTTGCCGTCCATGCCTTCCCGCTGGCTGACGCCGCTCGCCTTGCCGCCGCCGGTCGCGCGGGCGTCGCTCGGCGCGCCGTCGTCGGCCACCCGCCCTTGCTGCATCGGGTCGTTGGTGCGGCGCACGTCCGGCTTCGTTCCTTCCAGGCGATCCGCCGTGTCTCCGGACATTTCGCCGTCGCTCTCCCCTTCCCTGCCGCCGCTGGAACGGCCCGTCTGCTCGTTCTTCTTGGGCCGGGTGTCGCCCGATTTTCCTTGCGCGCTGTATCCCGGCATCGGCCCGTCCGCCACGTTCCAGCCGTTCGCGCCGTTCATGGGAACCACTTGATTGGACGCGGCGTCCCGCACTTGTTCATCCAGCCCTTTTTGCTCGTCCAGCAGTTTGCCGACGAGATCTTCGTACTGGTCGGGCAGCGGCAGATTGGGGATTTGGCTTATCTCGCTCTTGTCGAAATTTTCGAGCAGCCATTTGTTCGTGTCGTTGGCGTTGGGAAGCCACATCTCCATGTCCGCCGCGATCTGCTTCGCCTTTCCTATCGCCTCCAATATCCCGTTTTCCTTCTGGACGGCGATTTCCGACGGCTTCAGCTTTCCCTCCGCGGCGGCTTCCTTGTCGGTCTGGAGGACATCCTCGTAGATGCTGGTCAGTTCGGTCTGCAACTGGTTTGCCAGGTTCAACTCCGGCAGGACGTGCGCGTCGGTCAGCATTTTTTCGACAACCTTCGCCATCTCATCCTTGGTCTCCTTTATCTCCTTCGCCGTCGCTTGGTCTTCGGGGCGGAACTGATCCTTGTGCGCGAGTTCCTTGCTCTTTTCCACGACCTCGCGCTGGGTCTGCTCGAGTTTCCCAAGTTTCTCTTTCAAGCCCTGAAGCTGCTTTTTCAATTCATCGATTTTCTCCCCCGCTTGCGCGACTTGCCAGCGGTTCAGCAGGTCGATCATCTTCCCAAGATTCGCCAGCACGTCCTTCTCCGCGTTCTCCGCCTCCGCGAAGGCCTTGCCTTGCAGCTTCTCCGCGGCGGCCAGCATCTGTTCGTAGATGCGGAATTCGCCGAACAGAGCGACGACTTTCTTCAAGCGGTCGCGAAAATCCTGGTCGCCGAGGGAGGCGTTTTGCGCGTCGCGCTGGAGGTTGGCTTTGACATTGATGGAAGCGTCGGCAAGGGCGTCCTGGCGATCCGCGAGCGACGGGTCCTTTCCCGTATCGCGAAGGATGTCGCGCTGCCGCCGGGCCAGATTCTCGACGCCGGCGATGCTCTCCTCGATTTCCGCCTTCAGGCCGTCCGCCTGGACCGTCGATGAAAAGCCCCGCAACCGCGTCAGGATGACTTTTTCCAGCCCAAGCGCCTCCTCCGCGCGCGCCGTGCGCAAAGCGGCGACGGCGGCGGGCATCTCGTTCTCCGCGAGTTCCTGCAATATCGGATGCAACCCCGGCGAGAGCGTTTCCGAGGAAACGGCGAGTTCATCGCCGATCTCGCCAATCCGCGTCTGCCGTTCCAAAGCCGCCGAGGATTGAGTTTCGGTGAGATTCATCTCCTGCAACTTCAGCAGCGCCTCCAGCCTGCCTTGCAGCTCTCCCGATTTCTTCTCCGCCTCCTTCTTTAAATCATCTCCCGTGCGCAAGGCGACCACGAGCGGCCTTGAGATCGTGATCCCCGGCCCGGTCACGTCATTTCGATCCTTCGCGACGATGCAAAACGTCACGCGATTTCCGTCCGCGAATTTCCGCAGCGGAATCTCGGCCTGTCCGGCAAAGGACTTCGCTCCGGCGGCTTCTTTCCATTCCTGGACAAGTTGCGCGTCCTGCTTTTCATCCGTGCTCCGGTACAGCGCCACGGAGCCGAGGCCGAAGCGGGCCGCGCACGTAAACTTGACGCCAAAGAGCGCCTCGCGCGTCGCGAACAATTCGCGGCCTTCGACCGGCTCGGTCACGATAATCTTCGGCGGCGGGTCCGCCTCCACGGTCACGGGGATGCTCTCCGTATCCGTCACCCCCGCCGCGTCGCGATACGCCGCTTTTATCGTCCTGTCACCGATGACCGTCATACGGATGCGCCACCGCGTGGGATCGATTTTTTCAACCGCGCCTTCCTCCGCGTGAAACTCCGCAAGCGGGTTGTTGAACTCCAGCGTCAATGTGAGCCGCGAACCCGGCGGCACGTTTGAAACGCGGGTAAAATCCTTCAACTCGCTCTTCGCGCCTCCCGCGTAGGCGGGGAGCGTGATTTCGGCGCCGCGCCTCCGCACCGCGGTGCGCGAGGCGACTTCCACGCGGTGCGTCTCGGAACGCGCATCGCCGGCCTCGATATAATAACTCAGCGGGGCGATCACCTCCTTCCGGCGGAAGGTGAATTCCGCGCCGCCCGCTTCGTGATCCATCAATCTCTTCCCGCCGTCTTCAAAATGCACCCACGCGGCTTCCGGCAGCGCGCCGCCAAGCGTCGCCGCGATGTCCAATTCCCCGCCGTGGACGATTTTCGCGTCACCCGGCGACAAAGCGGCGATGCGCGTGCGGGTCAGCGGCGCGATATTCCGGGCGGGAAGAAAAATGCGGGCGACCGAGTTGCTGAAATACGCGGGCTTCAAAACCGCCCAGAGCAGCAGCGCAAACACGACCGCGCCGAGCGCCGCCGCCAGCTTTTTCAACAGCGCGAGATCGAACACATCCCGCCACCGCACGTCGGGAAAGGGATCGCGCATCTCGTTGAAGAGCGCGGCCCGCAAGGGCGACTCCCCGGAGAACTCGCGGTCAAACTGCACGGCCTGGATGAGGACGTTGCGCGACCCCGCGGAAGCGGCTTCGATCCGACGCGCCACGCTCGCCTCCGACATGGGCGAAAGCCACGCGGGCACGGCAAAAGCGAGCCCCGCCGCGAAGCTGGAAGACGTCAGGAAAAAACCGATCCACCGCCCCGCCGGGCCGAAATGGAACCGCGCGTCGCCCAATCCCAGGACGATGAGGAAGAAGAGCGAAACCGTCGCGCCCGACAGGGCGAAACGCGCCCCGCGAGACCAACGGCACTTCAAAGCCGCCGCGCGCAGCCGCCTGTGAACCGCCTCCGAGGAAAGAGCCATCCCGGCTGGAAATCTACACGCTTACAACCGTTCCAACAACCCGGCCCAGGCGCGGAGCGCATCGTTCCTGTAGGCGCGGCCGTCCATCGCGGGCGCGGAAGCGGCGGCGGTTTGAAGCCAGGCGGCGATTTCCCCGGCCTGGCCGGGCGCGAAGACGCCCGCCCCCGGCACGCTTCGAAGCTTGCGCGCGATGGCTCCATCCACCGGGCCGACCCAGAGGATTGGGCGCGGGAGATTCATCGCCAGCGCGAGCTTGCTCGGCCAGAGATAGCCCTGCGTCTCGGGCTTCTGCGTCACGACGACCGCGTGGCAGCGCAGCAGCGAATGCGGCAATTCCGCTTCTTCGACGTATCCGCGCCATTCACAGCGGCTCAGGTTCAACTCCCGCGCGCGCGCCTGCGCCGGAACCCACGACGGGCCGCCCCCCTGGAACAATAGCCGGACCGGCGCGCCGGCCTGCTCCGCCAGCTCTTGTGCGCGCAGAAGCGTTTCCCACTCGTGCGCCCGCCCGAGGTTGCCAGAGTATATCCACGTCCACGGTTCTTCCGGTTGCCGTCGCGCGCTTTCGGACGCGGCGAGCATCGGCTCGCTAACCCAGGGGTGGATGGTTTCCGACGCCACGCCGTAAGCGGTTTTCAGCCGCGCGGCCATGTCGTCATCGAGACCCGCCAGCAGCGCGGCGCCGCGGTATCCCCACCCCATCAGCGATTGGATGAGCCGCGCGGCCGGACCGGGCTTCACCTCGCCCAGCGCCACGGCAAGCTCGGGATACATGTCCATGAGCCAATGGACGGAGCGCGCCCCGCGCCACCGCGCAATGGCGGTTGACGCCACGAGCAGGCAGGGCGGCGAACTCGCGGAGAAGACGACGTCGGGGCGCGGCCCGAGCATGCCATTCGCAAAGATGGTTCCGAGCGCCTTGAATTCGCGCCAAAGCCGGAAGCGCGTTTTCGCGCCGCGATATTCCTGTCCGGATGAAACAAAGAGCGTCTCGTGCCCCCGCTCCCGCAGATAGCCCGCCAGTTCGTCGAGCTGGATGCCCGTCGGCGCCGCATCGGGCGGGAAGTATTGATTGAGAAACAGGAAGCGCACGCTACGCCGGCTTCAATTCGCGGATGATGACGGCTGGGTTTCCCCGGACGAGCACGCCCGGCGGCACGTTTTCCATGACGACGCTCCCCGCGCTGAGAACGCTGCCCGCCCCCACCTCGACTCCGGGTCCGATGAAGGACTTCGCCGCCACCCAGCAACCCGTGCGCAGGGTTATCGGCTTGGTCTGCAAATCGAACGTCGGCACGTGAAAATTATGCGTGCCCGTGCAAAGAAACGACCGCTGCGAGACGCATACGTTCGATTCTATGGTGACGGACGCGAAGCTCAAGATGCACACTTCCTCCCCGATCCATACGTGATCGCCCATCGAGAGGCGCCAGGGGAAATTGATGTTCACATTCGAGCGGATGACCGCGCCCGCCCCGATCTTCGCGCCAAAGAACCGCAGCAATCCCGCGCGCCACGCCGAAGGCAGCGGCGTCGGCGTCTGGAAAAATATCCGGCGGACGATGAACCAGAGAATCTCCTTGGGAAGGGAAACGCCGCGGTCGAAATCCCGGGAGGAGAATTTGCTGAGATCCATCGGGGTCTCACAGACCCTACCATATTTACGACGCGGATGCGAGAAGAAGCCGGTTGGCCTTGAGATCGATGGTGACTTTGAATTTCGACAGGATGCCGGTGCCGAGCAATCCCGATTCTCCCGGGAAAATCTCGCGCTGGTGCAGGCCGATCTTGACCCCGTCCAGCCGCTCGGCGCCCAATCGCACTTCGCCGGCCCCGGCACAGCCGGCGGCGCCGTGGCGATCGATGACGAATTGCAGGGCGGTATTGCAGCCGGTATCCAGCCGGACCCACGCCGGTTTGCCGCCGTTCACTTCTATCGGCACGCAGAAAGCGCCGTTCCTGTCGATGATTCGCAGCGACCCGGGGGCGTCCGCCTCGGAATGTTCCACCAGGCGGATAAGCCGTTTTTTGAAGTCGATTTCCACGATGCGTCCGCGAAAAAAATCCGCCCCTATCAGCCCGTCAATCGTGCGGCCGCAGGCGCGGCTGGGAACGCTCAAGTCCATGACAAGCATCGAACTTCCCAGCGGCACGTCGCACAGCTTCCCCTCAAAACCTTCCACGTACCGCGCGCCATCGCGCGACCCGACGCCCAAAACCGAAACAGCGCGGCCCATTTTCAATCCGAGAGCCGCCGCGGTCTGGAGATTGAGCAGACTCGACCCGGCGCCGGAATCCAGGACGAAGTGAAAGCTGCGGCCCGGCGTTTCCACCTTCACCCAGACGAGGCCGTCGTGAAATTCAAAGGGAATATCCGCCCGGGCGCCTTCGCCGAGAAGGAGGAAGACAAGCAGCATCCAGAGAGGGCGGAAATTCACGCCGCCCCACTCCAGCACAATACAGGCCACGCTGCCCGCTCAATGAAGGATACTCTGGAAAAGACGGGGCCGGGCCTAAAACTTCAGTGGCGGATTTCACGCGTTTTGCGCAAAACCCGCCACCAAGAACTGGCGAACTTTTACCAACTAGCGCACGACCTGCTGGCCATGCCCGTTATCCCTCAACGTCACCATGTAATTCCCGGGCGAGCCGGCGCACGACTCCGAACACGTCGTCGAGCGGTCGGCCACCGACAAGCCGACCATCTGCGTGTCGGAGGGGCATGTGGCAATGAGGTTGTAGGAGCCATGGCCGTTAAACAGCATGATGCGCTGGTCGTCGGCAAAAGCCAATGTACTGGAGAGACCGGCAAAAGCCGTGGTCGTCAGGAGGATTTTCGTTAGTAGTTTCATAATTTGGATACTTCTTTCCTATCAATTCGTTTCAGGGCGGTCATTTGGCGGGGTGGAGGGGCGTTTTTTTGACGAGCCCCTGTTGACATTTCCTTCCGGCCGCCCCCTATTACGAATTGTGAAGGCTGCCTTTCGGCTCCCGGTGTGCCTGGCGATGCTCGCATGGCTGGCCGCTTCCAACCACTGCCTCCTGCTGGGCGCCTTCGCGGCGAAGGAGGCGCACTGCGCCGCCTGCCATTCCGCCGCACGCCACGACATGCCCGATTGCTGCAAGGCGCTGCACGCGGTCTCGCCCGGCCAAACCGCTTTTACTCCGGCGCTTTTCCATTTCACGCCGGAGACTTTCGCCATCCGCGTCCGGATCGCACAATCGGCGGACAGGCCGGAGCTGGATACGGGGCCGCCAAAGGTTCTTCTCGCAAGAATGCTTCGCAGTCTTCTTTTCCACGCGCCGCCAGCTCTGGCGTAGCACGTCCCCGGAATCCCCCCGCCTCGTTTTCGCGCGCGGCCAGAAATCGCGCCTTCATTCTTTCATCCCGCCATTTCCATGAGAAAACCAGAATGCCTGCTTTTGCTCGCCCTCTTATCGGGAGGATGCGCCGGCTACCAGCCGCCGCGCATCGGCCCGGAGAATCCCGCCAGCCCCGAGGCTCGGGAGTCTCGCTTCCAGCCCGCGAAGCCCGCGCTGGATGCCGATGCCGATACCTTGACGCGGGAGACGAACAAGGAACTGCAAGGAGGAACGCCGGAGACTTCCCGCGCCGCGCGACCCGCGCCAGGAGAAATGACCGCCGAGGGCGCGGTGCGCATCGCCTTGCGAAACAACCGGGGGTTGCAGGCCCAATTCGAGGAAATCGGCATTACGAAGGCCGATCTCCTGGAAGCGGGCTTGTATCCCAATCCCACCTTCGCGGCCAGCCCCCGGTTTCCAGATACGCCCCCTCTCTCCGCCGACGTGGAGCTTTCCGCCGCCGGCGACTTTCTCGATCTCCTCCTCCGGTCCCAGCGGAAACGCGTCGCCGCCATGCGGGTGGAACAAACCCGCCTGCGCGCGAGCGACGCAGTTCTCAAGCTCGCGGCGGAAGTCAAAACCGCCTTCTACACCTTGCAGGCGGCCCAAAGCCTGGTGGAACGCATCCAGGCGATCACCGCCGCCGAAGCCGCCGCGCTCGACCTCCTGCAACGCCAGCACCGGGCCGGAACCGCCGGCGACCTGGCGCTCGCCGGCCAGCAGACGGCCTACAGCCAGGACAGGCTGGAGCAAGCCAACGCCGCCGCCGACATCCGGGAAAAGCGGGAGCGGCTGAACAGCCTGCTCGGGCTTTGGGGAGACGCCACGGGCTGGAAGACGGCGGCGCTGCCCGCCATCCCGGCGCAGGATCCCCCTTTGACGCGCCTGGAATCCCTGGCGATCACCCGCCGGCCCGACATCGCGGAAAGCAAAGCGGAAATCCTCGCGCTGGCCCAAGCCTTGGGAATGAGCAAATCGTTCCGTTATATCGGAAACCTCCAGTTCGGCGTCGATACCGAGCGCGAAACGAGCGGGCAACGGATAACCGGCCCCACCTTCAGCCTGGAACTGCCGGTCTTCAACCACGGCCAGGGCAGGATCGCGAAGCTCGAAGCGCAACTCCGCCAAGCCGAACGCAACCTGGAGGAACGGGCGATAGCCGCGCGCGCCGAAGTCCGCGCCGCGCGGGACCGCCTCCTCGCCAAACGGGACGCCGCCCTCTTTTACCGCGACGAACTCCTGCCGGAGCGCGCCCGCATAACGCGCCTCTCCCAAGTCCAGTACAACGCCATGCTCCTTGGCGCCTACGACCTCTTGCAAGCCAAACAGAATCAACTCGGCGCCGAACGCGCCTCCATCGAAGCCCGGCGGGACTACTGGATAGCCCGCGCCGATCTCGAACGCGCCATCGGACGCTGAAAAGGAACCCCATGATAACACGCCGTCAATTCTTCACCGGAGCAGCCGCGCTGGCGGGCGGCTCCGCATTTTTCAACCGGTTCGCGGAAGCCGCCGGCCCTCCCGCGCAAACGGCGCCGGTCGTCACCCCCGACGGCTCCACCCTCCCCTGGACGATGAAAGACGGGGCCAAGGAATTCCACCTGACCGCCGAGCCGGTGAAACGCGAATTCGCGCCGGGGATGATCGTAAACTGCTGGGGCTACAACGGCCAGACGCCCGGCCCCACCATCGAAGCGGTGGAAGGCGACCGCGTCCGCTTCCTCGTAACCAACAAACTGCCCGAGGCCACCACCGTCCACTGGCACGGCGTCCTGCTGGAAAACGGCATGGACGGCGTCGCCGGCCTGACACAGAAAGCAATCCAGCCCGGGGAGACGATGGCCTACGAATTCACCCTGCGCCAGCACGGCACGCAGATGTATCACCCCCATGGCGACGAAATGGTGCAAATGGCGCTTGGCATGATGGGCTTCTTCATCATCCACCCCCGTCAGGCCGAAGAACCGCCCGTGGATCGCGACTTCGCCCTCTTCCTCGCCGAATGGTTCGTGGAACCGGGCACAGGCACGCCGAACCCCAACGTCATGACCGACTTCAATCTGTTCACCTTCAACAGCCGCGCCTATCCCGGAACCTCCTCCCTGGTCGTGAAGCTGAACCAGCGCGTGCGCCTCCGCATCGCGAACCTGAGCATGGACAGCCACCCCATCCACCTGCACGGGCACCGCTTCTGGGTCACCCAGACCGACGGCGGACAAATACCGCCCTCCGCCCGATGGCCCGAAGTAACCGTCAACGTCCCGCCCGGCAGCACCCGCACCGTGGAATTCATCGCCGACAACCCCGGCGACTGGGCGCTCCATTGCCACAAAAGCCATCACACCATGAACGCCATGAACCACAACCTCCCCAACATGCTCGGGGTCGACCAGAAAGGCGCCAGGATCGACGCCCTCCTTCCCGGCTACATGGCGATGGGCTCCGCGGGCATGGGCGAGATGGCCGAAATGAACATGGGCCTGCCGAAGAACACCCTCCCGATGATGAGCGGCGCCGGCCCATTCGGCTCAGTAGAGATGGGCGGCATGTTCACGATTTTAAAGGTCCGAGCTGACATCACCGGGTACGAAGACCCCGGCTGGTACCGCCAGCCGAAAGGAACCGGCGTAATCTCCTTGCCCGCCTCATGAAACGGGGCATAATAAATGCCCGCCCCGCTCGATCCCGTGGGAGCGCGTGAAAAGGCTAGGTAGCTCAGTTGGTAGAGCAGAGGACTGAAAATCCTCGTGTCGGGGGTTCGATTCCCTCCCTAGCCACCTCCAATAAATCCTCTGGAAGCCGCATAAATACAGGGTTTCAGAGCATTTCGAAAAAATCCGCGCGCACAGTCTGGCACGGTCTGGTTCCGGCTGGAAACGGCCAAAAAGTGTCCGCCATTTGTCCGCCCAAATCTGCCTTCGCGTATCTGCATATCTGGATTCTCACCTCGGTGTTTGGTGAATCCGCGAAGCCCGTTTGATGCTCGCGCCAGCGAGCGCGACCAGACAAGCGAAGCGCGAGAGCAAGTTCCTCCCGAGCCTGGGATTTATAAGGGCGCGGCGGCGAGCGCCCTTGTTCCAAATGGAGCGGCGAAGAATTGTCTTCCGGTTTTCCGTCAGTCGGGTACTGTTTCATGTGGTGTGAGCGAGACTCGACAGGAACGTAGGGCACGGGCAAGAGCCGGGCGGGAAAGTGCGAAGGAATCGGCAAAACCCTTCCGTCGCTTGCCATTGCTTTTCCTTGGAATCATTGCTCTGGAATCACGTTTGCGATTGGCTTTTCGCTTGGGAAGAACCAAGTTTCTCCGTCAGCACAACGGGTTTCCGTGGTGCATCAAGGACTCACGCTCGGGCGGTTGATGGAAATGACGCCGGATGAACTCGCGGGCGTCGATGTTGCCGAAACGAATCTTCTGTGCGCTCAGGATTTGCCCGGCGCGGAAAACCTGGATATTCGCGCTGCTCTGGAAACGTTGGATCAACGGGCGGATCATGTGGAGATGGAAACACGCCGCAATTGGCATCGCTTCAAAGATAATCCCTAGGAATGCCATAACTCCGAGGTGGAGTTTCGCATGGGCATGATGATAACCGTGCTGCAACAGGATTACGGGGTGCGTTACAATCCCGATCTTATTCCTCTTTCTCAACCCGACCAGCATGGCCCAGAAGTGGATCGCGCCTTTCTAACGAATCCCGGCAACATGTTCCTTACTGAGATCTTGCTTCACCGCACCGGAACGTGCGCGTCAATGCCCGTTCTCTATACAGCCATTGGGAGGAGGCTGGGCTACCCCGTAAAGCTCTCGAACGCCAAGGACCACTTATTCGTGCGGTGGGATCGCGGCCACGGAGCAGGGTATGTGGATATTGAAGGCACACACGGCTTCACTATCCGAACAGACGCTGATTTTAAAAAATGGCCTGATGCGGTCACCGATCAGGAGATCAAATCGGGGCGGTACCTGGCCTCGCTGACGCCTGCGCAAGAATTATCGGCATTCCTGGCAACCCGAGGGGGCGCGCTGCTTTATCATCACAAGTTGACGGACGCTTTGGTAGCTTTTGCCGATGCGATTCGCCTTTGGCCGCAAGGCCCCAACTACCACCCATACCTTGCGTACGCCGCACGCCAAATAGCACCGGAGGAAATCGGATTGACACCGGTCGAAACGGACCCTGCCTTTTTACACGATCCGCGCCGTATGGATCCAAGAGAGGAAATTGAACTGCTTAACCGTATCAATCAACTTAGTGGGAGATAGTATGCGATATAAACTCGGAATTCTTCTATTCGTCACAGTCCTGATGCTTACGAGCTTGCGGCACGCCTCGGCTGTCTATGATCCTAGCGAAGGTCGGTGGCTGAGCCGCGATCCGATTGGCGAGGTCGATGGGATTAATCTCTATGCGTATGTAAGAAATTCTCCCATCGCTAGGGTCGACCGTTTTGGCCTAGAGGGTGAAGATATCACAGAGTCTGGTGCTGAGGAGGAGATCGACCTAATAATGAATGCGCTCGGACTTTCACCTGCGTCTAACGGCATGGAGTTTCCAGTCGATGCTAACGAGATAATGAAGACTCCGGAGGAGGAGGCAACTCAAGAGCACCATTCCGACCCTAAATTCCTTGGTGGAAACCCGAATCAACCCACAACAACAATGCCTAAATGCGAGCATATTCAGTTGCACCTTGATTTGAATGAATTTCTTTCTCAGATTAAGGATGACTTTGGTAATAATATGAGGCGCTACTAGCGCAAATACTGGCGCGGATATTCGCGATAATTTCTCCCGTGATGAACGCTTGGATGCTTTGCAGACCTTTTACAATGGACCCGGAGCACAATATCCTAATGCTGCCTTGGATTTTTTTGCTCAGCATCCGTACCTTCGATAGTCGTACGTATGCGTACACAAGCCATCTCCGCCGAATTATTAAGCCTTGTGAATGTGAATTCTGACATCATCGGTTATAAACTATCCGGAGAAGACAACGATAGTTATATGTTTCGTTCTCCACCCGAAGGCTCCGCTTGCGAAGAATGCGGTTGCCTATTTGATTTTGATGCGGTAAATCCGCAATTCAGAGTGAATAAACAAATATTTGATTTCTCATATACCTATGATGGACGCTGCATCGTATCGGATAAGTTCAAAATATTCTGCGAGCGTTCAGAATACGATTCGCTTTGTTTCTATGAATTGCCGAGCGAGCCTCATTTTTACGCTTTTTCGGTCACTCGGGTGGTTGCGTTCGACGCAGAAAAGCGAAAAACAAGGTTCGATGGTTATTGTAACGTATGTAACCGGTATTATTCAGTTGCGGGTGCAGAGCCGGTGTTTTTAATGGACGATCCCAAATTTCTTGAAAAGGCATTCTACGCTACTGACATACTGTTTGGCAGTGGGAATGAAAAGCATCCTCTACTTATTGTAGGACCTTCGACATGCCATTCAATGATTGGAGAGGGGTTTAGAGGCATCTATTACAGGCCGATATTTCGCAACGGTCTAGGCGCGAAGGGTCAGGCAATACTAGGAACGAAAGACTGACGAGAAGCCGCCGGTTCGTGTTATAGGAAGCAACTGGTTCTCGATATGAGATGCGACAACAAGAGACGCAGTTAATTTCTCAATGGCCAGGGGCCGCTTAATTTACGGTGGTCGGATATTTCTTAAAAGCAGATCGTGCAGGCGGAGATAAAGTGTGTCCTGTATTATGGAGTGATCGCGGACTTGCAACTCTTTTTAAAGAAGGGCTTAAAGGGAAAAGTTTGGGACGCGATTTAGATTTGATACTTATCCACCTTATAGTAGAGAGCGATCTTTCATTGAGATTGGACCAAAAGATGAGGATCGGTCGCTACTCTAAAAAGGAGAAGTCGATTAGTGTTAAGATTCCGATGACTAGAGCGACGCTGGATTGTCCGGACGAACAGTTGAGGACGCTTATTATTAAATTGACGCTTGAGGGGATTGATTTAGTCTCGGATAAGCTAAAAGGAAAGGTGGATACTGACTTTATAGCTGTTAAAAAAGCACTCCTGGAACTGTCTTCTTCAGCCAACAACACTTCTGGCCCGTGAAACCTCCGCCAGAGACCACATTATGCCCCGGTCAAGATCAATTTGGAGGCACTTGGACAGGAAGCGAACTGGACTCGTCCCGCAGACGAGGTCGCCTTTTTGAAGGCTTTCGTAAAAAAGCACTTTCCCTCGGAAAAGTGATAAGCGCCTCTGCCGGAACGTGCAGCGGAGGTCAAGGAAGAACCGGAATAAGTGCCGAAGGCCGAGCGCAGCGAGTTATGCCGGATTCTTCCTTGACCGCAGCGGAACGTTCTGGAGAACAAACCCGCCACGATCCGTTCTTTCAAATCCTGCGCCTTGCCCGGATCATTCTCGGCGGCCAGCATCCAGGCGGCCTCGTGCAACTCCTGCCCGGTCCATTGCCGCCCATCATCCAGCGCACGGACGAAACGCAGCACCCGCGCCTGTTCGCCGGGCGGCAGGTGTTTGATTTCATCGATAATTTCCAGGGCATTCATGCTGCGAAGCTACGCTGCCAGACGCTTTTTTTCAAGCGACTTTACCGCTCGGTTTTGGGGGAGAGTTGCCAATAAGCGTCCACCGGATTGGTTTTTGATTACCTCCCGGTAATGGGAGTAAAGCATCTGGGTGGAAAGGTTGTAGAGGCGGCTGGCACAACCGCCTAGCCTGGCGCTTTGGCGTCGCCTCCGTTCCAGGCGGCTGGCACAGCCGCCTCTACAACGAAACAGGCATCATGGGCTCCGGGGATGACACAGGAATGTAACAATAAAGCTTTTGCCGCTATTCGAGTTGAACTTCTAAAGTGTTCGCGAGTTGAGAGGGGATGGGCAGAACCGATCTCCTTAGCTTCTCCAACCAACCCGCAAAAGACAATTCACAGCACAAATCAAGAGCATGAAACTCACTAAACTAGTCACCCATACCATCCTGGCGATTGCCGGGATTGGAGCGATAGGACAGGCGAAGGCCGCGACGACGCCGACGTACGGCAACGGCGATCTCTTCCTGACATTCCGCCAGACATCGGGCGGAGCAAACACCGCCAGCGACTACATCCTGGACCTCGGAAATGTTTTGAATTTTAACTTCAACACCAGCTTCACGCTGAGCTCCACCTCGCTCGGCGGCAAGTATGGCAACGTCGGACAGGACCTCATCAACACGTACGGATCAGACTGGTACACCGCCCTTGACAGCACGGGCAACGGCGGCACCGCCGTCCTATGGACCGTAGCCGCCGGCAATCTTGCCACGAACGGTTCCGATCCCGCCAATACCGCGTATGCCGGGGCCAACATAACCAATAATAACAGCGCCCTTACCCTCAATTCGGGGGGGACGACGTTGCAAAGGGGCAGCGGCGGATCGCAGAGCCCTTACATCAACGACATCAAGGCCATGGCGCAAAACGATTACCAGGGCAGCGCCTCCACGGCGAATAGCAGCCTCGGGTTTGTTCAGGCAAGCGGCAACTCAAACAGCTATGCAACGAAGTTGCAGCCGAACCTCCTGGGCGACGAAGCCCAGACCAATGACACCCTGGAATTCGACAGGCTGGCCACTGGCGTCGGCTCCGGGCAGGCGCTCGGTGACTTTACGCTCAATTCCAACGGCACGCTAACCTTCACAACCGCGGCCGCCGCTGTTCCGGAACCTTCGACATGGATGTCGCTGATCCTGGCTGGTGGAACCGTTGTGTTCCTCGCCCGGCGCCGCTCCGGTTTGGCTAATGCCTAAATTCAAAAAACAAACATCCTAGTTCAACTATAATAATATCATGAATACATTCAAAAAATTCGCGGCGGGCTTGTTCGCCCTCGCAATCCTGGCAGGCGTGGCCAATGCACAAACAACCGTTCGCATCGTCGGTTCCACGGCTTACCGCGGCCCGACTCATGCGGCGATCCTGAAGGCTCTTGGCAGCACCGATGGCGCGACCTTGACTTCCGGGTCGTTCGGGTTCACGGGAAGCACGTTCTCGAGCGCGGGCTCCGCGATCTTCTTCGGGACCATCAGCGGAACATCCGTCGTCATCCAGACGACGTGGACGGGCTCCGAAGGCGGTATTGGAACGGTTTCGGCCAAACAGACCATCTCGTTCCTGCCGACTTCCACCGCGGTGAGCAACGGCTCCGGGACGAGCGGCGCTGCGGACCCCACCAAGGCGGGAAATCCCAGCGACCTGGAGATTCCGGACGCCTGCATGTCGGATACGGAGCAAGGCTCGTCGTATTTCAACGGAAATTACCAGGGCACGCTTTACCCCTCCCTTTCGGAGGCCACGGGCTCTCCTGTCGGCATCGTGCCCTTCAAGTGGGTGGCCACCAAAGGCGCGAGCGGTCACTTCACCAATATCACCTCTCAATTGGTCAGGGCCCTCTTCGGAGGCGAGGGGTTCGTCCCATTGTCGATGTTTTCGGGAAGCTCAACGGATACGGCGACTTCGGTTTACGCGACGGGCCGCGATCCGGATTCCGGCACGCGCCTGACAGCGCTGGCCGAAACCGGTCTCGGCTCGCAGGCGTCGGTCAGCCAGTTCCGTCCTTTGATGACTGGAACCGCGGGCCCGGTTGTCATTACCGGAACCGGCAGCGTGATCAGCTCCGTCCAGCCCTGGCCGGATGACACCTATAACACCACGGCAAGCCCGGTTCTCATCGCCACTTCGCCCAACGGCGGATACCCCAGCGGCGGCCAGTTGGCCGGCGCCCTGGGCAGTGACGACACAAGCGTGTCGGTTCCCAGCGGGGACCCCGCCTTGCAATGCCTGGTGGGCTACCTGGGCTTGAGCGACGCGAACAACACCGCCCTCCCCGGCGGCGCCATCGAGCTTAGCTACAACGGCGTGCTGCTCGGAGGCAACAGCGCCACGAACTACAATACGGTTTCGAGCCTCATCAGCGGCCAGTACACGTTCTGGAACTACGAACATATGTATTTCCGGTCCGGCGCCCAAACCTCGGCGGCTGTAAAAAGCGTGTGCAACACTATCGCCGGTAAGATCGGCGGCGCGGGCGGAACGGCGCAGGTCTTCACCTCTAACATGCAGGTCTCGCGGGGCAGCGGCAATAAATCCGGCAACATCGTCTCCAGCAAGCTCGAATAAGGAAACAGCCGGTCTGACTCGGACTACAACCAGCGCGGGCGCGACGCCCGCGCTGGTTTTCCGTTTGGGGGGGGCGATAAATGGCAATGACAAAATTCCGCGCATCCTTGATTCTCGCCGGGCCGATTCTCTTCGGAGCGGCCTTTGGCTATTTCGTCACGCGGCCTGGGTTGAGCCGGGTCAAGCAGCCGCGGGACGCCGTTCCTCCCGCGCCCGCGACGATTCGGGAGGTTGTCGATGCGCCCGTGTCCTTGCGCTGGAACGAGATTGAGTCGGCGGATTATGCGACCTATATCCGAAACTTGCGAGCGATCGGCTGTCCCGAGAGAACCATTCGCGCGATCATCACCGGCGCCATCGCGGATTTCTACGACGAGAAGGCCGGCGAACTTGAAACCGACCCCGCGACGGTTCCAAATCTCCGGCGCGAACAGACGGAACTTCTGGCAGCGCTCTTCCCGCCGGCGCAGGAGAATGCCGCGCCCGCCAGGCAGGCTGTTTCAAGCGCAAACCCGGCGGAAGCAGGGCAAGCCGCGAGCGTGCCGCCGGAGAAACCGCCCACGATGCCGCTGGCCTTCATGGAACCCGGCCCCGACGTCCAGTTGACGGACGACCAGAGGAACGCGCTGCAAAATATAAGGCGAAGCTTTATCGACTCGATAGGGGGTCCCAACCAGAACCCGAGCGATCCGCAGTATCTGGCGCGCTGGAAGCAAGCCCAGCCCGATCTGGACGCCCAGGTGCATGCGACGTTGGGCGACGAAATCTACTCGGAACTTCAAATTCGCGCCAACCACCAGGAGCCGGGTCGATAACCCGGCGAATCCGCGCATGCTTCAATGTCTGTCGCGGTTTTTTATATCCAGCAAGGCGGCGAGGTTGGCCCTGGCCTCGGCGAAATCGGGCTTCAACCGGAGAGCTCTTCGATACTGGGTTATCGCCTCGTCGAGGCGGCCTTTTTCATAAAGCGCGCCGCCCAGGTTATTGTGCGCCTGGGGTGAATCAGGACTTAGCTTAAGGATCTCCTGAAACTGGGTGATTGCTTCATCCACGCGGTTTTCCCGATAAAGCGCGGACCCGAGATTCAGGCGCGCTCCGGTAAGACCGGGGTTGAGGACGACCGCTTTGCTATAGTGGGCGATCGCCTCGTCGATTCGACCGACCTTTTCCAACGCGACGGCAAGGTCGTTGTGCGTATCCGCGTCTTCGGACCGCCGGCGCAGCGCTTCGCGATACTGCGCTATGGCTTCGAGCGGGCGCCCTTTCGCATCCAGCGCCACGCCTAGGTTGAAGTGCGCGTCCGGGTAGTTGGGTTGCAACTCCACGGCCTTCTCAAATTCGAGGATCGCTTCCTCCACGCGCGCCTTCTTTTCCAGCGCGATGCCCAGGTTCACCCGTCCCTGGGCGTAGTCCGGTTTTATCTCAACGGACTTTTGCGCGTGGGGCAACGCCTCGTCGATCTTCCCTTGCCGCATCAGGAATACGGCGAAATTGTCCTGCGCGACCCAGGAAGCGGGATCCCTTTTCAAGACATCGCCCCAAAATGTTCCGTCATTTTTGAAAAGTCCCGCGCGGTTCCACGCCAAAATTCCAAGCACCGCCGCGGCGAACACGGCGGGCGGCTTTCCAGAGAGCTTCGCGCGCCGCGCCAGGACGGCCGAACCCGCGGCAGCCAGGGCGATGACGCCCGCCATGGGAATATACGCCCATTGATCCGCCGCCTGGGAAAACCGCATATAGTACATCTTGAAAAACCCGAGCACGGGAAAGAGGGAGAGAATAAAATAGCCAAGGCCGAACAGGACGGCCCGCCCCCAGGTTTTGCGAAAGCGCGCGGCGAACAAAATCAAGCCCAGCAGCGAGAGGCCCGGCAGATGCCATACCAGCGAGGCTCCGTCCACGCGCCAGCGCGGATAAACGAAGCTCAGCTTGAAGGGCGCGAGCGCGTTGAACAGATAAAACCAAACGGCGGCGCCCGCGACCGCAAGCCGTTGGAAAAAGCCGCCTATCGGGATACTGGCGCCGGCAATCGCGTTGCGGTTTTGAAACCAGATCGTCGCCAAGCCCGCCGCAAGCGAGAGTGCGAAGAATGGCGCCGTCCGCACCCAGTCGCCCCTTTCGAGCTTGCCGCGCTTCCACCAGGCGCAAAGAAGCAATACCGCCGGAAGCATCACCACGGAGGTTTTGCTGAGCAGGGCCAGAAGGAACAACCCCAGGGCCAGGCAGTAGGCGCGGGCGGTCTTGTCCGCCTCATGCCGAAAGAAGAGAATGATCGCCGCCAGGTAAAAAAACATGGACAAGGTGTTCTTCCGCTCGGCGATCCACGCGACGGACTCGACGTTGACGGGGTGGAGCGTGAAGAAGAGGGACGCCAGCCAGGCGCCGGGCACGTTCAACCGCGACAGGATTCTCCACAGCAGGACGGCGCTGGCCGCATGCAGCAGGACGTTGACCGCATGGTAACCGAGCGGATCGGTTTTCCACAGGCGCCACTCGATCCAAAACGAAGTGCTGGTGGCGGGAAAGTAGTCGGGACTCTCCGTGCCAAACCAAATTCGCGGAAGTCCGTCCGCGGCCGCGATGAGTTTGTTCCGGGTCAACATCACGCCGTCATCCCACACGAAATCGCCCCGCAACGCGGGCAGGTAGATGACAATCGCCGCGAACAGCAACAAAAGGGCTTTCCCGCATGCGGCCGTCACGCCGCGTGGCGGATCAGCGGGCTTCACCCGAACGTTGGATGCGCCCGCGGTACTCCGCGGCCATGCGCCTGCCCTGGGCTATTTCGGCGTCGGTCAGGAAGCGCCGTAAATCGGCAAGATACTTTTGGGCGGTTATTTCCCCTTTGCCGGCGGCCATGCTCAACCACGCATAGGCCTGCATTTTGTCGCGTTCCACGCCCGACCCTTGGGCGTACATCTGCCCGAGGTTGCTCTGCGCCTTGACCTCCCCCTGCTCCGCGGCTTTGCGGAACCATTCCACCGCCTCCTTTTCATCCTGTTTCACTCCGAGACCGTGCTGGAACATCACTCCCAGCGCATTTTCGGACCAGGCGTTCCCGTGCGCGCCGGCCTTGCTGAGCCATTTGAAGGCTTCCGCATAGTCCCTGCCGACGCCTTCATCGCCAAAGTAATAGAGTTCGCCCAGCGCGCGTTCGGCGCCGGCGTCTCCCTGCCCTGCCGCCTCGCGATACCATTTCACGGCTTCGGCTTCATCCTTCGCGACTCCAAGCCCGTTGGCGTAAAGGAGGCCGAGATTGTTCTGCGCCTTTCCGTTTCCCTGACTGGCCGCCTTGCGAAAAAACTCGGCGGCCTTCAAATAGTCTCGCGGCGCGCCCTCTCCGTTGAAGTAGGCCTTGCCGACGGCGTTTTGCGCGTCCGCGTCGCCCTTTTCCGCCAAGGCTTTTACCTGCTCGAAGTCGCCGGCCGCCGCCAACGGCCCGAACGCGAGCGCCAGGAGGAACCACCGGAGGAGACTCGCATTCATTTCGCAAAAACGTACTCGAGAAAATCCGCTCCGCTCAAGTTACAATCACGTTACGGCAGCGGCGCGGATGGCGGCTCCTCCCCCCCGCCGTAGCCGAGGACTTCGACGGTGATGATGGAAGGGAGTTCCTGCGGTTCCGTCGTTTGATTGCCTTGCTTCGTCGCGGTCTCGGCGGCGCTCGTCGCCGCGCCCGCCGTATTCGAGGCGGCAGTCAGGCCCGCGATGTTTGGCGCGGCCGCCGTCGTCGCCGGCACGCCGGCGCTGGCGCCGCCCACGACGATGTTGCCCGCGTTCAAGATATGAAGCGCCGCGATATTGAGATTGCCGGAAACGCGGATGCCCGCGTCGCCCGCGTCCACTGTGCCGACCGGCGCGACGAGGTCGACATCGCCCGCCGGGACGCCGGTAACGGTCTCGAGAACGCCGATGCCGCCGCCGGTGGCCAGCCCGGCGAGATCGGTCTTCACATCGGCGCTCTGCGGATCGATCAACACGCGGGTGGGAGGCGCGGACTTGACAGTCTTGGACGAGGCGCCGGCGGCGATGTTGCCGAAGGACGACCAGATGATTTCATTGCCGCCGCGCAACGTGAAGATGCGCGAGGTGCCGACGGTGACGTCATTGCGGGTAAAGATGGAGATGTTGCCGCCGTCCTCGGTGAAGACGCCTTGGTCGACCGGCTGGCTGCCCGCGAGATCGAAGCCGACCGTGAGTCGCCCCCCGGGCGCGAACAGGCTGATGTCCCCGCCGCTTTCCGTCTTGATCTCGCGCGATGTGAGCGAAATGTCGCCCGGCCCGGCGTCGTTCGGGAAGAGCGCCTTGATGGCCGCGTAACCGCCGTTGAAGTTGTTGAACCCGGCGCTCCCCGGCACATTGTGGTCGCGCCCGGCGTCGCGGAGGACGAGATAGAATATGTCAAGGACGAGAGCGTCCCGCTTCTCCGGCGCCAGCTTCTTGAACGCCTGGAGCGTCTCTCCCTGGCTGGCGCCTCCCATGCCCATCAACACCGCAAGGTCCGGAAGGTAACGCGCCGCCTCCCCGCCGCCGCTCGAACCGAGGAAAGCCGCGACGAATTTCGGGAAATCGAGATCGCTGTCCGCCAGCGAGGAGGACGGGCCGATCCCGGCTCCGGCGATGACGGCTGCTCCGGCAAACGGCAGGTAGGGGTTTCGAGCGTCGCCAATGCTGCTGACGCCGACGGCCGTGCCATCCCCGTTGTTTGGCCCCACCCCAAGGTCGAGGTTGCGCCCCGCCAGCACTTCGAGCGTCCCCGGCCCGCTGATCTGGATGTCGCCGGACATGGGGTCGCCAAAGACCTCATTCCCCGCGGCCTGCGACGCCGCGCGCAACGGCGAATTGCTGTCGTACGCGACGATGTCGCCGCCCGCCGCAACGACGCTGACATCGGCGGAATTGTCATTCTGAATGTAAAATCCGATGTCTTTGACGTCCCCGCCCGCCACGACCCGCGCGGCTTTGGGCGAAAACAAGGTGAACCCGGAGATGTCTCCGCCGCGCGCATAGACGTGGACGGGATCCGAATCGCCGGCATGGAGAACGCCGGGCGCGTGCAGGGCTTGCTTGACATCCAAAGTGTCCTGGGAGGCCAGGGTCGCGCCGGACTCGGCGAACAACACGTCGATAGAGGTCAGAAAATCCGTCTGGCTCTCGCTGGCGAGGGAGGCGCTGTTGCCAACCAGGGCCTGGTAAGCAAAGGGTGACGCGACGCCGGGGATGCGATTTGGATCCGCGTCCGACACGTTGATAACGGCGGAACCCCACACCACGTCGTTGGTGACGGTGTCCCGCCCGCTTGGCTGCAACCCGTTGAGCGATCCCGCGGCGGCGATCTCGAAAGTCCCGACCGGCGACGGCGACAGCGTGATATTGCCCGCGATGTTGACGCCGCCGGAAAACGCGGTCGCGCGCAAGGCGGGCGGCATCACCGTCGCGACGGTGGTGAACGCGGTGTCATCCGTTTCATCAAGCCTGAGCCAGGGTTGATAGTACGCGGCGGTGTCGCCGTTCGATGTCAGGAGCAGTTCGTTCTCGATCCACGCCTGGAGGAGAGCCGTCGGCGCGGAGGAGGCTGGCAGGACGGCGCTTTCCCGGAAGGTTATCGCGCCGGTCAGCGACGAGACGTTCACCGCGTCGGTTGCCGCATAAGTCGAAAAATAGGACTTGTACCAGAAGGAGTTGCTGTATCCCTCGGGGAGCAGGAAAGGATTCGCCACGGGGCCGAGCAGAACGCTGCCCCCCGCGTTCACGTCGAAGCTTCCCTTGCCCAGAAAGAGGGTCGTGGGGAGCCATGTTTGCACGGCGTCCGGGCTGTCGCCCGTGATGTCCGTAAGCGAAGGCGACCGCGTGCTGTTGGTGACGATGCTGTCGCCGGCGTCCAGCACGCCCTGGCCGCGCTCGACATAATAAACGCCGCCGTCGATATTGCCGCCCGCACGGACAAGCAGATCGCCGCCGCCGAGTTCCACCAGGCCGCCCGCGGAGGGGCTTTGCGTTTTTGGCATCCGCGCGTTGGTCGGCACGAGGGCGTCCACGTTGCTGATGTCGCGGCCCGCGATGAGAGTGACGTCTCCTCCGCCGAGAGCGCCGACTCCCTCGAAGAAATTGCTGAAATCGATCCACCACGTGGTCGATGCGACGTCGCCGAACCTGGCCGCGCCGAATTGGCCGGTCGCGGGATCGACGTATCCGCGGCGGTACAGCCAGTTCATCGGCAGTTCGCGCTCGGAATCCGGAACGAGGTTGCCGTTTCCATCCTGCGTCAAATGCTCGATATTCCCCTGCGCGACAATCGTGACGTCGCCGCCTCCAAGACTGTATTGCGCCGGATAGGCCGGTTTTTCCTGGATCGCACCGAGGTTCCCCTGTCCGCCGGTCGGGTTAAGCGACGGCAGGTCGAACGCGCCGCTCATGGCCGGGTTGGCGACCTGGACGCCCGCGGTGTAGATCGTCGCGAACTGGTTGAGCAACTGGACGTCGCGCCCGGCTGAAATATCGATCGACCCCGCGCCGGTGCGGATGACCTGGTACAAACCCGCGAGCGCGGAAGAAGTCACCCCGTCCGGTCCGAAGGGATTCGCTATATTGATGCCCCCATTCCGCCCGAGTTCGACCGAGCCGCCGCCCGCGCCAAGGCTGGAGAGGGGCGCCGCCGCGCGGCGGTCCGCGGCGCTGAAATCCGCGCCCGCCGTGATGGCATACGACCAGGACATCTGGCCGGAGCCGTCCGCAAAGCGCGGCAGGAGCGTCTCCTGGTAAGGCGCGGGCTGGTTGGAAGAAGTCCTGGGAATATCGCCCCCGCTGTCGCCGAAGCCGTCCGTAAGGCTTCCGTTGAAGAAGATGGAACCCATGGCGCGAAGCGTCAGGTCGCCCGGCTCGATCCCGGCATAAATCTGCTTGTTCATCCGGTTGAACAGAGGATTCCCCGATTGATCGACGACCGCCTTCACCGGGCCGAAGCGCCACGTTGAAAGGTCCCAATCGTTGTTAAGAACCAGATCGCCGAGCGAGTTGTCGATCTCCTCGCCTGGCTGGACGTGGAGCGCATTGGCGAGGCCGGCGTTGGGGGCGAGAAGGCGCGTCCGGATCGACGCGTCGTTCGCCATGAAGGCCGTCGCGTTTGCAAGCGCGCCCGCTTCGAAACCGTCTATCGACGCGGCGCCGGCCGTGGCGGCGTCCTGCGCGAAACCGCCCTCGGCCACGATGCTGCTCGCGTTCAGGATATTGCCGGCCAGCGCATCGACCGCCAGGTCCGTCGAACCCGGGTTTTGCGGGGCCCGGAGATGGAGCGTCCCGGTAAAGTCGCCAATGGAGGCGCTGGCCGCGGTGTTCGCGGCGACGGAGAGATCGATCGTCGACTTGGCCGCGATCGTCACGGCGCCGCCGGTCGTTTCCAGCGAAACCGAGCCGCCTTCCCCCGCGCTGTTGAACTCAAGCCCCGCCGCCGTCAGGAGAGCGCCCGGCGACAGGACGACGTTGCCGCCGGCCTCAAGGTCGATCGCGCCGCCATGGACCCCGGACGCATCGATTTTTCCCACCACGTCGATGGAGCCTTCGTCCGCCGAGAGATTGAAGGAATGGGCCGCCGCGACGCCGTCGACCGTGACATCGCCCGTCCGCACGCGGATGGATTGCGAAGCGGTGAAGGCGGCTTTATCCAGTGTGGCTTCGAGGCCGGCCAGGCTGGGCTGGCTCCCGACGTCGAGCGAGAACGAGCCGTTCTGCCCGCCCGCGCCGCCCTGGCCGAGAAGAACTCCATCCACCGCGAGGACGCCCGCCGGCGCGCTGACCGACAAGCCGCCCGCGTCTCCGCCGCCCGCATCCGCGGCAACCCGCAGCACGCCGCCCGCGGTCACATTCACGCTCCCGGCGTCCGAGATCAATGTGATCTGGCCGCCGCCGGTGTATTTTATGAGATCGAAAAACCTCTCGGCGACGCCGCCGGCGTCGATCCGCCCGCCCACCGTCACATCGCCCGCGGTCGCGTGGAGGACGACCGTTCCGCCGGGCAGGAGAATGTCGCTGGAGGCCGTGACGCTCGCCCCTTCGAAGGTAAGGCTTCCGCCGAGCCCGCCGGCGGCCAAAGCGCCCGGTTTGCCGCTCCCCGGTTGAATCGTCAACGCCCCGCCGGCGGAAAAATCCTCTTTGGCGCCAGTCGCTCCCGTTACAAGCGGACCCGTCAGCGCAAGGGAACCCTGCACGGCGAGACCTCCGGAAGATTCCGCGAAAAAGCCGTCCGCCGCCTTCAAGACGACGGCGGCGTACTGGTCGATATCGAGTTGATCGGCTCCGAATGAGATGCTCCCCGCGTCGAACTGGAGCGCGCCCGCGGCCCCAGCCGGCCCCACCGCGGGCCGGCCGGAGGCATTGTCGAGGAGGATGTGCCTGGCCGCGATGGTGACGTTCCCATTTGGCTGGCTGAAACCCCGGATCTCCGGCGCGTGAAGCGCCAGGCTCGCGAAACCGGCGGAGCCGATCGTTCCCGCGCCGTAAATGTCGATGGAGGAATAACTCAGCAGCGACAGGACGCTCGCCGACGACTCCAAGGATTGCAGCGCGAGACCCGAAAGCACAAGGCCGGCAGTCGGCTTGAGGCTGCCCGGGTTGGCGAGGCGAATGCTGATCTGCCCGCTGTCGAGCGTGATGGCCTCGCCTTGCAGGATCGCGTTCGGATCAAGCTTCGTCGCGTAGGTCGAATCGAGAATGACGCTCTTCCCCGAAAGGCGCGCGCCCGCATCGATGACCATCGACGCCGCGGTCGACGAATCGACGCCGGAACGAATGATTTGCGCCGAGGAGTCGTTGCTCACGCGCAACAGGACGCCATCGCCGCTGCCAGGCGTGGATGCGGCGCCGAACAGGAGTTGTTGGGCCGGGCTGGCGGCTCCGCCCGAGAGGATTTGCGCATCGGGATCGACCGTCAAGGCATCGTTGGCCGCCAGGATGATATCCGGCGCGGTCAGCGGGGCCCCGGCGTTATCGACCGTAATGTTCCGGGCCGCGACAGTTATCTCCGCCGCCCCGGCGCCGGATTGGCGGAGTCCGCCGATCAACAAGCTTGCCGCCCCGAATGAACTCAACTCGGACGAATTGAGAACCACCGCGCCCGGCTTGGCGGCCGCACCCGGGGCGGCGATCAGAAAATCGCCGGGAAAGCTGATATCAACCAACCCGCCGAGACCGCCGTCCGGCGCCTGCGCCGCCACGGCGCCCTCGATGCTCATGGACTGGGTGGCTTCGAACACGAGATGGCCCGCGTCAACCGGGAGCCGGGGCGTCGCCGCTTTATTCGCGGCCGCGGCTTGCCCCAGATACGCAGTGGCGAAGGAGTCCGCATATTCCGCGCGGGATCGCACGACGGCCTGCGGATCAACCTCGAACGCGGCGTTCAACGGCCGGCCCGCGTCGCCGGCGTTGAACCGGTAACCCGACACGAGGCTCGACCCGTCGGGCCGCGACACCGTTCCGTTGGGGATAACCGTGCGCGGTTGCGGCGTCACGAGAAACGCGCCCGGCAGCAGGGCGTAACGCGCGGGCAGCAGGGTGTAGGCTCCAGCGGGAAGGCCTGCGCCGGCCCCAAGATAGACTTTGTCGCCGACCGAGAGGTTGCCGTTGACGTAGCCGGGGTCGGAACCGAGGCCCGGTGTGAGCGGGCTGGGATTATACGGCGCATACGGGGCGAAATCGGCCTGGTAGCCGGGTATAACCGCGAAGCTCGCGGACGAGGCGAGCGTATCGACCGTGCCCCCGATGCCGTCCACAAATCGGTACGCGTAGAGGTCTCCCCCGCCCCGCAGGTCCACCGTGGCGCCGGGCTGGAAAGCGACGTTCGCCGCCGAGATGCTGATCGCCTTGCCAGGCGGGCCGCCCGCCGTAATGTCCGTGCCCGCTGGGTCGATCCACGAAACGCCATTGAGATTGATGCCATAAGGAACGAGCATCGCCTTCCCCGTGGCGGGATCGACCGCGGAAACGGATGTGACGCTTCCGGGCGCCAGCGTCAACTGCCGGGCGGGGTTGACGGCCTGCCCGGTGATCATGTCGGTCGGGGCCGTTCCGACATTGTCCCAACCGAGGTTGATGGAACCGAGCGGGGCGCGGAGCACGCCTCCCTGGTTGATGATCGAGCCATAAACGTTCAACTGCCCGCCCGCCGAGAGGGGCAACCGGCGCTCCCCCGACGCGGCAATCGACACGGATCCCGGATGGGTTTTGCCGCCCGATTCATAATCGTAAGCCGCGATGGTGAAGCTGACCTCCGTGGGCGGATAAATCTGTCCCGCGCGCAGCGAAACCGCCCCGGCGACGTCCAGCGTGCCGTTTCCCCGTATCTCCCCGTCGTCGGCGACGAAAGCGGCCTTCCCTATGTCTTGAAGGGAGAGAAACCCTATATCGATGAGACCGGCGTCGACCGTGAGGCTGCCCGGCCCGTACGACGGCGCAAAATCGAAGGGATGATTGCCCACCAGGAACGGGCTTATCTGTTGCAGGGGCTGGAGCGGCGTGCGGAAGGGGGTTCCAATCGCCACGTACGGCGCGACGAGTTTTATCGGCGCATCTCCATAAACGACTCCGCCGTCGGCGACAGTCAGGCTGCGATTGGCCGCAAGCGCCACCGGTCCCGAAAACCTCACGGAACCCTTGATCGTGAGCGCATCGAAGCCGCCCCCCGCAAAACTGTCCGCCGCGAAATAACCGAGGCCCGCGAGCGGTTTTTTCGCGGCATCGACCACCGGGTTCCCGATAGCCGTCCCGCCCGGCGCGTAGAACGACGCGGGGATTGCCGGGCTGTTCTGCGTGACCACCATGCCGGCGTCAAGCGGGGTGAGCGTTACGTTCACTCCCGGCGGCGTAAATATCCCCGAGGAAACGGTGAGGCTGCCGCCCGAGGCGCCCGGGCCGCCCGCATGGCCGGCCAGCACGGCGTCCGTGAACAATTCCTGCCCGCCGGCAAGGGTGATGGAACCCGCATTGCTGTCCACGGGGGTGGGCGCCACCGGGTATCCTTTAAAAGATCCCGCGAGCGGCGTTCCCCCGTAGGCCGGCCGCATTTCGAGGGTGCCAGCCGCTCCGGAGACATCGAGCATCGATCCCGCCTCGGCGACAATATTCCCGGAGATCGCGATGTTGCCGCCGGGCAGGACGGACCCGGTGCGGAAGCCGCGCGGATCGGGCGTCAGCAATGTAACGCCCGCCGTGGACAATAGAGCGCCCGGCCCGAGATCAACCGTCGGCAAAGCTTCCCCCTGGTTGTTCGGAAACACCGCCGTCGAATCCGCTTTCCCGCCGATGGAGATGTTTCCGCCGGGAACGATGATCGTTCCCAACACGGCAGCCGTATTTCCGCTGATCGACACGGAGCCGAGGGGGTCGGTTCGGATGGACGCTCCCTTTCCCATGATGAAATCGCCGCGCGCGATCAGATTCGACGGGCTTGGTTTGAAGGGATCCGTCACGCCCGTTGCCTGGAACGCGAGGCTCACGGGCGTCCGGATTCCCGCCGGCAGAAGCGCGGGCGAAAGAACCGGGTTGTTGTCATCCCCCGCGGCAAGCCAGCTTTGCGCGACGGGAGCGATGGCGGTATTCGGAGCGATGACGATTGCGGGCAGATACGAGTCCGGCGTCGCGCCCGCCTGCCCGAGTCCCTCGATGGCAAAGCCGCCGAAGCCGCCCTGGCTGAAGAAATCCGGCGAAAGCGACAGGACGCCTGGGTTGGCCGGCGCTCCGCCGACCTGGATGAGCGGCGCGAGGATCGTCAGCGATCCCGCCCTGGCATTGGGGCCGGCGTAGGCCCGGAGGCTCGCGTGCAGCGCGAGTTTCCCGCCCACTATCGATTTGAGGGTCGGATCCGAAGCGAGGCTCGGGTTTTGCCCCGCCTCGATGTCGATGCTTCCGGCGTTGCCGTAAGCCAGTTTGCCGGCGGCGCTGATCGCGACCCCGCCGGACGCGTCGATGGCGCTGCCCGCCGCCAGGTTCGCGGTGTAGCTCCTGATGGCGACGGAACCGCCGTTTGTCACCATCGGCAGGGTGTTCGCGCCGGGCGCGCCCGGGCGGTCGTTGACCACAAGGCCGGCGACATCCAGGGACGCCGCGGGGCCAAGGGTGAAGATGCCGCGCGCCGGGTCGGCCGGCGGAGTCCGCGGCGTCAGTTCGTCGTCGAGGCTGGCGATCGAGTTGGGTGAAAAATCATAAGCGGTAAGGCTGACGCTCCCTCCCGGAGCCGAGAGCCTGCCCTCGACATCAATATTCGCGCCTTTGATCGCGATGGAACCGCCCGCCGGCGCGGCCAGGATTGTGTTCCGCGGGATCATGACGCCGCCGTCGCTGTTGTCCACGTTGAGAACGCCGAAGCCGTCCGCGCCGAGCAGGGCCGGGGAAAGCGCGGCCTCCTCCCGGCGGCCGGCGCTCAAAGGCAGGGCGTTCCCCGCGCCATCCAGCCCGAACGGGGCGGCGGGCGCCAGGCCGCCATCCGGCTGGAACAGGACCTTCGGCGGGGAGGCCGAGAATTCAGTGAAGGTGGGAGCGACGTCATTCTGGCCCTCGAACGCGAACGAGAGCGTGCTGAAACCCGGCCGGCTCAATGCCGCCGTCACCGCCGGGTTCAAATCCTGGAGTTGCTGGGAATTGAACACGTCTTGCAGGAGCTGCCGTTGCCGCGGCCCCGCGAACGTGTTGCCGATGAAGCCGCCGTCCAATGCCATCGCCGGCGCCGTCACGGCGATGGTTCCCCCGCTCGCGCCTTGCATATAGCCCGGCTCATAATGGGAGCCGGAAGGCGCCAGCGCGCTCATGAAGTCCGCCGTGACGCCCCACTTCGGATGGCTGACCGCGAACATGCCGGTGTAGATGCCGCTGTAAACCATGTCCGGGGTGGCGTTCGAGATGTCGAATATCTGCCCCCCGGAAATGACCCTGGTGGTTTGGACCGTGCCGCCCTGGTAGTCGATCCATCCACCCGACACATTGATCGCCGAGCCGGGCTGCATGACCACCGAACCGCCCGCGGTGAGCTTGACCGAGCCGCCCGCGGTCGTGAGTTCCCCCGCGGAACGCTGGATGAGCCCGACATAACCCGAAGCGTCGGCGAGCGGCGTTCCCACCCACGGTTGTCCGTTGTAGATTCCGGTTTTCCGCAGATCGACGTTTATCGTCTGGCTACGGAGCAGGCCGCTTCGTTGCAAGGGAGAGTCGGCGAGTTCCGCCCCCCGCAACTGGAGGGAAACGATATTCTCCGAGACCGGCGCCAGGACATCCGTCGAGCCGGCGACATTGATCGCGGCCCCCGCGTCGAGGTAAATCTGCCCGCTGCTGTATGTCAGAACGTAACCGTCGATGCCGGGCTCCAGCGTCCCGGCCGCCATGGTGACGCTTGCGTTCGGAGCCAGAATGCCGGCGTTCGCCGCCAGATGGACGGCCCCTCCCTGGACGTTCACCTGGGACGGCAACGCCAGATGCGTCCCGACCACGGTGCTTGCGCTCGAGAGTTCGGGAAGAATCTCCGACACGCTTCCGGGTCCCAGGGTCACGACTCCGTTCGCGGACGGGGTTTGAATGTAATTGCCTCCCGGCTCCTGGATTCTGAGCGTGTCATAGTTCGCGGTGAGGTCGATCCGCCCGTTCAGGGTCACCGAGGTGGTGCTGTCGATGACGCCCAGCTGGTTGACCGTCTTCCCGGCCATGGTGACATCCGCGCGAGGCGCTTGGATCAACGCGTCGTTGGTTGCCGCGCCGGCCGGGAGCTTTGACGAGGACGGATCGCTGACCGCGCCGATAAAGGCGTCGAGACCCCGCAAACTCGGGTCGGCGGACGGGTGCGCCGCGAAGCCCACCTGCAAGCCGGCGGCGAGGATCGTCTGGCCGTCCGGGGTCGAGATGGAGCCTTCGTTTGTGACGTTGGGCCCGACCAGGGCGATCCGCCCGCCAACGTGCGCGGGGGTTGTCGGGCTGGAGAGGATCGCGCCCGGCTGCACAACGACGTCCCCCTCTTCGCCGTCCGGAGTGAGGGCCGCGGGCGGAGTGAAAGCCGCCATGACGCCCCCGGCGAGTTGCGGTATCGGCAGGGAGGAAAAGAGGAATTGCAAGTCCGGGTTGTTGAGCAAGCCGCGGTTGACGAGGTTATCGTTGATCGGCAGGGACGACGCGACAAGGGTATGCACGTTCACCTGGCTGCCGCCGCCAAAGATGATCCCGTTCTGGTTTATCACGTAAACCTGCCCCTGCGCCTGGATCGACCCGAGGATCTGCGACGGCACGCCGGATGGGTCGTTGATCTTGTTGAAGGCGATCCATTCGCTCGCCTGGGCTCCCCCCGCGCTCTGGTCGAAATCGAGCGTGGTGTTCCTGCCGACGTTGAACGTCTTCCACGTCAGGAACGCCTGTTGCGCGGTTTGCCGTATCGTCACCGTCGTCCGCCCGCCGTCCGAGGATTGCGCCGGGAGGTTCGCCCCCTGCCACAGGGCGGAACCGGCGCCCGGGGCGACCTGGAGGCCGCCGGGGGCCAGCCCGTTTGGAACATTGGGCAACTGTTTCCCAAGATGGTTCGGATCCGCGCCCAGATTATTCGGCCCGCCGAGCGCCACCTTGCGCGCGGCGGCCTGCATCGCCTGGACGGCTTGCAGCGCCTGGGTCGTCCGGGCGAGCGCGTCCGCCGCATTCGCGCGCGCCTGCGTCACGTCCGCACCGGCTCCGCCGCCGAACGCGGTCCTCTGCGCGGGAGCGGCTGTAAACCCGCCGCGAAGGATGTCGCCGGCCTTCACGCCCGCATCCCGCGCCAACACGAGCGCGGCCGCCAGAAGCGCCGCGCGGAGCTTTCCGGTCACGCGGTGAGGTTGCGGCGAAGGCATGACGTTCCCGGCGCCGCGGCGTCACCTTTCCGCCTTGTCCAAAACTTTGGAGAGGGCGAGTTCGTTGACCGCCACCGGGTTTTGCTGTTGCAGTTTCGCGAGATAGGCCTCGCGGTTCGCCCGCGCGCGCTCGGCGCGAAGCCGCTGGGCGAGCTGGCCGCGAACCTCTTCCAGCGCGGCGGTATGCGCTTCCTTGACCTCGAGGCATTTGAGGATGTGCCAGCCGTCGTCAAGCCGCACCGGTTCCGAGACGGCGTTTTTTCCAAGCGCGGCGACTTGCGAACGAATGCCGGGCATTACGCGGCTTTCGGTTATCCAGCCGATCTCGCCGTCGCGCCCGGCGTTTTCCCGCCCGTCGCCGAGGGTGCGCGCGATCGCGCCGAAGTCCGCGTCCCGCAGCCGCAGGCTTTTCCGCGCGGCGTCGAGCCTGGCCTGGGCGTTCGCAGCCGCGATGGCGTCGGCGTCCTTGGGAAGCGCGATGAATATCTGCGCGAGCCGGAACTGCCGCGGGATGACGAGCGCCGCTTTGTTCGCCTCGTAGGCGCTCTGCAATTCCGCCTCGCCGGGAAAATTGGCGGGCGGGTTCGACACCGCTTGAAGATAACTCTCGGCGACTGCGCTCTTGCGGTTCCTTTCGATCAGCGCGACAACCGCGGGCTGTTGATCCCAATGTTTCGCCGCGGCCTCCTTCAACACGACCCGCTGCATGAGCAGCACGCGGACAGCCTGGCTCAGCAAGGCGGGGTCGCGGGCCAGCGCCGCCTCCTCGGCGGGTGCGAGGCCGTCAAGCGAAGCGCGGATGTCGTCAACCGTCACCGCGGCGTCGCCCACGCGCGCCACCATGCCGGCGGGTTCGGCCGCAAGGCCGCGCAAGGCGAGCAGGCCGCACGCAACAAGGAAGCAGGGAAAGGAGAGGGTCTTCATGGTTTGATTTTTTGGTCGGTGAGTTTGTCCTGGTAGTCCTGGACGAGGGTTTCGAGCTTAACGCGGGTGATGCCGGTAAACGGTTCGCGGGCCAGGAGCGCCTCGCCCAGGCCGAATTTCTCGTACCGCGTGAGAATCTCCCCGCCGAGCTTGAAGAGCGCCGCGTTCCTGGTTTGCTGGTCGGCGACCCGCCTTTGCAACACGATGTTCTCGGCGGCCAATTTGGCGCGCTCAGCCTCTTTCCCGCGCGCGGCATCCGTCGCCAGGTTGCACGACGCCTTCCATTTTTCGAGCGATTCCTTGAGCCGGGCGATCTCCTGGCCGTTGTCGGCAACGCGCGCGTCGAGCCCGCCGATTGTTTTCTCGGAGGCTTGCCTGTCCGCCGCCGCTTGTTTGATCAACGCCTCGACCTGCGCGGCGAGCGCTTTTTTCTGCTGGTCGCTTTCGGTCTGCGCGGCCTGGAGCGCGGCGGTCTGCGCCTCCGCGTCGCGCAACTGGAGCATGGTGTTGCGCAAGGCTTCCCGCAGGCGCGCCTCCCCGGTGTTCACCGGGTCCGCGGCCTGGAGCGCCCCGGAGAGGAAGGCGGCTGCAATGAAGATGAGAAGTTTTCGGGGCATGGATCAGAATTTGGCGTTTACGTCGAATTGGACGACGTCGTTCTTGTAAGGGGCGCCGGCGATGTTTTCGGCGCTCATCCAGCGCAGAAAAAGCCAGACCCTCGAGGAGAGCGCAAGGCTGCCGGTGACCGTGAAGCCCTTGAGGTTGGTTCCAGTCAACGGGCCGCCGAAATCCGCGTCCGTGAAACCGTCAACGACCGAGTCGGATTCCACATACCTGTAGCCGACGCTCGCGTTCCAATCCCACAGCTTTTCAAGCGCGACTTTGCCCACGTTGAGATTGAGCGTCCACGCCGTGTTGCCTCCCGCGAACGCGCCGACTCCTCCCGTCAAGGCGACGGAGCCGCGGTTATTCACGGCGATGCCGTTGATGAAGCCGCGGTTGAAGGCGAGGTTTTCAACGAATTCGCCGGAGAGGCCGATATCGAACGGCTCGAAGCGGTGGTAGTCCGCCCGCCAGCTTACGGCCAGTTCATGGAAGGGGGTCGCAAGGCCGTAATACTGGAACTGGTCGATCGTGCCGAAGTTGTTGTTTGCGTTCGCCACGATGTCGCGCAAGGGCCGGTACGTGTTGCCGTTCTGGGCGAACGATGGCCGGGTGTCGTCCGTGTTTCCGGCGTCGGAACTCGTCAGCGGCGTGAACGGGGTTGAGAGCTTGCCCTCGATATTCTGGTAGTAGTAGAAGGCCGCGCCGACCTTCGCGCTGATGTCCTTGCCGGGCTTCAAACTGGCGCCGATCTGGGCGGCGTACAGCCATTTGTCTTCGCTCTTGAACTTCGCGGGCTGGTTCGAGGCGAAATTGAAATCGGTGTTGAAAACCGGAAATGCGCCCGCGTTCAAAAACGGCGTGACCGGGAAATAAAATCGCAGCGGGTACTTTGCCTGGATGGCCGCGCCGTCGAACCCGATGGAGTCGGCCCAAATGATCGTCGAGGGAGCGAAGAACGGATTGTCGAAACGGCCGATGCTCGCAGCCAAGTCCTTGTCCGGCTGCCCGCCCACTTCGTATTTCAAGAAGCCACGGTCGAGCCAGATCGCGTATTTGCTGAAATCGCCCCCCTGCCCCTGGTTGGCGAGGCCGAGGCTCTGGTTTTCCGTGACCGGCGAATCATTCTCGCCGGTGGCGACGCGAACGCCGGCGGTGAAGCCCTCGCCGAGGTCGATCTCCGCGCCGATACGGATCCGCAGGCGAAAGCGGTTTCGAGTCTGGTCGACATTGGACTGCGGGGAAAACTGCGCGCCGCTCGTGTCGAAGGGCGAACCGGTGTTGATGGCGTTAAAGTTGGGGAAGGCGCCCGTGTTGTCGTTGCCGCCCGGAAAGAAATCTCCCTCGTATCGGACGCGAATATCCCCCAGGACACGAAAACGCGGCGCCCACGAGGGGAGAAGGCGCGGCGCGGCCCAATTCTCCGCGCGGGCCTGGGCGAGAACCTCGTCCTTGATTTCATCCCGCATCTTGGCCTTTACAACCTCGGGAACGTAAGCGACGCGCACTTCATCGTCCGGCGGCGCGGCGGGCGGCTGCGCCGCGGAATTCGCTTCCTCCGCATCCTGCTCGGCTTGCTTTATCAACTCGACCGAATCCTCCTTGGTGAGGACGCCGCGTTTAACCAAACGGTTGATGAGATTTATCGTCACGTTCCGCGACGGAGCGGCCGGAGCGGCCGGAGAAGCGGAATCGGATGGAAAAAGGGAAGCGGACGGCGGGGCTGAGGTTGAAACGACGCCGCCGGGTGAGTCGGGCAACTCCGCGGGAGCCGCATCCGGCGCCGCAAGGGCAACCGCGCCGGCGTGGCACAACATAACCGCGATGAGCGGCGCGAGCCGTGCGAAATAACGCTGGTTGCGAAAGGAGATGGGTTCCATTTTGCCGGAAAAGGGTCCGCCTAGTTTGGCCGCCGGGCGATGAGGCGCAGGACGATCGGCGCGGGCATGTCGCGCGGCGGCGGTTCCTGCAATTGGAGACCGGTCAAAACCTGGTTCTTGATCGCGTCGTCCACCGCGGCGTCGCCCGTCGAGCCGACCAGTTGCGCGCGGGTGACGCGGCCGGTGACATCGGGCCAGATGCGGACCTCGACCCGGAGGGCAGCGTCGCGAGTGCGCGAGTTTTTGCGCAGGGCTTCCTGGATGGCGGTCTGCACCTCGCCGGCATACCAGCCCCAGCGGCCGCCGCCGCCGCCGCCGTTCCCGCCGGATCCGCCCAGGGAACCGTCGCCCGAGCCGCTGAGGCCAAAGCCGTCGGACTGCCCGTCGCCCTTGATGTTCGTGCCAACCGCCGCCGGCGGCTCGTCCTTCGGTTTCTCGGCCGGTTTCGGTTCCTTGCTCTCCACCGGTTCCTGCTCGATCATCTTCTGTTCGGGCGGATTTTCCTGCTGCCGCGGGGGCGGCGGCGGCGGGGGCGGAGGGGGCGGCGGAGGAAGCTTGATCATCACGATATCCGGCGCCCTTCGGGGCGAGGACGACGTCTGGCGGGAGGATAGCTGGAACGCCATCGCAATACCGCCGGCGGCGAGGACGACGGCCGCGATGATCGCGGTGCGGTATTTCCGAAAAAACCCTGGCTCGTCATTCTCGTCCATGGCTGGTCCTGGATGCGCGGCGCGGCTATTTCGCGTGCGGCTTGGTTGCGAGGCCCACTTGCGAGATGCCCAGGCGCCCGAGTATGTCGAGAACGTCCATGATGCCCTGGTATTGGGTCAGGCTGTCGCCCTTGATGACCACCGGCAGATCGGGCGTCTGCGCTTTCAGTTGCGAGAGGGCCTGCTCGAGCTCCGGCAGGCTCTTGGGCACGGTGTCCAAAAAAAAGTGCGACTCATTGTTGACCGTGATGACCTTGACCTTCGGTTTGGCCAGGCTGGGCGCGGCGCTCGCCTTCGGCAGGTTGACCTTGACCCCCTGGACCGAAGCGGTGCACATGAGGATGAAGATGACGAGCAGCACGTAGGCCAGATCGAGCATCGGCGTGATGTTGATGTCGTCGTAGGGCTTGCTCTCAGATTGAACTTGCATGGATATCGGCGCTTTCGTTGGTTTGCGAATCGAAGACCGAGCCGTCGTAGAACTCAGCCATCCTGGTCACGAACTCATCGACAAAGACGTGCATGTCGCTCGTTGCGTCCTTGATGCGGCTGGTGAGGTAGTTGTAGCCAAACAAAGCCGGAATCGCGACGCCAAGGCCGGCGACCGTCGCGACGAGCGCGGCGGCGATGCCGGGGGCGATGGCGTTGACGTTGACGTCGCCCGCGGCGGCGATCGCGGCGAACGTGATCATGACGCCGACCACCGTGCCGAGCAGGCCCAGGAAGGGGCCGCCGGAGATTGACAGGGTTAGGAAGACCATCTTGCTGTTAAGCTTCTGCGTCTCTCGCACGAGGCCGCCGTCCAGGCTCGCGCGGACCGCCTGAATCGCGCGCGCGGAGAGAATCCGCGCGTTCCCGCCCCACGGTTCGGCGCCGAGCCGGTTCTGAATCTCCTGCGCGCCGATGTGGTAGATCCGGTAAATGCTCGCCTTGCGGATCGCCTTCTCCGTCGCGGGATCGACGCGCCCTCCCAGGCTCTTGACCTTGTCGGGACCGGCCTTGTCGAGCACCGTCAGGTCCGCGACGACATGGCGCCATTGGTCCATGAACGCGGAATTGGCCCGGCCCATGACGCCCAAATACGAGGCCTTTGCAATCATGACGCACCAGCTCACCACCCCCATTACCATGAGGATGCCGATCACTATCCAGCCGTCCAGCGTGAGCGACTTGATGATTATTCCGACGTAGCCGTTGCTCAGCCAGCTCAGCCAGTTCGACGGCTGTTCATCCTCGCCGATCCCAAGCAGCTTCGCCGCCTGGTCTCCGCCTTCCTGGTTCATCGCCGCCAGCTTGATGAAACCCGCGGGCCGCGCGGTCCTGGAGATTTCCAGTTCATCCATTTCCCCGCTGAACCCATTTTCCTCGGCCCGGCCGCCGAGAGTCGCTTCCGCATCCAGCCCGGGCAGGGCCGCGTTCAACGTGGCGTAAGGCTCGCCGTCGAGATAAAGCGTTATCGAGGGGCTGGCGGCCGCCACCGCGAGATGCCGCCACTTGTTCGCGGCAATCGGCGCCTCCGCCTTGCTGCGCCTGGAGCCGTTCGCGTCCGTCACCTCGACGAACGGCGCGCCGTTGTCCACGCCGATGACGAAAGACTTCCCGCCCTCCTTCCGGCTGTAGATCACCTGGTTCGGCTTCAACGCCCCCGCCTTGATCCAGGCGGACCACGTCATCGCCCCGCCCTCCGCCCAGACGAGCGACGGCGACGCGGGGATCGTCACCGCGCCATGGCCGTCGAGCCGCAGGCCGCCGCCAATCATCGAACCTTCCGACGGGGTTCCGGCGTTTTGGGCGTTGTTGCCGTTGCCCGTCGAATCCGCGGGCGGCGAGCCGCGCTCCGAGAAATGGTAAACGAGGACCATGTCCGCGTCGTAGCTGCCCTTGGGGTCGTCGGCCCTCGCCGCGCCGCCGCCGGCATTGCCGTAGTAAAGCCAGAAGCTGACTTTGGTTCCGTCGGAGATGTCGGGAATTTTCACCCAGACGAACGCCTCGTTCAGGAGCGAGTCATATTTCTCGATGTGGTACGCCAACGGAGTCTTGTCGTCCGCGGCCACGAAACGGAGGTCGCTTCCGTCCTCCTTCGCCTGGGTGAACTGGAAGTTGCCGTCGTACAGGCGGAGCAGCACCGCCGTCGTGCCGATGGGAGCGGTGATGCCGGCGCCGGCCGGCGTCGTGTCCACGGTCAGCTTCTTGCGCAACGGCCATTCGCTTTTCCACCAGGCCTGGGCGGCGCCGGGCGACGCCACTGCCGCCAGAATGGCGAACAACAGGCATTTCAGGAAATGCAAGGCTCCGCGGCGGTCGTTTTGAGTCATGCGAAGCATCCTCAAAAATCGGCCCACAGGCGGAACGTCAACAATGCGTTATGCGCCTTGGTGTGGGATTGGGAAATTAGCGGCACGCCGATATCGAGCGAGCCGTTAAAGTGGTCTTCGAGCTGAAAACGGCCGCCTCCGCCCACGCTTGCCATGTCGAAGCGGGACTCCTGCTCCGGCAAGGGATCCTTCAGCGTCAATACGCCTCCTTCGCCGAAAACGTAGAACCGCCATTCATTCAACTTTTTTCCGAACAGGGGGGCGAGAGAAGGCGTGCGCAATTCGAGCGAGCCGAAGAGCGCGTTGTCGCCCAGTTCTTCCGACTCGAGGTACCCGCGCACCGTTTGCAGCCCGCCGCCGGCGAATTGCTCGCTGTTGACGAGCGGCGAATCCGCGGCCTGTCCCTGCGCCTTGGCGTACACCTGGAAGCCCGCCGGCAGATCCTGCGAGTGCGAGAGATCGCCACGTAAATAAATGAAGCCGCCGTCCGCGTTGAACCGGCTGGCGTCGAAGGCGGAGGCGCTGCTCCCCATTCCGCGAAAATGAAAAGTGACGCTCGCGTTCACTTCGGTGAGGCTGTGCGCGCCGATCCAGGTCGCGCTATAGGCGGCGCTCACCGGAAAATAGGTGATCGGCGTCGCGGTCTGGGCGCCGCCCAGCAGGACGTTTTGGTCAAAGTGCTTGAAGTCGGCGCCAATGCTGGCGGACTCGAAATAATTTTTCCCCGCCGGCAGCGTGATGATCATCCGCGCGCCGAGCACTTCGCCGCGCCCTGCGACATCCGCTCCGCCCAGGGTCGAGACATTGCTGTCCTGTTTCGTCCCCTGGACCATGAGGCTGAGCCAGCCGGGGTTCGCAAAACGGGCGATGTAATAGCCCGAGAATATCTCCGCGTCATCCAGGCGCTCCGGCGCAAGCTGGAAGCTGAAGCCGGCGGAATGCCCCAACTGCCAGAGGTTATTGTAGCTTGCGGAGCCGTTCACGCGCAGCGGGGTGGTTCCGACGCTGTTGCGATTGTTCAACTCCAGGCTCCCGTGCAGCGGAAGCGTATCCTTCACGTTCAGATCGATATCGACCGTCCCGGGTTCGACTCCCGCCTTGAGCGCGGGTGTCACGCGGCGGTCGGGCAGTTGATTCAACGCGATGATGTCCCGTGAAACGTCGTTGAAATTCGCCACCTTCCCCTCGGCCAGGGAACGCGCTTCCCTTTTGATCTCCGCTGCCGAGAAGTAGCGCGACCCCCGGACGCGCAACCGTCCCACCCTGCCTTCGATCACCTGCAAATAGACCACGCCGTTTTTCACCTGCTGCGGCGGGACCTGCACTTCCACGGTCTGGTATCCCTTGGCCTGGAACGCCTTCTCGAGCGCCGAGCGCGCCTGCTCCACATCCTCCTTCCCGCGACCGGGGCCGAGAAACGGGTACACGGCTTCCTCGATCTCGATCCTCGTCAACTGGCGCGCGCCTTCCACGCGATATTCGCGGATGTAGAGACTCCCGGCGCCAGGCTCCGCGTTCCCGGGATTATTCGCGGGAGGAGACGTCTCCGAAGCGGCGGCTGACCAGCAGAGCCAGCCCGCCAGCGACATCGACATAGCGGCTAGAAACGGCTCTTTCCGGCGCGCTTCGCAGAGCCGTTGCGGCAGGTCGCCGCTGGTCTTGAAAAGATTCATTTTCTATGTGTCCGGGCGGTCATCAAAACGCGACGTTCAGCGCGCCCAATACGGAGTGGCTCCTGTAATGCGAGGCCCCAAGGTCTCCCTGGTAATTGAGAGACGTGGAAAAGAATTCGCTCCAGTTCGCGGTCACGCCCGCGCGGATCAGGATCGAGTCGCGGCCAATCGCCGGCGTGCTCACTGAAAAGCGGCTGCCGCCGTCATCGCGAAAAACGGCGCCGATGGCGTACTCTTCGGCGCCGAAGTCGTGCTGCCACTCGGCGCTGACGGTAGGAACGAGGGATTTTCCGTTCGCGAACGGGATGGCGTAGCTCATGCGCGCGCCCAGGTTGTTCCGAAGCGAATCAACCTTCTGGCTGTTGACGCCCAAATCGAGCGCCCCCGCGTTGCTCTCCGCGAAACGATCCGTCTTGACGCCGGTATATTGCAAGGATTCCGTCGGCCCAACCTTCAGGCGCCCCCTGGCAAAATCGTAGCCGATGCCGATCATGCCGTCGTATTCGGCGCCCTGCGTGTCGCCGCGCGCGACGCGCTGGATGTTTGCAAAGCGGATGTCCCGCTTGGTGTCGTACCCGTTGATCCCGCCCGAAGCGGAAGCATGGGCGTAGAAACCGCCCTGGAAATACGCCGCGTAGAGACCAATGTTGCCGCTGTTTACATCGATGTCGCCGTTTGGAATGCTTGCATGCGAGCCGGCGTAACCGCCGAACAACCCGAAGACGAGACTTTCCATGACGCGGTAATCGACGCCGATTGTCACGCCTCCGGTCTGGAAATTCGCGGCGGCCTCGTCGGCGGTGCGTTCGATGTTGGTGAAGACGCCCGAGCCGGCGGCGAATACGCCCCAACGGTTATCCGCCGTATTGCGCATCGGGTTCGTCTCCTTGCCGGTGTCTTCCGTGATCGATTTTCCGTCGGAACTGTTCGTCCCGCTCATGAAGCCGATGGAATCGGTCATCGAGAGCCCGCCGTTGAATCCCGTCGCGCCGTTATGCACGCCGTCAATACGGTCGCGCACGTTCGAGAACTGCGCGTCCGCGTAGGAGCGGGAGATTTCGGTCATCGCTCCGAAAACGGCGGGGCTGAACTGATCGAACACTCCCGGCAACTGATCGAGGGTCACCAGATCGAGATTCGCCAGCACTTTGCGGAAATCTCCTCCCTGCCCGTCCCCCACTTCGCGATCCAGCGCCCGGGCGACCGCGCGCTGGTTCGCCGTGCGGGCAAACTCCGCGAAGGCGGCTTGCTCCGCCTCGACCACCACCACCGTCGTGCCGGACGTTGCGGCGCCGGGGCCCGTCGTCACCCCGTTCGGGCCGTATTGAACCTCAAGCTTTACGGCGAAGTCGGGTTGCTCGACCGAGTCAAAGCGCCCGGTGACGCCGCCCGCGGCGACGATGAGGGCGAATTTGTCGCCGGGCATCGGCTGGAACCCGTTGAAGGAGACGAGATCGAGCGCGCCCGCAAGCGATGCCTTTCCCGCGACGACCAGTTGATCGTACTGCCCGGCGCCTGCGCCTCCCAAGCGCAGCAGAAGCCCGCCCTCGGACAGCTGAACGTAATCGCCTCCGATCTTGATCGGCTTCAAAGCGCCCGCAGCCTCGAGCACGCCGGGATCGACAAGGACATTGCCCGTCCCGAAAGCATAGCTGTTGGCGGCGGCAAGCGTGCCGGCGATGAGCGTCGTCCCGCCCGAGTAACTGTTCGAACTCGTCAACATCAGAACGCCCGTGCCGGTTTTGACGAGGGCAAGCCGGCCGGCGCCATCGGTGAGCGTCCCGGCGTAGATTGTGTTCGTGCCGCTGTTCGTCGTCAGCGTCGCGAGACGGCCCGAGACGCTGGTGGTGATAACCGCTCCGCCGCCTCCGCTCAAGGCTCCGATGGTCGGACTGAAGCCGTTCAGATCAAGCATGCCGCCATTCATCACAAGACTGCCGCCAGGCGCGCCAAGCGCGAAAGTGTCGCCCAGTTGCAAGGTTCCCGCGTTAACGGTGGTTCCGCCGCTATATGTGTTCGACCCGGAAAGCGTCAACATGCCCGCGCCGTTTTTTACGAACGCAAGCTGGCCGGCGCCGTCGCTCAAAATGCCCGCATAGGAGGTGTTCGCGGCGCCCCCGGCGGTCAGCGTCGCGAGCCCGCCCGTTGTGGTTGTAATGACGGCTCCGCTGGAGCCGCTCAAGTCGCCGATGGCGGGGCTGAATCCGTGCAAATCGAGCGTCCCGGCGTTCATCGTGACGCCGCCGGTTCCCAGCGCCGAATCGCCCCCGAGTTGCAGCGTGCCCGAATTGACCGTCGTCCCGCCGCCGTATGTATTCGATCCTGAAAGCACGAGCGTCCCCGCTCCCGCCGTGGCAAGCCCGGATGAGCCGCTGACCCGTCCGCTTACCGTCAGGGCGTTGCTGGAATTGTTCGTCCAAGTCTGGCTTGTCCCCAGCGCGACATTGCTGCTGATGGCGTGCGCCGCCGATCCCGCCTGCACCGTGATTCCGTCCGCGCCGATCGTAAGAGTATTGCTTCCGCCTATAGTCACCGATTGCCCGCCCGCCGTCGTCCCGGTTCCCGTGAAGATCAACCCCTTGATCGTGAAGTCCCGGCCCAGCACCGTGTTCAGATT